>JBOGWB010000082.1:0-26158 GCA_050693035.1 Actinomycetota bacterium
TCTGCCCGGTCACAGCGATCTTCGCCGAGGACGACGTTCCCGCGGAGTGGAAGGAGTTCACCCCGATCAACGCGGAGTTCTTCACCGAGGAGATCGCGGGCTACGTGTCGCCCGGCGGCGCCGCCCAGGTGGGTCCGGTCGACAAGGACCACCCGAAGGTGGCGGCATGGGAGGCCGCCGGCTAGCCCCACTCAGCCCAGCCGGTCAAGCAGCGAGGGCAGGTCGGCCACCGAATCGATCACGTGGTCGGGCTTGTCGCCAGCAGCGGCCAGGGCCTCCTCCTGGAACTTTCCCGTCCGAACCGCAACTCCGGTGAGGCCGATGGCCTGGGCCGGAAAGACGTCCGCCTCGAGATCGTCGCCCACCATCACCGCCCTCTCGGGCTCGGCGCCCAACAGTGCCAGCGCCCCCCGAAAGATTTCGGTCGAGGGCTTCCCCACGACGACCGCTCGAACGCCGGTCGCCTCCTCCAGGGCGGCCACGTAGGGCCCCGCGTCCAGCTTCGGCCCCTCCGAGGTCATCCACCACGCGTTGCGGTGCATGGCCACCAGCGCGGCGCCGTCGCGGATCATCCGGAAGGCCCGGTTCATGGCCTCGTAGGTGAGGGCGTCCTCGGCGCCCCCCACCACGACCACGTCGGCGGCGTCCGCGGCCAGGGCGATCCCCTGGAACTCCTCAGCCACGTCGCCGGTGGCCAGGAGGAAACAGCTGGCTCCGGGGTGATGGCTCCGCAGGTATGCCGCGGTGGCCGCGGGGGCGGTCATCAGGAGCTCCGGCGGAACCTCCAGGCCGGCTTGGGCGAGCCGAGCCGAGAGGCTTCGCCGGCTCAGCGTGGTGGTGTTGGTCACGAGCGCGAACGGGATCCTCCGCTCCTCGAGCACTCGGAGGCTCTCCGCTGCTCCCGGCAGGGCTTCCCACGAGACGACCAGGACGCCATCCACGTCGAGGAGAACGCCCTCCGGGCGGGCCCGGTCGCTTCTCGCCACGACCCGAGCCTACTGCCCGGACCTGGGTGAGGGTGACGACGCGGTCGGTCGGCCCGACGCCGCTCCCGCTGCGGTCGTCCGCGGTGACGGTCCGGGACCTCGCCCGTGTAGCCGGGCGCCTGGCCGGCTGAGGCCGCCCGACCCAGCCTCCTGACGGGTGGCCGACACCCACCTGCCCCCCCGCACCGGCTGTGGGGTGGCTTGCTCTGGCTCGTCCGCCCACGGCCGGACGACCGGGGAGGAAATGACGACTACCGAGCTCGAGACGCCGTTACTAGCTTCGGTTGCCTGCCCCCAGGACGGGGGGTTCCGGGGGGAAGAGCTCGCCCGGAGACGCCGAAGCGTGGAGCAGGACGGCGAGCGGTCCCCTCGGCGAGAAGGGAGGCCGCCATGGGTTCGTCCCGCTCGCGCATCGCCCGCACCGGGATGGCGGCGGCGGTGGTGGCCGGCATCCTCGTTGCGGGGGGGCCGGTCGCACCGCCCGCCGATGCCACCACCAACGCCGAGGAGGACCTCTTCGCCTTGACCAACCAGGCCCGGGTGAAGCGCGACCGCCCCCGGCTCAGGCTCAGCCAATCCCTCTCCCGGAAAGCGCACCGCCACAGCAGCCGGATGGCCGATCAGGGCTCGATCTTCCATCACTCCTGCCTGTCGTGCCTGGTCTCGGGGTGGGAGTGGAACACGATCGGGGAGAACGTCGGCGTGGGCTCCACCGTGCGCTCCGTGCATCGGGCGCTCATGGACAGCCGGCCCCACCGGCGCAACATCCTGAGCAGGGCGTTCACCAAGATCGGCGTGGGGGTGGTGCGCTCGGGAGGCCGCGTGTGGGTCACGGAGATTTTCCTCGGTTGACTCCGGGCCCATGCCGTCACCTGGGCGTGGAGCATCCGGCGTTTGCCGACATCCGGCCGAGGGAACCATCGGGACCGGACGGCCGAGGAGGTGACCTCTCATGGCACACACGCACGGATCTGAGCCCGAACACCACACCCACGAGCCGGCTCCCGAGTCGGGATCGGGCATGACGGGCTTCGCCCTCGCGAAATACGGGATCATCCTGGTGATCGTCCTGGTGGTCCTGTGGTTCGTGGCGACCTACTTCCTGGGACGGTGACCGCCGGCGCTACCGGGGCGCCACAAGCTGGTCGAACGTGCAGGATCGGGGATCGCGATCGGGGCGCCAGCGCAGAAACTGTGCGAGGTGACGGAAGCGGTGTCCTCCCTGGAAGTGGTCGTATGCCACCTCGCACACGAGAACCGGTTCGACCGAGATCCACTCCTTCTCCTCCGCCCGCCACCGGCTGGGGCCGCCGAGCATCACCCCGCCCGCGAACGCCTCGCCACCCTCGAGGGGGCGCAGCTTTTCCCTGATGGCCACGCGGTCCTTCATGGAGAACGCTCCGCAGGCCCCGACATGATGGAGCACCCCCTCTTCGCCGTATAGCCCGAGCATCAACGAGCCGACTCCACGGCCGGACTTGTGGACCCTGTACCCACCCACGACGCAATCGATGGTCCGCTGGTGTTTGATCTTCACCATCACGCGTTTGCCGGGCTGGTAGGCGAGAACGTCGCGTTTGGCGATGACCCCGTCGAGCCCGGCAGGTTCCAGATCGTCGAGCCATCGAGTGGCCTCATCAGCATCGGTGGATTGCGGTGTCAGGACCACGTGCGTGCGAGGACCCAGGATGGCGCGCATCGTGGAGGCCACGGGTCGCGGTTCCAGGAACCGGGTGAGCCGATCCCATCGCCGGGCGAGCGGCTGCCCACGGAGATCCCGCGATCCCTCGGCCAGCAGGTCGAATGCCACGAACGACGACGGGGTCTCCTCGGCCAGCTTCCCGATGCGGGACTGCGCCGGATGGATCCGTTGCTGGAGGACCTCGAAATCGAGCACGCCGTCCGACGCCACGACGATCTCCCCGTCCACGACGCACCGCCGGGGCACGACCTGCTTGAGGGCGGCAACGAGCTCGGGGAAGTAGCGTTCCAGGGTCTTGCCCCCCCGGCTGCCGATCGTCAGCTCGTCGCCGTCTCGGAACGCGATGGCCCGGAAGCCATCCCACTTCGGCTCGTACCGCCACCCATCTCCCCGGGGGATGTCGCTCTCCAGGCGGGCGAGCATCGGCTCGATCGGAGGGCGGACGGGAAGGGCCATCGGCTCGACTGTATCGCGGAACTCGACAGGTGGAGACGACGGGCTTCAGCCCGCGAGGAAGGGGAAGGTTTCCACGAACGTCCCAGCTCGACCGGCCCCACTCAGGGGGACAGGTCGAATTCCATGCCCTCGTGAGCGAGTTCGGGGCCCTCGCCCTCCCCGCCCCCGCCCTCCCACAGGGCCCGGGCGTGATCTCGCATCTTCTCGAGGTCGTCGTCCGTGTGGAGCGGGTCGTGATGGAACATCACCGGCCGCTCAATTCTGCAGGCCAGGGAGAAGGCCACCATGTGGTCGACGCTCGAATGCCCCCAGCCCTGCCGCTCGAGATATTCCTCCGCCGTGTACTGAGCGTCGTGGAACAGGACGTCGGCCTCGCGGGCCACCTGGTAGCCGGAGATCCACTCGGGGCTCATGGAATCGAGGTCCACCCCCTGGGCAGGCTCGTGGTCGGTGAGGTAGGCGAACGACCGGCCGTTCTCAGAGATGCGCCAGCCCACCGTGGGGCCGCGGTGGGCGATCGGCTCGGACAGGATTGTTCCGCTCCCGATCCGCACCTCGGATCCCGGAGCGTCGTGGAACTTTGGGTGCGCGGGGATCTCGCTGAGATGCACGGGGAAGAGGGGTGGAGAGAAGTACTGCGCCACCCGTTGCTCCAGGGTGCGCACCGGGGACGGCGGCCCCCAGATGTGCAGGTCCGCCTCGCGCTGCCACACGGGAAGGAAGAACCCCAGCCCCTCCAGGTGGTCGAGATGGAGATGGCTGAGGAACAGGTGGATCTTCGGTGGCGGGTCCGATAGGAGGGACAGTCCGAGAGGGCGGATCCCCGTTCCCGCGTCCAGGATGATGAGCGTGTCGTCATCCAGGCGGACCTCGACGCAGGCCGTGTTCCCTCCGTAGCGGATCGTCTCGGGGCCCGGCGACGCCAGCGACCCGCGACAGCCCCACACGCGGATGTGCACGGCTCAGCTCACGCCCCCGCCGGGCCGGCCGCGAGACCCCTTCGCAGGACCCCGGGAGTCCTCTCCGGCGGGATGCTCCCAGAAGATGGCCACCGCCCCCGCGAACTCCTCTCCTCCCCCGAGGAGAGGGAATGCGGTCACGGCGATCTGCCGGACGACGCCGTCGCGTCCCTTGATCCGGATCTCGTCATGCACGGGAACGTGGCTCGTAAGCGCCCGGATCAACGGTAGCTGCTCGAGGGAAAGCGGGGTGCCGTCGGGAGCCTCGGGCGAGAACATGACGGCCCACTCGTCCCGGGTGAGCTCACCGACGAGGCCGAACGGCTCGCCGAGGATGTCCTCTGCGGCCTCGTTGTAGAAGACCAGCGTTCCTTCGGGGTCGACCACGAATACCGGTGTGGCCAGGTTCGTGGCCAGCTCGCGGGCCAGGATCAGGATGAGCGTCTTGTGCCGTGCCTCTTCCAACGCGAGAGCGAGCCTAGCGCGAGCTGAGGAATCGGCTCAAGACGCCGGAGAAGAAGCCCAAGCGTCTGAGACGTTTACGCCGAACGCACCTTTACAGCCCGGGACGGGGAGAGTAGCCTCACCGCCCTCACGGACCCGGAGGAACGATCATGCGCAGAACCCTCCATGCGATCCTGGTCTCTCTCCTGATGGCCGCCGGCTTGTCGACGAAGGGGCTGGCGGGGGCCGAAGAGGCCGCATTCGAGGTCTGGGTGATCGACCAATCCAACACCACCGCCGACGGTGGGGGGACTCTCTACATCTACCCCGGGGATGATCTGTCCGGTCGGGATGCCGCGGTTGCCACCCCGGAGGTCATCGACTTGGGTGGCGCCTCCCGTGATTTGTGCCTCGCGCGTACGGGCTCCGCCCCGCAGAGACCGCACATGCACATGTTCAACATGGATTACTCTCACGCCGTTATCGCGTTCGTGGCCACCGGCCACGTGCTGTTCATGGATGCGGCGGCTCGGACTCCCGTGGAGTGCATCGACGTGGGAGCCCAGGCACATGCGGCATTCCCGTCGATGGACGACAGCTATGTCGTGGTGGCGAATCAGAACGGGAAGCTCCTTCAGCGGATCTCCACGGACTTCGAAACCGGGACCTTCACGCTCGACCCTGCGGCCACGCTCAACCTGGCGACCTGCGTTACTCCGAACGGTTTCCGATGCGAGGATCCCGTGCTCCGCCCCGACAACGCTCCCATCTGCCCGGTTATCGACGCGACCAGCCGGTTCACGTTCGTCACCCTCCGGGGCGGTGGGTTGTTCGTTGTCGACAGTACCGCGACCCCGATGGCCATCGTCGCGGAGTACGACCAGGCTGCCGTCCATCCGAACGGCTGCGGCGGGGTAGAGATCGACGGGAAGATCTACATCAACTCGGGCGGTGGGACGGCGGCCAACCCCCTGGAAGCGGACCTGTACAAGTTCCTGCTCTCCGGTTTTTCCACGACTCCCAATCCTCCGAACACCCCGGCGCCTGTCCTCGTGTTCAGCCACGACGCCAGGGGTTTCGTGGACTCCCACGGGGCCACCCTCACCAAGCACGGCCGGTTCCTCTGGGTCGCTGACCGGGCCGCCAACCGGATCGTCGTCGTCGATACCGCGACCGACGCGGTCGTGAATGAGTTCAGTCTGGCCGGCGGAGTGAGCGACGATCCCGCGTCCGATCTATTGGGCATCGCCCCCAGCGGGAACAGGGTGTTCGCCTCCCTGCGCGGGCCCAATCCACTCACCGGGAATGCCCCGGGAGTGAACAACGCGGTGGGAAGCACTCCCGGCGTCGGGGTGATCCGCGTTGAGGGCGGCGGCCGGACCGGACACCTCCAGGCCGTGGCTCCGATCTCTCACGTGGTTGGTGACGTGGAGCGGGCCGACCCGCACGGCCTCGCCATCCGGCGAACCTAGGCTCGATCCGCTCGGCAAGACCGGTCGCAGGGGGAGCGAGGAAGCCGCACCCCGCTCTTCTGCCGCATCCCCGCTGTCGCCGAACCCTCAGAGCGTGTATCCTCAAGGTCCGCCGTTCCTTCGACGGCGGAACCCTGAGATGCTGAAGGTCGGACCACGTCACCGGATCTGCCGACGGGTCGGCGCCGCGGTATGCGGCCGTCCGAACTGCCCGTCAGGGCGAAGGCCGTACCCGCCGGGCCAGCATGGCCGCGGCCGACGCCGCCTGACCGAGTACCAGCTCCGACTGCTCGAGAAGCAGAAGCTCCGGGCGATCTACGGCGTCGGGGAGCGACCATTCCGGAGGTACTTCGCCCGCGCGAGCCGAAGGAAGGGCGTGACCGGCGCCGAGCTCCTGAGGCTCCTCGAGACCAGGGTCGACGCTTTGGCGCTCCGCCTCGGATGGGCCTTGTCGATGCGGGCGGCTCGCCAGCTCGTCTCCCACGGGCACGTCAAGGTGAACGGCCGGAGGATAGACGTGCCGAGTGCCGCCGCTCGGCCGGGGGACAAGATCGAGCTCGACGAGAAGGGCCGGAACTTCATCTCGGTGCGCGAGGCGTTGGAGATCACCCCCGACCCTCCGCCCTACCTGGAGCGCGATGGCGACGGTCTCGGCGGAACCCTCAGCCGTTGGCCGGAGCGCAACGAGATCCCGCTGCCGGTCGAGATCGACGAGCGGCTGATCGTCGAGTACTACTCGTAGCCGCGGGATTCACCGCGTACCTGGGAGGACGATCTAGCCCCAGTAGTCGGGGTCATAGTGACCCTCCGACCGGCGCTCCGAGCTCACGGGCTCGTCGACTTGGACGACCGGTGAGGGGCTCTCTCCGTTCGTGGACCCCTCGTACGGGGCCGGGTCGTCCTCGTCTTCCTGGGCGCCACTGGGCGGCTTCATCTGGGGCGGGGTCGCCGTGTCCTGGAGGCGGCCGAGGTCGGTATCGACGTCGATCATCGCCTGAAGGGTCGGGCCCAGCGCCTGCCGGATGCGGTCGGCCACCTCATCGGCGCGGTTCCGGGCTTCCTCGATCCGCTTCTGAACCTCTCGGATCACGGGTTCGACCCTCTCCCACCAGCCGGTGAACCGATCCAGTTCGGCCTGCACCTCTTCCCACACCTCTTCAGCGCGCGCCTCACGCCCGCGGCCGGACTCTTCCGCCCTCTCCATGATCCTCTGGGCAGATTCCTTCGCCGTAGCCAGCACTTGGGCCAGCTCCGCGTTGAGGAGCTCGGCAAGATGGTCTGGCGCCTGGGCGGCCTCGGCCTCCTGTCGGGCCCGGTCGGCTTCCTGTCGGGCCCGGTCGGCCTCGGCTCGGTGCTGTTCGGCCTCGCTTCGGATCCGGTCGGCCTCGGCGCGGTACTGAGTCGTCTCTGCTCGGAACCGCTCGGCGAGCTGACGGTGCTCCTCGGCCTCCGTGGCAACCTGCTGGATCTGGGTCTGAAGCGCTCGGGCCTCCTGGGCCCTGGTCTCCGCTTCCTCCCGGAGCTGTCCGATCTCGGCCTCGAGACGGGCCACGGTGGCCCGGGCACCCTCTGCGGATTGCTGGGCGTGCTTGACCATGGTTTCCTGCTCGTCCAGCGTCTGCAGGACGTCCTTCTTGCTGTAACCCACCAAGCTCCTACGGAGCCGGGGACTGTTCCCGAACATCGAAGGCCCCCCCTTCGGAACGCTCTTCCTGGGGCCGTGCCCGCTTTCTCGGGCCGGCGTCTCCGGATCTTCCTGGACACTCGGCGGGACCGAACGACAACGGAGGCACCGGGGAACGAGTCCACGGAGCCGCTCCCGTCCGGCCTCACCGGGCTCCAAGGAGGAAGTATCGGGAGGAGTGGCGCGAAACTTAACCCTTGTTCACTCATTCAACGGTGGGCGCGTCCATCGCACCGGGGAACCATGGGTACTCTTGAGGTGTGACGAGAATCCTTGCCGTGGCCGATGAGGTGGAGGAGGCGCTGTCCGGCGAGACCCTCGGGCAACTTCGCCCCGACCTGGTGGTTTCCTGCGGTGACCTGCCCTTCGAGTATCTGGAGTTCATCGTTACCGTTTTGTCCGTCCCTCTCCTGTACGTGCCGGGGAACCACGACCCGGCCATCTCGGCCAGGCCTCAGCCGGAAATGGAACGGCTCCGGCCGGGCCTGTTGATCGGATCGGGCGATGGGGCCGACCGGCTGGTGAGCCGAAGCTTCACTCCACCCCCGGGGCCCGAGGGTTGCGTGAACATCGATGGGCGCGTCGCCGAGGCGGCCGGGCTCATCCATGCCGGACTCGGTGGCTCGGTGAACTACACGGATGGCCCCAACCGCTACACGCAGCGTCAGATGCGCCTACGTGCCCTTCGTCTCCTGGCCCGGGCCCGCCTGCGCACCCCGCTGCGACGACGGGCGGTGGATGTCCTCGTCACGCACTCACCGCCTCTGGGGCTCGGCGACGAGCCGGACGATCCCGCCCACGTCGGTTTTGCCGCCTTCCATCGGTTGGTGGACAGGCTCCGGCCTCGGTTGCTGCTGCACGGGCATATCCATCCCCACGGGACACCTCGCCCGGATCGCTGGATGGGGGACACTAGAGTGGTCAACGTCGTGCCGTACCGGGTGCTCGAGCTCGAAGCAGCGCCATGATCGATCGGAGCCGATCCACGTTCGAGAGGGCCCGCCGCCGCGACCGCTTCCGCCGCCTGGCCAGGTTCGTTCGGCGGAAGGAGGGAACGGACCGCGATCTCCTCCCCCTCGACGAGGTGACCCGGCGACTGCGGGTCTTCCAGCAGAGCTATGCGGGGTTGCGGCCCATTCCGGTGAAGCAGATCGTCGGCACGGTCGGTCGGACCGGGGACTTCGACCGCGACTTCCTGCCGCGCCGCCGGGAGATCGGGCCGCGCTGGCGGCGCGTCGAGCGAGCGTTCGGAGACGGTGGGTTCCCCCCGATCCAGGTGTACGAGCTCGACGGCCGGTACTTCGTCGCAGACGGGCACCATCGTGTCGCCGTTGCCCGCCAGCAGGGGATCGACTACATCGACGCCGAGATCACCCGGCTCCGGACCAGGTGGCCGCTTCCGCCGGACGCCGACGTCGGTCGGCTCATCATGCAAGAACAAGAGCGGATGTTCATGGAGGAGAGCGGCCTCGAGCGAGCCCGGCCCGAGGCTGGGATCGAATTCAGCCGGCCCCAGGGGTATATCGAACTGCTCGAGCTGGTGAAGATCCACGGTTACCACCTCATGCAGGAACGGGGTGAGGTCCTCGCGCCCGAGGAGATCGCCGGGGACTGGTACGACCGCGTGTATCAGCCGGCGCTCCAGGCCATCCGGAACCAGGGCCTGTACCCACGAGCCCACGAGGGCGATCTGTTCCTCTGCGTCTACGAGCGGCAGCGCGATCTCTTTCCCGAACGGGGCGGCGTGGGTTGGGAGGAAGCCGCCCGTGCGATGAAAGAGGAGGAGGAGGCGAACAGGTCCCGGAAGCGCCTCACGTCCCGACGGAAGGGCAGGTGAGGCATCCGGACACCCCCTCGCTCTGCCGAGTGCATTTCCGCAGAAGTACCTAGCCCGGTGGCTCTAGCCCTGTCCCCCAGAATGCCGATAACGAAGACGAGGAGTGGGGGACCGTGCGGGCCATGAGAGCATCCACATCTGCACAGCACCCCGGTGTCGGAGCCGTGCCCGAGGCTCCCCACACCGGGCGACCGGTCATCCTCGTCGCGGACGACGACGCAGACATCCTGAAGTTCATCGAGGTGAACCTCAGGGCCCAGGGTCACGCCGTCGTCACTGCCGGGGACGGGGACACCGCGCTCGCTCTGGCACTGGAGTATCGGCCGGCTCTCGTCCTCCTGGATATTGTCATCCCAGGCGTCGACGGATACGAGGTGTGCCGCCGGCTGCGGTCGGACTGGCGCTTCGGCGACCCCAGCGTAATCCTCCTCACCGGCAGGTCCCTTCCGGCCGATCGGAACATCGGGCTCGCTGCCGGGGCAGACGACTTCATCGTGAAGCCGTTCGACCCGGTCGAGCTGGTGTCCCGAGTGAACCTGGTTCTTCGACGTCTCGAGCAGGTCCGCTCGGCCTCTCCCCTGACCGGTCTCCCCGGCAACCTCCAGATCCAGCGGGAGCTCCAGTTGCGGGTCGCCGCGGGGGAAGACGTTGCGCTGCTCTACATCGACCTGGACCAGTTCAAGTCGTACAATGACCACTACGGCTTCCTCCGGGGAGACGAGGCCATCGAGGCCCTGGCCGAGGTGCTGTGGAACGCGGCGGAGGAGAGGCCCGACAGCTTCCTCGGACACGTCGGCGGCGACGACTTCATCGTGCTCACCCACCCGGATATCGCGGAGGTGTTCGTGCAAGACGTCATCGCCGGGTTCGAGGCGAGGGTCGAGCACCTGTACGAGCGAGAGGATGCCGCTCGAGGCTACATCGAGATCGAGGACCGTCAGGGTCGGAGGCGCCGGATCCCCTTGCTGACGCTGTCCATCGGCGTCGCCACCAATCTGGGGCGAGAGGTGCACGACCACCGAGCTCTGGTCGACATCGCCACCGAGATGAAGGAGTTCGCCAAGCGGAAGGACGGCAACGCCGTGGCGGTGGATCGCCGCGCGGGTGGTGAT
Organism: Actinomycetota bacterium; assembly: GCA_050693035.1. GTDB lineage: Bacteria > Actinomycetota > UBA4738 > UBA4738 > CALAEC01 > DASYVD01. Next base: position 10,653 of record JBOGWB010000082.1, read on the forward strand.
CTCGCCGCTCGTCTGGTGGGTCTGGCGCCGGTGGGCCGGACCCGGCGCATCGGCGCGCGACGCCACCGCCTGGTCCGTGGGTACATCGCCGGAGCGGGAGTCGCCCTCCTGGTCCTGGCCTTGGTGTTGGGCCCCACGACGGTCGTGCTGGCGGAGAACTCCGTTCCCGGCGACACGCTGTACTCGCTGAAGCTCGGGGTGGAGGAAGCCCGGCTCCTCGCGAACGCCGATCCCAGCCGGGAGGTTCAGCTTCACCTGGAGTTCGCCACCAGGCGATTGTGGGAGCTCCGCCCCCTCTTCGCCGAACAACGCCTCGGGTTCGTGGAAAAGGTCACGGAAAATCTCCGCCGGCACACGGCGTCTTCCGTCGCGGGCCTCGACGAAGTCGGGACGACGATCCAGGGCGAAGCCCTTCGCGCACAGGTCGAGACGGTCCTCTCTCGCCAGGTCGAGAGCCTTGCCGACATCCTCCGAGGCTCGTGCGGGGGGATCGCGAACGATGGACCAGCCGGACGAGTCTCCGGTGGTCCCGCCGACGCGTGCCAGGATCTCGGCCGCGCGTTGGGGGACTCCGCCCGTGCCCTGGATGGGGTGCGCCCCACGCAACCCATCGCACACCAGACCGGTGGCAACCCGAAGAACGGAGAGGGGCGGCGAGGAGTCAGCGGGCCCGCGAAGCGACAGAAGGACAATGGTAAGGCGGGTCACCGCAAGCACGGCAAGGACCGCCCGGAGAAGGGTTCACGGGCAAGGGGCGGCGATCAGGACGGCACCACCGGCGGCCCTTCATCCTCCGAAGGCACTTCCGGCCGATCCAAAGAGACGAATCCATCAGGCCAAGGCTCGGGCCAGGGTGGTGGAGCAGGCTCCTCCGGCGGCTGAGGGAACGAGGACAAAGACCAAGCTCAAGGATCAGGCTCCACCCCCCGGCGCTCGAACCACCTTTCGCCGGTCCAGGCGGTCGCTCGACCGTGGGAGCCATGCCGGCCCTTGACCGTCGCACAATTCTGACCCAGCCAACCCCTGGAGACTTCCGTAGCGGCAGACGTCCGATGAAAGTTTTTGCGATTTCGGACTTGCGAGCGGAGCCCGATGGTTCTATGAGTTTCACCTGAGCGCGTCTGAGCGTGGAAGGAGGGGAAGGAATGCCACCAGCGAGGAGAAAGACAACGCGGAAGAAATCCGCGGCCAGGAAGCCGTCGGCCGCTCGCAGGAAGACGACGGCCCGGAGGAAGACCACCGCTCGGAAGACCACCGCGCGGAGGAAGACCACCGCGCGCAAGAAGACGACCGCCCGGAAGACCACCGGACGGAGGAAGACCGCCGCGCGGAGGAAGACCACCGCTCGGAAGAAGACGACCGCTCGGAAGACCACCGGGCGAAGGAAGACCGCCGCAAGAAAGAAGACGACCGCTCGGAAGACCACCGCGCGGAGGAAGACCACCTCTCGGAAGAAGACTGCGGCCCGGAGGGCGGGAGCCCAGCCGTCGGGGGCGCGGCCGGTAACGCCGGCGACGAGCCCGGCGCCGCTGGCGCCACCGCCGCCCTCACCCACCCCGCGGGCGGCTCCCGAGCTGCCCACGGAACGGCCGGCAGGTCGGCCCTGGTGGGAACGGCGCGGGTAGCGGGAAGTCGTTCCGGGCGGTAAGAACGGAGGGATGCCAGAGGAGATCGGTCGCCGGGAGGTGCAGCGCCTCCTCGATGAAGGAGCACAGCTCGTCGAGGTTCTCCCAAGCGAGGAGTACGAGGAGGAGCACCTCCCGGGGGCCGTCAACATCCCACTCCGGCGAATCGACGACGAAGCCCGCAAGAGACTGGAGCCCTCCCGGCCCATCATCCTGTACTGCTGGGACTCGGCGTGAGACCTGAGCCCACGAGCCGCGTGGCGGCTCGACAGCCTCGGGTTCACTGAGGTGTACGACTACGTTGCGGGCAAGCAGGACTGGTTCGCGGCAGGGCTTCCGCGTGAGGGAAAGATCGCTGGGCTCCCCAGAGCCGCTGACGTGGCCCGCCCTGACGTCCCCACCTGCCGGCTCGACGAGCGGGTAGGCGAGGTCCGCGATCGGGTGCGAGGCGCCGGCTGGGAAGAGTGTGTGGCGGTAAACGACCGACGAGTGGTCCTCGGGATTCTCCAGCCGGAGCAATTCGAACAAGCGAGGGACGAGGACGTCGTCGAGGACTCCATGCGCCCGGGCCCCGGCACCTTCCGGCCCCACGTTCACATCGAGGAACTGGCTGCCTTCATGGGCCGACACGATCTCGAGAGCGCCCCGATCACCACCTCCGACGGGGAACTCGTGGGTATGCTCAGGCGGACGGACGCGAGGCTGCGGCCCACCGTCTCCACGCCGGCGCGGGGGAGGAGTCGGAGGAGGATGAGCGGTGAGGGACACGATTGCTCCCCTCGTGTGCTCGGACTGCGAGAAAGAGATGGAAACGTGCGCGGCGTGCGATGACGACGACTGCCCGGCCGGAGTGTGCTACGGATGCATGGTGGTCGAGCTGGACATCTCGCACCCCCATCCGCACGAGCACGGGGGATGACCGAAGCCTCTGCGACTCCGGGTCTGTGCTAGGTTGCCCGGAGGGGCCGCGATGGACCGGTTCGTCCAAACGCTAACGAGCATCTGCACTCCCGAGCGGGTCATCACGAACCGGCACGCCCTCCAGACATACGAGTCCGACGGTCTTCTCCAGTACCGGGTCATCCCTCGGGTCGTCGTGCTTCCCGATACGGTCGGCGAGGTCCAGGAGATCTTGCGGGCCTGCCATCAGGCCAACGTCCCCTGGGTGGCTCGAGGGTCGGGAACGGGTCTGTCGGGCGGAGCCGTCCCTCTCGAGGACGGAGTGCTGATCGGCCTCTCGAGGATGCGGCGCATCCTCGACGTCGATCTCGACAACCAGCGGATCACCGTGGAGCCGGGCGTGCTGAACGCCGAGATCACCAAGGCCGTGGGCCCCGGATTCGTATACCCGCCGGACCCATCCAGCCAGATCGTCTGCTCCATCGGCGGGAACGTCGCGGAGAACTCCGGCGGGGCGCACTGCTTCAAGTACGGGTTCACCACCAACTACGTCACGGGATTGGAGGTGGTCCTGTCTGACGGTGAGATCGTCACCTTGGGTGGGAAAGAGCTCGATCGCCCGGGGTACGACCTCGTCGGGGCATTCGTGGGTTCGGAGGGAACGCTCGGCGTCGCGACGAAGATCACGGTGCGAGTGATCCCCAGGCCGGAGGCGTGGCGGACCCTGGTGGCGTACTTCGACTCCACCGACCACGCCGGGCAGGCGGTCTCGGACATCGTCGCCGCGGGTGTGGTACCGGGAGCCATCGAGATGATGGACCGGCTGTCGATCGAGGCGTGCGAGCAGGCCACCCACGCGGGATACCCGCTCGACGTGGGGGCCGCGCTGATCGTCGAGCTCGATGGACCCGAGGCGGAGTGCGGTGCGCGGTTCGACGGTGTCGTCGGGATCTGCGAGAGGAATGGAGCCACGGGGATCCGCCTGGCGAAGGACGAGGCCGAACGGGAGCTGATCTGGAAAGCTCGGAAGGCCGCGTTCGCCGCGATGGGCAGGGTCGCACCTGACTACTACGTCCAGGACGGGGTGATCCCGCGCACCCGCCTTCCCGAGGTCCTGCGGCGGATCGACGATCTGGCCGCCGAGTACGGACTTCGGGTGGCCAACGTGTTCCACGCGGGTGACGGGAACCTCCACCCTCTGGTGTGTTACGACGCTCGCCTGGGCGAGACGGACAAGGCTGAGGAGCTCTCCGCGCGCATCCTCGATGTGTGTGTCGAGGCGGGGGGCTCCATCACCGGGGAGCACGGCGTGGGCATCGACAAGAAGAAGCACATGTCGAAGATGTTCTCGGAGCCCGACCTCGACGCGTTCCAGCGTCTCCGGTGCGCCTTTGACCCCGCGCAGCTCGCGAACCGGGGAAAGGTCATGCCCACGCCGCGGCTGTGTGGGGAAGTCCCCGGCCGCTACCGGCAGCACCCGCTGGAGCGGGCCGGCGTGGCGGAGCGGTTCTAGGGGGCGCCGGCTGCGCACCGAGCGCCCCGCGTCGCCCGAGGAAGCGGCCTCGCTGCTCCGGACGGCCGGAGCCGATGGCGCCTCGATCCGGTTCCGGGGGGGAGGGACCAAACTGGATTGGGGCAATCCCCGGCCACGGCCCGAGCTCGAGATCTCGACCGAGCGGCTCGATGGCATCCTCGAGCACAACGCGGCCGACCTCACCGCGGTCGTGCAGGCCGGTGTCCGACTGGCCCGCGCGCAGGAGGCCTTCGCCGAGGCCGGACAGATGTTTGCTCTGGACCCTCCCCTCGGGGAGAACGAGGCGGCGACGATCGGCGGCGTCGTCGCCGTCGGTGACTCCGGGCCGCTGCGGCACCGGTACGGGGGGCCGCGAGACCTCCTCCTGGGGATCACCGTGGCGCTCCCCGACGGAACCCTGGCCCGTTCCGGAGGGAAGGTGATCAAGAACGTGGCCGGATACGACCTGCCCAAGCTGTTCAGTGGGTCGTTCGGGACGCTGGGGCTCGTCGTTCAGGTGGCCCTCCGCCTCCATCCCCTTCCGACCAGCCGACTGACCGCCCTCGGTGAATCCGGAGACCCGGAGGTCCTCCAGCAGGCCGTCCTGGCCATGGCCCACGCGCCCCTCGAGCTCGACGCCATGGATGTCGCGTGGAGCCGCGGGCGAGGGCGGATCTTCGCCCGGTGCGGCGGTGTGGCGCCGGAGGCCCGTGCTGGGTGGGCCGTCAGGGCCCTGGCGGACCTGGGCCTTCAGGGCGAGGTGGTGGAAGAGGACGAGGGGCTCTGGGCGGAGCAGCGGGGCGGTCAACGGTCGACGGACGGCGTCGTGGTGAGGGTATCGGCCCTTCCGGCGTCGTTGGCGACCATCCTGCGGGTCTCCGATCGGCTCGACGGGTCGCTGGTCGGACGAGGTGGTGCGGGGCTCTCGTGGATCGCTCTCGGGTCACGCTCTGCCGAGGACGCCGTGAGTGCGGTGGAGGATCTCCGCCGGGCCCTCGATCCATTCCCGTGCGTGGTCCTCGACGCCCCGGGGGAGGTCCGGCAGAAGGTCGACGTGTGGGCGACGGCGAACGGTCCCGGCATGGAGCTGACGCGACGGGTGAAGGCGGCCTTCGACCCGACCAGAGTGTGCAATCCCGGCGTGTTCGTGGGAGATATCTAGCGTGAGCCTCGACGAGGAGTCTGCGGGCCGTGCCTTCGACGACCGGCGTCCACCGGCCCAGGATCTGATCGACGCCTGTGTCCACTGCGGGTTCTGCCTCCCGACGTGCCCCACCTACGTGCTGTGGGGTGAGGAGATGGACTCTCCCCGGGGCCGCATCGTCCTCATGGATCACGGCCACGACGAGGGAAGCGAAATGGCCGGTATGGCCGTTCACTTCGACCGGTGCCTGGGATGCATGGCCTGCGTAACCGCATGTCCGTCGGGGGTGCAGTACGACCGCCTGATCGAAGCCACCCGGCCACAGGTGGAGCGGAACGTCCGCCGCCCCCTCGGTGAGCGGGCCATCCGCCGGATCCTGTTCGCCCTGTTCACCCACCCGGGGAGGATCCGGGCGGCGGCGCCACTGCTCGCGGCGGCCCGGGGTCTGGCCCTCGACCGCCCGATCCGCCGGGGCCGGGCCCTGCGGCGATACCCCCGGCTCCGGGCGATGGTCCGGTTGGCTCCTCCGGTCCGGGCGCGAGCGGTGTTCGCCCGGGTTCCCGAGACGACCCCCGCTCGGGGGGCCCGGCGAGGTCGGGTCGGTGTCCTCCAGGGATGCGTGCAGCGCGTGTTCTTCCACGACGTGAACGCGGCGACCATCCGTGTCCTGTCCGCCGAGGGGTTCGATGTGTACGCGCCACGCCGGCCGCGGTGCTGCGGCGCACTGCTCATGCACGCGGGCTATGAAGCCGAAGCGATCCGTCTGGCCAAGGAGACCATCGAAGCATTCGAAGGTTGCGACGTGATCGCGGCGAATGCGGCTGGCTGCGGCTCGGCCATGAAGGACTACGTGCACCTGTTAGAGGACGATCCTGTCTGGGGCGGCCGCGCACGGACGTTCTCGGCGAAGGTTCGGGACGTCACCGAGATCCTCGCGGAGGAGGGGACGGTGGCCGCACGACACCCCCTCCCCCTACGGCTCGCCTACCACGACGCGTGTCACCTGGCGCATGCCCAGGGTGTCCGGGCCCAGCCCCGGGTTCTCCTGCGCGAGGTACCGGAGCTCGAGCTCCTGGAGCCGGCCGACTGGGAGATCTGCTGCGGCTCGGCCGGTGTCTACAACATCCTCGAGCCGGACGCCGCCGAGCAGCTCGGCCGGCGGAAGGCGGAGAGCCTGCTGGCCACCGGGGCCCAGGCCATCGCCGCGGGGAATCCCGGGTGCGTGCTCCAGATCGCCGCCCACCTGGAGGCCCGGGGGGAGCGGCTCCCCATCTACCACCCCATGCAGGTGCTGGACGCGTCGATCACCGGACGGAGGTTGTGACCATGCCACAGGGGGTCGAGATTCGAGCGCCCATCGAAGGACGTGCGGCGGAGATTTTGACCGAGGAAGCGCTGGCCTTCCTGGCCGGGCTTCACCGGGAGTTCGAAGCCACTCGAGCGGAGCTCCTGCGCCGCAGGGAGGAACGACAGGAGCGGATCCGCGACGGCGAGATGCCCGGGTTCTTGAAGGAAACCCAGGAGATCCGCGCGGACGACGGATGGAAGGTTGTCCCCCCCCCGCCCGATCTCAGGGACCGGCGCGTGGAGATCACCGGGCCCACCGACCGGAAGATGATCATCAACGCGCTGAACTCGGGGGCCAAGGTGTTCATGGCCGACTTCGAGGACGCCAACTCTCCGACGTGGGAGAACATGACCGTCGGTCAGGCGAACCTCATCGATGCCGTGGAGCGAACGATCGATTTCACGAGCGAGGAGGGGAAGGAATACCGGCTCGCGGACGAGACCGCCACGCTGGTGGTGCGTCCCCGCGGGTGGCACCTCCCAGAGAATCATGTTCTCGTCGACGAGACCCCCATCTCCGGGAGCCTGTTCGACTTCGGGCTGTACTTCTTCCATAACGCGGACCGTCTGCTCCACAGAGGGACCGGTCCCTACTTCTACCTGCCCAAACTAGAGAGCCACGTCGAGGCGCGGCTCTGGAACGACGTGTTCGTGTATGCGCAGGACGCTCTGGGCATCGCTCGGGGCACGATCAGGGCGACGGTACTGGTGGAGACGGTCCTGGCGGCGTTCGAGATGGATGAGATCCTCTACGAGCTTCGGGATCACTCGGCCGGGCTCAACGCCGGACGGTGGGACTACATCTTCAGCTTGATCAAGAAGTTTCGCGACCGGGAAGACTTCGTCCTGCCCGACCGGGCACAGGTGGCGATGACCGTTCCCTTCATGCGCGCGTACACGGAACTGTTGGTGAAGACGTGTCACCGGCGCGACGGGCATGCCATCGGTGGGATGGCCGCGTTCATCCCCAGCCGCAAGGACCGGAGCGTGAACGAGACCGCGCTGGTCAAGGTTCGCGAGGACAAGGTGCGGGAGTCCGGGGACGGCTTCGACGGGACGTGGGTCGCCCACCCCGACCTGGTCGAGGTGGCCCGGGAGCCCTTCGACGACGTGCTGGGCGATCGGCCTCACCAGATCGACCGGAAGCGTGACGATGTCACTGTGACGGAGGCGGAGCTCCTCGACATCCGGGTTCCCGGCGGGACCATCACCGAGGGCGGGCTTCGAGGGAACGTCAACATCGGCGTTCAGTACCTCTCCGCTTGGCTCCGTGGGAACGGGGCCGCCGCCATCCTCAACCTCATGGAGGACACCGCTACCGCCGAGATCGCCCGGTCCCAGGTTTGGCAGTGGGTCCGCCATCGAGCCGTTCTCGACGATGGGCGCCGCATCGGCCGGGATCTCGTGCAGGCGATCCTGGAGGAGGAGCTGGAGAAGATCCAGCAGTCCCTGGGTGCAGAGGCCTTCGAGCATGCCCGGGCCAAGGAGGCCCGGGCCCTGTTCGAAGAAGTGGCCCTGGCCGAAGAGTTCGTGGAGTTCCTGACGCTCCCCGGCTCCGACTACCTCGATTGAAACAGGATTTGACCTGAAACGAACGAATGGGGCACGATTCGTCTGGTTTCCGAGAGCGGAGGTGGGGCGATGAGCACGGAGACAGCGCCGCCGGTTGCAGGTACCTACCGCCTAGGCGTCAGTAGACCCGACCTCCCGCTGATGGACCTCCCCACCCCCGAGGAGGTCTTCGGCGTACCGCGGATCGGTGTCAAGCAGCTCTTCAAGTTCGCGGTGGGGCCGAGCCTGATCGCCCTGGGCATATCCATCGGCTCCGGGGAATGGCTCCTCGGTCCCCTGCAGGTCGGGAGGTTCGGGTTCGTGGGGGTCGGGTGGGTGATCACCGCCTCGATCCTCCTCCAGGTCGTCTACAACATCGAGATCGCCCGATACGTCGTGGCCACCGGTGAGGTCCCCACGTTGGCGTGGGGACGGGTGCCCCCCGGGTTCTGGCTGTGGGTCCCGTTCGCCATCTTCGTGGTCTTCTTGGCCTTCATCACCGGTGGATGGGCGGCGGCGGCCGGCCAGAGCGTGTTCGCGTTCGTCTTCGGCCGGATCCCCGACGTCGAGCAGGCCACGGACCTCCAGACCGTTCGGTGGCTGGCCATCGGGCTCCTTGGCCTGGTCTTCGTCATCGCGGCCCTGTCGAAGATCGTGAGCCGTGGCCTGGAGCTGGTGAACTGGGCCATCGTCGGCTTCATCCTCATCGTGCTGCTGCTCCTGGACCTGTTCCTGGTGCCCGGGAGCGTCTGGCTGGACGGCATCACCGGCCTGTTCACCATCGCCCGGCCCCCCGCGGAGATGACCGCCTCGGACCTCGGGAGCATCGCCGGGTTCGCCGCCCTGGCCTCCGGCCTGAACTGGTACGTGATGAACCACTACCGGGACAAGGGCTACGGCATGGGGTCCAGGATCGGCTTCATCGCCGGTCTCCGAGGGGAGCGGAAGGAAGTGCTGGGCTCGGGGGTCACATTCCCCGACGACGAGAAGAACGCCGCCCTGTGGAAGCGGTGGTATCGTCTCCTGCTCGTGGACATGTGGGGCGTGTTCGCCATCGGAGCGTTCCTGGGGATGCTCCTTCCCACGATCCTAATGAGGACCGCGGCCGACCTCACCGGGGAGCAGCCCACCGACGCCACCGTCCCCACGTTCGTCGCCGAGGCGCTGCGCGACGAGTACGGCACCGCGCTGTTCCTCCTGGCCCTGTTGATGGGGAGCCTGATCCTGTTCAGCACCCAGCTGGGGATCTTCGAGGCCTTGGTGCGGAACTTCACGGACGGCGTTCACGGGATCAGCCCGGGGTTCCGGAAGATGGTGGCCGGCGACCCGCGCCGGTTCTACTTCCCGTTCATGATCGTTGTCCTCATCGTCATCGGGATCGTGATCCACCTGGACGTGCCGACCGGGCTGATCAGGTGGTCGGCGAACATGTCGAACTTCGGCGCGCTGATCTTCCCCTTCATGCTGTTCTACCTGAACAGCAAGCTGCCCCGGGTGGCCCGGCCGAGCTGGTGGCAGTACGTCGTCCTGGCCATCGGCGTGTACTTCTTCGGGTTCTTCTTCATCAACTTCGTCTACGAGATCATCACGGGGAGCCAGCTGCCGCTGTTCTTCTTCCTGTAGCCAAGGGGTAGAAGGAGGGCCGGTCCTTACGCGGGCCGGCTCTTCCTCCTGCGGGAGGCCCTCCCTGGCTCCTCCACCAGGAGGACGTGCACGTGGCGAGGCCCGTGGACCCCGCGCACCAGCACCATCTCGATGTCCGCGGTCCGGGACGGGCCGGTGATGAGGACCGCGGCGGAAGCCCCCTCGAGGTGACCGTCCACGGCCGCGAAGAGCTCCTCGAACCCGGCGACCACCCGGTCGGCCGGCAGGATCACCAGATGGGCGGGTGGAAGGAGGCTCGCCAGGCGGGAGGATCCCGGTCCCGCGGCGGTGAGGATCGAACCGGAGGAGGCCACGCCGAGAAGCGCCCCGGTCACTCCCAGGTCGGCTTCGGCGCACGCCTGACGCCATCCGTCCGGTCCCGCGGGCTCCAGGATCTCGACTCCGGCCCGGCGGAGCCCCTGGGTGACCCGTTCGGCGAACGGGCCGACATCGGGCCCGACCACCGCCGTGGCGGCTTGCACTCCCTCGGCCGCGGCGGCCACCGCCTCGGCCATGTCGGCCCGGGACACCACCTCGACCACGCCCCCGACGGCGCGGAGCTCCTCCGAGAATCGCTGAGGCAGGGGACGGCCGTCGTCTGAGGCGGGCGTGACCGGCAGCTCTTCGGGCAGCGGCGGCGCGTGCACGCCGGACAAGCCGTCCCGGACGCGCCTCAGGAACGGCTCCCGCTCCATCAGTCCTTCCCGTCCGGTGCCGGGGGGTCCGCTCGCTCTCCCGTGCCGCCGGCGGCCCGCTCCGGGCGAGCTTTCCCCCCGGATCCCCCGTCCCTCCAGCGTTCGCGGAAGGTGCGGCGAGAGAGCGCCGGGAGGTCCCGACCTCGAGTCCACCGCGACAACGGGAAGGGTGCCCTGCGAAGGCGCCGGCGGCCCAGGGCCACGGGCGTCTGGAGCAGCCGGGCCGCCCGAGCGAACCACAGGAAGCGCCGCGAGGACTTCCATGCCGCGGCCCACATCCCGAATGCCAGCCGCTCCGCCCGGGGGGCGCGCTCCCGCGCCACCTCTCGCCGCAGCGCCACCAGGTGGTCGTGGAGGGGGATGCGCACCGGGCAGACGTCGGTGCACGCCGCGCACAGAGAGGAGGCATGGGGAAGGTCGCCGGCACGGTCGAAGCCTGCCAGGAGCGGCGTGAGCACTGCGCCGATCGGCCCGCCGTATGTCCCGCCGTACGCGTGGCCTCCGACCTGACGGAACACCGGGCACACGTTTTGACACGCCCCGCACCTGATGCAGTGGAGAGCGGACCGGAACTCCGTGGACAAGATGGACGACCGCCCGTTGTCCACCACGATCACGTGCATCTCCTCGGGACCGTCGAGCTCGTCGGAGCGCCGAGGCCCGCCGAGGAACGACAGGTAGGTGGACACCCGTTGTCCGGTCCCGCTTCCGGTCAGCAGAGGCAGCAGAACCGACAGCTCTCGGGTGGAAGGGACCACGCGCTCCATTCCCATCAGCGCGATGTGCAGGGGCGGGAGCGTGCTGCACATCCGTCCGTTGCCCTCGTTCGTCACCAGGACGACGGTTCCGCTGTCCGCGACGCCGAAGTTTGCTCCGGTGATGCCCGCCCCCGCGGCCAGGAACTTCTCTCGGAGAACCCGGCGGGCGAACGCCGTGAGCATCGCGGGGTCGTCTGGAAGGACTTCGCCGGCGACGGGACGGAGCGTCTCGGCGATCTGCGAGCGACTCTTGTGCATCGCGGGCATGATGATGTGCGAGGGGGACTCGCCGGCCAGTTGGACGATGTACTCGCCGAGATCGGTCTCCACGACCTCGATCCCGCCGGCCTCCAGGACGTGGTTCAGCCCGATCTCCTCCGAGATCATGGACTTGCCCTTCGTGGCGAGACGGACTCCGCGTCGCTCCAGGACTTCCCGAACGTGCCCGGCCGCTTGAGACGCCGTCTCCGCGAAGAACACCTCGGTGCCCCGTGCCTCCGCCCGTTCGGCGAAGCGATCGAGGTAGTCGTGGAGGCGGGCCACGGTGTGCGTCCGGATGGTCTCGCCGGCGCGGCGCATGGCCTCGAGGTCGTGTCCCTGGAACGCCGCGTTGCGGCGATCCTGGACCGTGTCGACCGCCCGGCCGATGGCCCCGGCGAGCCTCGCCTTGCCCAGCTCCACCGCGGCCCGGTCTTCGAACCGTCCTCCTCCGTGCACGTCCAGGATGGCGTCGGTCACGGACGCCTCCTCGCGGGATGGATCAGCCCCTGGGCCTCGGCCAGGAGGGTGGCCAGGTGCAGGGCGCGGACCGGGCTTCCCTTGCGAGATAACCGCCCTGCCAGATGCATCAGGCATCCGGTGTCTCCCGCGACGAGTGCATCCGCCCCGGTGGCCTCGGCCTGGGCGACCTTGTCGTCGGCCATCGCCGTGGCCAGGTCGGGGAGCCGGATCGAGAAGGTCCCGCCGAAGCCGCAGCACGTCTCGGACCGGTCCATCTCCACCAGCTCCAGCCCCTCCACTCCCTCGAGAAGCTGCCGGCCCTGCCCGGACACGCCGAGCTCCCGGAGCGCGTGGCAGGAGTCGTGGAAGGTGACCTGTCCGTGCCACCGCCCCTCCGTTCGCTCGACGCCCAAGACGTCCACCAGGAACTCGGAAAGCTCAAAGGTCCGAGCGGCAAGGTCCCGGGCCCGTTCTTCGTCCGCCGTTCCCCGGAACAACTGAGGGAAGTAGGTACGTACCATCGCTGTGCACGATCCTGATGGCGCGACCACGGGATCGGCGCCCTCGAACGCGTCCAGCAGGCTCCGGCCGACCGTCCTGGCTTCCGCCTCGAACCCCGAGTTGAACGCCGGTTGCCCGCAGCAGGTCTGGCCTTCAGGGAATTCCACGGCGACGCCGTAGCGTTCAAGCAGGCCTACCGTGGCCAACCCGACCTCCGGGTGTAGCAGGTCGACCAGACAGGTTACGAACAAGCTGGCCCGCGCGGGTCGCTCCGCTTGTGCGGTCCCTGCCGTGCTGGCGTCGCTCAGCGGGATCCTCCGGGAAGGCGTCCGGCCCGAACCTAGGGAGCCCGCCCGGGGCTGTCAACAGGTCCCGGTGTGCCTCCTCCCGCGAGACTGGTCAGAGTTGCGCGGCGGCCCGGGCGACGAGGATCGCCCCGACCACGGAGATGGCGGCCGCGCTGCCGAGCGGGAGGAGCCGGGCCCAGCGTCCCAGGCGGGAGGCCAGGTGTGTTTGGGCGCGCACCGCGAACACCCCGACCAGCGCCAGCGCGGCGGCCAACCCAAGGCTGAACGCGCCCACGAGAGCGATGCCGAACGCCGCCCGGCCGAGGGCGATCGAGGCCAGCAGGGCGATGACGGCCGTGGGGGAAGGGAGGAGCCCTCCCGAGGCGGCCAGGACGGCCAGGCCGCGGCGGGACAGCGGCTGGTCGGTCCTAAGGCCGTGATGATGATCTCGGTCGTGTGTTCCTCTCGCCAGTCGCATGGCCAGCAGGCCGGCGCCCAGCGCGATGGCCAGGGCCCCTGAGACGAGCCCGAGCCACGGGTAGATCCGTTCCGTGGGGAACGCTCGCTCCGTCATGAGGACCAGCATCCCGAGCGCGAGGACGGAAGCGGTGTGCATGCCGGCCACGGCCAGAGCGACGCCCACCGCGTGGCGGATCCTCCCACCGGAGGACAAGAAGTACGCGGCCATGATCGTCTTCCCGTGCCCCGGTCCCATGGCATGGAGAGCGCCGAACCCGAGGGCGAGGACCAGAGCCATCCCCACCACGCCGAGGGTCAGGCCGCCTCGCGTCGTCAGGCCGGCAAGGGACCCCATGGGAGCGTCCTGCCTCTCTTCGGTCACCGTCTCGGGGGCCGATGGCCCGGAGGACCCGCCGGCGCCGGGTCCGAACGAGACGCTTGCCCGGACCACGCGGAGGGGGCTCGAAAGGAGGTCCTCTGGATAGGAGCGGAGCGCGTCGCTGACGCTCACCGCCGGAACGGAGCCCCCGCGCACCTCCGTCCCGTCCGTCGCCGCGGCCGTCACCTCCCGCCATCCGATCCTCCCGGCGAAGGTTCCATCCCGAAACTCCAGGGTGCCCGAGGTGGGGATGGCTCCGACGAAGGTGGCCTCGACCCGAAGCGTGGGCAGCCCGCCCTGGCCCGGGCGCAACTCGGCCGTGGTCGTCTCCAGCCGGAGGGCGACGGGGTTCCCACCCGTGGCGACCGAGAGCTCCTCCGCGGCCCGGTGCGAGCGGCGGCGAGCCCACGCCGCGAGATCCGCGTCGCTCGGTTCGCCCCTCCCTCCGATCCGTCGGAGCTCCTGGAACGTGGGGATCTCCGCCATGTCGACCACGTGAAGCAGCCGGATCCGTCCCGGCGAGAAGAACAAGCCGTCGTACACGTTGACCGTGAAGTTCCCCAGGGGATGGGCACGCGCGGCCGTCGGCCACAGGACGAGGACGGAAACGGCCGCCGAGGCGGCGAGCAGGCGGCGCAGGGTCGTCATGCCCGAGCCCCCAAGCGTCCCAGGGCTCGATGGGCGGTTCTCGCGTGGAGGATGGAGAAGCGCGGATTCGTCCGGAGGGCCTCCGAGAGGAGACGGTGCGCGCGTCCTTCGTGTCCCAACCGCAACTCGATCATCCCCGCGTGGAAGAGGAACGGTGCGCTGCTGGTCCCCAGAGCCAGCGCGCGCCGGGCGTAATCGGCCGCCTCCCGGCTCCGGCCGTTCCGGTAAAGGGCCCACGCCAGGGCGTCGGCCGCGTGGACGCTCTTGCGGGCGGCCCAAGCCGCCCGCGCCGATCGCAGAGCGTCGCCCGGCCGCCCGTGGTCCGCGTCGAACAGGGCCAACTCGAGGTCCACGTTCACGCGGTTGGTCTCGAGCAGCGCTTGCTCCGCGCGCACCAGCGCGTACTGGTCCCTGGCAAGATCCGCACGTCCGACGGCCTCGTACAGGTCACCGAGCGCGGCCACGTGCTCCGGAGCCGGGTACCGGTCCAGCACCCAGCGGTAGCGGCGGATGGCCTCTGGCAGCCGTCCTCGGGCCCAGCTCACCCTGGCCAGGCCGGCCCGCGGGGGCACGAACGACGGGGAGAGCCGGGCCGCTCGCCGGTAGGAGGCCGCGGCTGAATCCACCCGACCGACGGACCACGACAGCTCACCGAGCTCGAAGGCGGCCCAGGCGGCATCCTGGGGCGAACCCGCGGCAGCCTCGGCCATGCGCATCAGACGCAGGGCTCCGGCCACGTCTCCCTGGAGTTCCCTCGCGTGGGACGCTCGGGCATAGGAGGAGAGCCCCGGCCTGAGATCGACCATCCGCTGGAAGTACCGGAAGGCTTCGCGGTACCGCCCCAACTCGACGAGGGCGTCCCCCACCACGCCGTACCCGGCGGAGGCGTCGGGGTTGGCGGCCACGGCCCGGCGGCCCCACACCAGTGCGTCGTGGAACTCGTGCCGAGCAAGAGCCAGCGATCCCATACCCACGACGGCGTCGATGTTGCCGGGCCGCTGGGAGAGCGATCGGCGGAGGGCTGCCTCGGCCCGGGGATAGTGGCCGGGGTCGGCGGTGATCCTGGCCTCTTGAACGTGGGCCAGGCCGAGCGCGGCCGCGGCCCGCCAGTCCGACGGGACGTCCCGGAGGCGCTTCCCCAGATACTCGATCGTGGGGGCCACGGATCCGCCAGTCACGCGGCCCGCCAAGGCGCCGGGGTCGGGGATCCGGATCGAAGAAGGGACGTCGCCGGGACCCGGCCGCACCGCTCCCAGTACGAACAGCGTGGCCGCGACCGCCCCTGCGCCGATGATCCTCCGCACCATCCCTCCCTTGGTGGAGGCGGGGTGGACC
>JBOGWB010000083.1:0-24899 GCA_050693035.1 Actinomycetota bacterium
GAAATGGGGGCCACCGTGGTCTGCTCCACACCCACGTACGCGCTGCGTATGGCCCAGGAAGCCAAGACGCTGGGGATCGACCTCGCCGGCAGCGCGGTGAAGCGGCTGATCCTCTCCGGGGAGCCGGCCGGCTCCATCCCCGCCACCAAGAAGCTCATCGAGGAGCAGTGGGGGGCGAAGGCCGGGGACACCGCGGGGATGACCGAGCTCGGCACGATCATGATCTTCGAGTGCGACCACCAGCCCGGCGGCACGCACATCATCGAGGACCACTACATCGAGGAGGTCGTCGACCCCGAGACCGACGAGCCCCTCCCCTACGGTGAGATGGGGGAACGCGTGGTGACCTCCTTCGGCCGGGGATTCATCCCCGTGCTCCGTTACCGGACCCGCGACTTCGTGGTGAAGGTCCCCCACGACCGGTGCGACTGCGGCCGGACGTTCGACATCTACGACGGCGGGATCCGGGGGCGGGTCGACGACATGAAGCTCGTCCGCGGAACGAACGTGTACCCGCGCGCCGTCGAGGCGATCGTGCGTGAGCACGAGGAGATCGACGAGTTCCAGATCCACCTGTACACGGCGGAGGGGATCCGGGACGAGATCGAGGTGCTCGTGGAGATCCCGGACGCCAAGTCGGATCGCGAGCGGATCGTCGGTGATCTCCAACGTTCCCTGGCCGGCGCGCACGAGGGGCTGCGGTTCGGCGTGAAGGAGGTCGAGGAGGGAACCCTTCCCCGGTTCGAGCTGAAGGCGAAGCGCGTCAACGACGAGCGGATCGTGATCGGGACAGAAGGCGAGCGGAGGCAGTAGGGGTCGAGAAGGAGCGGGGATGAGCGCGACGACCGAACTGAACGAGGCGGAGCGGGCCGTGGTGGAGTCGTACCAAGTCTTGGACCGCGTGCTGCGCGAGCAGGGAGATCAATTGGCTCCCTTCGAGCATCGAAACGCGGCCAAGGCTCTGGCGGCCCTGTGGCAGGTGATGAACGGACTGGACCAGGATCCCGGTCAGCTCTACGAGGTCGGCGCGTAGCTCCGGCCCGGAGAAGCTGACGCATGGTCGAGCTGATCCCCCGCAGCCCTCTGACGAGCTACTGGCTTCGAGAGGCCGTTGCCGAAGAGCCGATCGAACCTCGCTCTCCCCTTTCCGACGATGCATCGGGCGACGTGGTGATCATCGGGGGCGGCTATACGGGCATGTGGACCGCCTGGTTCCTCACCGAGCGATCTCCCGGGATCGATGTCGTCCTGGTGGAGGCGGACCGGTGCGGTTTCGGTCCCAGCGGTCGCAACGGCGGGTTCGTCACCGGCTGGTGGGACGAGGTGGACGACCTCGCCGCTCGCTACGGGGAGGACCGCGCGATACACGCGTGTCGGGCGCTGTCCGAGAGCGTCGGAGCGATCGGGGAGTGGTGCGGCGAGCACGGCGTGGACGCGTGGTACAGAAGGGCCGGATGGATCGGGGTCGCCTCTGCGCCCGCCCAGGAGGGGGCGTGGATGGATGCCGTCGGTGCATGTGATCGGCTCGGCCTCGCCGACGAGCTCCACGATCTGTCGCCGGATGACGTGAAGCGGGCATGCCGATCGCCCGTGTTCGGGGGCGGGGTCCTCATGCGCAACGGAGCCACCGTTCAACCCGCCCGGCTGGCCCTGGGGCTTCGCCGAGCGCTGCTCGAGCGGGGGGTCCGGATCTTCGAGGGAAGCGCGGTCCTGCGCGCCACTCACGAGCGAAGCGGGCCCGGCTCCGTCGTCGTGGCCGAGACGTCCCAAGGCCGGGTGCGGGCGGGCAGGGCGGTGCTCTCGATGGGACCGTGGGGCGCGTCCTGGCCTGGCCTCCGACGGTCGGTGATCGTCCGAGGCAGCTACATCCTCATCACCGCGCCCGCTCCCGAGCGCCTCGAGGAGATCGGATGGACGAGCGGTGTGGGGATCTCGGACTACCGCACGGCGCTCCACTACTTCCGTACCACACCCGACGGACGGGTCGCCTTCGGGGGCCCCGGGCGTGCCGAGTGGCGGACGCGGGCGAGCCCGGACCACGACTTCGACGAGGCATCCGTGGAGGAGTTGCATCGTGACTTCGTGAGGTTCTTCCCGTCATTCCGCGATATCCCCATCGAGGAGGCGTGGGGGGGCCCCGTCGACGTCTCGTCCCTCCACCATCCGACCTTCGGCACGTTGGATCCGGGAACGATCCACTACGCGCTGGGATACACGGGGAACGGCGTCGGCCCGAGCCACCTGGCCGGCCGGGTGCTGTCCGCATTGGCGACGGATGCGAACGATCCGATCACCGAGCTCCCCATGGTGAACCGGCGCCCGCTCAGGTTCCCGCCCACCGCGCTCACGTCGGTGGGAGCCTTCGTGGTCCAGAAGGCCATCGCGCGCAAGGAGCGAGCCGAGGACGACGGGGGGCGAGCCGGGCCCTTCATTCGGTTCGTGGCGTCGTTGCCCCGGCGCATGGGTTACGCGCTGGGACCGAAGCCGTAGCGCGCGGGCCGGGGGTGTCTCCGGCGGTCCGCTATACGGGGGGGATCATCAGAATCAGGTCTGCCCGGGCGCCGGCGAGGACCGTGTTCGCCTGACCCGTAGCGGTGATACCCCCGCCGACGAGGGTGCGGACGGGAGTCTCGTTGCGGACCCGGTCGGCCAGAGCGACGAGGAACAACCGTCCGTACCGGGGGCGATGATCCGGCGTGGTGTGACCCGCCAGGATCTCCACCAGATCGCATCCGGCCTCGGCGAGCGCCCGGGCTACCATCACGGCGTCCTCTACGTCGGTTCCGCCGGTCGCCCAGTCGGTGGCGTTGATCGCCGCCGCGAGTGGCCGGTCCTGCGGCCAGGTCTTCCGAAGGGCCCGGAAGAGATCGACGGGGAAGCGCATCCGGCCCACCGCCGAACCTCCGAACTCGTCCGTGCGGACGTTGGTGAGCGGGGAGAGGAACGAGCCGAGCAAGTAGCCGTGGGCCATGCTCAGCTCGAGGAGATCGAAGCCGGCCCTGGCGGCCCGCCCGGCGGCGGAGACGAATGCATCGAGGATCCCATCCATCTCGTCGCGATCGAGCTCCCGGGGGACCGGCCCGTCCTGCCGGTAGGGGATCGCTGACGCCGAGACGAGGTCCCAGCCTCCGTGGCGCAGCGGCCGGTCCAGGCCTTCCCGACGGTGCCTGGTCGATCCGCGGCGGCCGGCGTGCCCGAGGCGAAGTCCGATGCGGGATCCAGAGCGGTGGACCTGCTCGACGATGGCTGCCCATCGCCCCTCGTGCTCATCCTGATAGAGGCCGGCGTCGCCCGGGGTGATGCGGGCGTCGGGAGAAACGGCCAGGACCTCCGTGAGCACGAGGGCGGCGCCGCTCTTCCCGGTCCGCGCCAGGTCCTTCTCGTGCTCCGGGCCCAGCTGCCCCTCCTCGGCGGCATAACGCGGCGCCGGGGAGACGACGATCCTGTTCGGCAGGCGCAGCCCTCGGAGCGAGATCGGAGTGAACGTCGGAGGCGACGCCGCCAGCATCGTACGAGCGCCGGCCGCCCCGGCGAACCACCGGTCCACGCGGTCCGCGTACTCCGGGTCGCGGATCCTGAGCACGTCGTAATCGATGCGACCGCTGCGGGTCAGGAGGTGGAAAGCGAACTGCTGCGGCGACAGGTGCAGGTACCGAGCGGTGTTCTCGAAGTAGGTGCGGCTCTCCGCGGCGGCCTCCTGGAACCGCTCGACCACCGGCTTTCGCTCCAGCTCGTAGTCGGCGAGAGCCGCCTCGACGTCGTCCCCGTGATGCTCGAAGGCTCGGGCGAGCGAGATGGAGTCCTCCATGGCGAGCTTCGTCCCGGAGCCGATCGAGAAGTGGGCGGTGTGGGCGGCGTCGCCGACGAGCACGACGTTCGCGTGGCGCCAGAGCCTGCATCGCAGCGTGGTGAACGTCAGCCAGCGGGAGTTGTTGGACAGCAGGGCGTTTCCCCGGAGGTCGTCGGCGAACAACCGCTCGCAGAACGCGATGCTCTCTTCCTCGCCGGCCTCATCGAGCCCCGCGCGGCGCCACGTCTCCTCGCTGGCCTCCACGATCCAGGTGCTGGTCGTCCCGTCGAACGGGTAGGCGTGGACCTGGAACAGCCCGTGCTCGCTCTCCCGGAAGATGAACGTGAACGAGTCCAGCGGCCGGTTGGTGCCGTACCAGATGTAGCGCGCGCCTCCCTCCTCGAACGACGGCCGGAACTCCTTCTCGTGGAAGCGCCGAACCACGCTGGCAACGCCGTCCGCGCCGATCAGGAGGTCGTGCGGCGGCAGTGAGTCGAAGTCATCGAGCCGTTCCCCGAACCGCACGTCCACGCCGAGCTCCTCGCACCGGCGCCGGAGGATGCCCAGGAGCTCCTTGCGGGCGATGCCGGCGAAGACGTGGCCTCCCGACCGGACGAGCTCACTCCCGAACACGATGTCGATGGCGTCCCATTGGACGAACCGGTCCGTGATCCGCCGGTACGTCGGGAAGTCGGCCTCGCGGAACTCGGTGAGGGTCTGGTCGGAGAACACCACTCCCCAGCCGTAGGTCGCGTCCGCCGCGTTCCGCTCCACCACCGTGACCTCGTTGCGGGGGTCCAGCTTCTTGAGAAGGAGGCTGGCGTACAGTCCGGCCGGGCCCCCGCCGATCGAGACGATCCTCACGAGGTCACGCTCGCCCCGCCACGACCTCGGTGAGCCGCTCCAGCTGGTCCAGGTCCGCGACCGCTGGAAGGAGCACCAGCTCGTCGCATCCGGCCTCCGAATATCCTCGGATCTGCTGGAGCACGCCCTGCGGGGTGGTGAGGAGGCCGTCGGCGATCTTCTCCGCGTAGGGCCCGGTGAACGCGTAGTAGTCGAGCATATAATCGCGCCCCCGTCGCGCCGCCTCCTCGTCTCCGAGCGCGAAGTAGCTCTGGCCCCACAGCGCCGGCTTGCCGGGGCGCGCGGCATCGGTCCACGCCATGCGGGCGCGTTCGGCGGCCCGGGCGAACGCCCGCGGCGGCCCGCCCCCGTGCACGTAGCCGTCGGCGTACCTGGCCGCCCGGGCGAAGCCGAGGTCGCTCCCGCCACCCACCAGGAGATCCGGGCCGCGAGAGCGGGCGGCCCGGGGCCCCGGTCCCTTCTCCCACAGATCCCGCAGTGTGCCGAGCTGCTCCTCGAGCCTCCGTCCTCGATCACGGTGGTCGATGCCGGCTGCCTGGTAGTCGGAGGTCCGCGCGCCCACCGCGACGCCCAGGACGAAGCGGCCCCCGGACACCGCGTCGACGAACGCGGCCTGCTTGGCCAGGAGTGCCGTGCTTCGGAGCGGGGCGATCACCACCATCGTGACGAGGGTGGCGCGCTCGGTGACGGTCGCCGCCGCGGCAAGCAGCGACATCGGTTCGTGGCAGTCGTAGCCCACGCGGTCGACCACCCCGAGGCTCGTGAACGGGCCGGCATCGGCCCGGCGGGCCCACTTCAGGAGCAGGGAGGCTTCGGTCCCGGGCACGGAGTTCGGGAGGCCCACGCCAACCCGCATGCGCGTACGTTACCAGGGGGACGGGCCGCTAAGATGGCGGCCGATGTCAGGGCACGGACCGGCCTCGGTGACGATCAGGCGCCGGATCCAGTGGTTCGACACCGACGCCTCGACGAAGTACCACAACACGGCACCGCTCCGGCTGATGGAAGAGGCGGAGGTGGTGCTCCTCGACCGCCTGGGGATCCTGCACGAGGTGTACGGGAAGCTTCCCCGGGCCCACGCCACGATCGACTATCGGATGCCGCTTCGGTTCTGGGACGAGTGCGAGATCCGCGTGGAGGTGAGCGAGGTCGGACGGAGCTCCATCACCTACGCGTTCTCGATCGCGGGCCCCCAGGGAGAGGTGGCGTCCGAAGGGAAGGTCGTGGCCGTCCTGGTGGACGACGAGGTCAAGCCGCGGCCCTGGCCTGACGAGCACCGAAGGCTTCTCCTGGGATCCGGGCCGCTGCCATAATCGGTCCGATGGACGAGGAGCGGCGGTCCGGGCCCGCCGGACCCGAGACGTCTGAGCCATCCGCTGAAGAGCAGGCAGAGCGGGGGAGCGGTGCCCGCACGCGGCGGATGGGCCGCATCTCCGACGAGGAAGGCCAGCTTTCCTACGCGAGCTACCTTCGTGTTCCGGAGCTGTTGTCCCTCCAGACGCCCATCGCGGACCCCGCCGCTCACGACGAGCTCCTGTTCATCACGGTGCATCAGGCGTTCGAGCTGTGGTTCAAGGCCATGGCCTTCGAGCTCGAGTCGGCCCGAGATCGGATGATCGAGGGGGAGACCTACGCCCCCCGTCACTACCTCGAACGGGTCCATGCGATCGAGCGGATCCTCATCGAGCAGATCGGGGTGCTCGAGACCATGTCTCCACAGGACTTCCTGGAGTTCCGGTCGAGTCTCGCGCCGGCGAGCGGGTTCCAGTCGGTTGGCTTCCGGGAGATCGAGTTCCTCTCCGGTCTGGGGAACCGCTCGTACCTGAACCTGGCCGAGGAGCCGGAGGAGCGCGTTCGGCTGGAGCGGCGCCTGGCCGAACCTTCGGTGTGGGACGGGTTCCGCGCGGCCATGGACCACCACGGGCTTCCGATGCCGGAAGGGGACGAGGAAGCTCGGAGGGCGAGCCTCCTCAAGCTCTTCCGTGACCGCGCCGCCTTCTCCGAGCTGTTCGCGCTCTCCGAGGCGCTTCTCACCTACGACGAGCTGTTCTCGCAGTGGCGGTTCCACCACATCCTCATGGTGGAGCGGGAGATCGGAAGCAAGACGGGGACGGGCGGCTCCAGCGGCGCCTCGTACCTACGGACGACGCTCGACAAGCGATTCTTCCCCGAGCTCTGGGACCTCCGCAGCTACCTGTAGCCGGCCTCAGGCGCCCCGGTCGGCCCGCTTCGCGAACTCGGTGACCGCCGAGACGTACGCTTCCGGATGCGTGCTCTGCGGGGCGTGTCCTCCCCCGGCGTACATCTTGACCTCCGCTTGCTGGACAGACGCGCCCAGGACGTCCACGATAGCGTGGAGGTAGGGGGGACTGACTTCCCCTTTGCTCAGCAGGATCGGCCGCGGGAACCGCTTCAGGCGCTCGAGGTCCACCCATCCGGCACCGGGATCACGCCGCTCGTCGGCGAACGTCGGCGCGTTCCGCACGAAGGTCTCCCGGAGGAATCGAGGGAGCTGGTCCCAGGAACCGGGCCCGAACCCGACCTCCTCGACGAACCGACGGGCGGCACCCTCAGGGTCGGCCTCGGTCTGCTCCGCGAGTTGGGCCGAGCGGACGGTCGCGTCATCTGCTGCGGCGCGAAGGGGATGGCCGGAAGGAAGCACGTCCAGCAGCGGAGGCTCGTGGCTCACCACGCTGCGGAAGAGGTCCGATCGGAGCGTCCCCAGGTTCAGCGAGATCACCCCGCCGAACGAGCTGGCCACCGCGTGAGCGGGCCAGGCGTCGAGATGCTCGAGGAGCGCCGCGAGATCACGTCCGTCCTCCTGGACGCTGCCTTGATGGAGCGGTCGGTCACTCTCACTGTGCCCGCGACGGTCGTAGACGAGAACCCGGAACGATTCTGCGAGGCCCCCCACGACTCGGTCGAAACCGTGGTGGTCGCTCCAGGATCCGTGCACCAGAACCATCGGTGGTCCCGCATCGCCGACGAGCTCGTAGAAGAGCGAGACCTCGTTCACGGTGGCATGTGGCATGGCGGGTCCCTTTGCTGCGATCGGCCGGTCCCCACAGCATAGGTGAGTCCGCTCGCCCATCCATGCGATGATGTGGAGGATGCAGCTCCGCGACTACCGGGACGAGTTCCCCGTCGTCGAGCGGAAGTCCTATCTGATCTCCGCGTCGCTGGGCCCGGTCTCGCGCCGGTCGAAGGCCTACCTCGCCGAGTACGTGAAGGCGTGGGAGGAGATGGGGGCCCCGGACCCGGTGTGGGTCGAGTGCATCTTTCCGCGCATCCGCGAGGTCAAGGGCCTGTTCGCCGGACTCGTCGGCGCGGACCCAGAAGAGATTGCCATCACTACCAACGTGTCGTTGGCCCTCTCGACGGTGGCGTCGGCGCTCGACTTCTCGGGCGAGCGGAATCGCATCGTGCTGACCGATCTCGATTTCCCGGCGGACGGCCACGTGGCCCTGGCTCAACGGTCTCGCGGAGCCGAGGTGATGTTCCTGGAAAGCCCCGACAGGCTCACCGTGCCGGTGGAATCGTTCGCGAACGCCATCGACGAGCGTACCGCCCTGGTGATCGTGAATCGGGTCCTGTACCGGTCCAGCGCGCTGCTCGACGTGGCGGAGATCTCCCGGCTCGCCCACGACGCGGGAGCCCTGGTGGCTGTGGACGATTTCCACGGGGCCGGGATCATTCCCATCGACGTCCACGAGGTGGGATGCGACTTCTACACGGCCGGGGTGTTGAAGTGGCTGTGCGGGGGCCCTGGACTCACGTTCCTCTACGTCCGGCGCGACCTGGCGCCGCGACTGGAGCCCACCGTGGCGGGATGGTGGAGCACCCGCGAGCCGTTCTCGTTCGACCTGCGACACCTCGACTGGCACCCCACGGCCCGGCGATTCGAGCAGGGGACCCACGCCGCGCCGGTCCCGTTCATCGCCCAGGGTGGGCTGGAGATCATCGCCGAGGTGACCCCGGAGCGGATCCGGGAGCGGCAGGGCGAGCTCACCGACTACGTGATTGAGCGGGCCGACGCCATGAAGCTCCCCGTCCGCACGCCGCGCGACCGCAAGGCTCGCGGAGGGGTGGTCAACCTGGAGGTTGGGGAGCGTGCCGCCGAGATTGCCGAGGCCCTCTACGAGGAGGACGTGTGTGTGGACCACCGGGCGGACGGCATCCGGGTCTCCCCGCACTTCTTCAACATCGAAGCCGACATCGACGCGCTGTTCGACGTGCTCAAGGAGTTGCTCTAGGGCCGGCGGGACCACGAGAGGCCCATGCTAGGCTGACCCCAAACCCCGCCTGGAGGAGTAGTCCGAATGCCGCAGCAGCCGCGAGAGCGCCCCGAGATCCTCATGACGCCCGGACCCACCCCGGTCCCGCCCGAGGTGCTCCTGGCCCAGGGAAGCCCTCTCGTGTACCACCGCGGGCCCGGCTACGGCCGCCTCCTCCGGGAGGTCTCCGAGGGCCTGAAGAGCATGCTCAAGACGAAGGGCGACGTCCTCGTGTTCACCGCGTCGGGCACCGGGGGCCTGGAGTCGGCGGTGGCCAACCTGTTCTCTCCTGGCGACCGGGTGGTGGTCCCCGTGGCCGGCTACTTCGGGGAGCGGTTCGGGAAGATCGCCGAAGCGTTCCGGCTCGACGTGCGGCGGGTCGAGTACGAGTGGGGCAGAGCCGTGCGAGCGGAGGACGTCGCCGACGCGATCGCCGAGGCCCCCACGAAAGGGGTGCTCGCGCAGCACAGCGAGACCTCCACCGGGGTGCTCCACGACGTGGAGGCCATCGGCAGGGCCACGAAGGAGGGGGGCGCCCTCCTCGTGGTCGACGTCATCTCCAGCCTCGGTGCCGTGCCCTACGAAGGGGACGCCTGGGGTGTCGACGTGGCTGTGGGCGGCTCCCAGAAGGCTCTGGGGGCGACGCCAGGCATCGCCTTCGTGTCGGTGTCCGAGGACGCCTGGGCCGCGTCGCGAGAGGCGAAGAACCCGCGGTTCTACTTCGACTGGAACGCCTACCAGCAGTCGTACGACCTTCCCGATCCGGAGAGCCCGTGGACGCCGGCGATCAGCCTGCTTCTGGGACTCCGCGCTGCGATCCGCCTGTACTTCGAGGAAGGGGAGGACGCCGTCCTGGAGCGGCACCGCCTGCTCTCGACGGCCCTGAAGGAGGGCGTTCGGGCGCTCGGGCTCGACCTCGACGGTGAACATCCCGAGCGGGGCTGGGCGGTCACCGCCGTCCGCGCCCCCGAGGGCATCGACGGGAACGAGCTCGTGGCCCAGGTCCGGGCAGAGCACGGGATCATCCTGGCTCCCGGCCAGGGTCCTCTGAAGGGGAAGGTCTTTCGCATCGGTCACCTCGGGCACTACGACCGGTTCGACGTCATCCGCTGCCTGGCCGCACTGGAGCTGACCCTCGAGTCCATGGGATATCCGGTGAAGCGGGGCGCCGCGGTGGCCGCCGCCGAAGGCGTTTTCGCGCAGAACCGGACCGGTTGAGCGACTGGTTCGTCACGTTCGCTGGCTAGGCGGAGCTCGTACGGGTTGACGCAACGACCAGGGTGCGCTCAGAATCGTGGTCCACACCGCATCCGAAGGGGTTCCGCATGAGCGCTCGCCGTTCGCTGGCCCTTGTCCTCGGGCTTGCTCTCGTAGTTTCCCTCCAGGGGATCGGTCAGGCCGTCCCTGATGGGCTTCGATCCGGCCGGAGGAATCTCCGGGCACTCGAAACGACGCTTCCGAAGGGGTACGTCCCCGCAGTGATGAGAGCGCGGCAAGCGGGACGCTACTTCGTCGTCATGAAGACGCCATCCGTGGCCGACCGGGGCGCGCGCATCGGCCGCGCGCTGACGGGAGCGGCATCCCGGAAGGCCGCGCGGGTCGCGCACCGGTCGCAGGAGGCCGCCATCCGGCAGGCCCGTTCCTTGGGCGGGAGGGTGGCGTTCCGCTACCGGGTGCTCGTGAATGCGTTCTCCGCGGTTCTGTCGCCCCAGGCGGTCACCGCTCTGTCTCGCCGGGCGGACGTGGAGCGGGTGGAGCCGGTTGCCATCGTCCGCAAGACCATCTCCACGAGCGTGCCGTTCATCGGCGCCCCGAAGGTGTGGCAGAAGTTTGGGGTTCGCGGTGAGGGGATGCGCGTCGCCCTCGTCGACACGGGTATCGACTACACCCACGCTGCCTTCGGTGGGCCCGGGACCGTCGCCGCGTACGAGGCGAACAACCCCACATTCGTCGAGCCCGGGACGTTCCCGACGGCCAAGGTGATCGGCGGGTTCGACTTCGTCGGCGACAACTACGACGTCCTCGACGACGACCCCACGAACGACACGCCGATGCAAGACTTCGACCCGTTGGACGAGGATGGCCACGGAACCCACACCGGCAGCACGTGCTGCGGCTTCCAAGTCCCCGGTTCGATCGGTCGCGGGGTCGCTCCCATGGCCAAGCTCTACGCCTACAAGGTGTGGGACGAGGGCAGCTCCACCGACGACGTCCTGGTGGCCGCGTACGAGCGGTCGGTGGACCCGAACCAGGACGGCGACACCAGGGACCGGGCCGACGTCCTTTCGTTCTCGGGGGGAGTGACCTACGGCACGCTGAATTCGGTCGAAGCCCTGGCCGCCCAGCGGGTCGTCGACGTGGGGACCGTGTTCGTGGCCTCTGCCGGCAACTCGGGGAATCAGGCGGTCGGGGCATCCGCGTACGTCGCGGGCACGCCCGCCACCGCACGCGGAGTCGTCGCCGTGGCCGCCTCCATCGACGAGTTCCTGGCCACCACCATCGTCGTGAACAGCCCACCGGGAGTGGTGTTCCCCGACAACGGGCTCACGGTGCACCAGGATTGGTCGGCGGAGCTTCCGCCAGATGGACATACGGACGACCTTTTCGACGGACGTGAGATCGATCCGGCCACCGATGACCCGGCCGACGCGATGTTCTGCTCTCCGCTGCCGCCCGGGAGCCTGGCTGGCGAGACCGTGGTGGTGTACAAGGGCTCCACCGGCGCCGGGGACTGTGGTGGCAGCACGAAGGTGTTCCATGCTCAGGAGGCAGGCGCCGCCGCCGTCATCCTCGTCTCGCTGTTCGGCGGCCTGCCCTTCGGCCTCGCCTCGAGCGGGGAAACCATCACCATCCCCGCGGTGATGGTTTCGGGACCGGACGGACAGGTCCTGTTCGACACGATGAGCCCGAATGCCGGCTCGGGCGTCTACAACGAGGTCACCGTCAACGCCACGCTCGAGGCGGAGCTCTCAACGGTGCCCGGATTCGACGACGCCATGACGGACTTCACCTCCGAGGGGCCGGCTCGCCTCACCAGCGACCTCAAGCCCGACATCTCCGCCCCGGGGTTCAACATCTCCGCGGCGGCCGTGGGGACCGGTGACGGGGCGGCGGACTTCTCCGGGACCTCGATGGCGGCGCCTCACGTCTCGGGGGTGGCCACGCTGCTCCGGCAGCTCCATCCGACCTGGAGCCCGGCCCTGATCAAGGCCGTCCTCATGAACCAGGCCAAGCGGAGCATGAAGAACAACGACCTGACCACTCCGGTTGCCGCCACGGCCATGGGTGCCGGGCGGGTCCAGGCCCAGGAGTCGGCCAAGGCCCGCTCGGTGGCGGTGCCGGGAAGCCTCTCCTTCGGCCTGGTGCCCACTCCGGTGGACCGGTCCGCGTCGCGCAGGTTCCGGGTCAGGAACCTGGACAGGCGGGCGCACCGGTACGCGGTGACCATCCAGGATCGATACTTCGATCTCGACCCGGCGGTCAGCGGACTGGCGGTCTCGACGAACGGAACGTCGTTTGGAGCGAGCAGGTCGTTCACACTACGTCCGGGGCAGAGCCGGCGCGTGTGGGTCCGGCTGACCGTGAGGCCGGGCTTCGTCGAGGAGTTCGAGCAGCAGTACGGGTGGTACTACTTCCATCCCAACCTGGACGGAATCGTGAAGGTGGTCCAGCGAGGGAAGCGTGGCGATACCCTCCGGGTGTCGTGGCACGTTGCTCCCCTGGCCACAGCGGACAACGGCCTCTCCACGGACTCGCTGGACCTCACCGGCGGGCCGGCCACGATGGAGATGACCGAGGGGCCCGCGGCAGGGCGCTCCTACGGTGACCTCTACCTGTTGGGGGCCACCGACGACCCGGGCAGCCGAGGCGAAGAGGACATCGTCGCGGTGGGAGCGCGCTCGTTCACCGGAGACGCGATCGACGGGAGCGCGGAAGGGACGCCGACCGGGACCGACGAGCTCGCAGGGATCACGTGGCAGGAATTCCTGACCTTCCTGGACGAGCCCACCGAGCCGGTCGAGTTCGGGGTCCAGACCTGGGGCGTGCACAACGTCACGGAGACCCTCGAGGTCGACGTGTTGGTCGACGCCGGCGCCGACGGGATCTTCGCCGACCCCGAGCTGATGGCGGACTATCTGGTGGTCAAGCTGGCCGAACCCGGAGGGCCCGTGTGCGTGTTCGACCTGGCGGTCGGAACCGACGACTGCGCCGCGGTGTACTTCCCGGACTACAACAACTACAACGGCAATCTGGTCGGCTTGGTGGTCGACGCCCAGGCCATCGGGTTGAGCGACGCGCAGCCCGAGCTGGCGTACCGGGTGGAGGCGTGCACCGGGACGTTCTCGGGCGACGTCCCCGGGTTGGTGTGCGACTCCGCGGGTGAGTTCGACGAGGACACGGGGACGTGGAACCTCACGCTCCACGCCACCGACCCGGCGCTGGACATCGATCCGCTCGTGTGCCAGGGCTTCTGGGACGGTGGGGAGTGCGACTCCGGCGAGCCGATCACGGTGAGCCAGGGCTCGGCGGGCCCGGGCGACAACCCGTCGATCCTGGCCTTGTTCGCGAACAACGCTCCGTCTCCCAACCCGGTGATCGTGGAGACCACCACGGGCTAGCCGGGGCAGATCGAAAGGACGGGCGCACGGGGTGAATGCCCCGGGCGCCCGCCTATACTGCGCCCCGTGCGAGTTCTGGTCACCGAGCCGCTGGCCGAACCGGGTCTGGTCCTTCTCCGAGAGGAGCTCGAGGTCGACGTACGCCCCGAACTGGCCTCGGGCGGGCTGGCCGAAGCCATCGAGCCCTACCACGCCCTCGTGGTGCGGTCGCAGACTGTGGTGGACGCCTCCGTGATCGATGCCGGCCGCAACCTTCGGGTCATCGGCCGGGCGGGGATCGGGCTGGACAACGTGGACGTCGACGCGGCCACCCGGCGCGGGGTGATGGTGGTGAACGCCCCACAGTCCAACGTCATCTCGGCGGCGGAACACACCATGGCGCTCCTCCTGGCCGTCGCCCGTCGGGTCCCCCGGGCAGATGCCGCGCTTCGCGGGGGCTCGTGGGAGCGGGAGCGGTTCCAGGGCATCGAGCTGCACGGCAAGACACTCGGTGTGGTGGGTCTGGGCAGGGTGGGGACCATGGTCGCCCAGCGGGCGTTGGCCTTCGGGATGCGACTCATCGCGTACGACCCCTACGTATCCCGTGAACGGGGCCGGCAGATCGGCGTGGAACTCATGCCCGATCTCGGGGCGCTGCTGGTACAGGCGGACTTCGTCACGGTGCATCTGCCCAAGACCGCGGAGACCGTCGGTCTCATCGGTGAGCGGGAGCTGGCGCTTATGAAGGAGGGGGCCGTCCTGGTGAACACGGCCCGGGGCGGGATCGTCGACGAAGAGGCCCTCGTTCGAGCTCTTCGCGACAAGAAGCTGGCCGGTGCGGGCGTCGATGTCTTCGAGGGTGAGCCCGTCACCGAGCATCCCTTGTTCGAGCTGGACGCGGCGGTCGTCACCCCCCACCTCGGCGCCGTGACCCGCGAGGCGCAAGACAAGGCCGGCCTGGCCATCGCGGAGATGGTTCGACTGGCGCTTCGGGGCGAGTTCGTCCCCTACGCGGTCAACGTGCCCTCCGCGGAGGTGGCGGAGCAGATACGCCCGTTCCTTCCCCTGGCCGAGCGTCTGGGGCGTGTGTTGACCGGGCTGGCTGAGGGAGCGATCGGCTCGGTGGAGGCGGAATACCGAGGACGGATCGCAGAGCACGACACCGGCGTGCTCACGCTGGCGGCCTTGAAGGGGGCCCTGTCGGCGGTGGTGGAGGAGCCCGTTTCCTACGTCAACGCATCGATGATCGCCCGGGAGCGCGGCGTCCGCGTATCGGAGCGACGGTCCCCCGCGTCCGAGGACTACGTGAACCTCGTGCTCCTGCGGGCCGACACAGACCAGGGCGACATCACGGTGGGAGGAACCCTGGTCGGAAAGCGCGACGCGGAGCGCCTGGTGCGCCTGTACGACTTCGACATCGACATGGCCCCCGCGGGGCACATGGCGTTCTTCCTCTACGAGGACCGCCCTGGCGTGATCGGGAGGGTGGGGAGCATCCTCGGTGAAGCTGGGATCAACGTAGCCAGCATGGAGGTCGGTCGGAAGGAAGCCGGCGGATTGGCGCTCATGTGCCTAGCCGTGGACAGCCCCATTCCTCCGGAGGTGCTGGGGGAAGTGGTGGAAGCGGTCGGGATGAAGAGCGCCCGGTCGATCGTCCTGGGCTGACTGCGACTAGACCGCGTGCAGCTCGTAGCGGTCCCAGCCGTCGAGCACCGCGGGGCGGGCGTTGAGCGAGAAACGCACCGTCGCGGACATCCTCAGGACGGCTCCGGTGTCCGGGTCGATCCACGCCGTCTGGTCGACGGTCATGGACCCCTTTCCCTGAACCGGAGGGCCACCGTCGATCTTGAGTCTCCGGGTGCCCTGGATGACCGCCGCGTTCACGCCGTAGATCTCCTCGTAGCGCAGGAATCGAGAGCGAGTCGAGCCCTCGAGACGGTCGGTGCCCATGCGCAGACTGATCGTGTCGGTCCACTCGTCTCCGGGCGACACCGGTCGAGAAGGAAGGTCCGGGGCGAGGCCCGTTGCGACCAGCATGATCGGGGCCGAGGGCTCCGGAAGGTTCAGGTAGTCGCCCTCCCGCGCGCTGCCGTCGCTCCCGGCGTGGATCCTCGCCCGGAGCGTGGGGGGCCGGGTGACGGGACGCCCGTTCACCGACAGGCTGGAGAGGTCCAGGATGGCCCGGATCCGAGCGCTGTCGGCGTCCTTCGAGAGGGTGCGCAGGGTGAGGATGCCTTCGAACTCGGTGTGGACCTCCCGGTCGAAGCCGCGGGAGTCGGATCGCCAGTCGAGGGTGGCGCCCATGCGGAACACGTTCGAGCCATCGGCCGGGAAGGATATGGCCAGACGGGTAGCGTCCTGTGCTCTTCCCGACAGGAACCACCACGCGCCCCACACGGCTGCGGCGGCCACCGCCGTCGCCAGCATCACCGGTCCGGCCGAGCGAAGGTTGAGCGAGCGGGTCCTGCGAGGGGACCCAACCGGCGCGGCATCTGCCGGCGGCATCTCGAACGGCGCTGGCGGGGCCGACCGCTCCCGTCCCGGCAGCCGCGTACGCCGGCTGCTCGGCGCCTCAGGATGGTGGGGCGCTCTCGACGGGGCGGTTTCCGCCGGCGCGAAGGCGAACTCGTTCGCACCCGGGGATTCCTGTTGGGTCTCGGCGGCAGGGGCTTCCTCCTCACGTGTGGTCACAGTCTCGCCCGCCGCCAACTGGCTCTCCGCCGGGGGAGTCGGAGAATCGGGCGGCGGCGGCGGCGCATGAACAGCGGGTGGCGGCGGAGGCATCGGAGCGGAGGCCGGGCCCGGCCCTTCGGTGGGCGGGCCCCGGCGCACCGGGGGAGTCGCTGGGGGTGAGGACTGACGCTGGGGGAGAGGTGGGGGTGGCGTGGGTCCCTGCCGAACCGGTGGTTGCCGCGAGGGCGGCGGCGGGCTCGCCGGCGGTTCCGGCGCCCGCGTGGTCTCAGTCGGTGGCGGTGCCGGGGCGTCCGCCTGCCGGCGAGGGACGGGAGGCATCTTGCGGCGAGGCAGGGAGCCCTCTCCCTCCCGCCCGGTTCGACCGGATGGGGGAGGCGCGGGCGGTTCCTGCGAGCGCTCAGCCTCGGGCGGAACGTCGGATGTGGATGTCAGAGCGGCTCCCTCCCTACAGTCGCTCATGTGTGTATCGGCGCTTCCCCTCGGGTGCCTTGAGCGAGCCCGCCACTCCGGTCATGGGCGATGGTCGCGGCGGCGGGGGAGGCGGTACCCTTTGGGCCACCCGGTGAAGGAGGGGAAGGGATGCCGATCCAGCCTGTCGACAAGATCTGGATGGACGGGAAGCTCGTCGACTGGGAAGACGCCAAGGTCCACGTCCTGACTCACGCCCTGCACTACGGGAGTGGTGTGTTCGAGGGCATCCGAGCCTACGAGACGCCTCGGGGACCGGCGGTGTTCCGCCTCACCGACCACATCCGCCGGCTCTTCCGTTCCGCCCACGTCTACATGATCGAGATACCATTTAGCCTCGAGGAACTGGTCGAGGCGGCCAAAGAGACCGTTCGGGTGAACGGTCTCTCTTCATGTTACGTCCGGCCGATCGTCTACCACGGGTACGGCGAGATGGGCCTGAACCCCCTCTTCGCCCCGGTGAGCGTGTGCATCGCGGTGTGGGCGTGGGGCGCCTATCTGGGAGAGGACGCCATCGAGAACGGAGCTCGAGTGAAGACCTCGACGTGGCGCCGGCCGGACTCGAACATGCTGCCCACGGGAGCCAAGGCCACGGGCATCTACATCAATTCCGGGCTGGCCAAGGTCGAGGCCATCAAGGCCGGCTACGACGACGCCATCATGCTTGCGCCAGACGGGACCGTAGCGGAGGGCACCGGGGAGAACTTCTTCCTCGTTCGGGACGGCGTCATCTTCACTCCACCCGAGTCTTCCTCCATCCTCCCCGGCATCACCCGTGACTCGGTCATCCGCATCGCCCGGGACCTCGGCTACGAGGTGATCGTGCGAAAGATCGTTCGCACCGACGTGTACACGGCGGACGAGGCCTTCTTCACCGGAACCGCCGCCGAGGTGGTGCCGTTGCGCGAGGTTGACGACCGGCCCATCGGCACGGAGGGTCGAGGACCCATCACCAAGGAGCTCCAGCAGACCTTCTACGCCGCCGTCAAGGGCGAGCTGTCCCAGTACGCCGAGTGGCCAGAGTACGTCGAGTAGCCCGGCGGGCGCGGTGAAGCTTGTCCGGTTCCGGCACGACGACCGGATCAGTACCGGGGTCCTCGAGGACGACTCCATCCGAGTGCTCTCCGGGACGTTTTTCGAGAACCCCGTCCCCACCGGAGGTGAGGTGGGCGTGTCCGACGTCAGGCTGCTGGCTCCGGTGATCCCGTCGAAGGTCGTGGCGGTGGGGAGGAACTACGTGGCGCACGCCCAGGAGCTCGGGAACGAGGTTCCCGAGGAGCCGCTCATCTTCCTGAAGCCCTCCACGTCCGTCATCGGGCCGGGCGATCCCGTGCCCCTGCCCCCCGAGTCGAGCCGCGTCGACCACGAGTCCGAGCTGGCAGTGGTGATCGGTCGCCTCTGCCGACGGGTGACCGAAGAGGATGCATCGAAGTACGTCCTCGGCTATACGTGTGGGAACGACGTGACCGCCCGGGACCTTCAGGAGAAAGACGACCAGTGGACCCGGGCCAAGGGATTCGACGGGTTCTGCCCCCTGGGACCCTGGGTGGAGACCGAGCTCGACCCGTCGGACATCGAGGTGGCGTGCAGGGTGAACGGTGAGGTCCGCCAGTCGGGCCGAACCAGCGCCATGGCATTCCCTCCGCCGGTGTTGGTGGCGTACGTCTCCCGGGTGATGACGCTCCTCCCGGGAGACGTCATCCTGACGGGCACTCCCGCGGGCATCGGTCCGCTTGCGGAGGGCGACCAGGTCGAGGTGGAGGTGGAAGGGATCGGAGTGTTGGCGAACCGAGTGGTGCGCGGTGGCTGAGGAGCGCCCGGTGCGGGTTCGCTTCGCGCCCGCCCCCACGGGCTACCTCCATGTGGGGGGCGCCCGCACCGCGCTGTACAACTGGCTCTTCGCGCGGCACCACAGCGGGGTTTTCATCCTGCGGATCGAGGACACCGATCGAGAGCGCTCCACCGACGAGTCGGTGGAAGGGATCCAGGACGTGCTGCGCTGGCTCGAGCTCGACTGGGACGAGGGCCCCGCCGTCGGCGGTCCCTACGGCCCGTACCGGCAGACCGAGCGGCTGGATCTCTACCGGCAGATCACCGAGGAACTGGCCACCCGGGAGAGCGCGTATCCCTGCTACTGCACCCCGCGGGAGCTGGAGGAGAGGCGGAAACAGGCCCTGGCGCGCGGTGAGCCCCCCGGGTACGACGGCCGGTGCCGGAACCTCTCGGAGGAGGACCGGCGGGTCTTCGAAACGGAGGGTCGGCCGAAGGCCTGGCGGTTCGCCACGCCCGGCCGCGACGTGACCGTCCAGGATCTGGTCCACGGAGAGGCAACGTTCCCCGCTTCGGACCTCAGGGACTTCGTGATCCTCCGGAGCGACGGCACGCCGACGTATCTGCTCGCTGCGGCGATCGACGACTGGAAGATGGAGGTGTCGCACGTGCTCAGGGGGGAGGACCTCCACTCCTCCACCCCGCGACAGCTCCTGATCATGGAAGCCCTCGGGGTCGAGCGGGTGCCCCGGTACGCACACCTTCCCCTCCTGCTCGGTTCCGACCGGGCCCCGCTTTCCAAGCGCCACGGCTCCGTGTCGGTGGAGTGGTTCCGGGAGCAGGGCTTCCTTCCCGAGGCCCTGGTGAACTACCTGGCGCTCCTGGGATGGTCCTACGACGACCACACGGAGCTGTTCACCCGGGGCCAGCTGATCGAGTACTTCGACCTCTCCCGCGTCGCCCGGAACCCCGCGGTGTTCGATCCCGAGAAGTTGGAGTGGATGAACGGCCACTACATCCGGGAGGCGCCCGATGAGGTTCTGGCCCAGCGCATCCAGGAGGTGCTCGAGCGGGCGGGGATCGGTTCCGACCTGGAGACGGTTCGCCGCGCGGTCCCGCCGGTGAAGGAGCGGATGAAGACTCTCGCGGAAGCCGTGGGTCTGCTCCGGTTCCTGTTCGAGGAGGTCCAGCCGGACGAGAAAGCCCGGGCGCTCATCGAGAAGGCGGGTCCGAAGCACTTCCGGCTGGCGGCCGACCGGCTCTCCGGGCAGGACGAGTGGACGGCGGAGCGGATCCACGAGGCGCTGGACGCGCTGTCGGAGGAGCTCGGGCTCAGCCGAACGAAGGCCTGGCAGCCCATCCGTGCCGCCGTGACCGGCAGCACGGTATCGCCGCCGCTCCCCGAGTCCATGGCCCTGCTGGGCCAGGAGCGGACGCTGGCCAGGCTCGAAGCGGCCGCGGCCACCTAGCCGGATGCCCGTCGACTACACGCGGGACCTGCCCCGAGGGGCGGATCTCGTCGTCATCGGCGGGGGCATCGCCGGCGCGGCCACCGCCTTCCACGCCTCGAGGGCGGGGCTGCGCCCCGTCATCCTGGAGAGGCGCCCCGCCGTGTGCACGTTCACCACCGCCGTGGCAGCGGGAGGGTTCCGCCTCCAGCTCGACGACGAGGAGGAGTACCGGCTCATCTCGGAGTCCGTGGACCTGTTCCTGAACTTCGAGGAAGTTACCGGCCAGCGCGAGTACGGGCCCGATGCGCGGCAGCAGGGCTACCTGTGGGCGACGACCGAGGAAGAGCGGGCCCGGATCCAGCGCCGGCTGGTGGAGACCCAGCGGGGTTGGGGCCTCGACGGCGTCGAGGTGCTGGAGGGCGAGGAGGCCCGGCGGCGGTTCCCATTCCTGGGACCCGACGTCATCCAGGCCCGGTTCCGGGCCGCAGACGGGCTCATCGATCCCAAGGGGCTGACCCTGGGCCTGGCGGCGGCGTCCGGGGCCGCCGTAGTGCCCCGATGCGACGTGACTGGGTTCCGGTTGGAGAGCGGACGCCTGGCCGCCGTCGAGACCTCGCTCGGACGAGTGGACACCGACGTGGCCGTGATCGCCGCGGGGCCGTTCAGTGGCGTGGTGGCGCTGACAGCCGGCGTGGAGCTGCCGGTGGCCACCGTCGTTCGGCAGAAGCTGGTGATGCCGGAGGTGCCGGCCGTTCCGCCGGACTCCCCGATGACCATCGACGACGACTCCGGGGCCCATTGGCGGCCCGCCCTGCGCGGAGCATCCCTCCTGTTCACCGATCCCGCGACGCCCCCGACCGACCCCATGGAGGAGGTACCGACCGATTCCCGCTTCGCCTTCCGCCTGCTCGACCCGGAGAGCCCCGTGTCGGCCGCGCGGGTGGTGCCCTTCTGGCGGGAGGTCTGGGAGCGCGGGCGGGCCCCCTGGCTGCTCCAGGCCGGACAGTACACGGAGACCCCCGACCGGCGACCGCTCATCGGAGGGACAGCCGTCCAAGGCCTCTACGTCGACGCCGGCTACGGGGGGCGGGGGGTGATGGGCTCACCGGCAGGCAGCCGGATCCTGGTCGATCTGATCACCGGGAAGATGTCCGAGGCCGAAAACCCCTATCGCCTGGACCGTTCGTTCGAGGAACGCCCGAGGCTGGATCCCCTGTAGCTCTCAGCGCGCGGCGGCGGACGGTTCGGCTCGCCTGGCCCGAGCGAACGCCCACGCCGCGGCGCCCAGGAGCATGCCGGCGGCGAAGACGTGCATTGGCGTCAGCAAGGCGAGGGGTGTTGCTACGAGCAGGACCCCGCCGCCCAGGCGAAGCCGCTTCCGGAACAGGGCTACCGCGCCAACGAGGCTCAGGAGCGCAACGGCCGTGGTGAAGCCGATCCACAGGAGCGCCGAGGGTTCCAGGCTGGGCCCCGTCTCGACCACCGTCCGTGGACAGCAGACCTCGATCGCGCCACCGCCCACGTAGGCACCGAGCGTGCCGATGGAGAGGAGGAGGAGGACGCCAGTGGCGAGAGCCAGGAATGCCGGGCCGGTCCCATCCACCGCCCGAAGCATGACCCCCGGCCCCCGATACTCCTGGGCCCATTCCTCGGCGAACGCGAGGACGTCTGGACCGACGACGGACTCGGCGCTCTTGCCCTCGGTGACGGCGTCCCGGAGGTGCCGTTCGAGCTCTTCCCGCATCCCAGCCACGCCGGAACGCGGAACCCCCGTCTTTCGCCAGTACTCGACGCAGTCTTCGACCACCAGCGCTACGCGGTCCTTCGTCATCATGTCTGACCTCCCCTCAACACCCGGTCGACTCCTCGGGCGAACGCGATCCAGTCCTCTGCCCAGGCCTCGAGGGCCCTCCGCCCACTCGCCGTGACCCGGTAGTACTTGCGGGGCGGCCCGTCGTTGGAGGTCACCGAGTACGCCTCGATGAGGCGAAGGCGCTGCAACCGGCTGAGGAGGGGATAGATGCTGCCTTCGCTCACCAGCTCGAGCCCCCGTCCCTCGAGCTTTCGAACCATCTCGTATCCGTAGCAAGGCTCCTCGGCGATGAGCGCCAGGAGGCACATGTCCAGCACGCCACGGAGGAGCTGGGAGCCCCGCTGCTCGGAGTCCAATCCCTGAACCATGCGCCGCAAGATAGCAGGTTGAGTCTTGCAACGCAAGATATCCTGACCTGGGATTTTGGAGCGGCCGGGGTCGACACGGAAACGACGAACGGCGCGGGCCTTTGCCCGCGCCGTTCGCGACCTGCCTCGCCTCTCTAGCTCTTCTTGGCCGGGGTGAAGTGCCCCAGGGCCGTGATGCTCCTGCCGCTCAACGTCGTCCACGCGCACATGACCTCGTCGAGGGCGTTCTTCTCCACCCCCGGATTTTTCACCACGAGGGTTCCGTTGACCCACACGACCTTGGGCGCGAACATGCTGTTGTTCTCGACGAGGTGGATCCCGCCGTTCAGGACGTACACGGAGTGGTCCCCGTCGTCGCAGGAGATGACCATCTCCCGCGAGGGAGTGAGGTCGGGATGTGGATCCGCCGAGGCCACCGGCGCCCCGAGAACCACCAGGGCCAGTACGAACGAGGCGATGCCAAATAGTCGACGCATTTGTCTCCTCTCGATCCCGCGCTTCTGTCCGATGGTATCGGCCTATCGGGCGATGCGCTTTAGTCCCATTGGGGGATCCCCACAGGTCAAATAGGTCATCCGCGGATAGGTCGGGCGGGCTAGGTCCCTCGGAGCTCCAGGCCGAGATGCTCCGAGTCGACCGGCATGACAGATGCACCCGGGCTGCCCCTTCGGGCACCCGGAGGTGCCCGGCCCGTCGCCCGGGGACCGCTCCCCACGTAGGGCCGAGCCGATCTAGAATCGCCCCATGCCACCCGCAGCTCGGGTCGGGGATATGGTGACGTGCCCTGCGTCCGACGGGCCCAAGCCTCACGTTGGGGGGGCGATCACCGGCCCCGGCGCGGCCACCGTGCTCATCGGGGGCATGCCGGCCGCGCGGGTGGGGGACATGACCCAGTGCGTGGGTCCGCCCGGCACGATCGCGATGGGCAGCGCCACGGTCCTGATCATGGGGATGCCCGCGGCTCGTCTCACCGACATGGCCGCGCACGGCGGACTGATCACCGGGCCCGGGATGCCGACGGTGATCATCGGCGGCTGATCGACAGCCGGCCAAGCCGATCTAGTACCCGCGCCGTAGAGGAAATCATCTTGACGGCAAGTGGTGAGGGCGTTACAAAGGCGCCTCAATCCGATCGTGGGGATGGGATTCATGATCCGAGCGCGTGCGCACGGCAGGTGGGGACGATGATCCCCTCCCGCATGCGATGTCCCCGGACCGGGGCCTCTGCGCGCCGCGGTCTCTCGTAATTCCCAGCCGCCGCACCCAGACGCCGCACCCAGGCCCCCGCCGCAGCTCGTCGTTCTCATGTGACGTCGTTCTCTTGTGACGAAGGAGGATCCGAAAATGGCCGAGTACGCGAATCCCCAGGCCCTTGTCGAAACCGAATGGCTCGCCAAGCGCCTCGACGATCCGAACGTTCGGATCATCGAGGTAGACGAGGACACCACCCTCTACGAGAAGGGCCATATCCCGAACGCCGTGGCCTGGAACTGGAACACCGACCTCCATCATCCGACGAACCGGGACTACGTCGACCACGAGGGACTGGCCAAGCTGCTGCGGAAGGCTGGCGTCGGGCCCGACACCACGCTGGTCCTCTACGGCGGGAACAACAACTGGTTCGCCGCATACGCCTACTGGCTCCTCCGGTACCTGGGATTCGACCGGGTCAAGCTGCTCAACGGGGGGCGCAAGAAGTGGGAGCTCGAGAGCGGCGAGACGACCCAGGACGTCCCCACGTTCACGCCAACCGACATCAGCGTGACCGGGTCGGTTCGGCCCGAGATCCGAGCCCTGCGCGATGAGGTCCTCTCCAGGGTCGAGGGTCAAGAGGGAGTGTTCGTGGACGTTCGCGCGCCCGAGGAGTACCGGGGCGAGAAGCTCGCCCCAGACCACCTTCCCCAGGAGCAGGCCCAGGTCCCCGGGCACATCCCCGGGGCGTCCAACGTGCCCTGGGCCAAGGCGGCGAACGACGACGGAACCTTCAAGTCGGCCGACGAACTGGGGGAGCTGTACGACGCCGCAGGGGTGAATCCGGAGCTCGACGTGATCGCCTATTGCAGGATCGGCGAGCGCTCGTCCCACACGTGGTTCGCTCTCCACGAGCTCCTGGGCCTCGAGCGAGTCAAGAATTACGACGGGTCGTGGACCGAGTACGGCTCGCTGGTAGGGGTTCCGGTCGAGAAGTAGGGACCTGCCATTTTCACGATAAGAAGGGGGTTGCCAGATGTCTGTAACCGA
Source organism: Actinomycetota bacterium (assembly GCA_050693035.1). Taxonomy (GTDB): domain Bacteria; phylum Actinomycetota; class UBA4738; order UBA4738; family CALAEC01; genus DASYVD01. Next base: position 24,332 of record JBOGWB010000083.1, read on the forward strand.
CGAGCTCATCGAGGCGAATGAACGTTTCGCCAAATCGTTCGCCCGCGGGGACCTGCCGATGCCCCCGGGACGGCGCGTGGCCATCCTCGCGTGCATGGACGCCAGGCTGCACCCTGAGCGGTTCCTGGGGCTCGACATCGGGGACGCCCACGTGATCCGGAACGCCGGAGGACGAGCATCCGACGACGCCATCCGATCCCTGATCATCTCCAGCCGTCTGCTGGGGACGCAGGAGTTCCTCGTGATCCACCACACGGACTGCGGGATGCTGACGTTCACCAACGACGACCTGCGGCGGAAATTGGCCGCAGAGACCGGAGAAGACGCCGGGGGTATCGACTTCCTCCCGTTCCCCAATCTCGAGGAGAGCGTGCGGGAGGATGTCCGGCTGATCCAGGAGTCGCCGTTCGTCTCGAAGGAGATCCCGGTCTCCGGATTCATATACGACGTGGGAGGTGGGCGCCTGACCGAGGTCGTGGGAAGCGCGGCTGTGGGCTAGAGGCCGGAAGGTCTAGCAACATGTGTACCGCGGCGCGTGTCGTCTGCGCGGCGCCGGACCCGGAGTCGC
>JBOGWB010000084.1:0-48785 GCA_050693035.1 Actinomycetota bacterium
CGTGACCAAGACGCCGCCGGCGTCCGACCTCATCAAGAAGGCGATCGGGCTGGAGAAGGGCTCGGCTGTGCCGCACCGCACCAAGGTCGGCACGCTCAGCCGTGACCAGGTCCGGCAGATCGCCGAGACGAAGATGAAGGACCTCAACGCTCGGGACGTGGAGGCCGCCATGAGGATCATCGAGGGGACCGCCCGGAGCATGGGCATCAAGGTGGCCCAATGAGCACGGCCAAGCGGTATGCGGACGCGTTGCGGATGTTCGATCGGAACCAGCAGTACCTGCCGGTCGACGCCATCCGGCTTCTGAAGCAGCTTCCCCCAGGGAAGTTCGACGAGACCGTGGAGGTCTCCGTCCGCCTTGGGATCGACCCTCGGAAGGCGGACCAGATGGTCCGGGGAACGGTGACGCTGCCTCACGGCACCGGGAAGTCCGTCCGCGTGGCCGCCTTCGCCCAGGGCGACGCGGCCCGGGAAGCGAACGAGGCTGGCGCCGACCTGGTCGGTGGCGAGGACCTCGTCGAGGAAGTCATGAAGGGGAACATCGACTTCGAGGCCGCGGTGGCCACGCCGGACATGATGCGGGTGGTCGGGAAGGCGGGCCGCGTGCTCGGGCCCCGAGGCCTCATGCCGAACCCCAAAGCCGGGACGGTGACGGATGAGATCGGGAAGGCCGTCAGGGAGATCAAGGGCGGAAAGGTCGAATACCGGACCGACCGCCAGGGCAACGTCCACGCGATCATCGGGAAGCGCTCCTTCGACGAGAAGGCGCTCCTCGACAACTACCTGACGGTGGTGGACGAGATCCTCCGGGCCAAGCCATCCGCGGTGAGGGGCAAGTACATCAAGTCGATCACCGTCTCTTCGACGATGAGTCCGGGGATCCGGATCGACCCGGCCAGGGTCCGCGACGTCGCCGAGACCGTATCCGCGTAGTTGGCGGAGCCGGTCCGGTCGCGTTATCCTGAGCGAGCCGCAGACAGCAGGGGCGCAAGCGTAATCCCCGGATGAGGGGTACCTGCCGAGGCGACCGAAGCGCCTTCGCGTCCGTCTGCGGGGGCGTATTCCTTTTTCTTCGGGGGACTCTAGGGGGACGGATGAGCAGGGCCAGGCTCCAGAAGGAAGAGAAGGTCAAGGAGATCGGCGAGCGACTGGCCACGGCCCAGGCCACCATCTTCGCCGATTACCGGGGGCTCACCGTCCAGGACCTGTGGGACCTCCGGTCCACCCTGGCCGAAGCGGACACTCGGTTCTCCGTGGTGAAGAACACCCTGGCCCGGCTGGCCGTTCGGCAGGCCGGGCTGGCGGACCTGGAGGCGTTCCTGGAGGGACCCACGGCGGTGGCATACGTCGCCGGGGACCCGGTCCAGGGAGCCAAGAAGCTCCTGGATGTGACCCGGCGGCTCCCCGTCCTCGAGGTCAAGGGAGGGCTGGCCGAAGGACGAGTGCTCTCCGCGGACCAGGTGAAGGCCCTGGCCGCCCTGGAGACCCGAGAGGTCATGCTGGCGAAGCTGGCCGGCCTGGCCAAGTCCCAGATGGCCACGGCGGCGTGGATGTTCCAAGCGCTCCAGTCCAAGTTCCTGGCGGTGCTGGACGCCTACAAGGACAAACTCCCCGCCGGTGAGTCTGAAACGCCCCAGGCTTCGGCGGAGGAGGGAGTCGCGCAGGGCGAGGGACGAGCCCGAGCACCCGACGCAGCCGAAGCCGAGGGCGATACCGGCGAGCAAGGAGCCGATGCAGCAATCGGTGAGGGTGCCACAGCTGAGGAAGAAGGAGAAGGAGGATCGTAGATGGCGACCAAGTCCAAGAAGGTGTCGACCGACGAGCTCCTGGACGCGTTCAAGGACATGACGCTCCTGGAGCTGTCGGAGTTCATCAAGAAGTTCGAGGAGACGTTCGAGGTCCAGGCAGCGGCCATGGCCGCTCCGGTGGCGGCCGCGGGCGCGGGGGCTGGAGCCGCTGAGGCCGCCGAGGAGGAGGAGCAGACGGAGTTCGACCTCGTCCTGACCTCCGCCGGCGACAAGAAGATCCAGGTGATCAAGGAGGTCCGGGCCCTCACCAACCTCGGCCTCAAGGAGGCCAAGGACCTGGTGGACTCGGCGCCCAAGCCCGTCCTGGAGAGGGTGCCCAAGGAGCAGGCCGACCAGGCCAAGGAGAAGCTCGAGGGCGCCGGGGCGACTGTCGAGATCAAGTAGACTGCCGCGGTCGGGACCAGGCCCGCTCCCGGAAGGGGGTCGGGTCTAGCTGAGCTTGCCTGTTGTCACCCGGGCGATATTGCCCTATACTAGCCGGTTGCCGTGCCTGCGGTCCCGTGGCCTAGCTACACACGTGTCATTCCCTAGGGGGGAGATCTGTGCCTGACGCCTTCACACCCGCTCGTGAGCGCATGTCCTTCGCCAAGCTGGGGGAGGTTCTGCCCCTGCCGGACCTGGTGGGGATCCAGCGAGAGTCCTTCGATTGGCTCCTGGCCGACGGGCTCGGAGATGTCTTCAAGGAGATCAGCCCGATCGAGGATTACACGGGCAACTACCTCCTGGTGTTCGGCGACCACCGATTCGAGGACCCGCCGCACAGCGTGGACGACTGCCGCGAGAAGGACTTCACCTACGAGGCGCCGCTGTTCGTCCAGGCCGAGTTCATCAACAAGGAGACCGGAGAGATCAAGCAGTCCGAGGTCTTCCTGGGCAACTTCCCCATGATGACCGACAAGGGCACCTTCATCATCAACGGGACCGAGCGAGTCGTGGTCTCACAGCTGGTTCGGTCACCGGGGGTCTACTTCGACCGGCAGCTCGACAAGACCGCGGACAAGGACGTGTTCGTGGCGAAGATCATTCCCGCCCGCGGTGCATGGCTGGAGATGGACGTCGACAAGCGGGATACCGTCGGTGTCCGCATCGACCGGAAGCGCCGGCAGAACGTCACCGTCCTGCTGAAGGCCCTGGGGTGGACCGAGGAGGAGATCCTCGAGCTCTTCGGGAACGCCGAGTCGATCCAGCTGACCCTGGAGAAGGACCACGTCTCGACCCAGGAAGAGGCCCTCGAGGACATCTACCGGAAGCTGCGCCCCGGCGAGCCGCCCACGGCGGAGTCCGCTAAGAGCCTCCTGGAGAACCTGTTCTTCAACTCCAAGCGGTACGACCTGGCTCGCGTGGGCCGGTACAAGATCGGGAAGAAGCTCGGAGACACCGACCAGCTCCTCCGGAAGCAGCTCAAGTCGCGGTTCGACGCCATGAAGGAGCTCGACAACCCGGACCGCCGGGACTACGAGCAGCCCCGGTGGCGTGTGTTTGGGGAGCCCCAGACCGGGGAGAAGCAGGGACCCAAGGAGAAGCTCGTCCTCACGTACGAGGACATCGTGAAGACCGTCCGCTACCTGGTGAGCCTCCATGCGGGCGAGGCGGGCTACGAGGTGGACGACATCGACCACTTCGGTAACCGGCGCCTCCGCTCGGTCGGCGAGCTCATCCAGAACCAGGTCCGGATCGGCCTGTCACGGATGGAGCGGGTGGTGCGAGAGCGCATGACCACCCAGGACGTCGATGCCATCACCCCCAACACCCTGGTGAACGTGCGGCCGGTGGTCGGGGCGATCAAGGAGTTCTTCGGGACCTCGCAGCTCTCCCAGTTCATGGACCAGACCAACCCCTTGGCCGGCCTGACCCACAAGCGGCGGCTGTCGGCCCTGGGGCCCGGCGGCCTGTCCCGCGAGCGGGCCGGGTTCGAGGTCCGGGACGTCCATCCCTCTCACTATGGGCGGATGTGCCCGATCGAGACGCCCGAAGGCCCAAACATCGGCCTGATCGGTACGCTCTCCACCTACGGCCGGATCAACGAGCACGGGTTCGTCGAGACCCCGTACCGAAGGGTGGAGAAGGGCCGGGTCACTGACGACATCGTGTACCTGGCCGCCGACGAAGAAGATCGTTTCGTCATCGCCCAGGCCAACGCGGAGATCGACTCCCGGGGCCGGTTCACCTCCGACCACGTCCTGGTCCGGAGGAAGGGGGGCGACGTCGACTACGTGACCCCTGACGAGGTGGACTACATGGACGTCTCCCCGAAGCAGATCGTCTCGGTGGCCGCATCGCTGATCCCCTTCCTGGAGCACGACGACGCCAACCGAGCCCTGATGGGGGCGAACATGCAGCGCCAGGCGGTCCCCCTGCTTCGGTCGGAGGCTCCGCTGATCGGTACGGGCATGGAGTTCCGGGCGGCGATCGACGCCGGTGACGTCGTGCTGGCGGAGAAGGCCGGGTCGGTGGAGGAAGTCTCTGCCGACCAGATCGTGATCCGTGAGTCCGACGGCAAGCTCAGGAACTACCGGCTGGCCAAGTTCCGCCGGTCGAACCAGGGGACCTGCATCAACCAGAAGCCGGCAGTGCGGACGGGCGAACGGGTCAAGCGCGGACAGGTCATCGCGGACGGGCCGTGCACCGCGCACGGCGAGCTCGCCCTGGGCAAGAACCTGTTGGTGGCGTTCATGCCGTGGGAAGGCCACAACTACGAGGACGCCATCGTGATCTCCGAGCGCCTGGTGAAGGACGACGCGCTGTCGTCCATCCACATCGAGGAGCACGAGGTCGACGCACGGGACACCAAGCTCGGGCCGGAGGAGATCACCCGGGACATCCCCAACGTTTCGGAGGAGATCCTCAAGGACCTGGACGAGCGGGGCATCGTGCGCATCGGCGCCGAGGTGAACCCGGGCGACTACCTCGTGGGCAAGGTCACGCCGAAGGGCGAAACCGAGCTCACGCCGGAGGAGCGTCTGCTGCGAGCGATCTTCGGCGAGAAGGCCCGGGAGGTCCGGGACACATCGCTGAAGGTGCCGCACGGGGAGTCCGGCAAGGTCATCGAGGTCCGGGTGTTCACCCGCGAGGAGGGCGACGAGCTTCCGCCGGGCGTGAACCAGCTGGTTCGGGTGTACGTGGCCCAGAAGCGGAAGATCTCCGAAGGCGACAAGCTGGCCGGCCGGCACGGCAACAAGGGCGTCATCGCCAAGACCCTTCCCGAGGAGGACATGCCGTTCCTCCCCGACGGCACGTCGGTGGACATCATCCTGAACCCCCTCGGCGTTCCGTCACGGATGAATCTGGGCCAGATCCTGGAAACCCATCTCGGCTGGGCCGCGAACCAGGGATTCTCGGTGGGCGGCACCACGTTCGAGGGCCCCGTGCTGGTGGCGTCGCCGGTCTTCGATGGGGCCCGGGAGCAGGAGATCAAGGAGGCCCTGCAGACGGCCAGCCCGAACGGAGACGGCCAGAAGCACGTGGACGAGCACGGGCAGGCTCTCCTGTTCGACGGGCGGTCGGGGGAGCCGTTCGAGACCCCGGTGACGGTGGGCTACATCTACATCATGAAGCTGCTTCACCTGGTGGACGACAAGATCCACGCTCGGTCCACCGGCCCGTACTCCATGATCACCCAGCAGCCTCTTGGCGGGAAGGCTCAGTTCGGCGGCCAGCGGTTCGGAGAGATGGAGGTGTGGGCCCTCGAGGCCTACGGCTCCGCGTACGCCCTCCAGGAGCTGCTGACGATCAAGTCCGACGACGTGCTGGGGCGGGTGAAGGTGTACGAGGCCATCGTGAAGGGCGAGAACATCCCCGAGCCCGGCATCCCGGAGTCCTTCAAGGTCCTCATCAAGGAGATGCAGTCCCTGGCTCTCAACGTGGAGGTCCTCTCCGCGGAGGGCAAGGAGATCGAGATGCGAGAGACCGACGAGGACGTGTTCCGGGCCGCCGAGGAGCTCGGCATCGACCTGTCCCGCCGCGAGCCGGCCGGGGCCGAATTCGATTAGGCGTGCATGACGAGCGCACCGATGAGGAGGGGAAGCGCGCGTGCTTGATGTGAACTACTTCGACGAGCTGCGGATCGGGCTGGCCACGGCAGACCAGATCCGTGCCTGGTCCAACGGCGAGGTGAAGAAGCCGGAGACGATCAACTACCGAACCCTCAAGCCCGAGAAGGACGGACTCTTCTGCGAGCGCATCTTCGGCCCGACCCGAGACTGGGAGTGCCACTGCGGCAAGTACAAGCGGGTCCGGTTCAAGGGGATCATCTGCGAGCGCTGCGGTGTGGAGATCACCCGGGCCAAGGTTCGCCGGGAGCGGATGGGCCACATCGAGCTGGCCGCTCCGGTGACCCACATCTGGTACTTCAAGGGCGTCCCGTCGCGCCTCGGGTACCTCCTCGACCTGGCTCCGAAGGACCTCGAGAAGGTCATCTACTTCGCGGCCTACATCATCACTCGCATCGACGAGGATCGCCGGCACAAGGACCTCCCGGAGATCGAGAAGGAGTTCGCCGCGGAGCGCGCCGAGTTCGACGCGCAGCGGGACGGCCAGATCCAGGAGCGCCTGGCGGACCTCGAGGAGCGCCTCAAGGCGCTCGAGGCCGAGGGGGCCAAGAGCGCCCAGCTGACCGCGGCGCGCAAGGAGGCCCAGCGGGACATCGACAAGCTCACGGAGGCGGCCAAGCGCGAGACCGACCACCTCGACGAGGTCCTCTCCGCGTTCAAGGGCCTGTCGGTGAAGCAGCTCGTGGCGGACGACGCCGTGTACCGGTCGCTGCGTGACCGGTTCGGGGACTACTTCGAGGGCGGCATGGGAGCCGAGGCCATCAAGCGGCTCCTCATCGACCTGGTGCTGGAAGAGGAGTCGGAGTCACTGCGGGAGACCATCAAGACCGCCAAGGGCACGCGCCGCCAGAAGGCCATCAAGCGCCTCAAGGTGGCGTCGAACTTCCTCAACACGAAGAACTCTCCGCTGGGGATGGTGCTCGACGCGATTCCGGTGATCCCGCCGGACCTTCGGCCGATGGTCCAGCTGGACGGTGGCCGGTTCGCCACCAGCGATCTCAACGACCTCTATCGCCGGGTCATCAACCGGAACAACCGGCTGAAGCGGCTGCTCGACCTGCAGGCTCCGGAGATCATCGTCAACAACGAGAAGCGGATGCTCCAGGAGGCCGTGGACGCCCTGTTCGACAACGGGCGCCGGGGACGGCCGGTGACCGGACCGGGCAACCGGCCTCTCAAGTCCCTGTCGGACATGCTCAAGGGGAAGCAGGGCCGGTTCCGCCAGAACCTCCTGGGCAAGCGGGTCGACTACTCCGGCCGTTCGGTCATCGTGGTCGGCCCGAACCTGCGCCTGCATCAGTGCGGGCTGCCCAAGCAGATGGCCCTGGAGCTGTTCAAGCCGTTCGTGATGAAGCGGCTGGTGGACCAGAGCCTGGCCCAGAACATCAAGAGCGCGAAGCGGATGGTGGAGCGAGCCCGCCCTCAGGTGTGGGACGTGCTGGAGGAGGTCATCAAGGACCACCCGGTCCTCCTGAACCGGGCCCCCACCCTGCACCGTCTGGGGATCCAGGCCTTCGAGCCGGTCCTCGTGGAGGGGAAAGCTATCCAGATCCACCCCCTCGTCTGCACGGCGTTCAATGCCGACTTCGACGGGGACCAGATGGCCGTGCACCTCCCGCTGTCCTCCGAGGCCCAGGCAGAGGCGCGCATCCTGATGCTGTCGGCCCACAACATCCTGTCACCGGCACACGGACGGCCCATCGCCACCCCCACCCAGGACATGGTCCTCGGCATCTACTACCTGACCTACTCCGAGGAGAAGCCGGAGAAGGAAGAAAGCATCCGGCGGCTCGCGGACACCTCCGAGGCGCTCATGGCCCTGGACGGACGGCGGATTAGGCTGCACGACTGGATCCGGGTGCGCATCCCGAACAAGGAGATCGCCCCCGAGGACGTGCTGAAGGACGGGGATGGCAACGGCCGAGGGCCGCTGGTGGACACCACCGTGGGGCGGCTCATCTTCAACGAAGCCTTCCCCGCCGAGTTCCCCTACGTGAACCACCACGTGAAGAAGAACGAGGTCGGGGAGCTCGTCGAGCGATGCGTCCACCAGTACGAGCGGCCGGTGGTGGCGGGGGTCCTGGACAATCTGAAGTCTCTGGGATTCCACTACTCGACCCGGGCCGGGGTGACCATCGGCGTCGACGACGTGACCACCCCCAAGGCCAAGCAGAAGATCCTCGACGACTACGAGAAGCGGGCCCAGAAGGTCGAGGGCCTGCACCACAAGGGGGTCATCACCGACGACGAACGCCGGCAGGAGCTGATCGAGATCTGGACCGAGGCCACCGAAGAGGTTACTCGGGCGATGGAGTCGGAGTTCACTCCGATCAACCCGATCTACATGATGGCCACCTCCGGAGCCCGGGGGAACATCATGCAGATCCGCCAGATCGCCGGGATGCGCGGCCTGGTGGCAAACCCGCGCGGGGAGATCATCCCCCGGCCGATCAAGTCCAACTTCCGCGAGGGTCTGTCGGTGCTCGAGTACTTCATCTCCACGCACGGGGCCCGCAAGGGCCTGGCCGACACGGCCCTTCGGACGGCCGACTCGGGATATCTCACCCGGCGGCTCGTGGACGTGGCCCAGGAGGTCATCATCCGCGAGGAGGACTGCGGCACCGACAAGGGCATCCCGGTCCGCATCACCATTCAGACGCCGAAGGGCGAGTGGGTTCCGGCCGTGCACCCCGAGAGCAGTCTGTTCGGACGGGTTCTGGCCGAGGACGTCCGAGTGGAGCGGAAGAAGATCGCTTCCGCCGGCCAGGAGATCGACGACGACCTCGGGGAGGCGCTCGTGGCGGCCGGTGTCGACGCGGTCTACGTCCGGTCCGTGCTCACCTGCGACGCCGTGTACGGCGTGTGCAAGCTCTGCTACGGCCAGAACCTGGCCACCGGGCGCTCGGTTGACCTGGGTGAGTCAGTCGGCATCATCGCCGCCCAGTCGATCGGGGAGCCGGGCACCCAGCTGACCATGCGGACCTTCCACACCGGCGGTGTGGCCGGCGAGGACATCACGCACGGACTGCCTCGGGTCCAGGAGCTCTTCGAGGCCCGCAAGCCCAAGGGCGAGGCGGTCATCACCGAGCTCTCGGGGAGCGTCGAGATCGCGGAGGACGAGGAGAAGAAGGTGCGCCGGGTCACGGTGACCGCAGACGACGGCGAGCAGGTGCAGTACGCGGTCTCTCTCCGGGCCCGCCTGGCGGTGTCCGGCGGCGACCAGGTCACCGTGGGCCAGCAGCTGACCGAGGGGTCGGTAAACCCCCACGAGAAGCTCCGTGTGGAGGGCGTCCAGGCGGTCCAGCTGCACCTGGTGGAGGAGGTCCAGCAGGTGTACCGGAGCCAGGGCGTGACCATCCATGACAAGCACATCGAGCTGATCGTCCGGCAGATGCTTCGGAAGGTGCAGATCATCGAGCCGGGGGACACCGACTTCCTTCCGGGCGAGTTGGTCGACCGGAGGCGGTTCGAGGACAGGAACAGTGAGGCCGTGGAGGGAGGCGGCGAGCCCGCGTCGGCCCGTCCGATCCTGATGGGGATCACCAAGGCCTCCCTGGCCACGGACTCCTGGCTTGCCGCGGCATCGTTCCAGGAGACGAGCAGGGTGCTCACCGACGCCGCCATCAGCGGCCGGTCCGACCCCCTGCTCGGCCTCAAGGAGAACGTCATCATCGGCAAGCTCATCCCCGCGGGCACGGGCATGAGCCGGTACCGGAACGTCTCGGTCCGCATCCGGCCCGAGGCTATCCCCGAGTACTGGCTGGCTCGCCAGCAGGCCGCCGAGGAGGGCGAGCTGGGCATGCCCGCCGGAGAGCTCTCCGACCAGGAGGCCATGGAGGAGGCCCGGCGATTGCTGTCGGTGCGCGACTCCTCGGGGGACGGCGACGTCCCGGCAGAAGAGGAAGAGACCGCCGGGTCGTAAGCCCGGAGAGGTAGAAGGAGAAACGCGGAGGCCCCGCCGCCCAGGCGGGGCCTCTCGCGTTGCCGCCCCCGCGACGGGAGCCGTGGCGACAACCGATCGGGTCCGGCCGGTGTCTAAGGGGGGACATGGCCGGACCGGCCGGGACGGGAACGATCGCAGCGGAGCGCGGCAGCTTACGGCACGCCTTCGAGGTCCAATACCCGGGCCTGGTGCGTTTCTGCACCCTGGTCTCCGGCGACGCGCACGTGGCCGAGGATCTGGGTCAGGAGGCGTTCGTCCGGGCCGCCGACCGCCTCGAGCACGTCGACCCGGAGAAGGCCGGCGCCTATTTCCGCCGGACCGCCGTCAACCTGTGGAAGAACCGGCTCAGGCGAATGGCGGTGGAGCGCCGGGCCCGCGCCCGGGGCTCGGAGTCTTCGCCCCCGGTCGCCGGACCTGAGGAACGCGACGCCCTCTGGAGCGCCGTTCGGCGTCTTCCTCCGGGACAGCGAGCTTGCTTGGCGCTCCGGTACTACGAGGATCTGTCCGAACGGCAGACCGCCGAGGCCCTCGGGTGCTCGGTGGGAACGGTGAAGAGCCAGACGAGCCGGGCCCTGGCCAGGTTGCGGAAGGAGCTCAGCGATGAAGATTGAGGAGCGACTGCGGCGGACGTTCTCGGCCCGGGCCGGTTCGGCCGGCCACTCCGATGACGCCTGGCAACTGATCCGGACGGGGTTGGTCCGGCGCCGTCGCCGCCGCGCCGCCGCGAGCTTCCTCGCCGCCGGCGCGGCCCTGCTGTTGGTGGCCGCCTCGACGGCGTGGCTGTGGGCCGCCCTTCGCGGTTCGTCGGGTACCGCCCCCGGGTCGGGAGCCGAGGCCGAGATCCGACCCCGGGTCGCGGCCACCATCCCGGTGGGGGAGTTCCCCGCGGGGATCGCCGTCGGGGAGGGATCCATCTGGGTGGCGGTCCCTGGGCCGGGCTGTCGCGGCCACGTCGCCCGGATCGACCCCGCCACCAACGAGATCATCGCCAGGATCCCGGTCAATGGATGGCCGAGCAACCTCGCGGTGGGATTCGGCTCAGCGTGGGTCGAGGGGCTCCTGTGCACTGAGGACGACGGGGACGTGCCTGCGGTCACCCGGATCGACCCCCGGACGAACAGCGCGTCTCCCGCCGTCCCGCTCGGGTCGAGCTCGGGCGACGTGGCTGCGGGCGAGGGGGCGGTGTGGGTTACGGTCTCCGGTGAACGCGGCTCCGGTGAGGTGGTCCGGATCGACCCCGCGACCGGCGAGGTGGTGGCGCGCATCCCGGTGGAGGGCGACCCTCGGGACGTCGTCGTGGGGGAGGGCGCCGTGTGGGTGCTCTCGAGACCCCAGGAAGGGGTGCATCTTTGCCCGGCGGACGCCTCTTGCCTCGGAGGCGCCTCTCCCTCCCTCTCGGGAATGGAGGTGGTGCGCGTCGACCCGAAGACCAACGAGGTCGTGGCCACCTTCCCCGACGCACTCTCGGTCGGAGTGGGCGAAGGTGCCCTTTGGATGAGCGTGTGGCTGACGGCGGAAGACCCGGGCCTGGTGCGTGTCGACCCCGCCACGGGCCGCCGCCTGGGCGACGCGCTCACGGGAGACTTCCGCGGCTTCGCCGGAGAACACGGGACGATGGGAACCCTGGTCGGAGACGGTGGCGTGTGGTTGTGGGGTTTTGCGCGTCCGGGAGCCGAGCGCGGCCAGATCTCCCGGCTCGACGCTGCCACACTGGAGATCGACGCCTCCGTCGCCCCCGGCGGGCTCTGGATCGACGCGGCGTTGGCGCCCGGGGGCGAGACGCTTTGGATCTCGAACTACGAGGACACGATCACCCGCATCGACCTGCGGTGAGCTCTCCGCGTCATCCGACGCCGTAGGGAACCCAGGCGGCGTCAGGTCCGTCCAATCGACATGAGGCATCCCGCGCGGCTCCTTCTCGCATGTCTGGTGCTCGTGGGATGCCAGGTCCCGTCGGATCCGAATGCGGACATGGGGAAAGTCCCCCCGAAGGCCGAGGAGGCCCCAAGCCAGACCCAGGACCTCGCCTCGTTCGACGGATGGAGCATCCGGGTCTCGGTCGAGCCGGGCGTGGCGGGGCCGATCGCCCTGGCCGTCGGACCGCTCCGGGCCGCCCCGAAGAACGACGCTCGGCTCTGGCTCCAGCACGAGCTGGAGTTCCACAACCGGGGTGATCGGCCGGTCCGGTTCGAGGACACCCGGACGTCGGTGTTCCTGCGGCGGTCCGGAAGGCCGGCGCTCCTGGTGGCCGACGAAGGGTGCGGCTACGGGAAGCATCGGAGGAAGCCGGTGGAGCCCGGGGTCTGCACCCTCAATCTCGACGCGTTCGTCGTCCGGCCGGGCTCGACGGCTCGGCGGACCGTCACCCTGTTCAAGGACCTGAGGGGCATGGCCCCCCTCGCGCCGGGCTCCTACGTGTGGGACAAGGTGATCCGGTTCCGAGTCGGTCGCGCAGACGCCCCCGTGAGGACGGCCACGATCCGCCTCACCTACGAGCTCGTCCCCCTGGGCGAGTGATCTCGGCCGCCACGAGCCAGCTCCACCAGCGCACCGTGCACGGCCGGGTTGCCGGCGAGGATGTCCCCGGACAGGTAGTCGGGCCCGCCGCACCAGTCGGTGACAACCCCTCCGGCCTCTTCGATCAAGAGAGCGCCGGCGGCGACGTCCCACGAGCTCAGCCCCAGCTCGAAGAACCCGTCGAGGACGCCGGAGGCGACCCAGGCCAGATCCAGGGCCGCGGCCCCGGGACGGCGAAGATCCTCGAACGTTCGAAGCGCCGGCCGGAGCAGCCCCTCGTACCGGGGAAGGCGATCCTTCACCCGGAACGGGAACCCCGTGCCCACAACGGCGGCCGCCGGATCCCGGGAGGAGACCCGTAGGGGTCGCCCACTCCCCTCGGCTCCGAGGCCCCTCGCCGCCGCGAAGGTCAGGTCCAGCGCCGGGGCGTGGACCGCCCCGGCCAGGGGCCGTCCTTCCACCATCAGGGCCACCGAGACCCCGAACACGGGCAGGCCGTGGAGGAAGTTGGTGGTCCCGTCCAGCGGATCGACCAGCCAGAAGAGACCCGAGTGCTCACCGCCCAGCTCTTCGCCCACCACGGGCACGTCCGGGGCCTCCGCCTCGAGGAAGCTCCTGATGGCCCGTTCGGCGAGGCGATCCACATCCGTGACGTAGTCACCCGACGCCTTCTCCCGAACCTCCTGGGCGGGACCGCCGGCTTCCCAGGCCCGCCGGAGGACCCGGCCGCCTTCCCGGGCGGCCTGAACGGCCAGGTCACGGGCCCGGGCCGGTTCGTCCGCGATCATGGAGGCGGCCATTGTACGCGGGCCCTTCGTCCTGGTCAGCGGGTTGATTGACACCCTTCACGGCGCGCTATACTCTTAACGGTCGTGGCCCGGCAAGGCCGGGCCGCAGCGTGTCCAACCACGAGATCCCAGGGGTACCCGCAGCGTGTTTGGGTGGGACCTCGTCGCCGGGCCCAGGCGGGCCCGGTTTTCGATGGGAAACCCCTGGTTGTGGAACGAACAACGTACAAGGGAGACGGGCGAAGTATGCCGACGGTACAGCAGCTGGTCAGAAAGGGACGGGAGTCCCTCCGTGGCAGGACGAAGACTCCCGCCCTCAAGGGATCGCCCCAGCGCCGGGGGGTATGCACGCGCGTCTACACCGTCACTCCCAAGAAGCCGAACTCGGCCCTCCGGAAGGTGGCCCGGGTCCGCCTGACCAGCGGCACCGAGGTCACGGCGTACATCCCCGGCATCGGCCACAACCTCCAGGAGCACTCCATCGTGCTGGTCCGCGGCGGCCGGGTCAGGGACGTCCCGGGCGTTCGGTACAAGGTCATCCGGGCCGCGCTGGACACCTCGGGCGTGCCCGACCGCCGGAGGGGCCGGTCCAAGTACGGGGCCAAGAAGCCCGCCTAGGGAGTCGAGATGCCGAGGCGAGGCTCTGCTGGCAAGCGCGAGGTCCAACCGGATCCCATCTACCAGAACCCCCTGGTCACCCAGCTCGTCAACAAGCTCATGGTGGATGGGAAGAAGTCCCTGGCGGAGCACATCGTGTACCGGTCCCTCGAGCGCATCAGCGAGCGGACCCAGGGGGACCCGGTGGTCACCCTGAAGAAGGCGGTCGAGAACACCCGTCCGCTGCTGGAGGTTCGCTCCAGGCGGGTGGGCGGGGCGACCTATCAGGTCCCGGTGGAGGTTCGTCCCCACCGGGGGACCACGCTCGCCCTCCGGTGGCTCGTGACCTACTCGCGCCAGCGGAAGGGTCGCGACATGGTGGATCGCCTGGTGGGCGAGATCATGGACGCCTCCCAGGGTCAGGGCTCGGCCGTGAAGCGGCGCGAGGACCTCCACAAGATGGCGGAGGCCAACAAGGCCTTCGCCCACTACAGGTGGTGATGGTGGCCACCCCAGCCAGGAAGCTCGAGAAGATGGCCCAACCAGCGGAGCAGGTGAAGCGGCAGCCCGGAGGCGAGAAGGGTCTCGTCATCCGAGAGTACCCGCTGGGCAGGACCCGCAACATCGGGATCATGGCCCACATCGACGCGGGCAAGACCACCACGACCGAGCGGATCCTCTACTACACAGGCAAGACCTACAAGATCGGTGAGGTCCACGAGGGCACCGCCCAGATGGACTGGATGGTCCAGGAGCAGGAGCGGGGGATCACGATCACCTCGGCCGCCACGACCTGCAAGTGGAAGGACCACTGGATCAACATCATCGACACGCCCGGACACGTGGACTTCACGGTCGAGGTGGAGCGGTCCCTGCGGGTGCTCGACGGGGCCGTGGCCGTGTTCGACGCGGTGGCCGGCGTGGAACCCCAGTCCGAGACGGTATGGCGACAGGCCGACCGGTATCGAGTGCCCAGGATCTGCTTCGTCAACAAGATGGACAGGGTCGGCGCGGACTTCTCCCGCACCGTCCAGATGATCGAAGACAGGCTCCATGCGACCCCCCTGGTGATCCAGCTTCCCTGGGGGGTCGAGGACTCTTTCGTGGGCGTCATCGATCTCGTGGAGATGAAGGGCCGCCGGTGGACCTCCGAGAAGGGCGAGGAGTGGGAGGACACGGAGATCCCCCAGGAGCTCCGAGCGGAAGCCGAGGGGTGGCACCACCGCCTGTTCGAGCAGCTCGCGGACCACGACGAGGCACTCATGGAGAAGTTCGTCCACGAGGAGGAGCCGGGACTGGCCGAGTTGAAGAGGGCGGTCAGGCGGGCCACGCTGGCCGTCGAGGGAACGCCGGTCCTGTGCGGGACGGCGTTCAAGAACAAGGGCATCCAGCCACTCCTCGACGCCATCGTCGACTACCTCCCGTCGCCCCAGGACGTGCCGCCCATGGAGGGCCAGATCCCGGGTAGCCGGGACCTCCAGGTCCGCCGGGCCGACGACGACGAGCCCTTCGCCGCGCTGGCTTTCAAGGTCATGTCCGACCCCTACGTGGGCCGGCTCACCTACTTCCGGGTCTATTCGGGGATGGTTCGGGCCGGGGCACACACCTACAACTCCACCAAGGACCGCAAGGAGCGCATCGGCCGGATCCTCCAGATGCACGCCAACCACCGCGAGGACAAGGAGGCGGCCTTCGCCGGCGACATCGTGGCCGCGGTGGGCCTGAAGCACTCGAGCACCGGCGACACGCTGTGCGACCCGAGCGAGCCGAACATCCTCGAGTCCATGACCGTCCCCGCCCCGGTCATCACCGTCGCCATCGAGCCGAAGACCAAGGCCGACCAGGAGAAGCTGGCCACGGCCCTGCAGCGGCTGGCCGACGAGGACCCCACCTTCCTCGTGAAGAACGACGAGGAGACCGGTCAGACCATCATCTCCGGGATGGGCGAGCTCCACCTGGAGGTCCTGGTGGACAGGCTGACCCGGGAGTTCAAGGTGGCCGCCAACGTTGGCAAGCCGCAGGTGGCCTACCGTGAGACCGTCCGCCGGCCCGTGGAGAAGGTGGAGGCGCGGTACGTGAAGCAGACCGGCGGCCACGGTCAGTACGGCCACGTGGTCGTGAACCTGGAGCCGACGGGCCCCGGCGGAGGCTACGAGTTCGTCAACAAGATCACCGGCGGCAAGATCCCCAACGAGTACATCCCCTCGGTGGACCAGGGCATCCAGGAGGCCATGGAGACCGGCGTGCTCGCCGGATACCCGTTGGTCGACCTGAGGGCGGTCCTGGTGGACGGGAGCTATCACGAGGTCGACTCATCGGAGATCGCCTTCAAGATCGCCGGGCAGATCGCGTTGCGGGAGGGGGCCAGGAAGGCCCATCCCGTGCTGCTCGAGCCGGTGATGCAGGTCGAGGTGGTCACCCCGGAGGACTACATGGGCGACGTCATCGCCGACCTCACCGCTCGCCGGGGCAAGATCGAGCGGATGGATCAGCGCGGGGGGAGCCAGACCATCCGGGCCCACGTCCCGCTCTCGGAGATGTTCGGGTATGCGACCGATCTGCGGTCGAAGACGCAGGGGCGGGCCACCTACTCGATGCAATTCCATTCGTACCAGGAGGTCCCAGCGTCGATCGCCGAGGCCATCGTGGCCAAGGTGAGGGGAGCATGAGGAGAGAGAGCTAGAGATGGCCGCGCCGAAGATCCGCATCAAGCTCAGGGCGTACGACCACGAGCTCCTCGACCAGGCGGCTCGCGACATCGTGGAGCACGTTCAGCGGACCGGCGCCAGGGTCGTGGGGCCGGTTCCCCTGCCCACACGGCGGTCGGTGTTCACGGTGATCCGCTCGCCCCACAAGGATAAGGACAGCCGGGAGCATTTCCAGATGCTCACGCATCAGCGACTCATCGATATCGTCGACGCCACGTCGAAGACCGTGCAGGAGCTCCAGCGCCTGAACCTGTCGGCCGGCGTGGACATCGAGATCAAACTGTGATGAGGGGGTCCAGGGGGGCAGCAGCCCGGCGGAGCGAAGCGGAGCCGATCAGGCTGCTGCATTCCCCCTGGCCGAAGGACGCTGCCGAAGGCAGCGGACTGAGGATGGGGAAATAGGAGGCGACGTGGCAGAGGTGAAAGGCATCCTGGGCGAGAAGCTGGGGATGACCCAGGTGTTCACGGAGGAGGGCCGGGCCATCCCGGTGACCGTGATCAAGGCGGGGCCCTGCCGGGTCGTGCAGGTGAAGACGGCCAAGACCGATGGCTATGCCGCGGTGCAGCTCGCCATGGGCCAGGTGCGCCGGGCCAGCAAGCCCCTGGCCGGCCACTACGGCAAGGCCGGGGTCGAGCCGGGGCGTCACCTGGTGGAGCTTCGCACCGACGACGCGTCTTCCTACCAGGTCGGCCAGGAGATCAAGGCCGACGTGTTCCAGCCCGGACAGCACGTCGACGTGGTGGGCGTGTCCAAGGGCCATGGCTTCGCCGGGGTCATGAAGCGGCACGGCTTCCGTGGCCTGTCCGCCTCCCACGGCACCGAGCGGAAGCATCGGAGTCCCGGGTCCATCGGCGCCGCATCCACCCCCTCGCGCGTGTTCAAGGGCATCAAGCTGCCCGGCCAGCTCGGGAACGAGCGCGTGACGGTCTTGAACCTCGAGGTGGTGGAAAGCGACCCGGAGCGGGGCCTGCTGTTGGTGAAGGGCGCGGTGCCGGGCCCGGCGGGGGGTCTGCTCATGGTGCGCTCGGGAGTGAAGACGCGAGAGACGAGGAAGGCCTAGGTCGTCATGGCGAAGGTGGAGGTCCTCAAGATCGACGTGGTCGACCAGTCCGGCTCGGTTGTCGGCAAGCACGAGCTCGACCCGGCCGTCTTCGACGCGCAGGTCAACGTGCCCGTCATGCATCAGGTCGTCGTTGCGGGGATGGCGGCCGCTCGACGGGGCTCGCACTCCACCAAGACCCGGGCCGAGGTATCGGGCGGGGGCCGCAAGCCCTGGCGCCAGAAGGGGACCGGCCGGGCGCGCCACGGCTCGATCCGCTCCCCGCTGTGGGTCGGCGGCGGCGTGGCCCACGGGCCCAAGCCGAAGGACTACGAACAGCGGGTCCCGAAGAAGATGAAGCGGCTGGCGCTGCGGTCCGCCCTGACCGATCGGGCCCGGGAGGAGCGGATCAAGGTCGTGGACGCCCTGTCCTTCGACGAGCCCAAGACCAAGAACGCCGTCGACGCGCTGGGGTCGCTGGGCACCTACGGCAACGTGCTGCTGGTCCTGGCGGAACCGGACGAGCTCGTCGAGAAGTCGTTCCGCAATCTCCCCGAGGTCAAGATCGTCTACCCGGGGAACCTGGCCACCTACGACGTGCTGTACGCGGACTGGCTGCTGTTCACCAAGGCAGCCCTCGAGGTGATCAAGCCATGAGGAGCCCCAGCGACGTGATCCTCCGCCCCGTGGTCTCGGAGAAGAGCTACGCGGGGCTGGAGCAGAACCGGTACACGTTCGTCGTCTCTCCGGACGCCAACAAGACCGAGATCCGGGAGGCGGTGCAGTCCATCTGGAGCGTACGGGTCCTCAAGGTGAGCACGTTGAACCGTCGGGGCAAGTCCAAGCGGTTCCGGTGGACCCAGGGCCGTCGTCCGGACGAGAGGCGCGCCGTGGTCACGCTGGCCCCCGGCGACTCCATCGAGATCTTCGAGCAGAAGTAGGAGAGCCATGGCGATCAGGAAGTACAAGCCGACGACGCCGGGCCGCCGCGGGGCGGGGGTCTCGGACTTCTCCGAGGTCACCCGGAAGGGGCCGGAGAAGTCTCTGACCCGTCCTCGACCTCAGAAGGCCGGGCGGAACGTCTACGGGCGCATCACCACCCGGCACAAGGGTGGGGGGCACAAGCGCCGGTACCGGCTGGTCGACTTCCGCCGGGAGAAGGACGGCATCCCGGCGAAGGTCGCCTCGATCGAGTACGACCCCAACCGGTCCGCGCGGATCGCCCTGCTTCACTACGCGGACGGGGAGAAGCGCTACATCCTTGCGCCCCAGGGGCTCCGTGTGGGCGACCTGCTATCCTCGGGTCCCGGAGCGGATATCCGCCCCGGAAACGCCCTTCCCCTGGCCAACATCCCGGTGGGCACCGTGGTGCACGGCGTGGAGCTGCGCCCGGGAGGGGGGGCCAAGATGGCCCGTTCGGCCGGGACCGGCGTGCAGCTGGTGGCCAAAGAGAGTGGCTTCGCCCATCTCCGCTTGCCCTCGGGCGAGATCCGGCTGGTGGACCTGCGGTGCCGGGCCTCGGTGGGCCAGGTGGGAAACCCCGAGCACGAGCTGATCTCGCTGGGCAAGGCGGGGCGGAAGCGCTGGATGGGGGTCCGCCCGACCACTCGCGGAGTGGCCATGAACCCGGTGGATCATCCGCTCGGCGGGGGCGAAGGGAAGTCATCCGGAGGCCGGCATCCCACATCGCCCTGGGGCAAGAAGGAAGGCCGGACCCGAAAGAAGGACAAGGCCTCGAACCGGTACATCGTTCGCCGGCGAGGCAAGGGAAGGGGATAGACCAGTGCCGAGATCGGTGAAGAAGGGACCGTTCGTCGACGACCACCTCCTCCGCAAGGTGGAGGAGATGAACAAGCGCGGTGACAAGCGTGTCATCCGAACGTGGTCGCGGCGGTCGACGATCATCCCGGAGATGGTCGGACACACGATCGCGGTGCACGACGGCCGCAAGCACGTCCCGGTGTTCGTCACCGAGGCCATGGTGGGCCACAAGCTCGGCGAGTTCGCCCCCACCCGGACGTTCCGCACCCACGGGCACCACACCGAACGAAGCACAGCGCTGAAGTGATGAGGAGCTGAGGAAGGGGATATGGAAGCGAGGGCAGTGGCCAAGTTCGTGAGGGTCTCGCCATTCAAGGCGAGGCGAGTCGTCGACCTCATCCGCGGAAAGCACGTGGATGATGCCCGGCGCGTCCTCTCGCACTCGCCCTACGGCGCCACCCGCCCGGTGCGGAAGCTCCTGGAGTCCGCGGTGGCCAACGCCGGCCAGAAGCCGGGGGTGGTCCCCGAAAACCTGTTCGTGGTCCGCGCCTACGTCGACGAGGGACCCACGCTCCGGCGCTGGCGGCCCCGTGCGCTGGGCCGCGCGACGCGGGTCCGCAAGCGCACCAGCCACATCACGGTCGTCGTGGGAACCACCGAGGAGGTGTCCATTGGGGCACAAGGTTAACCCCTACGGATTCCGCCTCGGAGTCATCTACCCGTGGAAGTCGAAGTGGTACGCGGGAAAGCGGGAGTATGCCGACGCGCTCCATCAGGACGTGGCCATCCGCGGATACATCCGCTCTTACCTCTCCCGCGCGGGGATCTCCAACATCGACATCGAGCGGAAGGGCGATCAGATCCAGGTGTTCATCCGGACCGCTCGCCCCGGCATCGTGATCGGCCGGAAGGGCGCCGAGGTCGACCGGGTCCGCAAGGACGTGGAGAAAATGACCGGCCGGCGGGTGGACGTGAAGGTCGAGGACATGAACCAGGCCGCCGCGGAGTCACGCCCCGAGACCGACGCCACGCTTCTGGCCCAGAGCACTGCGGAGCAGCTCGAGGGCCGGGTCTCGTTCCGGCGGGCCATGCGCCGGGCGGTTCAGACGGCCATGCGAGCGGGAGCTCTCGGGGTGAGGGTCCAGTGCGGAGGCCGCCTCGGCGGGACCGAGATGAGTCGCCGGGAGTGGTACCGGGAGGGACGAGTGCCCCTCCACACCCTGCGGGCGAAGATCGACTACGGCCAGGCCGAGGCGAACACCACCTTCGGAAAGATCGGTGTGAAGGTGTGGGTCTACCACGGCGACGAGATCCCCTCCGAGGAGAAGGAGACGGCCCGGGCCCGGGCCCGGGCTCTGGCCGGCATGCGTGCCCCCACCGGGGCGTCGACGGGAGCCCTGATCACCGACCCGAAGGATCTCGCCGACGTCGAGGAGGAGCCCGCTCCGCCGAGCCAGGAACCGGAGCCTGCCCCTCAGCAGGACGAGTCCGTACCCGCGACCGCACCGCCGGTCGAAGCCGAGGCTTCGGTTGCAGAGGAGCCGCCATCTGAAGAGCCGGCCGCCGCCGAGCCTGAACCAACATCTCCAGCGGCTCCTGCGAGGAGCGCCAAGAAGCCCGCCGGGGCTAGGAAACGGCCAACGACGCGCCGAACCCGAGCCCCGAAGGGTGAGGGCGAGGCCCCCACCGGCGGACCGGAGGAGGGTGGTGAGCGCTGATGCTGATGCCGAAGAAGGTGAAGCATCGCAAGCAGCAGCGCGGCCGGATGCGCGGCAGGGCCAAGGGCGGCCTGGAGGTCCATTTCGGCGACTACGGGCTCGCCGCCCTGGAGCCCGGCTGGATCACCAACCGCCAGATCGAGGCCGCTCGGGTCGCCATGACCCGCCATATCCGCCGGGGCGGCAAGGTGTGGATCAACATCTTCCCCGACAAACCCGTGACGAAGAAGCCCGCCGAGACCCGGATGGGCTCCGGCAAGGGCAACCCGGAGAGCTGGGTGGCCGTGGTCAAGCCCGGTCGAGTGATGTTCGAGCTTTCCGGCGTGCCGGAGCCGACCGCCCGGGAAGCCATGCGGCGAGCGGCGAACAAGCTGCCCATCAAGACCAAGTTCGTCGCACGCGTCGGAGGTGGGGATTGACTCGCGCGGCCGAGCTTCGGGAGCTGCCGGAGGCCGAGCTCAGGAGCCGGCTGGACTCCGCCAAGGAAGAGCTGTTCAACCTGCGGTTCCAGCTGGCCACGGGCCAGCTCGACAACGTCATGCGGATCAAGGAGGTCCGTCACGAAGCGGCTCGCATCCTCACCATCCTTCACGAGCGCGAGCTCGTCGAGGGGGCGGAAGCGGCCGCGGAGACCGATGCCGAATCCGGGGACCAGGAGGAGGCGTCCTGATGGCCGCCCAGCGAGGGGAGCGGAAGGTTCGGACCGGCGTGGTGGTCTCCGACCGCATGGACAAGACGGTCATCATCCGGATCGAATCTCAGAAGCGTCATCCTCTCTACGGGAAGACCGTGCGCCGGACGTCCAGGTTCGCCGCCCACGACGAGGCCAACGAGGCTCACGTGGGGGACGTGGTGCGGGTGATGGAGACTCGCCCGCTCTCGAAGTCGAAGCGGTGGCGGGTCATCGAGATCGTGGAGAAGGCCCGATGAGGATGGAGATGAGGGGAAACGAGTGATCCAGCAGGAGTCGCGGGTCAGGGTGGCCGACAATACCGGTGCCCGGGAGGTGCTGTGCATCCGGGTCCTGGGCGGCTCGAGCCGGCGGTACGCTCGGATCGGCGACATCATCGTGGGAAGCGTGAAGGACGCGCTTCCGGGGGCGCCGGTCAAGAAGGGCGAGATCGTCCGGGCCGTCGTCGTCCGCACGGCCAAGGAGAAGCGACGGCCCGACGGCTCGTACATCAAGTTCGACGACAACGCCGTGGTCCTGATCGAGACGAACACGCGGAACCCTCGTGGGACCCGGATCTTCGGCCCGGTGGCACGGGAGCTCCGCGAGAAGCGGTTCATGAAGATCATCTCGCTGGCGCCGGAGGTTGTGTGATGGAGGTGGCGGCCTGATGCCCGGCGTGGACATCAAGAAGGACGACGAGGTGGTGGTGATCGCGGGGAAGGACCGCGGCCGCCGCGGCCGCGTGATCCGGGTGATGCCGGACCGGGGGCGGATCATGGTTGAGGCGGTGGCCCGGGCGAAGAAGCACTCCCGAACCAGCGGCCGCCGTTCCACGAGCGGCCGCCAGCTCCAGCAGGGCGGCATCATCGACGTGGAGCAGTTCGTCGACATCTCGAACGTGCAGCTCGTGTGCAAGACCTGCGGCCAGCCCACCCGGGTCGGGCATCGCGTCGAGGACGGGAAGAGAACCAGGGTATGCAAGAAGTGTGGAGCTGATGTCTGATGGCGCAAGGCGGTTCCATCCCCAGACTCAAGCAGCGGTTCCGTGAGGAGCTGCTCTCCCGGCTCCAGGAGGAGCTCGGCCTCACCAACGCCATGCAGGTGCCTCGGCTGGAGAAGGTCGTGGTCAACATGGGGGTCGGCGAGGCGGCGCGGGAGGCCAAGCTCCTGGACGCGGCGATCGAGGACCTGACCACGATCACCGGCCAGAAGCCCGCGGTGACCAAGGCGAAGAAGTCCATCGCCGGGTTCAAGCTCCGGGAGGGGATGACCATCGGCGCCAAGGTCACGCTGCGCGGCAACCGGATGTGGGAGTTCGTGGACCGGCTCATGTCGGTAGCGCTCCCGAGGATCCGGGACTTCCGCGGCTTGGACCCGGAGGCCTTCGACGGGCACGGCAACTACACCATCGGGGTCACCGAGCAGCTGATCTTTCCGGAGATCGACTACGACAAGGTCGACCGGGTCCGGGGCATGGACATCACCGTGGTGACCACGGCGAAGACGGACGACGAGGGTCGCGCGCTCCTCCGCGCCCTGGGGATGCCGCTTCGGGACCGCCAGGCAGTGCGAGCAGCGTGAGCGGAGTGGAGGATAGGAAGAGGACATGGCGAAGAAGGCGCTGATCCAGAAGGCGAACCGGAGGCCCAAGTTCCGGGTTCGGGCCTACACCCGGTGCCGGCGGTGCGGCCGCCCGCGGGCCGTGTACCGGCGGTTCGGGTTGTGCCGGTTGTGCTTCCGGCAGCTGGCCCATCAGGGCGAGATCCCCGGCATCACCAAGGCGTCGTGGTGATCCAGCGATGATGACCGATCCCGTCGCCGACCTGCTCACCCGGATCCGCAACGCCAGCATGTCGTTCAAGGACGACATCCGCCTCGACCACTCGAAGGTCAAGGAAGAGGTGGCGCGGATCCTCGCCCGCGAGGGATACGTGGACGGCTATCGGGTCGAGGACGAACCGCCCAGGCGGATCCTCATCGTTCAGATGAAGTACGGGCCGGACCGCGAGCGGGTCATCAGCGGCTTGCAGCGGGTGTCGAAGCCGGGCCGCCGCGTGTACGCCGACCGGGCCCACCTCCCGCGGGTCCAGGGCGGCCTCGGGGTGGCCATCGTCTCGACCTCCCAGGGCGTGATGACCGACCGGCAGGCGGCGCGGCGCGGGATCGGCGGCGAAGTGCTCTGTTACGTGTGGTGATGAGGTTTCGATGAGTCGGATCGGGAAGCAGCCCATCGACATCCCCGACGGGGTCAAGGTTGAGGTGCAGGGCACCACGGTCACCGTGGTCGGGCCCAAGGGCGCGCTCGAACAGGGAGTCAGTCGCGACATGAAGGTCGTGGTGGAGGACGGGCACGTCCGGGTGGAACGCCCCTCCGACGAGCGCGAGCACAAGGCCCTGCACGGGCTGACCCGCTCACTCATCGCCAACATGGTCCAGGGCGTGACTCAGGGCTACGAGAAGCGCCTGGAGATCCACGGCGTGGGATACCGGGCCGCGCTCAGGGGATCCGACCTCGAGCTCCAAGTGGGGTACTCGCACTCGGTGACCATGGTCCCTCCCGAGGGGATCGAGTTCGAGGTTCCCGCACCCAACCGCGTGGTGATCCGGGGGATCGACAAGCAGCTCGTGGGTCAGGTGGCGGCGAACGTACGGAAGGTCCGGAAGCCGGAGCCGTACAAGGGCAAGGGCATCCGGTACGAGGGGGAGCACGTGCGGAAGAAGAGCGGCAAGGCCGCCAAGGGAGCACTGGCATGATGCAGGCCGCCGCGAAGCGTCGGGCTCGGGTGCGCCGGCACCGCCGGGTTCGCAAGGGGATCTATGGCGAGGCTGCGCGCCCACGGCTGGCCGTCTATCGGTCCAACCGGCACATCTACGTCCAGCTCGTCGACGATGGCCGGGGCCACACCGTGGCCTCGGCCTCGGACCTCGACCCGGAGGTTCGCGGGACCAGCGGCCACAAGAAGGGCCGGGCCAAGGAGGTCGGGAAGCTCATCGCCCGCCGGGCCAAGGAGTCCGGGGTGGAACGGGCGGTGTTCGACCGCGGCGGCTTCCAGTTCCACGGGCGGGTTGCGGCGGTCGCCGAAGGCGCCCGAGAGGAGGGCTTGCAGATTTGAGACGCTACGACAGCGCCGAGCGAACGCCCTACGAGGAGCGAGTCGTCTCCATCAACCGCGTGGCCAAGGTGGTCAAGGGCGGCCGGCGGTTCTCGTTCGCTGCCCTGGTCGTGGTGGGAGACGGCGCGGGGCGCGTGGGGATCGGCTACGGCAAGGCCAAGGAGGTCCCCGCCGCCATCCAGAAGGGCGTCGAGGAAGCCAAGCGGAACCTGTTCGAGGTGCCGCTCATGGGCACCACCATCCCGCACCAGGTCATGGGGGAGGACGGTGCCGGACGGGTGCTCCTGAAACCGGCAGCCCCGGGCACCGGAGTCATCGCCGGGGGGCCCGTGCGAGCCGTGGTCGAGTGCACCGGGATCACGGACATCCTCTCGAAGTCGCTGGGCTCCCACAATCCGATCAACATCGTGCACGCCACCATGGCGGGTCTGCGGTCTCTGCGGCGGCCCGAGGACGTGGCCCGGCTCAGGGGCCAGGACGTGGCGCAGGTGGCTCCCCGCCCCATGATCGAGGCCATGGCCGAGGCTCGTAATTGGATGGACGAGAAGCGCGCCGAGGTGGAGGGGAACGGTGGCGAGGCTTAAGGTCACTCAGGTGCGCAGCGTCATCGGCACCACCCGCCGGCAGCGGGAGACGATCCGGGCCCTCGGGCTCAAGCGGATCCGCCACGCGGTGGTCAAGGACGACCGCCCCGAGGTGCGGGGGATGATCGCCAAGGTCCGCCACCTCGTCACGATGGAGGAGGTGGACTAGTGCGGCTCCATCACCTGCGCCCGCCCCCCGGGGCCAAGCGGGGGCCAAAGCGAAAGGGCCGGGGTCGCTCGGCCGGCCAGGGCAAGACGGCGGGCCGGGGGACCAAGGGCTACCTGGCCAAGCACGGCAAGAAGCCAGGCTACGAGGGCGGCCAGATGCCGCTGGCCCGCCGGGTGCCCAAGGTGAAGACGCAGCCCGCCCGGACCCTTCCTCCCAAGGAACAGTGGACCGTGGTGAACCTCGACCGGCTGGCAGAGAGGTTCGAGGCGGGCGCCACGGTGACCCCAGAGGACATGGCCGGGGCCGGGCTCGTGCGGCGCCGCCTGCCCGTCAAGGTCCTCGGGAGAGGGGACATCGACCGGGCGCTGACCGTCCAGGCCCACCAGTTCTCCCGGACCGCCAGGGAGAAGATCGAGCAAGCGGGCGGTACCGCGGAGACCCTGGGGTGATGTCGATCGGCTCGGGTGGGTGGCGTAGACTGGAAGCCCCATGCTGAGGGCCGTCGTCAACGCGTTCAAGATCCCGGATCTTCGGAAGAAGATCCTGTTCACGCTGTCCATCATCGCGGTGTACCGGATCGGCTCGTTCATCCCGGTCCCAAACGTGGACGTCCAGGAGCTGGCGCGTCAGTCGGAAGCCACGCAGCAGGGGATCCTCTCGTTCATCAACCTGTTCTCGGGCGGCGCCCTCCAGCGCCTGGCAGTGTTCGCGCTGGGGATCATGCCTTACATCACCAGCTCGATCATCATGCAACTCCTGACCGTGGTGATCCCCAAGCTCGAGCAATGGCAGAAGCAGGGCGAGATGGGCGTGAAGAAGATCACTCAGTGGACCCGCTACATGACCGTGGCGCTGTCGTTGCTCCAGTCCACCGGGCTGATCTTCCTGTTCAACAACCAGTTCCGCGGCTCGATCCTGGTGTTCAACCCGCCGCGGGTGGCCTTCATGGTCCTCACCCTCACCGCCGGCACGGCCCTGATCATGTGGCTGGGCGAGCTCATCACCCAGCGAGGGATCGGCAACGGCATGTCGATCCTCATCTTCACCAGCGTGATCTCGCGGCTCCCGTTCGAGGGGGCGGCCGTGCTGCGGCAGGGGACCCCGTTCCAATTCGGGACGATCGTCCTGCTGGGCCTGGCCATCATCGTCGCCGTGGTGTTCATGGAGCAGGGCCAGCGGCGGATCCCGGTCCAGTACGCGAAGCGGATCGTGGGCCGGCGGATGACCGCCGGCGGGAGCACCTACATCCCGCTCAAGGTGAACCAGGCGGGAGTGATCCCCATCATCTTCGCCTCGTCCGTGCTGTACTTCCCGTCCCTTCTGGGATCGGTGATCCATTGGACGGGATTCCAGAACTTCGTGAACAACGTTCTCCTCAACCAGGGTCACCCGGTGTACATCGTCCTGTACGGTCTCCTGGTCGTTTTCTTCGCCTACTTCTACACCGCCATCACCTTCAACCCGATCGACACGGCCGACAACATCCGGAAGTACGGGGGGTTCATCCCCGGCATCCGGCCCGGCCGCCCCACCGCCGAGCACCTGGACTTCATCCTGACGCGCATCACGCTCCCTGGCTCGCTCTTCTTGGCGCTCATCGCCCTGATCCCGTCCATCGTGTTCGCGTTCTGGCTGCTGGACCCGAACACCTTCCCGTTCGGAGGGGCGTCGATCCTCATCGTGGTGGGTGTCGCACTCGAGACCATGAAGCAGCTGGAGTCACAGCTCACCATGCGCCACTATGAGGGCTTCCTGAGGTAGCGGTGAGGATCGTCCTCCTGGGGCCGCCCGGGGCGGGCAAGGGGACGCAGGCGATGCGGCTTTCCGAGACACACGGGGTCGCTCACATCGCCACCGGCAACATCTTCCTGAGGAACATCCGCGAGGAGACGGAGCTGGGGAAACTTGCCAAGCCCTACTACGAGTCCGGACAGCTGGTGCCCGACGAGCTGACCCTGGGCATGGTGGTGGCCGCCATCCGGGAAGCCGACGACGGCTTCGTCCTGGACGGGTTCCCCCGGAACACCCTGCAGGCCGAGATCCTGGAGCGCGAGCTGGCGGCCGACCGGCCGCTCCAGGCTGCCCTGGCGCTCCTGGTGGACGGGGAGACGGCGGTGAAGCGCATCGCCGGGCGGCGCACGTGCGAGCGCGACGAGAAGCACGTCTTCAACGTGTACTTCAGTCCACCTCGCCAACGGGACCGGTGCGACGTGTGCGGGGGAGCGCTCCTGCAGCGCCCCGACCAGACGGAAGAGGCCGTGCGCAACCGATTCGAGGTCTACAAGGAGCAGACCGCGCCGCTCCTGGCGTTCTACTCGGAGCGTGGTCTCCTCCGGGAGGTGGACGGCTCGGGCATGGAGGATCACGTGGGGAAGCAGGTGGAGGAAGCGCTCGCCGACCTCCTCGAGGAGAACGCGTGATCATCCACAAGTCCCTCGATGAGGTCGAGCGGATGCGGCACGCCGGCCGGGTGGTGGCGGCCACCATCGACCGCCTGGTGGCCACGGTTCGTCCGGGGACGACCACCGCCCAGCTCGATCGGCTGGCCGAGGAGGAGATCAGGTCGGCCCATGCGGTGCCCTCGTTCAAGGGATACCGGGGCTTCCCCGCGTCCATCTGCACCTCGGTCAACGAGCAGGTGGTCCACGGGATACCAGGATCGCGGGTGCTCCGCGAGGGGGATCTCCTCTCCCTGGACGTGGGAGCGATCTGGGAGGGCTACCACGCCGACTCGGCGGTCTCGGTGTTCGTGGGAGAGCCGCCCTCCGCTGAGGCCGAGAAGCTCGTTCGGGTCACCGAGGAGTCCCTGGAAGCCGGCATCACCCAGATCCGTCCGGGGGCTCGCCTCTCGGACATCTCCCACGCTGTCCAGGAGACGGCCGAGGGGGCGGGATTCTCGGTGGTGCGCGAGTACGTGGGCCACGGGATCGGACGCAGCCTCCACGAGGACCCCCAGATCCCGAACTACGGGCCTCCCGGCCGTGGTCCCGAGCTCCGTCCGGGGCTGGTGGTGGCCGTGGAGCCCATGGTCAACCTGGCAGGATGGGAGACCCGGGTTCTGGCCGACGAGTGGACCGTGGTCACCGCCGACGGGAGCCTGTCGGCCCACTTCGAGCACACCATCGCGGTGCTCGAGGAGGGGGCCGAGGTCCTCACCGCCCGGGGATGAACGCCCGATTGGCACCCTGCACTCCTTTTGCTGAGGGAAGTCGTGCCTGGACGGAGCCCGCGACCGTGCCCTATACTCCCCTTTTGGCCCCGGGCCGCACCGCTGCGGTGTTCGTGCGGCCGGGGGTCGTTCATGCGCGAATCCCCGGTGACTGAGCCGGTGCATCGCGCCCCGGGGAGCGGAGACGTGAAGGTACATCCGTCGGTCAAGAAGATGTGTGAGAAGTGCAAGATCATCCGCCGCCGCGGGCGGGTCATGGTGATCTGCTCGAACCCGCGGCACAAGCAGAGGCAGGGATAGGATGGCGCGGATCGCCGGCGTTGACCTCCCCCGCGACAAGCGGGTGGACGTCGCGCTGACCTACATCTATGGGGTCGGCCCGTCGAAGGCCCGGTCGATCGTCCAGTCGGCCCGGGTGGGCGGCGAAACGAAGGTCCGGGACCTCTCCGAGGAGGAGGTGGTCCGGATCCGCGAGTGGATCGACCGCAAGGAGAAGGTGGAGGGAGATCT
The DNA here is from genome assembly GCA_050693035.1 of Actinomycetota bacterium. GTDB lineage: Bacteria > Actinomycetota > UBA4738 > UBA4738 > CALAEC01 > DASYVD01. Next base: position 29,148 of record JBOGWB010000084.1, read on the forward strand.
CCGCCGCGACGTTGCCCAGGACATCAAGCGGAAGATCGAGATCGGCGCGTACCAGGGCATCCGGCACCGTCGGAGCCTGCCGGTCCACGGCCAGCGCACCCACACGAACGCGCGGACCCGCAAGGGACCGAAGAAGACGGTCGGCGTGAAGCGCAAGACGGGGAAGTAGCAGCGTGGCCAAGCCGAAGAAGAAGGTTCGCCGCAAGGAGAAGAAGAACGTCGTGCACGGGGCGGCGCACATCAAGTCGACCTTCAACAACACCATCGTGACCATCACGGACCTCGAGGGGAACACGCTCTCCTGGGCCAGCGCCGGCAACGTTGGGTTCAAGGGATCCCGGAAGTCCACGCCGTTCGCCGCGCAGCTCGCGGCGGAGGCCGCGGCGCGGAGAGCCCAGGAGCATGGGGTCCGGAAGGTCGACGTGTTCGTGAAGGGCCCCGGGTCCGGCCGGGAGACGGCCATCCGTTCGCTGGCCGCCACCGGACTGGAGATCCTGGGGATCCAGGACGTCACACCGGTCCCGCACAACGGATGCCGTCCGCGGAAGCGGCGGCGCGTCTAACCACATAGCACCGCCGGGCCAGGTGCCGGCGGCCTGCGGTCGGGCAGGAGTGGATGATCCCCGGCCAAAGGAGGAATGGCAGTGCTCATCGTCACGAGACCAAGGATCCAGGAGGAGAGCGTCAATCCGACGCGCTCCAAGTTCGCCATCGAGCCGCTCGAGCCGGGGTTCGGCTACACATTGGGGAACTCCCTCCGCCGCACGCTGCTGTCGTCGATCCCGGGAGCGGCCATCTCGCGGATCAAGATCGAGGGAGTCCTCCACGAGTTCTCGACCATCCCCAAGGTGAACGAGGACGTCACCGACATCATCCTGAACATCAAGGAGATGGTGATCCGCTCCGAGGTGGATGAGCCGGTGATGATGTACCTCAAGGCGAAGGGCCCGGGAGAGGTCAAGGCGGGGGACATCTCGCCCCCCGCAGGGGTGGAGATCCTCAACTCCGACCTGCACATCGCCACGCTCGGAAAGGGCGCGGGCCTGGAGGTCGAGATGGAGGTGGAGCGGGGTGTGGGGTACCGGCCGGCAGAGCAGAACAAGCAGCCGCGGGACCCCATCGGAGTCATCCCCGTGGACTCGATCTTCTCGCCCGTGCGGCGGGTCTCCTACGCCGTGGAGAACACCCGCGTCGAGCAGATGACCGACCGTGACCGACTGATCGTCGACGTGGAGACGAACGGGGCGGTCAATCCCAGAGAGGCCATGGCGTCGGCCGGCACGACCCTGGGTGAGCTGATGAGCCTGTTCGCCGAGCTTTCGGAGACCCTGGGCATCTCGCTGGGGCCGGCCGAAGGCGAGGAGCACGTGGTCGGCGAGCTTGCTCTTCCCATCGAGGAGCTCAGCCTGTCGGTGCGGTCGTACAACTGCCTGAAGCGCGAGGGCATCAACACCGTCGCGGAGCTGGTCCAGAAGACCGAGCAGGAGCTGATGGACATCCGCAACTTCGGGCAGAAGTCGATCGACGAGGTCAAGGCCAAGCTCGACGAGCTCGGCGTGGGACTCCGGGAGGCCTAGTCCATGCGGGAGAGCCTCTAGTGCCGAAGCCGAGGAAGGGGCCGCGGCTGGGATCGGGCCCCGCTCACCAGAAGCTGATGCTCGGCGGGTTGGCCGCGGCGCTGTTTGCCCACGAGCGGATCAGGACCACCGAGGCCAAGGCCAAGGCCCTCCGCCCCGTGGCCGAGCGGCTGATCACCTTCGCCAAGAAGGGCGACGTCCAGGCGCGCCGCGAGGTGCTGAAGGTGGTCCCGGACCGGGACGTGGTCCACCGGCTGTTCGCCGACATCGCCCCGCGGTTCGCGGAGCGGAACGGGGGCTACACCCGGATCCTGAAGATCGGGCCCCGGCAGGGCGACGGCGCCCCGATGGCCATCATCGAGCTGGTGGGCCAGCGGGAGGAGTAACTTCCCCGTCCTCAAGCTGGTTCTGGCGTACGACGGGACCGACTTCCGGGGGTTCGCCCGCCAGCCTGGGCAGCGGACCGTCCAGGGTGCCATCGAGGAGGCCCTGGGGAGGATTCTGGGGACGGCGCCGGGGCTCTCGGTGGCAGGAAGAACCGACGCGGGGGTCCACGCCGAGGGGCAGGTGGTGTCGTTTCACGCGAAGGCCGATCCGGAGCGGATCCAGCGGGCCCTGAACAGCATGCTGGGCCCGGAGGTGGCGGTCCTGCGGGCGGCGCGGGCCCCGTCCGGGTTCGACGCCCGCCGGAGCGCCATCGCCCGCGAGTACCGGTACCGGGTCCGTACGGGGGCGGCGCCGAACCCGTTCACCGCCCGGTACGAGTGGCACCGGCCCGGTGAGTACGGGCTCGGCCAGATGCGCCGGGCCGCCCGGCTGCTCGAGGGCGAGCACGACTTCGCCTCGTTCTGCCGGGTGGACAGAGCGCCGGCCTCGACGCTCCGGACGCTGGAGCGTCTGGCGGTCCGGCGGCAGGGAGAGGTGCTGGAGGTCCGGGCCCGGGCGGGGTCGTTCCTGCACCAGATGGTGCGGAGCCTGGTAGGTACGCTGGTGGCGGTGGGAGAAGGGCGAATGGAGCCGGAGACGATGACCGAGGTGCTCGAGGCGAGGTCGCGGGCGGCGGCGGGCCCCGTGGCCGCTCCCTACGGCCTGACGCTGGTTCGGGTAGTCTATCGGTCTCGACCAGCGGAAACGCTGGAGCGAGGTGATCCTTCATGAAGACGTACAGTCCCAAGCCGAAAGAGATCAGCCGCGCTTGGTACGTGGTGGACGCGGACGGTGTTGTCCTGGGCAGGCTGGCCTCGGAGGTGGCCAAGATCCTCCGAGGCAAGCACAAGCCGATCTTTGCCCCCCACCTGGACACGGGGGACCACGTGGTGGTGGTGAACGCCTCCAAGGTCCGGCTCACCGGCGCCAAGCTCGAGAGCAAGATGTACTACCGCCACTCGGGCTACCCCGGTGGCTTGCGCGAGATCAACTACGAGCGGCTCATGGCGACCCGGCCGGCGCTGGCCGTGGAGAAAGCCGTCCGAGGGATGCTTCCACACAATCGCCTGGGCCGGCAGATGGCGAGGAAGCTGAAGGTGTACGCGGGCCCGGATCATCCGCACGCGGCTCAGGATCCGGTCCGGCTGGAGCTCGCGGGGCGTCCACCCCTAGGTTCGCCTCGGGCCGCGTCGGGATCGAAGAAGACCAAGAAGGGAGATTCCTAGGGGATCCAGCGGTCTGATGAGGAGGAACCAGATGGCGGATGTCGAGGTGCAGGAGCCGGAGGAGGCCCAGGAGGGTCCCGCGGTCGAGGTCAAGGACAGCGCCACGGCGACGGGGCGGCGAAAGGAGTCCGTGGCCCGCGTCCGCGTGGTCGCCGGATCGGGACAGTTCCTGCTGAACGGACGGTCGTTGGAGGAGTACTTCCCGACCAGGACCCAGCGCGTCCTGGTCACCGCCCCGCTCCGGCGGGCCGGGAAGGAGAAGGAGCTGGACGTGATGGCCACCCTTGAGGGCGGCGGGACCACGGGGCAGGCCGGAGCGCTCCAGCTCGGCATCGCCAGGGCGCTGGTGGCGATGGACCCTTCCATCCGTACCGCTCTCAAGCGTGAGGGCTTCCTCACCCGGGACCCGCGTGAGAAGGAGCGGCGCAAGTACGGGCTGAAGAAGGCCCGGAAGGCGCCTCAGTACAGCAAGCGCTAGCTCAGCAGCCGGCGGCTTCGGCGGCCGCCCGAGCCCGCTCGATCGCCGCGACGTAGGGAGCCACGTCCTGACTCCGGGACCCGGCCGCGTCCAGCTGGGCCTTCATCCGGTCCAGCTCCCGGCGGTGACTCTCGCAGGCGGCCCGGTCCGGTCCCAGCCCGCACGACGTCGTGAGCACGAGGAGGAGGATGGTGAACGCGCGCTTCACGTTGTGGTCATCGGCGACGCCGTGGAAGAGATGTAGCGGCGGCCGCTCCGTCCCCGGGCGGCTTCGGGCCGTCCGCGGGTAGGATTCCCAGGTGAGCAGGCTCTTCGGGACCGACGGCGTCCGCGGCGTGGCCAACCGGGACCTCACGCCCGAGCTCGCCTTCTCCCTCGGCAGGGCCGCCGCCATCGTGCTCGGCGAGGAAGGCCGGCCCACGATCGTCGTGGGTCGGGACACCCGGCCGTCGGGCCCCATGCTGGTGGCGGCGCTGGCCGCGGGAGCGTGCTCGGCGGGGGGCGACGTCCACCGCCTGGGCATCGTCCCCACTCCTGCGGTGGCCTTCGCCACCGTGGACCGGGGGGCCCGGGCCGGGGCGGTCATCTCCGCCTCCCACAACCCTCCGGAGGACAACGGGATCAAGTTCTTCTCCTCGAACGGCATGAAGCTCCCCGACGAGGTCGAGGACGAGATCGAGCGGGTGGTTCGGGAGGCCGACGGCCCTCGGCCGGTGGGGGCGGAGGTCGGCCACATCTACGATCCCGTGGAGGAGCTCGAGGCCTACGTCGAGCACCTGGTGACGTGCGCCGAGGCGCGTCTGGACGGCATGCGGCTGGTCGTGGACTGTGCGAACGGCGCGGCGTACCGGCTGGCCCCGCAGGCCCTCCGCCTCCTGGGGGCGGAGGTCCACGCCATCAACACGGAGGCCGACGGGACCAGCATCAACGTCGGGTGCGGCGCCACCCATCCGGAGATCGTGGCCGACGCCGTGCGGGAGCTGGGGGCCGACGCCGGCGTGGCCCACGACGGGGACGCCGACCGGGCCATCTTCGTCGACGGGGAGGGCCGCATCGTCGACGGGGACCAGGTGCTGGCGGCCTCGGCGGTGGCCATGAAGGAAGACGGCCGCCTGGCCAAGGACACCGTGGTCAGCACGGTGATGGCGAACCTGGGGTTCCGCCGGGCCATGGACGAGGCCGGGATCACCACCCTGGAAACGCCCGTCGGGGACCGGTACGTCCTCGAGGAGATGGTCCGCTCCGGCGCGGTGCTGGGAGGCGAGCAGTCCGGCCACATCATCTTCCTCGAGGACGCCACCACGGGAGACGGCCTCCTCACGGCGGTGCGGTTCTTCTCGCTGGCTTGCCACAAGGGCGCCACGGTGGCCGAGCTGGCCGACACGATGCGGCGGTTCCCGCAGGTGCTGGAGAACGTCCCCGTCGCGCACAAGGATCGGTTGGAAGCCGCGGAGCCGGTGTGGGACGCGGTCCGTGGTGCGGAGGCGGCGCTCGGTGACGGCGGCAGGATCCTGGTTCGCCCCTCGGGCACCGAGCAGGTCGTCCGGGTGATGGTGGAGGCCGAGACGGAGGGAGACGCCCGCCGCCACGCCGACGCCGTGGCCGGGGCCGTTCGAGACGCCCTGGGAGGCTCGTCGGCGTCTTAGAGGAGAGATGGCATCGGGAATCACCCCAGGCGAACGGCGGTGAAGGCGAGCGCGAACGACGCGAGGATCGTCGGGATGTTCACGACCAGCGCGGTCCGAATGATGCGCTCGTTGATGCGCGACTCCATGGCTTCGAGCTTGGCGTCGAAGGCCCCGAGCTTGGCGTCGAAGCCCCCGAGCTTGGCGTCGAGGCGGGCTTCGAGCTCATGGAGGTCGTGCTTGGTCGCCACCTCGGCCCATCCAACCGGTGGCAGCAGTGACATCATCGTCTCGGTCGACCGCTTCCCGATCGCCTGCTCGAGTCTCTCGTACAGCTCGTGGCGGTCCGACTCACTAACGACCATCGTGCCACCCCTCCCGCATCGTCGACAAGTGGGAGGACGCTCTACCCTACCCGGAGCAGCCGACATCCCCCGATGCTGGGGAGTTCGCCGCGCACCGAGGACGCCAGGAATCTTCGGGGGTCAGCGGGGCTCCGGCTGGTACCATTAGCGCCTCATGTGCGGCATCGTGGGGTACGTGGGCCCCGACGAGGCGCTCCCGATCATCATCGAGGGGCTGAAGCGTCTCGAATACCGTGGCTACGACTCGGCAGGCGTGGCCGTCCTCGACGGCGAGCTGTCCGTGGTCAAGAGGGCCGGCAAGCTCGAGATCCTGGAGAAGGAGCTCACCGAGAACGGTTCCCCGGCAGGTCGGGTCGGGATGGGGCACACGCGGTGGGCCACCCACGGCGAGCCCAACGACCGCAACGCCCATCCGCACCTCGACTGCGGCGGTCGCATCGCCGTGATCCATAACGGGATCATCGAGAACTTCCACGAGCTGAAGCAGCGGCTCTTGGAGGACGGACATGAGTTCGTCTCGGACACCGACACCGAGTGCGTGGCCCACCTGATCGAGGAGCGGTACGAGGGCGACCTCGCGGCGGCGGTCCGCTCGGCGGTGGCGGAGCTGGACGGGGCGTACGCCCTGGTGGTCATGAGCGCCGACGATCCCGAGCTGATCGTGGGGGTACGGCTATCCTCGCCGATGGTGGTCGGCCTCGGCGAGGGCGAGAACCTCCTGGCCTCCGACGCTCCCGCCCTCCTCTCCCGGACCCGGCGGATCGTCCCTCTGGCGGACGGGCAGATGGTGGAGCTGCGGCGGGACGGCGTTCGGATCACCGACCTCCAGGGCAACGAGGTGCAGGCCGAACCGCTCGACGTCGACTGGGACCTCTCCCGCGCGGAGAAGGGCGGCTTCGAGGACTTCATGCTCAAGGAGATCTTCGAGCAGCCCGGCGCGGTGGAGGACACCATCCGGGGGCGGGTCCGCCAGGGACGCCTGCTCCTCGACGAGCTCCGGATGACCGAGGACGACATCCGGGAAGTCGACAAGGTGTTCGTGGTGGCCTGCGGCACGGCCTTCCACGCCGGCCTGGTGGCCAAGTACGCCATCGAGCACTGGACCCGGCTGCCGGTGGAGATCGAGATCTCCAGCGAGTTCCGGTACCGGGACCCGGTCCTGGACCGGAACACCCTGACCCTGGCCATCTCCCAGTCGGGGGAGACCATCGACACCCTGGAAGCGGTGCGCCACGCTAAGCGGCAGCACTCCTGGGTCCTGGCCATCACCAACACCGTGGGGTCGTCGGTGGCGCGGGAAGCCGACGCCGTCCTCTACACCCACGCCGGGCCGGAGATCGGCGTGGCGGCGACCAAGACGTTCGCCACCCAGATGGTGGCCCTCCATCTGGTGGCGCTGTACATGGCCCAGGTCCGGGGCCAGATGTTCCCCCAGGAGATCCGGGAGGTAGTCGGGCACCTCCGCCAGCTCCCCGGGCAGCTCGAGTGGGTGCTCCAGCTCGAGGCCCAGGTGAAAGGCCTCGCCGAGCGGTACCACGGGGCCACCAACGTGCTCTTCATCGGGCGGCACACGGGCTACCCCGCCGCCCTCGAGGGAGCGCTCAAGCTGAAGGAGATCTCCTACATCCACTCCGAGGGGTTCCCCGCGGGGGAGCTCAAGCACGGGCCCATCGCCCTGGTGGCACCGGGGGTGCCGGTGATCGCCGTGGCCACGGAGTGCCACGTCTATCCGAAGGTCCTGTCGAACATCCAAGAAGTGAAGGCCCGGGGCGCGGTGGTGGTCGCCGTGGCCACCGAGGGCGACCGGGAGATCGAGCGATTCGCCGACCACGTGCTGTTCGTGCCCCGGACGCCGGAGCTGCTCTCGCCGGTGCTCGTAACCGTTCCACTGCAGATGTTCGCCTACCACGTGGCCAAGCTGCGGGGCTGCGACGTGGATCAGCCGCGCAACCTGGCGAAGTCGGTCACGGTCGAATAGCGGATCGCGCCATGCGCATCCTGGGCGTCGGCGTGGACGTCGTGGAGGTGGAACGGGTGCAGCGGATCCTCGATCGACGATCCACCTTCCGGGACCGGGTGTTCACCCCGGAGGAAGTGGCGTACTGCGACCGCAAGGCCGTCCCCGCCCGCTACTACGCGGCCCGGTGGGCCGCTCGGGAGGCCTGCGTGAAGGCCCTCGGAGGCGTCCGGGGATTTCGGTGGCACGACATCCGGGTCGAGCGGTCACCTTCGGGCGCTCCGCGGATCGGATTGGAGGGCTCGGCGAAGGCGCGTGCCGACGGTCTGGGAGCCACGGAGGTGCTGGTGTCGTTCTCCCACGAGAGCAGCATGGCCACGGCCTTCTGCATCGCCGTGGGCGATTGACGCGGTAGGCTCCTTCCCGTGCAGCCCGTCCTGACGGCCGCCCAGACGCACGCCCTGGACCGGGAGACCGAGGCCCGGGGGATCCCCGTGTCCGAGCTCATGGAGCGAGCCGGCGCCGCCGTGGCCAGGGCGGTCATCGCCCTCGCCGGCGGCGGGTACGGGCGGCACGTGGTGGTGGTGGCGGGGAAGGGCAACAACGGCGGCGACGGCCTGGTGGCCGCTCGCCACCTGGCCCGTTCCGGGATACGCGTTCGGGTCCACTTCCTGGTGAAGGACCCCGCCTCCGAGCTCCGCGACCCCGTTCTGGCCAACTTCCACCGGCTGTCCGACGCAGGAGTGTCGTGGGGACCGTTCTCCGAGGCACGCCTGGCCCGCGACCTGGATCGGGCCGACGTGGCCGTGGACGCCATCTTCGGGACCGGGTTCCGAGGACGGCCCGAAGGGGACGTGGCCGCGGCGATCGACGCGCTCAATGGGAGCGAGTGCCCGGTGGTGGCGGTGGACATCCCGTCGGGAGTGGAGGGCGACACGGGGGCGGTCAGCGGCCCCGCCGTTCGGGCCACTCTGACCGTGTCTCTGGGGGCGCCGAAGGCGGGCGACGTGCTGTTCCCGGGGGCCGCTCACACCGGGCTGCTCGAGGTGGCGGACATCGGGTTCCCGGATGACCTCGTTCGCAGCGACCTCCTGCTGCTGGAAGCGGAGGATGCCGCTCGCCTGCTGCCGTCGCGGGGCCCAGATGATCACAAGCGCCGCTCGGGGGTGGTCATGGTGGTGGCGGGGTCCCGCCGGATGACCGGCGCCCCTCGCCTGGTGGCCCGGGGGTCCTACCGAGCCGGGGCCGGGCTGGTGCGGGTGGCCGTTCCCGAGGGGATCCTCCCGGTGGTCCAGTCGGGGCTGGTCGAGGCGACCTTCTTGCCCCTTCCAGAAGGGACGTCGGGAAGCCTGACCGGCGCGGCCTGGGAGTTCTTGAAAGATGCGCTGGAGGACGTGGGGGCGGTGGCCGTGGGCCCGGGCCTCTCCACCGACGAGGAAACGCCCGAGCTCGTTCGTAGGCTGCTGACGGAGTCCCCGGTGCCGGTGGTGGTGGACGCGGACGCCCTCAACGCCTTCGCCGGCCGAGCCGGCGAGCTGTCGGGGAGGACCGCGGACGCCGTCCTGACCCCTCACACGGGGGAGTTCGCCCGCCTGTTCGGGATGCCGAGCGAGGAGGTCCTCGGCGACCGGGTGGGCTTCGCCCGCAAGGCCGCTGCCGAGACAGGAGCGGTGGTGCTGCTCAAGGGCTCCCGGAGCCTGGTGGCGCTCCCGGACGGCGAGGTGCGAGTGAACCCCACCGGCAGCTCGATCCTGGCGACCGGAGGGACCGGCGACGTCCTCACGGGGATGATCGCCGCGTATCTGGCCCGGGGGCTTCCTCCCCCCGAGGCCGCATCGCTGGCCGCTTACGTCCACGGCCTGGCCGGCCAGGTGGCGAGCGAGGTCTCGGGGGAGGGCACGGTGGCCTGGGACGTCGCTGAGGCGATCCCCGAGGCGATCCGCCGCCTCAGGGAGAGCGTGTGACCGAAGGAAAGGTCGTGGTGCCGGTGCGCGAGGCCCCTCCCCGGCACCGTCCCACCGTCGCCGTCGTGGACCTCGATGCCGTCCGGCACAACGTCCGGGCGATGAAGCCCCGCGACGCTGAGCTCATGGCGGTGGTGAAGGCGAACGGCTACGGCCACGGCGACGTGCCCGTGGCCCGGGCCGCCCTCGAGGCCGGCGCGACCTGGCTCGGCGTTGCCCTGATCGAGGAAGGGCTGCGCCTGCGGGAGGGGGGGATCGATGCCCCCACGCTGGTGCTCACGGAGTTCCCTCGGGGGGCGGAGAAGGAGGCTCTCGCTTCCGGGCTCACCCCCACGATCTACACGGACGAGGGGCTCGCGTCCGTTTCCGAAGCGGCCGAGGGCGTCGGCCGGTCGATCGGCGTCCACGTCAAGCTGGACACCGGGATGCACCGGGTGGGACTGGCGCCGGACCTCGCCTCCCGCTTCTGCCTCCAGGTGCTGGAGGCGGGGCTCGACCTCGAAGGGGTGTGGACGCATTTCGCCGTGGCGGAGGATCCCGAGGACCCCTCGGCTCGCATCCAGCTCCAGCGGTTCCACGAAGCCCTGGGCGAGCTGGCTCGAGCCGGCATCCAAGCCCGGTACCGTCACGCCGCCAACTCCGCCGCGGTCCTGGTGGTGCCGGAGTCCCACCTCGACCTGGTGCGGGTGGGCATCGCCGCCTACGGGATCGTTCCCGGGCCGGGCCTCGAGGGCCGAGCCGACCTCCGGCCGGCCATGTCCCTCCGCTCGCGGGTGACCCTGGTGAAGCGGGTGGCGGCGGGAGAGGGCGTGTCGTACGGGCTCAGCTACCGGCTCGACCGGGAGTCGACGATCGCCACGGTGCCGGTGGGCTACGCCGACGGTTACCATCGCGCCGTGTCGGGCCGGGCCGAGGTGCTGATCCAGGGACGCCGGTACCCCGTCGCCGGGACCGTGACCATGGATCAGATCACCGTGGACTGTGGAGACGACCCCGTGCAGCCGGGAGACGAGGTCGTGCTGTTCGGGCGGCAGGGAGACGAGGAGATCTCCGCGGACGAGCTCGGGAGCTGGTCGGGCACGATCGGCTACGAGGTGGTCTGCGCGGTGAGCGAGCGGGTACCCCGGGAGTACCGTGGCTAGGGGACGGCTCGTTCGGAACGTTGCCTTCGGGGTCGGCGCCGCGGCGTTCGGCGCGGCCACGACGGCCGCGGGTGTTCGCGTGGCCGCCCGGCGGCTCCGGGGCCGCCCGGACCCCGAGGCAGGGGAGAACCTGGGGACGCTGCCGCCTGAGGACCTCACCCCCGCGGTGTCCTTCGACGGCACCGAGCTCGCCGTTCGTGCGGCCGGCCCGGAGGGGGCCCCCACGGTGATCTTCTCTCACGGGTTCAGCCTCGACATGACGACCTGGTATTACCAGTGGCGCCACCTCTCCGACCGCTACCGGGTGGTGCTGTTCGACTACCGGGGACACGGCCGCTCCGGACGTCCGCCGGACGGCGACTTCTCGCTCCGGTCCATGGGCCGAGACCTCCGCGCCGTCCTCGACCGAGCGGCGCCGGAGGGACCCGCGGTCGTCGTCGGCCACAGCATGGGAGGGATGGCCCTCCTCTCGTTCGCGGAAGAGTTCCCCGAGGAGTTCGGAACTCGCGTGTCCGGTGTGGTCCTGGCCGATACGGCCGCTTCGGACCTGGTGCGGGAGGCGCTCGGCGACCTCGGCTCGCGGGCCGAGCGGGCCCTCCGGCCCCTCCTCTGGCGGATCGCCGGCAACCTCGATCGAACCGACCGGGTCCGCCGGGTGGTTCAGCAGCGGGGGGCCGACCTGGCCCTCCTGGTGGCGCGGGTCACCAACTTCGGGCCCGACGCCTCCCCGTCTCAGGTGGACCATGTGAGCCGCCTCTCCGCGTCGGCCCCGGTGGAGGTGTGGGTGCACACCGCTCGCGACCTCGTCGACATGGACTTCCGCGAGGCGCTGGCGAACATCACCGTGCCCGCTCTGGTCGTGGTGGGGGACCGGGACCTCCTGACGCCCAAGGGCAGCGCCGAGGCCATGCGCGACGCCCTCCCGCAGGGCCGCGCCGTGGCCATCGCCCGGGCCGGGCACGTGTCGATGATGGAACGGCACAGGGTGTTCAACGAGGTCCTGGACGGGTTCCTCCAGGAGGTCCTCCCGGCCAAGCCGAAGCGAAGCCGAGCTCGCAAGAGCACCCGAACGTGACCCGGGGCATCTGCGAGGTCGAGGGGATCCGGGTCGGTCACTGGACCGACCGCGAGGGCCTCACCGGCTGCACGGTGGTGCTGTGCCCACCGGGAACGATGGGTTCCGGCGAGGTTCGCGGCGGCGCTCCGGCCTCTCGGGAGACCGATCTCCTTCGCCCGGGCACCATGGTCCAGGAAGTGCACGCCGTCCTGCTCACCGGAGGCAGCGCCTTCGGCCTCGGCGCGGCGGACGGGGTGATGCGGTGGCTCGAGGAACGGGACGTGGGGTTCGACGCGGTGGTGGCCCGGGTCCCGATCGTGCCGGCTGCCGCGCTGTTCGACCTGGGCATCGGGGACCCGAAGGCCCGGCCGGGCCCGGAGCAGGGCTACGAGGCCTGCCAAGCAGCCGGGCCCGATGTTACCGAGGGGTCCGTGGGAGCCGGGACCGGGGCCACCGTGGCCAAACTGCAGGGCCCCCACCGAGCGGTGAAGGGGGGTCTGGGGACCGCCGCCGCCACCGAGGAGGGGGTGACCGTCGGGGCGATCGCGGCGGTCAACGCGTTCGGCGAGGTCGTGGGGGAGGACGACGCGATCATCGGGGGGGCCCGTCCAGCCGAGCCGGGGGAGGAGCAGGCGCCGGCGCCCTCCGGAGACTGGGCGTTGCCCGGAACCAACACCACCCTGGCGGTGGTGGCCACCGACGCGACGCTCTCCAAGGAGCGGGCGCACCTCCTGGCCCGGGCAGCGCACGACGGGATGGCCCGGGCGGTTCGGCCCGCGCATACAATGGTCGACGGGGACGCCATCTTCGCCCTCGCCACCGGTGCGACAGGCACGACCGAAGCTCCCCAGACCGTGCTGGAATCGATGGCCGAGACGGTCCTGGCGGAGGCGATCCGTCGGGCGGTCCGGCTGGCCGAGGGCTTCCCCGGGATCCCCGCGGCGAGGGAAGGTGCACGGTGAACCGGACACTGGACGAGGTTGCGGGGGACGCCTCCACCTGCACGAGGTGCCGCCTCTCGGCCGGCCGCACCCAGGTGGTGTTCGGCGACGGCACCGGCCGGTCGGGAGTCATGTTCATCGGTGAGGGTCCCGGCTTCCACGAGGACAAGCAGGGCCTGCCCTTCGTCGGCGCGGCGGGCCAGCTGCTCAACCGCCTCCTCGGGGAGGTCGGCCTCTCCCGGGAGGACGTCTATATCTGTAACGTCATCAAGTGCCGACCTCCGGGGAACCGCGACCCGCTGCCGGACGAGATCCATGCGTGTGCCCCGTGGCTCGAGGAGCAGCTCCGGCTGGTGAACCCCCGGGTGATCGTGACGCTCGGAAACTTCGCCACCCGGGTGATCCTCGACCGTCCGGTGTCGATCTCTCGTGTGCGAGGACAGAAGCAGGTCGTCGGGGGTCGCCTGGTGATCCCCACGTTCCATCCCGCCGCGGTCCTCCGCGGGGGCGGCGACGCCAGCGCGCAGATGAGTGCCATCCGCTCGGACTTCGCCGCGATCCTGGAGGCCCTGAAGGAGGCGTGGCCCAACCCCGCTCCCGTGGAGGAGCAGCTGGGCCTGTTCTGACATGCACCGCCGGATCGAGCTGTCGACGCGGTCTCCCGAGGAGACCCGCAAGGTCGGGGAGGCGTTGGCCGGGCTGCTGGTCCCGGGCGACGTGGTGAGCTTGACCGGCGACCTCGGGGCGGGAAAGACGTGCCTGGTGCAGGGGGCCGCCCGAGGGCTCGGCATCACGGACCCGGTGTCCAGCCCCACGTTCGTCCTGGTCCGAGAGTATCGAGGAGGGCATCTTCCCGTTTACCATCTGGACGTGTACCGATTGGACCGCCTCCAGGAAGTCATCGATCTCGGGTTCGAGGATCTGCTGGACCCGGAGGGAGTCGTGTTCGTGGAATGGGGGAGCGCCATCGACGCGCTCCTTCCCGACTCCTTCCTCGAGGTGGAGCTCACCGTGCCGGGAGAGGGCGAGGATCGGCGGGTGGCGGTATCGGCCCGGGGCCCGGGTTGGGCGGAGCGCTGGGAGCGCCTGGAGCAGTCCCTGGTGCCCTGGATCGAGGGAGCGGCCTGATGCTGGTCCTGGCGCTCGAGACCTCCACCCCGCAGAGCAGCGTGGCCCTCGGTACCGAGCAGGGCATCATCGCTTCGATGACGTTCTCCTGGGGAAGAGGGCATTCCGAGATCGTCACTCCCGCCATCGACCGGCTGCTCCGGTGGACCGAGATCGATCCTCGACAGATCGTGGGGGTGGCCGTGGGGTTGGGCCCCGGTCTGTTCACCGGCCTGCGGGTCGGGGTGGCCACCGCCCGGGCCATGGCGCAGGTGCTCGGCTGCTCGGTGGTCGGGATCCCCTCGCTCGACGTGCTGGCCTTCGGGGTCCGGCACGCCCGATGGCGGATCGGAGCGGCCATCGACGGCAAGCGTGGCCAGATGTTCTACGCGTTCTACCGTCCGGTGACCGGGGGAGTCGCCCGGGAGACCGAGTATCAGGTCGGGCCGCCGGAACGGATCGTGGCCGAGCTGGACGCCTCCGGCGAGGAAACCCTTCTCGTCGGGAACGGCGCCCTCCTCTACCGGCGGCAGCTCCAGGATGCGGGAACGCGGCTAGAGTTCGGCTCGGTGTCGCTGGCCTTCCCGGTGGCCTCCTCGCTGCTCGAGCTGTCGGTGCCACGGTTCCAGCGGGAGGAGGCCGAGCGGCCGGAGCATGTTGTTCCTCTCTACGTGAGGAAGTCGGATGCGGAGATCAATTGGGCTGGACGAGCCCGCAGCGCCTGACATCGAGATAGCTCGGATGAAACGGCGCCACATCCGTGGCGTCATGGCGATCGAGCGCCAGGTGTATCCGCGTCCCTGGACGCCCTCGCTCTTCCTGTCCGAGATCACCGCCGGACGGACGCGTTGTTACCTCGTGGCGCTGGTGGCGGGCAGTGTCGTCGGCTACGGGGGCCTGATGTGCTACGGGGACGAGGCCCACGTGACCAACATCGCCGTCGACCCCGAGGAGCAGCGCCGGAAGATCGGGACCCGGCTGCTCTACGAGCTGATCCGGGAGGCGAAGAGGATGGGGGCCACGGCGGTGTCCCTGGAGGTCCGGGTGTCGAACTGGCCGGCCCAGCGGCTCTACGGGCACTTCGGGTTCCGCCCGGTCGGGGTGCGCAAGGGCTACTACCAGGAGACCAACGAGGACGCCCTGGTGATGTGGACCGACGACATCCGAACGCCCGAGTACCACCGGCTGCTCGAGGGGATCATCGGACAGGTTCCCGAGGGGGTCCGTCCAAGGCGATGAGGGGGTCCAGGGGGGCAGCAGCCCCGCGAGGGAAAGCCGGAGCGGAATCGGGCTGCTGCATCCCCGCTGGCCGAAGGACGCTGCCGAAGGCAGCGGACTGAGGGGAACGATGAATGTCCTCGGCATCGAGACTTCCTGCGACGAGACCGCCGCCGCCGTCGTCGAGGACGGGCTGAAAATCCTGTCGAACGTGATCTCGAGCCAGCACGACATCCACGCCCGGTTCGGGGGCGTCGTCCCGGAGCTCGCCTCGCGCGCTCACGTCGAGCGACTCAACCCGATCATCGACGAGGCTCTGGAGCAGGCTGGCGCGACGTGGCGCGACATCGACGCCCTGGCGGTGACCCGGGGCCCGGGGCTGGCCGGGGCGCTCCTCGTGGGGATGGCTTCGGCCAAGGCCATCGCTCTGGCCCTCCGGCTTCCCCTGGTGGCCATCAACCACCTGGAGGGCCACATCTACGCGAACTTCCTCGAGCACGGCCCTCCCGACCCGCCGTACGTGTGCCTGATCGTCTCCGGCGGCCACACCCTCCTCGTCCACATCCCGGAAGAGCATCGATACGAGATGCTCGGCCAGACCCTCGACGACGCCGCCGGGGAGGCGTTCGACAAGGTGGCCCGGTTCCTGGAGCTGGGATTCCCCGGCGGTCCCCGGCTGGACCGGCTGGCTCGGCAAGGGAACCCCGAAGCGGTGCGGTTTCCCCGCGCCATGGCCGACTCGGGTAACTACGACTTCTCGCTCTCAGGGCTGAAGACCGCGGTGATCCGCCATGTGCGGACGGAGCGGGCGGCCGGGAGAGAGGTGCCCCAGGAGGACCTGGCCGCCTCCTTCGAGGAGGCCGTGGTGGATGTCCAGGTGCAGAAGACCATGGCGGCCGCGGAGGAGAAGGGTGTGGGGGCCGTGTTGCTCGGCGGGGGCGTGGTGGCCAACACGCGCCTGCGCGAGCGGATGGGCGAAGAGGCGGAGCGGCAAGGCGTGCGGCTCCTGTACCCCTCCCGGGAGCTGTGCACGGACAATGCGGCCATGATCGCCGCGGCCGGGCACTTCCGGATGGCGCGGGGCGAGATCTCCAGCCTGGACGTCAGCGTGGATCCCAGCCTCGCCCTCGCGTGAACGAGCGATCGGGCCGGGTCGGGTGGGCCGAGGGCCCGGTGCAAGAAGGGGAGCCGGCCGAGGCGCCGGTCCTGGTGACCGGGGCCGGAGGGTTCATCGGATCGCACCTGTGCGACCGGCTCCTGGCCGAGGGACGCCGGGTGGTGGGGGTGGACGATCTCTCGACCGGGCGCATCGCCAACCTCGCCGAGTCCCGCTCGTACGGAAAGCAGTTCAGCTTCTACAACGTCGACATCCGGGCGGAGGGGCTGGGAAAGATCTTCGAACGGCATCAACCCGACGTCGTGATGCACCTGGCGGCGCAGGCGGGGGTGCGACCGTCCCTCGAGGACCCGATCAAGGACGCGAACATCAACGTGATGGGGACCCTCAACCTGCTGGAGTGCGCCTCAGCTGTGGGCACCCGGAAGCTCGTCTTCGCCTCGTCGGGAGGGACGATCTACGGGGAGCCCCGCCGGCTGCCGGTCCGGGAGGTGGCCCTGGGGGGAAGCCATCCTCAGTCCCCGTACGGCATCACGAAGAAGGTCGCCGAGGACTACCTCCGGTTCTACGAACGGTACCGGGGCCTCGACTTCACCGCGCTGGCCCTGGCCAACGTGTACGGCCCTCGCCAGGACCCCTTCGGCGAGGCCGGGGTGATCGCCATCTTCGCCGGGAAGATGCTGGAGGGGGAGACGCCCTCGATCTTCGGGGACGGCAACCAGACTCGTGACTACGTGTTCGTCGACGACGCGGTCCACGCCTTCGCCCTGGCAGCGGACCGCGGGTCCGGGCGTCTGATCAACATCGGCACCGGGCTCGAGACCAGCGTGAACGGCCTGTACCGGATGCTCGGGGAGATCACCGGCTTCGTGGGCGAGCCGAACTACGGGCCGCTGCCACCCGGGGAGCTCCGGAGGATCTCGCTCGATCCTTCGCTCGCGGAGCAGGAGCTGGGGTGGAAGCCGTGGACGCACCTCGAGGACGGGCTCCGGGAGACCGTGGCGTTCCTCAAGGGCGTGTAGCTAGAAACAGATCTCAGTAGGCCCTCGTGGGGCGACCCAGCAGCTGGGAAAGGGAGGGGGCCCCTTTCAGGGGCCCCCCTCCAGTTTGGGTTTCGCTGGTCCAACTTATGCGTTGGTCGCTCCACCCTCTCCGGCCGCTGCCGCGAACTGCAGTCCGCAGTCGGGCGCGCACTGCTGCCCGCAAGTGCCTCCGCAACCGGTCCCGGTCTGACAGAAGAAGCCCACACCAAACGCGCTCACGCAGTCGTCGTTGGTGCTGCATCGGCGCGCGTCGTTGCAGAAGAAGTTGTTCGTGCAGTGAGCGGTCCCTGCCACGTCCTGGAAGCACTGGCAGGCGCCAAGCTCTTCCGGGATCGACAGCCCACAGTCCGCAGCGCACGCGAGTTCGTCACATCGCCCCGGGTACGGCTGGGCGAACGCCGGGGTCCGCAGGCTGGAGAGGACCGGTGCCGACCACGCGATTGCAGCGCCCGCCCCTACCCTCTTCAGCATCCTTCGGCGTGAGATGCGGTTCTCGAGCTCCTCCAACCAGATCACCCCCGTACAGCGTTGGCCCGTCATCGGGCGGTCGCAATAAGGATGAAAGGCGCTGATCGCGAGAACATCCGCCGTAAGTGGGGTCTTTCCTACTGCGCCGCAGCGTATGGAGCGTACGGGCTCGAGACCAGCGTGAACGGCCTGTACCGGATGCTCGGGGAGATCACCGGCTTCGTGGGCGAGCCGAACTAAGGGCCGCTGCCACCCGGGGAGCTCCGGAGGATCTCGCTCGATCCTTCGCTCGCGGAGCAGGAGCTGGGGTGGAAGCCGTGGACCCACCTCGAGGACGGGCTCCGCGAGACGGTCGCGTACCTGAAGGGGGTCTAGCGGCCGAGGGGAGCGGGTCTCTTCTGCTGGGCTGTTTCCCAGGGAGTAGCCCCGGCCTTGTTTTCCTGCGTAAGTCCTCTACGCACGCTGGTCGTAGCAAAAACGGTGCCCTTGAACGATGTAGCAAAGGTTGTGGCGCCTCACTCTGAGCGGCAGGAACGGCCCCGAGTGGGGAGGTGCAGCATGGCCAAGGAGAAGCCAGAAGGCTGGTCCCTGGAGAGGATTTCCCGGCGAAAGGCCCTGACGCGCGTTGCCGCCGGAACCGCTCTGGCCTGGTCGGCCCCGGTCATATCGAGCTTGCGCACCCCTGCCTTTGCGCAGTACCCAGCATGTGCTGAGCCACCCTGTGGCCCGGCCTGTGGAGGCCCGGACACGTGGCTGGAATGTGCCCCAACCTTTACGTGCATCTGCATCCAAACCATCGAGGGAACGTGCGCCTGCATCCAGACCAACGTCATTGACCCGGGGGGGCCCACCCCCTGCACGGCTAGTTCCCAGTGCTCGGCTGGCGCCGTTTGCGTGAACGACACGTGCATCGGGGACATCTGCCAGCCATTGTGCGCGGGTGGCGCGGCGGCCGGCACCGACAGGGTCAACAGCCGCTGATCGAGGACCGGGCTAAGCCGGGCTCTGGCTCGGCTTCCCAGGCTGGTCCTGAGGGAGGGCTCCCGTAGCATGGGAGCCCTCCTTCCGGTTAGATGCGAGCCCTCCATCACCGAAACCGTGGCCTGAGCCGAAACGTTATGGCACACGCCTCGGTGAACGGCCCTCGGTGAGCGGGGGCCGACGAGAGTCTAGCGACCGTCTCCGCGAAGGACTGGCCTCAGGGCTGCGAGGAGGCGTTCGAGGTCGATGCCGGAGGTCAAGGCGACGGCTTCGAGGTCGCCGGCGCGCAGCGTGATCACGTCCTCCGCTGGGTCGCCTCGCTCTCGCCGGACCTTGCCGATGAAGGTGGTCACGGCCTGGCCCGGCTCCTGGTCCATCGTCTCCAATCGGCCGAGGTCGAGAACCGTCCTCCGGCGGCCGGCCGGGTCCAGCCGTTCCATCACCCGCGAGAGAAGCCGGTCCGCGGGCACTCCGTAGAACTCCGCGAGCGTGGTGAACCGGGCCAGGGAAATCGAACGCTCCCCGCGTTCGTACCCCCCGATGACCGACGGCTTGAACCTACCCTGAGACTGCTCCGAGACCTGGCGCAGCGTCAGGCCGCGCTCGCGACGGGCGTCACGAAGGACCTCCCCCACAACCTGAGCGAACCGCGCCATACCATCTCCGGCCCCCGGACGTCCCCCTTGCGTGTGGGCCGATGGTAGTCGCCCCTTTCGCTCTGAACCAGGGGAGAACGCCCTAGGGCAATCGTCGGATACTGCGTGAGCTGTGTCCCCATCCGCCCGTGGTAGGTGCGGTCCCGCCGTGAGTAGCAGGCGCCGTAGCGCGTCTGAGCACAATTGACTAGAGAGCCTGGCCCTTGCGGGTATTGCCTCGGCCGCGCTCCGCGTTCTAGTCTCTTAGGGCGCGCGGGCGGTTGCCCCTTCGCGGGGCAACGGAGATACGG
>JBOGWB010000085.1:0-34775 GCA_050693035.1 Actinomycetota bacterium
GCGGGGGCTCCGAAGCCTGATCGGTGGTCCCGCCGCTCGAACAGGCCGCGGCCACCAGGATCACGATCGCGAGGAAAGCGGGAACACGGAACCGGAGCAGCTTCGACATGGTCAACCCAGGATATCGAGGGCGGCAGCAGAACGTCGGTCCCGGCCCGAACTGGACTGAGGCGGTCATCCCGGCCTCGCCTCAATCACGCGCTACAGTGCAGGAAGACCATGTCCCGCATTCCCTTGCACCCCGAGGAGCAGTCTGGGGGCCGACGGCTGGTGTTCCCCGGCAGCGTGTCCGCCTGGCACTGACGATGCGTCGAGCTCGCCGCCTCGCGGTCGCGGGCGTCCTGTTCGCCCTACTGATGGGCTCGACCGCTCCGGCCGCGGCCCATATCGCGATCCGCCTCGACATCCGGGCGCCCCAGCCCGGCCAGCGGGTGCCTCCCGACACGTCGGCAGTCATCTTCGCCCAGCGGATGCTCGGCGGAAGGGACCGCGTGGACTTCACGGTGACGCTTGACGGTCGCACCCTTGACCCGGAGACCGGCCGCGTGGGCGGCACCGGGTCGCCTGCCACGATCGAAGTAGACCAGACGCTGAGGATTCCCCTCCGATCCCTTGCGACGGGAAGCCACGCCCTCACCGTCACCTACCGCCCCGATACGGACGCCCCCATCCTCGAGAACTCCGTCGAGTTCGTTGTGGGTGAGTCCAGCGGAGCGCCCTTCGCCGTGGCGGCGGTCGGCTCGATCGCCGTGCTGGCCCTTGCCAGCATGCTCTTGATGCATCGACGCCGGCGCAGTCTCCGTCTGATGGGACAAGCACGGTCCGGGCTGGGCTACTCTGCGGACGACACAGGGCCCTTGGCGGATGGGGCCACGGAGGGGATCTGAATGGCGCCAGCGGGGACCGGCACGGAAACCGGCTCCGGGCGAAGGGAGCCAAAAGGGGGATTCCACCGCGCTGGCCGGCGGCGCCCCGGGAGCGGGGCCGAGCTGTGGTGGTGGCTGTTCATGCGGCTCTCCGGGGCGATCCTCGTCTTCCTCGCCGTGGGGCACATCCTCATCATGCACGTGTTCGACGAGGGGGTGGACCGGGTCAACTTCGCCTTCGTGCAGCTTCGGTGGCAGAGCCCGTTCTGGCGAACCTGGGACTGGCTCATGCTCTCCCTTGCCCTGGTCCACGGCATCAACGGTGTCCGGGTGATCGCCCTGGACTACATCCGGAGGTCGGGTGTGCGGATCGCCGTCACCTGGTCCTTCTACGTCACGGGCATCGCACTATTTGCGCTCGGCTCGATCGTGGTGTTCACCTTCGACCCGTGCCGGTGGCCCGGGTTCACCTGTTGAGGAGCGAGTGAGCTCGCCCCCCCCGCCGTCCCGACCGAGCGGGCTACAACACGCCCGGCTACCGGGCCGGAACCGCGGCCCTCGCCAATCGAACCTCAACCCTCCTCGCCTCCACTGCGGTCCGTTGGCCTTACCAAGCCATTTCCGCACGTCATAGCCTGGATGGACTCTCCGTTCGCCCCGCATCGAAGGGGGTTCGATTTCGAGAGTCAATACCTCCGGTAGGATCTGGTTCAGGCAGATGAGGATGAGGAAGCAGATCATCATCGCGTGGGCAGCTGGCACAGCCGTCATTGCGAGTGTCATGTCGTTCCAGCTGCTCCGCGCGGATCAGCCAGCGGACCAGTCATTGGCCAAGCCGCCTGCAGGCTGGGCGGATCGTGCTGTCGTCTTCAACCGAGGCATGCTCGAAACTCGTCAAGGGCAGTGCCTATCGGGCACCTTCGTCGACTACACGGAACACACGAACGGCGCTCCTGGACCCGTGGCGGCGGTCCGCGGCTTCGGGGGCCTAGTGGACCTCAGGGTCCAGCCTTTTGCACCCGACGGCGCCGTAGTTGAAGAATTCCGCGGTCCTGTCAAGATCGCGGCTTACGAGGTGCTGAGGCATACAGCTGGGCGATGGGTCGTCGTACGCCGCGACGGCTGGGCCCCATGTGGGCCCCCCGAGACTGTCGCCGTTCGGTGACGAACTCGGCTCCCACACCGATCTCCTCGGCGCCCCCTAGCGTGAAGGCGTTGTCTTCAACGGAGACCGCAGGACACACTACGCCCTCCGGGGGACCTACGGGAGGCTGCTGGCGCGGGAGACTAGTGCATCTCGCAGCTCACCAGACTGGCGGAGGGTGCTGCCCCCGAACTACTACTAGTTGTTTCGGGGTTGGCCCGACCATCCTGCGTTTCGGCTCACTGCAATGAGTACAACGGCAATGACGGTGCCGCCCAGTCCTACGACGAGCCGCAGGGGGAGACGCCAGTCCTTTCGCGGGCGATATGCAAGGTCGCCTCGGCGCATGAGAGCTCAGCCGTTTGGCCGCTCGCTGGAATGCGCCGCAACTGGCACCCCCGGCATGAAGCGGTGGTCGGAATCAGGATCGCAAGGAAGACGCCCAGGACGAATAAGATTGACCTTGGTTCCCATCCGCGTTTACCTGCCCGGCTGGGGTGTGACTACTCCCCGTTCGATTGCTTCCTTTGCCTGGGCCACAAGGGCCTCCAACTCCAGCGGGCTCACAGCCTCGATCGCCTGGACCCACGAGTCAGAGTCATTGGAGCCGACCAACCTTTCACCCTGAACGAGAAACCGCCCTTGCGAGTTGATCAAGCGATAGTAAGGCTTGTCCGTCTCGTCCTGCTTAAGGTGGACGAAGTAGAACCCCCGATCGCCCACCTCCGACGGGGGAACGCCGTTGTACCCGTCCTCTTCGACGAGGAAGGATCCTTCAGGCAACGAGCCGTATAGAACCTTGTCAATCGAGATGGTCACCTGGAGGAACTGGATGGCTCCGTCTCCTTCGGGCCTCGGATCTTGGCCTCCCACAACACGGCCAGGCTCAGTCTCGATGACCGTGCCCTGCACCACCGCGTCGGAAGTCGCCACCATCTGGGCTAGGTCTGAGAAGTAATGGACTTCCTTGACGCTTATGGGAGGGAGACTCTTCGAGCTCCCACCCTCACAAGCGGTTGCCGCTAGGGAGATCATCGCCAGAACGAGCAGGCGAATCGACGGTCCGACCCACCTCTTGGTCCGCATGTCTCACCACCCCTCAAAGCTCGCGCATGGCGGCGGCGGGCGCCGAGGTGACAACCCGGCGGATCCTCACGTACTCGGCGCACTCGTTGCCATCTTCCTCAGCCTGTACTCGTGGCGCGGACGGAGCCCCTCTACCTGGTATCGGCCATCGCCCTGGGTGGCTCGCTCCTCTTCGAGGCCGCGCGGCTCTCCCTCTCCCCGATCCGGGAGCTTGGACACGGCCCGGGCGAGAAGGGAGATCGCCGCCTGGGCCGTGTCGCGCCTCACCGAACCCATGGTCGCTCAGGCCGAGGACCCGGCCTTGCCTTCGGTCATCGGGCTCTACTCACCCGTCGCTGCACTCGTCGCCTCGCCATGCCTCCCGTGCCTCGCCCAGGAGGAAGTAGGTCATCCCGAGCGCTGCGACGGGGTCGGCCCACCACCACCCGAAGAGGGCGTTGAGGCCGATCCCTCCGAGCACGATCAGTGAGAGCCACCAGCAGGCTGTGGTCTGGAAGGCATCGGCCTCCATGGCCCGGCTCCCCAGGGCGACGGCGACCCGGCGTTTGGCCCGGGCCAGCCACCACATCACCCCGAGGGACACGGCCGTAAGCGCGATCCCCACCGGGGAGGGGTCGGGCCTCTCCAGGCGGAGCAAGGTCTGCGCGGCGTCGACGGCGATGAACACGGCGAGGCCGACCAGCGAGGCGGCGACCAGCTTCTGCGCTCGCCGCTCCACGTGCTCGATCGTTTCGTGGTTGGTGGCTCGCCGCTCCGCGAACAGGCGCCAGATCAGCACGGAGCCCGAAGCGCTCTCCACGAAGCTGTCGATGCCGAACCCAAGCAGGGCGACGCTTCCCGCCAGCAGGGCGGCCCCGACCGCGATCACTCCCTCGACCACGTTCCAGCCAACGGTGAGGTACTCGAGGCCGAGGGCCCGTCGGAGAAGCGGGGCTCGTTGGCCGACGGAGGAGTCCGGCAACTCCGGGGTCACCGGTGCGCCGCCTCCTCCAGCCTCCGCCGATCCTGTGACTCCAGCTGGAAGGTGCTGTGCTCGATGTCGAAATCGCCGGAAAGACAGTTACACAGGCGGTCCAGCAAGGCCGGTGGGTCGGCAGAAGGCTCCACCACGACATGGGCCGAGACCACGTTCATGCCACTGGTGATGGTCCAGGCGTGGAGGTCGTGCACGTCGGCCACCCCCGGCGTCTCCACGATGTGCCGACGAACCTCCCCTAAATCCACTCCCCTGGGCGTGGCCTCGAGCAGCACGTCGACCGCGTGGCGTAGCAGCCTCCACGTCCGGGGGAGGATCAGCAGGCCGATCGCGGCGGAGGCCACTGGGTCGGCCAGGCGAACCCCGGTGACGGCAATGACCACGGCGGCGACGATCACGGCCACCGAACCGAGGAGGTCGCCGAGGACCTCCAGATAAGCCCCGCGCATGTTCAGGCTCTCCGCCTGGGCCTCGCGCAGCAGCCAGAGCGACAGCGCGTTGCCCATGAGCCCCACGACGGCCACGACGAGCATCAGGCCGCTCGAGACATCGGGCGGGTCGAACAACCGCCGCCAGGCCTCGAACAGGACCAGGGCGGCCACGCCGAACAGGAGCACCGCGTTGATCACCGCAGCCAGGATCTCGATCCGGTAGTAGCCGAACGTCCGCTCGGCGCTGGCCGGGCGTGACGCCAGCCAGATGGCCCCGAGGGCCAGGCCGATGCCCGCGACGTCGGTGAATACGTGCCCGGCGTCGGCGAGCAGGGCCAGGCTGTTGGACAGCAGCCCCCCGATGACCTCACCGACGAGGATGGCCGAGGTGATGCCGAACACGGCCAGCAGCCGTCCCCGGCGGGCCCCCGCGGCGCTGTGGATCCCGCTCATCCGGCCGGGACCTCCACAGGGCTCCCCACGACCTCTGCGGCGTGGCGGAGGCCGTCTGTGAATACGTGTCGGATGTGTTCGTCGGCCAGCCGGTAGTACACGACCCGGCCCACCTTGCGCCGGGCCACCACCCTGCGCCCCCGGAGCAGGCGGAGCTGATGGCTGAGCGCCGACTGGCTGATCCCGAGCAGGACGGCGAGGTCGCACACGCACAGCTCCTCGGTCAGGGACAGCGCATGAAGAATCCGGGCCCGCGTTCCATCGGCCAGCAGGGCGAACGTGGAGGCCACCTCGTCCGCCTGCTCGTGGGCGATCACCCTCCCGATCAGCGGGGCCACGTGCTCGGGGTGAAGACACTCCACCTCGCAGCGTTCGGCAGTGAGACCCATCGTTGAAAGAGTGCTCATACTTAGAGCATGAGACCGGAGTCCCTCCTCCGTCAACTGCCCAGCCCCGGGCGCCGGCCTCTGCCCGGCGGCGGCCGGAGCCCCAATGCGCCGCGCAACGGTGGCCCGATCAATCGGTCTCGCCGCGGCGGGAGGCGCTCGTCTGGGACCTCCGGCCCGGGATCGTGCCCTTCCACAGGCACGCGCCCGATCCGGTGGAACACACGCATGGCTCTCCGCTTCGGGTGGCAAACGCGACGCCATGGCGCTGGCCCTGGAGGTTCAACCTCACCCAGCGGATCGAGCTGGCCCGCACGTGAACATCCCCCCGTCGTAGTGACCGGGCTCGTGACACCCAAAGATGACCTTCCCCTCTTCCTCGAACCTCACGACGACTTCCTCCGTGGCTCCAGGAAGGGTGACTGTCGGATAGCGGAGCGAGGCACCCTTTGGGAAGCCCGCGGCATGGAGGAAGCATGAACACTGGCTCCGGTGAAGGCTCGATCGCTCCAGCCTCGCTGCCACCCGGTCACGTGGCCTCGCTGGTGGACCATGAGCTCGTCCGGTTCCTCGCCGAGCAGAGGATGGAAATGCGGGCGCTCGCTCCCGAGGCCGTGGCCCTGATCGACGAAATCGTGAGGACGGTGCGAGCGGGGGGCAAGCGCATCCGTCCCCTCTTCTGCTACTGGGGCCATCGGGCGGCAGGCGGCGCCGAGGGGCCGGAGATCGTCCGGGCGGGTGCGGCCATCGAGCTGCTCCACACCTCCGCGATCATCCACGACGACGTCGTGGACCGCTCAGAGCTCCGGAGGGGCCAGCCCGCCGCATTTCGCGCGCTGGGCATGGAGTCGGGCGATCGCCACGGCCGGGCTGCGGCGATCCTCGCCGGAGACCTGGCCCATGCGCTTGCCGACACGCTCCTCGCTGCGTCGGGGTTTCCGGCGAAACGGCTCGCAGCGTCCTTCGACCACTTCAATCGGATGCGCGTGGAGGCGGTCAGCGGCCAGATGCTCGATCTCGTCGCAGCGAAGCGCGGCCACGGATCCGAGGAGCAGGCCCGGAAGGCGGCCGAGCTCAAGACGGGGTCCTATACGGTCGTGGGCCCCCTGCTGGTGGGCGCCACCTTGGCCGGAGCGGATCAGCCGCTCCTGGCCACCCTGGTCTCGTACGGGAAGCCCCTGGGAGAGGCCTTTCAGCTTCGCGACGACGTCCTCAGCACCTTCAGCGAGCCAGAGGTCACAGGGAAGGATCGTGACGACGACATCCGGGAGGGGAAGCAGACCATCCTGGTGGTCAAGGCACGACGGCGAGGGACCCGAGCGGTTCGCCAGCTCCTCGCCGGGGCCCTGGGGAGCCCCGATGCCGACGCTCACACCATGGAGGAGGTCCGCCGGGCCATTCGAGACTCGGGCGCGCTCGCTGAGACCGTGCAGCTGATCGGATCGCTCCGGGACGCGGCCAGGGCCGCCCTGCCGGGGGCGTCGCTCCCCCCGGAGGCCGCCAAGGCCTTGGAGGAACTGGCGGGCCTGATCACCTTGCGAGAGGACTGATCGATCCGTTTGCAGCCCACTGTCACCGCCTTACGGTTGCTCATCTGAAATTGCCCGCTGTCACAGACCAGCGTGGCAAGAGCCGGGAGAGCCGCGGTAGGCCTGACCGCCTCGCTGGCTCCAGGCCCGGTCAGGTACGGGGACCGTCACTCAAGCACTCGCCGTCCGATAACGTGGCAATGATGCGGTCGCCCGATCCCCCGCCAGCATCCCCCAGGCCTGAGCGGTAACCATGCCGGAGGCCACTCCGCGAACTCGGCGGATTCCAAGAGTCCCCGACGCGACAGCTACTCGCTTCGTGCCTGCGCGTACTTGTCCGGCTCGGCCTTGAATCGTTCGTGGCAACCAGCCGAGCAGAAGAAGTACGTCGAACCCTCGTACTCATGGCTCGCCGCGGCCGTCGCCGGATCGACCTCCATCCCGCACACCGGGTCACGCACGGTCGCCATCTCTTCCTCCTCCTCGCTCTCGCTCGACGTTGCACCGACCTCCACCTGAACCGGAAACTCTCCGACCCCCATCCGCCTCTGGGGGAGGGGAGCAACCTGGAAGCCCCGCAGACGGTTGGCGTTCGTGACCACGGAGAGAGAGCTGAGGGCCATGGCCGCCGCAGCGATCATCGGGTTCAGGAGCAGCCCGATCAGCGGGTAGAGGACACCCGCAGCGATGGGGATCCCGGCTGCGTTGTAGAAGAACGCGAAGAACAGGTTCTGCTTGATGTTTCGCATGGTCGAACGGCTGAGGTCGAACGCGGTGGCCACCCCCCGAAGCTCGCCCGAGATCAGGGTCAGGTCGGCGGCCTCGATGGCCACGTCGGTGCCGGTGCCGATGGCCACACCGACGTCGGCTTGGGCTAGGGCCGGGGCATCGTTGATCCCGTCCCCCACCATGGCCACCACTCGCCCCTCGGCCTGGAGCCTGCGGACCTCGCGGGCCTTGTCCTGGGGGAGGACCTCCGCGAGGACGCGGCCGATGCCCACCAGCCGGGCGATTGCCTCCGCGGTCCGGCGGTTGTCCCCGGTGATCATCACGACCTCAAGGCCGCGCCGGCCGAGAGCCGCCACCGCCGAGGCCGCGTCCTCCTTGGGCGTGTCCGCCAGGGCCACCACCGCCGCCGGCTGCCCATCGATCGCCGCGAAGATCGCCGTCCTCCCCTCCTGCTCAAGTCGGGAAGCCGCCTCCTCCAGCCGATCTGTCTCCACGCCTGCCTCCTCGAGAAACCGCCGCCTCCCCACGAGCACCTTGCGCCCACCGACGGTGGCCTGGATCCCCAGGCCGGTCATCGACTCGAAATCCTCCGGGTTGGTCAGGCTCGTCCCCCGCTCCTCGGCGCCTCTGACGACGGCCTGGGCCAGGGGGTGCTCCGAGAGCCGCTCGGCGGAAGCGATCACGCCGAGGACCGCTTCCTCAGAGAGGTCCCCGATGGCGACCACGTCGGTGAGCGAGGGCTTCCCTTGAGTCAGGGTGCCGGTCTTGTCCAAGACCACCGTCCGGACCCGATGGGCGGTCTCCAGGGCCTCGGCGGAGCGGATCAGGACGCCGTGCTGGGCTCCCTTGCCGGTGCCGACCATGATCGAGAGGGGCGTGGCCAGTCCCAGCGCACAGGGGCAGGCGATGATCAGCACTGAGACCATGCTCACCAGCCCGAGGGTGAGCGCTGGCTGGGGGCCGAAGTCGAACCACACCAGGAAGGTGGCGATGGCGATGAAGATCACGGCGGGGACGAAGTAGCCGGCCACCCGGTCGGCCAGACGCTGGATCGGAGCCTTGGACGCCTGGGCCTCCTGGACTAGGCGGACGATCTGGGCCAGGAGAGTGTCCGATCCAACCGCCGTGGCCCGGTACCGGAAAGACCCGGTCTGGTTCACGGTGCCTCCGACAACCTGATCCGCCGGGGCCTTGTCCACCGGGATGGACTCTCCGGTGACCATGGACTCGTCGGTCGTCGACCGCCCCTCGACGATCTCTCCGTCCACTGGGATCTTCTCGCCGGGGCGAACGACGATCTGGTCGCCCACACGGACCTCCTCCACGGGGAGCTCCCGTTCGACGCCGTCCCGGACCACCCGCGCCACCCGCGGGCGCAGTCCCAGGAGCTTCCGGATGGCCTCCCCGGTCCCCGCCTTGGCCTTGGCCTCAAAGAGCCGGCCCAGGAGGATCAGGGTGAGGATGACCCCCACGGCCTCGTAGTAGACGTCCCGAACCTCCGCGGGAACGAGGCGCGGAGCCACAGTGATCAGCAGGCTGTAGGCGAAGGCCGCCGTGGTCCCCACGGTGATGAGGGTGTTCATCTCCGCAGTCCGGTGGCGAAGCGTCCTCCACCCGGTCGTGTGGATGGGCCACCCGGTGTAGAGGAACACCGGCGTGATGAGAGCCAGCTGGAGCCACCGGTTCATCAGGATGTCGGGAACCCGGACGTCGAAGAACTCCGCCGCCATCACCGCGGTCAGCACCGGTGCGGTTAGCACCGCTCCCACCAGGACCCGCCGGGACAGGTCGCGGATCTCCCGGCGGCGCTCGGCGGCCTCCTCATCCTCGGCCTCCGCCGATGAAGGCTCCTCCCGGGCCTCCACCCGGTAGCCGGCCGAGGCCACCGCCCGCTGCAGGTCCTCGACGGAGACTGCGGATGGGTCGAACTCCACGGTGGCCCGCTCCGCGGCCACATCGGTCTGCACTCGGCGGACCCCCGGCAGCGGCCGGAGCACCGATTCGATGGTCCGCAGGCAGGTCGGGCACGCGACGCCGCCTCCCCGGACCGCCAGCATCACCCGGCCGGCGCGCGCGTCAGCTGATTGGGGCTCCCAGGAGACGGACCTGGCAGCCTCGTGTGTATGCGTGTCTCCGGCAGCGGTCGACGTCCCGGCACGGTCCGCCGTTCTGGGAGCCTCGTTCCGGTCGTGGCCGTTCCCGACCGGAGCACCATCCACCTCTTCCGGCTCGATGATGAGTCGGCCGTGCACCATGTTCATCCCGCAGGCGAACCCGAACTCCCCGCTCCGCGCCGGGAGAAGCTCCACCGTGGTCCTGGCGAAGGCCGGCAGGGTCCGCCGCAATCGGAAGTCGGAGAACACCACCTCCGACGTACATTCCCCGCTCTCCTGCCGGTCGAAGGTGATCCGCAGGGGCACTCCCTGGCGGACCCGGATCACGCTCGGGGAGTAGCCGCCCTTGACGGTGACCTCCACCTCCTGGACCTCCCCCCGCAGCTCGGCCCGGCTTGACTCCTTCGGGCCGAAGAAGAACCACGCCAGGGCACCGATCAGGAGGATGCCGGCCGCGGTGACGAGGAGTTCGGCGAGACCCATCCGTCGATCACCTGCCTCCCACCCGGGGGCGTCGGCAACCGCGCTTATCGGTCGCCTCCCCTCGGACACTCGCCTTCGGTCTGGTGAGCGCTGGGCTGAACTCCACGCCGACCACGAGTCCGGCCATCGCGGCCTGGCCTCTTTCCTCCCTCACCGCGTCGCTGAAGTAGGTCTCCAGGTGATTCTTGAGGACCAAGCGGTTGGCCCGCCCCAGCGACGCCTGTGCTGCTGAGATCTGCTTCATGCTCTCCCCTGTTTACTCGTCAACGGCAATCGACGGCAACAGCCTGCCCCCTCAGCCGACCTCGAGCCTGGCCACTGTTGCGTAGGGCGATACGTAGGACCGCCCCCCTGCCGTGTAGGTGATCTCCACGGCGCTCACCAAGAACTCCCCGGGCCGTGCGGCCTGCGCCAGGAGGACGAGGCCGGGATCTCGACCCGCGGCCTCCTCCGTCGAGAGCGCGACCGTTCCCGGCAGCGGGCTCCCTCTCCGCTCGAGCTCGCCCACCGGGATCACCCGCCCCGGCACGGCGAGGTCCGGGGGCACGACCCAGTACGACAGGAGGATCACTGCTTCCTGGAAGTTCGTGGGGCGGATCAACCGGGCGCTCCTGATGGTGATGGAGGATGACCCGCAGTCGCGGAGGAGGCCCACGACGAGCCCCACCTCCTCTCCCAGATCCGCCTCGGCCGCAGGCGTCCCTCGGGAGAGGATGGAGTGCCCGTCGATGGGAACGAGCGGTCCGGTCAGGGGCTCCGAGCCGTCGTGTGTGTCGCACCCGCCGGCCGGCAGGACCGCCACCCAGGTGGAGGACACCGTCAGGAGCGCGACCGCCGCGATGGCCAGGTAGGTCGACGCCGATGCCCGGACCCGGCCGGTGCCCATCGGCCGATCCAGGAACAGCGGGAGGAGGGCGACGATCGTGAGCCCCTCCAGGATCGTGGCCATCAGGTCCGGCCTGCCGACAGACTCGGGCTCGAAGGCCTCCGGCCCGAACGGAATCCCCACCGTCCTGGACAGGATCCAGAGCAGGATGGTGGCCTGGCTGACCCAGATGCCGGCCAGGTAGGTGGCTCGTGAGGCGGCGATCAGCGTGGCGACCACCAGCACGACCTCGGCTCCTGCCAGGGCCAGGAAGGTCATGCCGGCGGGCCGCCACTCCTCAAGGTGCACCTCCACCTGACTGAAGTGAATGACGGCGGACCCGGACAGGAAAAGGACCGCGGCCCCTCGAGCCACGGTCCGCCAGGCTGCCCCGGCCTCGCCACCGCCCCGGAGCCCGCGAGGCACCCTTTCGGCAAGGAACCTGTCCGCGATGGTCACGTCCTCTACCCGCTGAACCGCCCGCCTCGAGCCCCTGCAGGTCGCCGGAATCCGCTTCGGGAACGATGAAATCAGGTCTTCGACAGGACGATCGCGCTGCCCACCGCCAGGAGGAGGGCCAGTGGATAGCCGGCGACCAGGTCGTCCCACCCGGGAGAGATCAGCGTGAAGAACCCCATATGGGTGAGCAGGTGCTGGACGAACACGACGACCGCCAGGCCTGCCAGGCTCCAACCCAAGATCCGCCGCCTGCGGTAGGAGGCCACCGTCATCTTCCTGCCTTCGGCCTGTGTCTGCATGGACTGCGTGTCGCGGGCTCGGGCCTCGCTGGCCTTGTCCCGGTGTTTGGATCGGGCTCTCGCTCTCACCCGCCCCTTGGACTCCGGCATTGCTCACACCTCAGACCCACACGGGGACACCCTCACGGCCGCCGATTCTACGACACTGTGTCGTAGATCCGCTACGACGCCTCGACGGTGCCGCGGAGAGGCTTCCGCGCCGCCACCCGCTCCACGATGCCCCAGTGGGAGCGCTCGACCATCTCCACGACGAAGCCCACCGCCGCGAGCCGGTCGAGCGGGTCGCGCAGGAGATGGTCCGCCGCAAGCCACAGGAACAGCGGCTCGAGCACGCGCTGGCCGGCCCGGACCACCGCGACCGGACTGCGGACGTGTTCGAGCAGCAGCAGCGCACCCCCCGGGCGGAGCACGCGATAGGCCTCCGACAGGGCCCGCCGCTCGTCCGGGACGGAACACAGCGCCAGCGTGACCACCACGGTGTCGTACGCTTCATCCGGAAGGTCCAGGGCCTGAGCGTCGCCGACCTTGAGATCGACGTCCCGCCCGAGCTCCCGGAGCCGACGGCGAGCCTGGTCGAGCATGGCTGACGAGAGATCGACCCCCGTGATCCCAGCGTCCGCAGGGTAGTACGGCAAGTTGCGACCGGTTCCGATGCCGATCTCCAGGACCTCCCCTCGGGCCCGGGCGGCGACCCACCGCCGACCCTCATCGAGGCCGAGCACCCGCTCCCAGAATCGAACGCTCCGGTCGTAGCGGTGGGCGAACCGTTCGTAGACGTTCAGGACACGCCCTGTCTCATCACGGACCCGTTCCGTCATGAAACCCCGCCTCGGAAGGCTGTCGTCGTTCCTCACGCAGGCGCACCCGCCTGTTCGGGCACGTACGACGCCCCATAGTAGGATGCCGAGCAGAACGGCGGGTCGCGAGGAGGAGGTCTTTGAGGAGTCTGGGAGAGCTCGAGGCCAGGGTCATGCAGGTCCTCTGGCGTCGCGGGCACCCCGCCACCGTGCGAGAGGTCCACGGGGAATTGGGGGTCAAACGTGACCTCGCCTACACCACGGTCATGACCGTGATGGATCGGTTGTGGCGCAAAGGTCTGCTGCGGAGGGAGGCTCGCGGGCGGGCGTTCCAGTACGTCCCCGCGGTCTCCGAGGCAGCGTTCACGGCAGGTCTCATGCACAGCGTCCTCGGCTCGAGCCGGAACCGGAGGGAGGTCCTCGCCCACTTCCTCAAGGGGATGAAGAAGGCGGAGGAGGCCCAGCTTCTCCGCCTGGCCGAGGAGGCAGCACGAAGGAGACGCCGCAGGTGACCCGTCTGGCCCTGCTCCTCGGGATCCTATTGCTGTTCATGGCGGTGCCCTCGCTTCTGCGAGGGACTGAGATCCCGGCGCGGTGGAGGGTGCGCCTGGGTTTCCTCGCCCTCACCGGCATGCTGGCCAGCTCGGCGGTGCTCCTAGCGGCCGTCCTCCTCCCCGAGGTGCTGGTCGCGTCGAGTTTCCAGCAGCTATGGATGTCGTGCTCTCAGGCCTTCCGCGAGATCCTTGGCAGGCCGGTTGCACGGGCGCCCTCGCTCGTGGCCGGCGCCGCTCTGGCGATCGTCCTGGGCCGCTTCGCGTGGGCTTTCGCGCTGGGGATACGGGAGAGCCGTCGCGCCAGGATCAGGTGGGGAGAGCCCCGCTGGAGGCTGGCCGGCGGGGAGCCCGTCTATGTCCTCCCGGTGGACCGCCCCGAGGCGTACTCGGTGGGATCGCTGCGTGGCCACGTGGTGGTCTCCCGAGGTCTGCTCGAGGCCCTCGACGAGGACGAGCGGCAGGCCGTGCTGCTGCACGAGCAGGCCCATCTCAGGGCGCGGCACCAACCAATGCTGATCGTCGGTCGGGCCGCCCACGCCGCCCTGAGGCCGCTGTGGCCTGCCGGGGCGGCGATGGCCCTGATCGAGCAGGCCATGGAGGAATCGGCCGACGAGTATGCGGCCGATTGGCTCGGCGATCCCGCAGTCGTCGCGAGCGGCCTCTCCAAGGCCGCCCTGGCCGGGCTCCGCAGCCCGGTGGGGGCCCTCTCCCTGGGCAACGGGCCGGATGTCCCCGCCCGGGTGCGGCGACTGCTCGCCCCTCCAGAGGTTCCAGCCTGGGTGCCGGGGGCCTGCATCGCGGGCGCGGTGCTGCTGGTGGTCATGTTCGCGCTCACCCAGGCGATCGGGGGTCTGGCCCTGGTAGCCGCGGGCCACCACCTGCTCCCAATCGGCGCGGCCGCCTACTGCTCCACCCGGTAGGGGGCAGGGGACCGGCCGCTCATGCGCGCCCCGTCCGCCCCCGGCCATCAGGAAATGCCGGTCAGGGCACTGGAGGCTCGATCTCCAGGGGCCGGTCGAAGTCGAAGTACCGGTGATCCATGAAGTGGCCGATGGCCCGCATCTCGGATTGGAGAACCAGGCCGTCGGGATCGACCCACAGGCGGAACCACACGGGCAGGTCCTCGCGGCCACCGAAGAAGGCCACGATCTGGGTGGGGACCCCGTCGATGTCCTCCGTCCCCACGAGCCGCGGCGCCACGAACGGGGAGAAGAAGTCCCAGATGAACGAGGGAACCTTCTGCGCGGGACCGCCCGTCTCGACCTCCCACTGCTGGCCGGGGGCCTGCCGGAGATAGCGAGTTCCCCCGATCCAGACGGCCTCGGACTGTTCTGTCTCCGCGCGCATGCGGTCGGGGGCTTGGAAGGCGTAGCGAGCATGGACGACGGCGAGGCCGGATGAAAGGGTCTCGTCCAGCCGGTACGTGGACAGCCGGTGCATGCGCTCTTGGGCCCGCTGGAGGACCGCGCTCCCCTCCGCGGCGGGTAGGGCTGGGAGGGAGAACACGGCCGAGCCGCCCTTCGGACCCTCCACGCGGACCTCGAGGCGCTCCCGTCCCACCAGGTCGACCTCGGCACGCCGGCACGTCTCCCCGCACTCCGCCATCGGGATCGATCGTCCGCCGATCGAAAGCTCGGCCCGCAGGCCCCCGGCCGCCTCCTCGCCCTCCAGCGGGAGGAGGTACACCAGGGCCTCGTTGTCTCCAGGTCGCCCGGGGCGGAGGGTCAGCCCGACCAGGACCTGTCCGGCACTCCCCCCAAGGGTGAGATCTCCCTGCTCGGGGAGCAACGACTCCGCAGCCGCTTGGCTGGCCTCCTCCCGCTCCGCCTCGGCGGCGCTCCGCGACGGCGGAAGGGGGAAGGCCGAGAGGAGGGCGGCCGCGCCGATCACGATGATGGCCAGGGACGCTTCGAGCCCGGGCGAGCGGGCCAGGCGCTTCCAGGCTCGGAGCGACAGAGGGATCATGGCCAGGACGGCCCCCACCTTCACCAGGAGGACCTGGCCATAGGAGGATCCGAATAGGTCTCCCACCCCGCCCACCTCCTGGATGCCTCTCAGGACCCCGGTGCCCACGGCGAACAGGAAAGCGGTGATCGCAACCGGCGAAAACCGGTCGAGCAGCCTGCGGGCTTCCTCCCCCCGCCAGCCTCCGGGGGGACGCAGGGTGGCCAGGGCGAGGATCCCGCCGGCCCACCGCCCCGTGGCGAGCAGGTGGACGCTCTGGACGGTGATCGCCCACCAGGCGGGGGGGGACGCCGCGGCATGGCCGGCGGCGGCGAGCGACACCACCGCAGTGGTGACCGCCACCCCAACGCCGAGGCCGCCGAACGACAGGAGCAGGGCGACCGCCTCGGCCATCAGGCGTGCCGTGCGAGCGACCCCGGGCAGACCCGTGGTGAGGTAGTTGGCGATCGCCCCGGCGGAGGGAGAGGGCGCGGCAGCCAGGGCCTCGCTGGCCACAACCACGATGCCACCGAGGAGGGCCAGGCCAAGAGATAGGCGAAGCCCGGGCCGGATCCACGGAAACGGCGGTTCGCGCCGGGCCAGCCGGCGCAGGAGGAGCAGGCCCATCGCCAGCAGCAGGGCGGCGTCCTCGACGGCCCGGGCGATCCCGATCAGAAGGTCGGACCGCTGGGGAGCGGCCTCAATGGCCCCCTCGGCTCCCTCGCCGGGAGAGACACCCACCCCGAACCGGAACGACCCCCGGAGGGTGTGGCCGTCCAGGGTGCTCACAGTGGTCCACCCGACCTCGTAGATCCCGGGCGCGTTGGTCGAAAGCGGTACCCGGATCATCCGCTCCCCGGAGGGACTCCCGGTGAACTCCCGTCCGGTGGGATCGGTCACCACGGCCCGGGAGAGCCTCACGTTGAGGGACTCGGTGAATCTCAGAACGACCACGCCGGGCGCGGTCCCCAACTCCGAGCCCGCTTCCGGCTCCGAGGAGACGACCACGGCGTGGCCCCTGGCCGTACCGGGGGTCAGGATGAGGAACCCGATGGCGAAGAGACCGGCTGCCAGCCAGTGGAGGCCCGGCCCTGCGGTGCGCGAGGGTCTCTTCGGCTCGCTCACTTCGCTCACGACAACGGGTGAGGCCACGAATCAGATGGGAGGCCACTGATTGCGGGAGAACCACCGGATGAGCGGGGTGAAGAGCTGGAGCCACTGACCGGTGATCATGAGGATCCCCATAGCCACCAGCACGGTCCCGCCGGCCCGTTCGATCGCTCGTCCGTGCCGTCGTAGCCACCCGACCACCCTCCCCCCATGGGCATAGCCCAGGGCGAGCAGCACGAAGGGTATGCCCAGTCCCAGGGAGTAGACGAAGAGCAGCGCCGCCCCCGCCCACACCGTCTGCGTGGCTGCCGCGGCCGTCAGGATGCCTGCCAGCACCGGCCCGATGCAGGGCGTCCATCCGATGGCGAACGCCATCCCCAGGGGAACGGCCCCAGCGGGGCCGGAACGGATCCGCCTGAGGTCCACCCGGAGCTCCCGATAGAGGAACGGGATCCGCACCGGCGCCAGGGTGAGGAGCCCTAGGGCGATGACGAAGCCTCCGGCCACCTTGAGGAGCGTCGGGCGTTCGGAGAGGAGGAACGACCCGGCGACCGTCGCGCTCGCACCGAGCAGGGTGAACACGGTGGCGAACCCGAGCACGAACAGGGCGGCGGAGCCGAGCACCCGCCTCCTCACCTCCACCCGGGCGAGTCCCTCGCCGCCCACCCCGCTCACGTAAGACAGGTAGCCGGGCATGAGCGGAAGGCAGCAGGGGGAGGTGAACGAGATGACCCCGGCGAGGAGAGCCAGGACCACGGGTCCGGCGGCGCTCACGCCGCCGCCTCCTCGATCACCCGGTCAAGCGCAGCCCGGAGCGTTGACGCGTCGACCTTGCCCAGGAACCGGTAGGCGATCCCGCCGCCCCGATCGATGACCAGCGTGCTGGGAATCCCCACCAGCCGGTACCGGGCGGCCACCGTTCCCTCGGGGTCGAAGGCGCTCGGGTAGTTGATCCCGAACTCGCGCTGAAAGGCGAGGGCCGGCGCTCGCCGGTCCTGATGGTTCACGCCCAGGAACTGCACTCCTCGGGCCCGGTACTGCTGCCACACGGCGAGGAGATGAGGGGCTTCCTCCCGGCAAGGCTCGCACCACGAGGCCCAGAGGTTGAGGACCACTACCTTTCGGGCGAAGTCGCCAAGGCCGATCGTCCCCACACCCTCGAGCCTGGGAAGGCGGAATGAAGGAGCTCGTTCTCCCCCTACCGTCGCCTGGTCCAGGCGGTCCGAGACGGAGACAGATCCGACCGTTGGCGCAACCGGATCCCGTGCATCACGCAACGCCAGGGCCGCCAGGACTACGAAGACCGCCGGCACGAGGAGGGCGAGGGCGAGGATCAGCCGCCGCCAGGCCTCCGGCTTCGGACCTGCATTGGGGATCGTCCGACTGTCCTGCCGGCTAAGGCCTCGCTTCCAGCGATGTCTCGGCACGACTGGCGGTTGCTCCATCGGCCCTGTCCTCTCCCGGTCCATTGTGCTCAAGCCGCCGGATATCGCGAGAGATGGCCTCCTCCTGGGCCTGGATGCTCGACAGCTCCCGCTTGAGGTGGGCGAGCCGTTCCCTCCCATCGTGATCGACCCCGGGCGCCTTTGTGGACTCGGGCCGGGTGCCCTGCATGCCTCTCATCATGAGGAGCATCGAGATCGGGCACACCGCGACCAGCAGGAGCGGGACGATCCCGGCAAGGAGATTCGGCGCGACGATCCAGACCCCAGCACCGACCACGGCGAGGGCGGCCAGGACTCTCCAGTTCAGGCACATCTGGAAGATTCTCTTCATTTGGTCACTCCTCCTCGCCATCCGCGGCGCCGTTAGAAGCTGCCTGTGGCGGGCGCATCCTCCCAGATTCGCGTTGCTTCCCCCCAGATACTACACGCTGTAGTATCGCTCCGAGGGGGGCGCCGGCTCGGAGACACCCCAGGGAAAGAGTGACCCGCTTTGCCGCAAGCATCTAAGGTGAGGGTAGGAGGCATGCTTGATGGCCGTGGTGTTGATCGGATGCGGCGCATGAGAGAAGGGGGTTCCTGATGCCCTGTCCGGGGTGCGGCCCCTGGATGATCGTTCCCTGGATTCTGTTCCTCGCGGTCATCGCGGTCGGGATCATCCTTCTCGCCCGGACCCTATGGACGAGAGACGGCGGGTCGAATCGCTCGCGTGAACGAGGTGAGCCGAGGCAGGAGAGGCACGCACTGGGCGTCTTGGAAGAGCGCTACGCCCGAGGGGAGATAGACCGGGACGAGTTCGAGGAGCGCCGCCGGATCCTGGGCGGTTGAGTGTCCGAATGGTCGCCCCACTCACGAGCTGATCCGGTCGGCGTGTCATGAAGGCCAGGTGGCGGGTCTCCGGTCTCCTCGCCGGGGGCCTGGCCCTCTCCTTCCTGTGGGCCGCGAGTCGCGTGGACGGGAGCATCCCGTTTCCACCTCTGAATGTCGCCGAGAGGATCATCAGGCTCACGCCCGGCGGGGTCGCGACGTTCTTCATCGACATCCTCGGGCACAACGCACTCCGGCTCCTCACGGCCGGAACGGTGCTCGCCTTCCTGGTGCTATCCACCGTCCTTCCCGAGGCCTCCAGGGCCCGCGGAGCTGTCCGTCCCACCCTCGCCGGTGCGGCCCTCGGCGCGGCCGCGGCCGGAGCAGCCTTGGCCGATCCCACCCCTCCTCATCCGGTGGCGGCCCTCCTGACGTCTGCGGGGGCGGGCATCCTGTACGCGGTCTGCCTTGCCTGGCTCACGGAAGCCGCCCCGGAGGAGCGCCACGAGCAATTGGACCGCTCGCGACGGCGAGCGCTCGCCCTGGTCGGAACTGCTGCCGCGGCCATCGCCCTGGGTGGCACAGCCCTGGGGAGACTGGCCCGCCGGCTGGCGGGGCCGGACACCGACGTGCCCATCCGGGCCCCCGACGAGGCGGCGGCCACGCCGTCACGCCCTCTGTTCCCTCGGATCCACGGCCTCTCGCCGGAGGTCACGAGCGCCGCGGACCACTACGTCGTGGACATCGACCTGCTGGACCCGGTCGTCGAGGCCGACGGGTGGACCCTCACCGTCGGGGGCCTGGTCGAACGTCCTCTGACCATCACGTTCTCCCAGCTCCAGCGGGACTTCACGTTGGTCGAGGAGTACTCCGTACTGACCTGCATATCGAACGAGGTGGGGGGAGGACTGGTGGGCAGCTCCAGCTGGATCGGGGTCCGCCTGGGAGAAGTTCTTGGCCGGGCTCGGCTCCGAGAAGGGGCCGTGGACGTTGTCCTCCGGTGCGCCGACGGGTATGCGGCCTCGCTTCCGGTGGAGACGGCCCTCGATCCGGGGGCGATCCTGGCCATCGCCCAGAATCGGCGGCCGCTCACGCAGGAGCACGGCTTCCCATGCCGGCTGCGCGTGCCGGCTCTGTACGGGGTGAAGAACGCCAAGTGGGTCGAGGAGATCGAGGTCGTCGCCTCGGAGTTCCGGGATTACTGGACCAGGCGGGGCTGGTCAGAGACGGCCGTGGTCCGGACGCAGTCGCGGATCGACGCAGTGGGCTCGGAGATACGGGCGGGGGAGGCCGCCTGGATCGCGGGGCTTGCCTGGGCGGGGGCCCGGGGCATCGCTCGGGTGGAGGTGTCCGTCGACGCCGGGGCGACCTGGGCGCCGGCGCGGATGAACCTCCCACTCTCGCCGCTGGCATGGACCCAATGGGCTTACCGATGGGTGCCCCAAGCTCCCGGCACCCATCTCGTGCTGAGCCGAGCGTTCGACGGCCTCGGCGCCGTTCAGGACCCGGCGACGCGTCCTCCTCATCCCTCGGGCGCCTCGGGATATCACCAGGTGGACGTGCGCGTCTCCTGAGCTCTTTTTCCCTACGCGGACAGGAGCCTTTTGAGGACTCCTATGCCCCGTAGTAGAGGTGGGGCCATGTCCCGTATACTCGCGGCCCGTGAAGCTCTCCAAGCAGCGATCGGGTGGATAGCAGCATCTTCTTCGGCGGTTCGGTCTTGGCCGCCGTGGTGGCGGGCGCGATCGCCCTGTTCGCCCCCTGCTGCATCTCGGTCATGCTCCCCGCGTACTTCGCCACCTCCTTCCAGAACCGCAGGGTCCTCGTGGCGATGACCTTCCTGTTCGCTGCTGGCGTGGCGACCGTGATCTTGCCCATCGCCATGGGGGCGGCCGCGTTCCGGAGGCTGTTCACCACCCAGCACACCACGATCTACGTGGCGGGGGGTCTCCTGATGCTTGCCCTTGCCATCTACACGCTGCTGGGCGGGGAGATCCACCTGCCGATGCCGGGGCGACGAGCCAGCCGGGGGCGGGGGCCGCTCGCCGTCTACTCACTCGGCGTGTTCTCTGGGGTGGCGAGCTCGTGCTGCGCTCCGGTCCTGGCCGGTGTGGTCGCCCTCTCCGGGATCGCCTCCTCGTTCGCCTTGGCCCTGGGCCTGGGGGCGGCCTACGTGTTCGGGATGGTCGCTCCGCTGTTCTCCATCTCCCTCCTGTGGGAGCGAAGGGACTGGCGAGGGAGCCGCCTGTTCCGCCCCCGGAGGTTCACCTGGCGCCTCGGGCCTCTTCGACGAACCATCACCGGAACGAATCTGGCCAGCGGGATCCTGCTCGCCCTCATGGGAGCGGGCGCGGTGTGGATCGGCCTGACCGGCTCCGCCATGCCGTTGGCATCGGGCTGGCAGGCCAGGATCGCCGCCCGCCTGCAACATTACGGCCGGGTGATCACGGAGGCCCTCTCGTTCATCCCGGGATGGCTGGCGGTTCTGGTCCTTGCGGCTCTCGTCGCGTTGCTGGGCCGGCGGGCGCTGAGACAGGTCAGGGCATCGCTCCGAGGAGGCGACGGGCCGGGCGATCAGATCGAAGCGAAGGGGGAGGTCCTTGAGCACCAAGACGCGTAGAGGCAAGCAGTCCGGGTCCAGGAAGGGGAAGGCCCCTCGGCGTCCCTCGGCCTCGGCCCAGGAGGCGGCGCTGGCTGCTCGGGCCAGGGCCAGGGGACGACCGCGCCGCCGCCGTCAGCGCCTGGGAACCGGGGCGAAGGCCGGGTTCGCCATCGGGCTCGCCGTGCTCGCTCTCGGAGCGATCTTCTACCTGAACCGCCCAAGCGCGGAAGAGCGCTACGCGTTCCAGGTGGGGAGTCCGGGACCGGGGCAGCAGGCCCCACCGATCAGCCTCCCGTCCACCGGCGGGGGGACCTTCGACCTCGCGTCCATGCAGGGCAAGACCGTCCTGCTCTACTTCCAGGAAGGGCTGATGTGCCAGCCCTGCTGGGACCAGCTCGTGGACATCGAGAGGAACCCGGACGACATCAAGGCTCTTGGGATCGACGAGATCGTGAGCATCACGACCGATCCCCTCGACGCGCTCAGCCAGAAGGTCGCCGACGAGGGCATCGCGTCGCCCGTGCTGTCTGACCCGGATCTCTCGGTGTCCCGCGCCTACAGCGCAAACCTCTACGGCATGATGGGGACGAGCCGGGACGGCCACTCCTTCATCGTGGTGGGCCCCGACGGCGTCATCCGATGGCGGGCGGACTACGGAGGCGCGCCCAACTTCACCATGTACGTACCGGTGTCCCATCTCCTCACCGACATCCGAGCGGGGCTTCAGGGATCCGGGTAGCTCCAGATGGAAATCTTGCTGCTGACGCAGGGGGCCTGCGCCTACTGCGATGACGCCAAGAGGCTCCTCGATCGCCTCTCCGCGGAATACGGCTTCTCCGTGAAGATCGTGGACCTCGACTCCCTCGAGGGCCAGCACCTGGCCGAGGGCGGCGGCGTCCTGTTTCCCCCCGGCGTCTTCATCGACGGTCAGCCGTTCGCCCACGGGAGACCCTCGGAGCGCAAACTCCGCCGTGAGCTCGACCGGCGTATCGGCATCGTCAGGCGTCCCTGATGCCCAGGTCCCACACCCGAAAGAGGACTTCGCGCAGGCTCGAGCCGCCGCTCGCCCCGCGGCGCCGCCGCTCACCGTGGAGGAAGCGAGTGGGCTGGACGATGGCCATAACCGGATGCATCCTCTTCCTCGCGGGCAGTATCGGGGCGAGGACGGGGACCGCCTTTCTTTCTTTTGATCCGCATCAC
Source organism: Actinomycetota bacterium (assembly GCA_050693035.1). GTDB lineage: Bacteria > Actinomycetota > UBA4738 > UBA4738 > CALAEC01 > DASYVD01. The sequence continues at coordinate 22,277 of JBOGWB010000085.1, forward strand.
GTCATCGGTCAGGTCGGCGGGGCTGTCCTCGGGATCGCCGGCCTGATCCTGGCGACCTCGGCCAGGTAGCCGTACGTTCAGCTCGATCGACTCATGGAGCCCCGCATGGGGTGGACATCCATCGGCCGCCCGATGAGGCCGCGGATTGAGCGGAGCCAATCGCCCGCCACTGCCACCCCTGGCCCGTAGTACGACGAGGCGTCGTAGAATCCCAGCCGCGAATGGACGGATGCCCGAGCTGGGGGGCTGCCGTGCGCCCCTCCCACGAGGTGGCGGGGGGCTTGCAGGCTAGCCGTACGGCTCGGGGGAAAGGAGAATCATGCTGCGCCTCCGCACCAGAGTGATCCTCGTCGCTTTCGCGCTGGCGGTTTTCCTCCAGTCGGACGCGTTGGCCGGGACGGTGAACGTGTCCATGTTCGAGTACGACTTCAGCCCGGACCCGGCCAAGGTCAAGATGGGCGACACGCTGCACTGGACCAACGACGGTGCGGTGGCGCACACCACGACGCAAGATTCCCCGTTGAGCCTCTGGGACTCGGGGATCGTGAGTCCCGGGGGAACCTTCGACTTCGTTCTGTACGCGGCCGGCATCTACAAGTACCACTGCACGTTCCACGTCGCCCTCGGGATGGTCGCCGCCGTGGGGGCCAAGCCCACTGCGAGCCCGCCGAGCGGTCCCGTCGGCACCATCTTCACCATCACTGTCGCGACGATCGACGCTCCGGCCGGCTTCGTGTACGACGTTCAGAAGAGGAACCCGGGAGGATCCTTCCAGGACTGGATGACCGGGATCATCACCAAGTCGGCCTCGTTCGACTCGACTGGTCAGCCGACGGGGACCTACCAATTCCGGTCGCGGCTGCGCAAGGTGTCGAACAATGGGGCGAGCGGCTACTCGCCGAAGGTGCCCATCATGGTCACCCCGTGAGCATCGAACTCCCGAGAACCAAGTACATGCGCCCCGCACGGGGCGGAGATCCATTGGCCGCCCGATCGGGACGCCGCCCACTTGCAAAGGTCACGGCCCATCCCTGCTCGAGAGCAGGCGCTGGACCTCCCGGACGAGGAAATCGTACGAGGTGGCGCCGATCTGCTTGTGCCGCACCACGCCGCGAGCGTCGATGAAGAAGGTCTCCGGGACTCCGTACACGCCGTAGGCAAGGGCCGCGCTGGACTCAGGATCGACGGCGTTCGGCCAGTCTCCTCCCATCTTCTCCATGTAGCTCATGGCGCTCGAGGGAGAGTCCTGGTAGACGATGCCCAGGACGACCACCCCCTGGTCCCGGTAGCGATCCCAGGCGAGGACGAGTTCGGATGCTCCTCTCGACAGGCCACGCACCAGGAGGCCCAGAAGTTCAGGACTACGACCTGGCCCCTGAGGTCGGAGAGGCGGATGGTTCCCCCTCCGTCAAGCAGTGGCAGGGCGAAATCTGGCGCCGGGCGACCCACGAGCGGGGAACGGATGGCGGTGGGATCCCGGTAGAGGCCAAACGTGAACAGCGCGGACGCTCCGGCGATGACCAGCATGACCGCCCCGACGAAGACCCATCGCCCCCGCCGGGGCCGGCGCTGTTCGCCCAGGGTGGACGGGTGGTCCAGGCGAGCACTGCCGGGACGGTGTTCCTCCTCCGCCCCCGCCCCGATCGCCTCCGCCGGGGGGCCCGGCGGCCTCTCCGGTGCCGGCGCGGCGGTCGTGTCCGAGGGGAGCCCCTTCCTCACGGCACGTTGGGCTCGGGGGCGTCTCCGCCCCCGCGGAACTGCGCGATGAAGGAGCCCGCCAGGGTGGTGGCCTGGTCGGGAGTCACGGTGGAGGGGCACTGCTGCAGCCGGTTCCAGGCGGCAAGGGCCAGGGACCGGCCTTCCTCAAGCTCGGGATACGGAGCCATGATGACCTTGCTCTCCCGTTCAGCTAGGACCTGGAGCGCCTGGGCCACGCTGGCCGGAAGAGCGGCATCGCCCTCCTGGCGGTAGTAGATGAACGCGTATCCGTGCTCCATGTTGTGAACCGCGTTCTCCTCGGGGACCGGGGTCTCGTAGACGCTCTGCCCTGAAGGGAGCGGGGTGCTGTGCGAGCCTGAGGTCGCCGGCTGTTGGTCATAGGTGTAAGGGGGGCTGTGGCTCGCGCCGCGATCCGGCTTCTCCTCGATCTGAGTGCACCCAGCCGCAGATGCAACACGGCTGGCCTCCGCGGCCAGCCTGCTCTTCGCCTGTGACTGCACGACGAAGTAGGCGATCCCCACGGCGACGAGTAGCCCGGCGGCCCCCCAGGCCAGCACCCCGCGGACCAACCTCCGGCGGATCGCTCGGCGCCTGAGCGCGTCACGCTGGCTGCGGGCCTCCTCCCGTCGCTGTCGCCGAGCCTCGTCTCGAGAGGTGGACTGCTCCGTCGTTGCGGCGGTAGCTGCCGGCTCGGTTGTTGCGGGCACCCGGCCGGGGCGCCGGCTCGAGGACGATTTTTGCTTCCTCTTCCTTCTTGCCATGGGCGCGCTTTCCCTGTCGTCGTGTACTCGGTTGTCCGACTCTACTACGGGGCATAGTATTGATGGGAGGTTGCCCGGATGAGCGGCGTATTGGGTATTGGCCCCTTGGTCATGGTTGCGATCTCGCAGTCGACTTTCGCCGTGGTGATCGTGGTCGCCCTGCTCGGTGTGTTCGGGCTGCTGCTGGTCGGGACGCTGGTCCGGGCCCGCCGGGGCCCAGGCAGCTGGCGGCCGTCGGGGAGGGCGGGGTGGCCCCGGTGACCGCCCGGCCGGCCGTCTCCCGACGCCGGCGCCGAAGCAGAAAGTGGTCCTGTCCCGCCGGGACTTCTTCCGCGGCGGGCTGCTGGCCTCCCTCGGTGTGTTCACCGCCCAGTTCGGCGGCGCCACCCTGGCGTTCCTGTGGCCGAACCTGAAGGGCGGGTTCGGCTCGCTGATCACGCTGCCCGACTCCCCGCAGGCGATCAAGGATCTGATCCGGGAGAGCCGCGAGCCCTTCTACTACGGAGTCGGCCGGTTCTACATCGTCAACTACGCCGGGACCGGCGATCGGCCGGGCGGCCTGTACGAGGGAATCACCGCCGAGGGCCTGATGGCTCTCTACCAGAAATGCGCCCACCTGGGGTGCCGGGTCCCCTTCTGCCAGCAGAGCCAGTGGTTCGAGTGCCCGTGCCACGGCACGAAGTACAACTACGCAGGCGAGTACGAGCTCGGCCCCGCCCCGACCGGCCTCCATCGCTTCCCGGTCCGGGTCGAGGAGGGGCAGCTCAAGGTGGATACCGGCATCATCGTCACCGGGCCGCCCAGGGGAACGGACACCATCCGGCAGGCACCCGAGGGCCCGTTCTGCGTGGGCTGACCACGGGGCATGTCAGGCTCGCACCTCGAGGAGAATGGCTTAAGGGGCTCGATCGACTTGGGGAATCGCTTCCTTCGATGACGCGTCCTTTACGGGAGATGAAGCGGCTGGTCGCGGTCGGCATTCTGGCCACGCTCGCTCTGTCCGCCTGCGCCGGTAGGAGCACAGGATCAACGGGCGGGACTGTGACGACGGGGACCGCCTCCCCCGCTTCGACCGCGAAACTGCTCCCGGCCGATCCGCTCGCCCTTCCCGAGTTCGATTTCCAGAGGTTCCAGGCCTTGCTGCAGGAGCTCCGGGGCACCCCGGTGGTGGTGAACATCTGGGCATCTTGGTGCGGGCCCTGCCGCATCGAGGCGCCCGACCTGGCTCGACTCGCGCGGGAGTTCGAAGGCCGGGTTCAGTTCCTGGGTGTGGACATCCTCGATCAGAGGCCTGCCGCCCGGGAATTCATCACCGAGTTCGGGTGGCCCTACCCCAGCGTCTTCGATCCAGACGCCGAGATCCGCGACCGCCTCGGCTTCATCGGCCAGCCGATCACCATCGTCTACGACGCGGATGGAGAGAAGGCGTTCGAATGGATCGGGGTCATCGACGGCGATCTCCTCAATCGTGAGATCCGTAAGGTCCTCGATGGGGCGGGCAGCTGATCAACCATCCACGGAGAGGACTCGTCCGAGTCAGCCGTTTGACGAAAGCTGCTCCGCGATCGCGGGGACCAGTTCATCCAGCGGGACGTACATGAGGCCGCCGTTCTCCGGCGCCCCGTAGTCTCGGATCCACCGCACCAAACCCTGCCCATCGACCAGGACGAACGTGTGCCCGGGTTCCCCTGACCCCATCATCCACCTCATCACTCCGTATGCGCTTGCGACCCTGTTACCCGGGTCGGAGAGGACTGGAGTTCGGATTCCCAATTCCGCGGCCTCTTCCGCCCAGGCGTCAATCGGGTCGGGCGAGATGCTCAACAGCTCGGTATCCAGGGACTGGAAGCTCCTGCTCTCCTGCAGGTCAACTACCTGCTGCAGGCACGGCGCTCAGCCGGGCCCCATGCTGAAATAGAGGAGGATCGGTTTCCGGCCACGGAAGTCTGCGAGGGAAACCTGGCCGTGCTCCGCCGACGGCATTTCGAAGCCCGGCGCGGGCTCACCGACGCGAAGGAATTCGTCTGACGGGCTCGCACCGCCACCCTCGGACCCCCCGCACGCCGACACCACCAGAGCGAGGAGGACCCCGAGCGCGAATGGTCCGGGGGTTCTTCTACCGCGCCTCATCGTTTCTCTACATTACCGTGCCGATCTCGGCCGACCGTGGTGCATCCCCAGCTTTGAGGGGCTAAGGCCTCTGCTTGACCTCGGGCGAGCTTCAGCCACTGGCCAGCCCCGCCGAGCCCTCCGGCGCCGGACGTGGACCGGTGCTGTCAGCGGCCGTCGGCCACGGATCCGCTTCCTTGTGCCGCTGGTACCCCCATGCTCGCCGGATCATCTCTACGATCATCGACGGCGGGCACCCCTTCACCAGATAGCAGAACGCTCCGACGTCTTCGGCGCTGTCTGCCCAGTCGCGGTCGCCGTAGAAGGTAAGGAAGATCACCTGCATGTCGGGGTGAGCGGCTTTGATTCGTCGCGTGGCCTGGACACCGTCCATGTCAGGCATTCGAAGATCCATGAGGACGACATCGGGAGCCAGGTCGTCAGCCATGAAGACCCCCTGGATGCCGCCACCGGCAGCTCCGGCAACCTCGATGCCCTCTTCCTCCAGAATGGCACGAAGTAGCACACAGGTCTCCGGCTCGTCATCCACTATCAGGACCCGAGGCCGGCCACCCGAAGCTCGTGTGCTCATGCCCTTGCGTTCTGGACTTGGCCCACGCCTTGGGTATCGACCGACGAGCCCAATCACTCAACCGGTACCCGAGACGACCCAGCAGTGCTGGCACTACGCTCCTCGAGACTCCCCCGCGGCTGTCCCAAACCCTTGCGCCGACTCCCGCGCACCTCGCTTCGATGATGTGGCAGAAGGATGCGCCCCGAACCTCCCGCGGCGACGCCGTTCGGGCCTTCTCGCCAGCCGCTCGAGGTCCCGCCGCATCCGATCCAGGGCGGCGATTCGCTCGGACAAGTCGTGGGCGTGGCGCTCGATGAGAGAACCGGCGTGGGCGCAAGGCACCTCGCCTCGGTCCCGGAAGGCCTGGATTTCCCGGATCTCCCCCAGGCTGAGATCGGAACTGCGCCGCGCGGATGAAAAACCGATTGACGAACGGCGGCACGGCCCTCATCCTGGATGGTATGAACAATCCTTCAACTATTGACCTAACAGTCGAGCGGTGTGAGGTGGAATGCATCCACCCCGAGCACGTCGCTCCCCTCATCGGCCGGATTATCGACCAGACCGCCGCCGACGAGGTGGCTTCCACGTTCGGGCTCCTGGCCGATCCCACGCGGGCCCGGATCCTTCACGCGCTCTCCCTCGCCGAGGAGCTGTGCGTTTGTGACCTGGCCGCGCTGCTTGGGATCACCGAGTCGGCCCTCAGTCACCAGCTCCGGCTTCTTCGAGGGCACCGGGTGGTGGCCCGCCGCAAGGCCGGACGGATCGTTTACTACCGGCTGGCCGACCTGCACGTCCGGCACATCTTCTCGGACGGGCTGCGTCATGCGACGGAACCGATGGTCAGGGCTGAGGAGGATAGATGAGCGGCTTACAGGGCGCTGCCGGAGCCAGGCGGGGCCGGCTGCTCGCCGTCCTCGCCATCACCGTGTCGGTCCTGGTGGTCGAGGTTATCGGTGGGCTGCTGTCGCACAGCCTGGCCCTCCTGGCCGACGCTGGGCACATGTTCACCGATGTGGCCGGACTCGGTCTGGCCCTGGGGGCAATCTGGTTCGCGGCACGGCCGGCGAACAGGGGGCGTACGTTCGGCCTGTATCGCACCGAGATCCTCGCTGCGGTGATCAACGGTGTACTCCTGTTCGGCGTGGCCGCCTCATCCTGTTCGAGGCGTGGTGGAGACTCTCCCAGCCGCCAGAGGTTGCCAGCGGACGCATGCTTGGCGTGGCGGCGGTCGGCCTGCTGGCGAACGCCCTGTCCCTGTGGCTGCTCCGGGAGGGCCAGTGCTCAGAGCCTGAACATCCGAGGGGCCTACCTCGAGGTGCTGGGCGACCTGCTCGGCTCAGTGGCCGTGATCGTCGCTGCCCTCGTAATCGCCCTCACCGGATTCCGGCGGGCGGACCCCATCGCGTCGGTCTTCATCGGGCTGCTGATCCTTCCACGAACCTGGAAGCTTCTGAAGGATGCCGTGGACGTCCTGCTCGAGGCCACCCCGAAGACCGTTGACCTGGAGGAAGTCCGCCGACACGTCCTTGAGACCCCTGGCGTAGTGGATGTCCACGATCTGCACGCGTGGAGCATCACGAGTGGGATGAACGTCGTCTCGGCCCACGTGGTGATCGAAGGGCGGGCCGAGCCCCCCGAGGTGCTTGATCGGCTCTGCAGTTGCCTCTCCGGTGACTTCGACATCGAGCACAGCACCTTCCAGCTCGAACTGCAGGACCGGCGCCGCATCGAGGAGGCCGCACATCCATGAGCATGGCTCCTTCTACTGACGCCGAGTACCGCCGATCGCTGCTTCGCAGCGGATTGAGGCTCGAGTACCTCACCGTCGGCTGGAACCTGGTCGAGGGGGTAGTGGCGGTGCTCGCCGCGCTGGTCGCCGGGAGCGTGGCGCTCCTGGGCTTCGGGATCGACAGCTTCGTGGAGAGCGCTTCCGGCTCTGTCCTCGTCTGGCGCCTGTTGGCCGAGCGAGGAGCCACGGGCCAAGAACGGATCGAGCGGGTGGAGCAGCGGGCGCAGCGGCTCGTCGCCGTCAGCCTGGTCGGGCTCGTCGTGTTCGTCACCGTGGACGCATCTCGCACCCTGTGGCTCCGGGAGCACCCGGACCCTTCCGCCGTCGGGATCGTGCTCACCGCCGTGTCGCTCGGGGTGATGTGGTGGCTGGCCCGGGCCAAGCGGCGGACGGCGATCGCCCTCGGCAGCCGGGCGATGGAGGCGGACGCCTTCCAGACCACGGCCTGCTGGGGGCTGTCGCTGGTCGTGCTGGTCGGAGTGGGGCTGAACGCCGTCTTGGGATGGTGGTGGGCGGATCCTGTGGCAGCCCTTGGGATCACGTACTTCCTCGTCCGCGAGGCCCTTGAGGCGTGGCGCGGGGAGGAGCGCTCAATGACACCGCCCGATGTTCCCTTGGCCGCGGCCGAGGGCTCCTCCGCGCCCCAGGTGACAGAGATGACCGAACCCGTATACGCATGCTCCTTGGACGACGAAGAGCTGACCGCCCGTCGAGCTGACTGGCGTGCCCTCGAGGCCGGGGCCCTCATTCGAGCAGAGACCCGACCCGATGGCCGGCTGCTGGTCTACCGCGGAGGCGCGGACACGGCCCGAGTTCTCAAAGGGCTCATCGAGGCCGAGCGGAAGTGCTGCTCATTCCTCGATTTCAGGGTCGAGGCCGCTGAGGACGAGGTTCGAGTGACGGTGACGATGCCGCCGGAGGCACGGCCGTCGGCCACCGAACTCGGGATCGTCAGGCAGGATTGATGACCCTCATCGGTGAGAATGGGGCCTCCTCGCTCCTCCACCGGGTCCTCTCGGCCGACTGAGGCACTCCGGCCGGTGATCCCAGCTTGCGGGTCGTGCATATCTTCCTGGCCATGGACCCGGTGGGCTGAGACGAGACGTGGGCTGCAGTCGGCGGGAGGACTCGAACCTCCGGCCGGCGGATTGTGAGTTCGCTGCTCGCGCCTCCCCCTCCGCTCACCGGCCACGCTCATCGACCACGGGCCAGCAGCCTTTGGCTCTGTCCTCGGGGCGAGGAATCGGCGAGGAATCTGGCAGGAATCTGGGGAATGCCGAGGGCGGTCCAAAGCTATGTGGACCGATCTCTGCCGAATCGCCCGCGACATCATGCTGTGATCGGCAGCTCTCAGGACGCTCGCCCCGATGAGCGAGAAGCCACCCACAGCTTCTCGCCACGATTACCGGTGTTCGTACGCTGTAACCTTCGCCTCCGCTGCTGAAAGTGGCCTTTGACCAGTGGCTTTGCGCCGAGGCAGGCGTGAGGTAGCCGTGGAAGGGGCTCCGTTCGAGTCCCCGAGACCGCTTCTACCACACAAGTCTTTTGGTGTTCCCTCCGGCCCGGTTCCGGACAAGTCTTCCGACCGCCCGTCATGACACCGGACAAGTCTTCAGGCGCCGTCCTCTCGGAGGGAGAGGAGGAATGGCATGGCCCGACCCCTTGGACGAGCCCTGGCCAGGAGGGCCGTCACGCTGGAGGACCTCCGCGAGGAGTTCCTCGCGCACTGCGAGGCCAGGAACGGGAGAGAACTCAGCGAGGACCGGATTGGCGCTGAGCCGGCGGTTGACAGTTCAGCACAGCTTCGGGCGAGGATCCTCAGTCCCTGCCCACGATGATGGAGTCGTCGGCGTAGCCAACCACCGGGATGAAGTCCGGCACCAGGTCGATCGGGATGGCCAGGTAGGCAAGAAGGAGCCACAGTCGAATCCGAACCCCGCGGGGCAGGCTGCGGTCGGCGGCGAGGCGTCGGAGGAGCCGCGGAGCCTGTCAGGAAGGATCCGGAGGGCCTCCTTGAGCACCGACCCTCTCGGGCGGGCCACAAGGAGGAACGCGGCCAGCGCCAACCAGGCGAGAGCACGCGCAATCCCCACCGCGATCAGGACTCGCTAGGCCACCCCAATCCTCACCTCCTCGAGCCTCGGTCGATCGCTCAACCAGGCGTCCAACATGGCACTCATTCCGACTGGCGACGGCTCGTGATGGTGTGTCGCACCGTGTGTGAAGCCAGTATGCGACCGAAAAGGAGACCAGGCGCGCCCGGCTGCGCCCCTACCCCGGCGACTCGGCGGGGCGGGCGTGGTCGTGGAGGTGTGCTTCCCTCCGATGCTCCTTCTCCACGTCCCGGTGGGGAATGTGCACGTGATCCAGCGCGGGATGGTTGTGCTCGTGCGTGTGGGTGGACAGAAGATGACCCCAGTTCTCTCCTCGGTGCAGGTAGTGCGTGACGTGATAGTGCTTGTGCCGGTGCTTCAAGCCCTCGTGCCGGTGCTGACCCTGGGCCCTCGCCATCGCCCTCACCCTCTCCTCCGGACCGGCGCTCGCCGAGGAACCGACCGTACACCGGGCGATGGAGCCGGACAAACGGACCCATCATGGCCGCATGGCGGACCACACGCCGTCATAGCGCTCGCTCCAGCGTGCTCGCCGGCAGAAGGCTCACCTGACCCGTCGCCGGTAGCATTCCGAGCGTGACCACAGGCCGTGGACCGAGTGGAAGGGAACCGAGTTCAGGCCTGCGCGGGCTCGTTCGACGACGGAGAAGATCGGGCCGGCATCCAGGTTGAAATCGACCAACGCATCGCTCGTCTCGAGCGTCATCAGGTCTCCCGCCGCGTGGGTCACCGTGGCGGTGAAGGACCAGTCCCCGAGGCTACCGTGACGGTGTCTCCACGATGCATGAACTCGGTTGGGTCGGCGAGTTCTCGCCGGCGCATCTGAAGAAACGGCGTCCCCTTCCGGCGTCCTCCACCTCGAGCCTGGCCGCTGAGGCGAACTCCGCTTCTGCTTCGTCGAAATCCCGCTCGTCCTCAGGCACGATCGTGAGCGTACCTGACGTGATCACACTGCCCACGGTGTGCCGCGCTCCCTCGGCGATGGAGAGACCCGGGAGCGCAGCTATAGCTACTTCGACGCCAGGACGTCGACCTGCCCGATGTTGGGCGGGGCAACGAAGAGCTCCGAGGCGTTCGCCATGAGCGCCTCGGCCACCTTGCCCGAGAGATGGGCCTGCCGACCGGCGTCGTCTTCGAACGTGTCGAAGATGCCGAACTCCGAGGGGCCGATGCGGATCGCGTACCACGTGACCGTGTCCGGCTCCTCCTGCACCAGGGGCAGCGCCCCCTCCAAAAACGCGGCGACGTCGTCCTCCTTGCCCGGCTTCGCTTCCATGCGGGCCAGGATCCCCACCTTCACCATGTGCCCCTCCTTCCTCGCGAGAGCGTCTGTCGCTCGTCGATACCGGCGCTGCGCCTCAGCGTACGCGGACCGATCGATCCACGTGGTTACCATAGCCTCAGTGGCCTGGTCCCTATCCCGCCCGTCCAACCCGATGGTGCTCGTTGTGAATACCACGGTAGAGCTGACCCAACATACCATCGAGACCTGCCCACCGTCGAGGCCGCCACACCCACTGGACCGCCTGCTCGAGGTCCCTGGGATTCGATCCATCGATCTTCATCGGTATCGGGCGCGCCTGAACCTCGCTCCAGGCGCCGATCGGGACGAGACCACCCGGCAGGTCTGCGAGCTCCTTGGGAAAGAGTGGGGCTCGACGTCGTCGAACAGAGACGATCCGGCGCAGACGTTCGGCGTCTCCTACGCAGGCCCGAGGCTCGTTGCCGAGAGCCTCCGCATGGCCGGCTCACAATCGATCCTTCGTGCGCTCTTCGGCGTCCGAGGCGTCGCGGAAGTGGTCCTGGAATCGGGGCAGGTCCGGGTGCGGCTGGGGCGCCTCTTCTCGTGGGCGGAGATCGAGGGTGACATGCGAAGAGCGCTGGAGCGCGTGGCCTCCCCTTCGGCTTCTTGAGGTGAGCGCAGTCTCGGCGCATCATCCGGCGGTAGTGGACGGGGGAAGGAAGCTCGCAGGACGTAACACAGCGCCAGGGCGGCGGAGTTGCGCCGATCAAGTCGGCCAGCCGGGAGCGCTCGTAGAGCGCGAACTTCGTGCCGCTCGTGGCGAACTCCGCGTAGCCGGACTCTTGGAGGTTGACCGGCAGTCCGATCACGTCACGGTAAAAGGCGACCTCCACCTCAAGGTCCCGCACGTAGAGGATTAAGTAGTCGACCGTTTCCATGACTGCTGAGACCTTAGCCGCACGTCTGCGCCGCCGCGAACGGCTCAGCCGCGTCGTGGCCGAAGTTCTGGGTCTGCCCCTAGGTGAGGACCATCCCGCAAACAGATCGAGGTGGACACGTCGAAGTGGTCGCGCAGCGCTCGGGAGTACAGTTTGTCTATGGAATGGATCCGGGAGGGAGAGATCCTTCCGCCCGGAGACTCCGGTGAGCCCGACAGTTCGAGAGCGATGCGCCCTTGGGTCCTCGAGGCCGAGGGCGCTCTTCGTATGTGGTACTCGGGACATGACGGGACCACATGGCGGATACTCGAGGCGGTTCAGCGCAGTGGCGGCGAGTGGGAACGGCTTGGGGTGGCCATCGACGCGGGATTCGCCGGTGACAGCGACCAGTACGGAGTTGAGTCCCCCTGCGTTGTGAATACCCCTGGCGGCTACTTGATGCGGGGTAGTCGAACCGCTTGCAGAGCAGGGCGAAGTTGGCGGTGAACCAGAGTGGCGCGACGACGAGCACGACCCCCGCTGCGCGTTCAACGGACCTCGGGAGCGGCTCGGAACAGCACTACGAGGAGGAGCCAGGTCAGCACTCCGAAGACGATCGCTCCGCTGGTTCTTCCTCGCCACCTTCATCACCTCGATTCCCGCCTACTTCATCTTCTACGCCCCGGTCCGGGATGACCCGGGCCTCATCACCGGTGCCGGTGCCGACCCCACCGCGAGCGTGGCGCTGGGCGCAACCCTCAAGACTCGTACCGGTCCAGGATGTTGTCTGCCAAGGTGTGCTCGGTGTTGGCCTCCCGGTAGCGGGGTGGGGCCTCCTGATCGAGCACCGCCTCGACATAGTTCCGACCTTTCGTCTCGCGCGCGACCGCCGCGTCCTGGCTTGGGTGGCCGGTCGCTCCGAGCAGGGTTCTGGACATGATGACGGTGACCTGCCGGCGCTGGCCGTCCCGCTCGAGATCCCATGTCCACGTCACGGCGTCCAGGCCACCGGGTGGATTCAGATCCTCAATCGGCCCGTCAACGATCACCCATGCCGCCATGAATCCAAGTATCCGGCAGTCGTAGATCGGGGGCCATTCTCTTGGGTCGATGACGGCCGAAACAGGAAGGAACCGAGCGCTAACCTGAAGCTGAGACGGGAGAATGACGGGATTCTGGCGGGATCGACCGGGACTCGGGCGGTGGGCGTGGCGCCGAACATGGCCGCTGACCTGGGGTTTCGGTTAGAGCGGACGACGGGATTCGAACC
>JBOGWB010000086.1:0-88652 GCA_050693035.1 Actinomycetota bacterium
GGGGCGTGTGGGTTCGAATCCCACCCCGGGCACGCACATAGTCCACACGCGCCGCCGCGGCTGCGGCTTCCTCTTCCGGCCGCGGCGAGACGAGCCGGAGCTCCAAGCGCTCTTCCTCGGGTAGCCAGGTCACGGACCGGATCGTCCGCGTGAAGATCTTCCGCTGGTCCTCGAGCCCGCCGGCGGCGAGGACCTGCCGGAGGTCATCGGCGCTGGCCGACGGCCCAGCGCCTGGGCGGCCCGCCAGAGACCTTCCAACCTATACTCGCTTAGGTCTCGTCGAATTGGCCAAGGCGCCGAAGATGAACGCAACGGCGGTCCGCTGCGAAGGACTGGTGCACATCTACCGGTCCGCCGCGACCGAAGTGGTTGCTCTGCGGGACGTCGACTTGGTCGTGGAGGACGGGGAGACCGTCGCCCTGCTCGGTCCGTCTGGGGCCGGCAAGACCACTCTCCTGTGGCTCCTAGCCGGGCTGATGCGGCCGAGCGGTGGCCAGCTCTGGCTGCATGGACGGGAGATCAGCCGGCTACCCCTGCGCCAGTTAGACCGCCTGCGGGCTACGCATATCAGCGTGATCTTGCAAAACCCGGCCCGGAATCTCCTGTCGCATGCCAGCGCGGCTCAGAACATCGCCTTCGCACAGCGAGCCGGACCCGCGCGCCACAGAGAGCGGCGCCGGCGCATCGGCGAGCTGCTAGAGGCGGTCGGTTTGCTCGAGATGGCGAATGCCGTCGCGGGCCGGCTCTCAGGTGGCGAGCAGCAGCGGCTCGCGGTGGGGGTGGCCCTGGCCAACTGGCCGCGGCTGGTGTTGGCCGACGAGCCCACCAGCCAGCTGGACGGGATCTCGGCACGTCAGGTGGTCGAGTTGCTTTCCCAGGCTCCGGCGCGCTTCGGGGCCACGGTCGTGGTCGTCACCCACGATCCTGAGGTGAGCCAAGCGTTCGACCGCATGGTGACGATCCGCGACGGTCGCGTCGGCGCGGAGGGCCGGAGCGGTCGAGAATACATCGTGATCGGCAGAGACGGGACCGTACAGCTCCCGCCGGAGCTCCACGACGTCCTACCTCCGGGCGGCCTGGCCCGGGTGGTTCCCACGCCTGACGGCGTCCGACTGTTTCGCGTCGATCCCGAACGGGAGTCGCCGTGACTGCGGCGCTCACCGCCGAGGGGGTCACTTGCCTGATCGCCGGCCGAGCGGTGGTCAGCGATGTTTCCCTCGAGGTTCGGTTTAGGGAGCGGGTGGCCCTTTTCGGACCCTCGGGTTCGGGGAAGACCGTGTTGCTCACCACGTTGGGTGGACTCATCCCTCCCCAGGCCGGTCGTGTCTGGGTGTCGGGCGTTCCGTTGGATGAGGACCCCCACCGCCGGCGGGATGTGGCGCTTGTATTCCAGAACTATGGGCTTGTGTCGCTCCTGACTGCTGCGGAGAACGTTGAGGTGGCACTGCGGGCGGCGGGGAGGCCCCCGCATGAGGCAACGGCCATTGCGACGGAGATATTGGACCGCCTCGATGTGGGGCGATTCGCCGACCACCTGATCGAGGAACTCTCAGGCGGACAAGAGCAGCGGGTGGCGGTGGCACGGGCTCTGGCGCTGCGGCCTCGCGTGCTCCTCGCCGACGAGCCCACCACCGAGCAGGATGCCGATCACCGGGAGTTGGTCCTCCGCCACTTGCTCGCGGTGACCGAGTACGGGGCGGCGCTCGTGATGGCGACGCACGATGAACAGGTGGCGGCGCGGTGCGACCGGGTCCTGGAGCTGCGAGAAGGGGCCGTAGTCCACCATCTCGTCGTGGGAGACGCTCCGTGAGCGTGTCGTCTTCTCGCGCAATCGGCGGCGGACTAACCCTCCGGGGGCTATGGCACCGGCGATGGCTGTCGCTCGTGGTCCTGTGTGTCGCGGCGATCGCCGCGGCAGCGGCGGCCATGGGCCCGACCTACGCCGGTACCGCGCGCACAGCCATCCTCCGCGACGCATTCGCCGAGGCGCCACCGGGGGGTCGAGGAGTCATGGTGATCTACGAGCCTCGGCTTGAGCCCCCCGAGGACCTCCCGGAGACACGGGAGGCCACGGGTATCCAGCACGCGTTCGGTTCTCCAATCATGAGCGCCGAGCTCGCCAGCCCGGTGCTGGGCGAACCCAACGCGGTCAAGCTGATCTGGCGAGACGGCGTCTGCCTGCGGCTGCAACTCCTGTCGGGCCGGTGCCCCTCGGGGCCTGGCGAGGTGGTGGCCAGCAGGGCCACCAGCACGCGGTACGGGTGGACGGTCGGCGGCCGGGCTCTGCTGGAGGACCTTGTTCCACCTCGGCCACTCAGAGGCACGCCTGACGGCGACACCCCGGTAGAGCGAGGCCACCCTCTCCCGCTCACCGTCGTGGGAATCTATGAGCCGCGCGATCCCGGGGAGGCGTACTGGTTCGGTCTCCCGTACTTCCCCGACTCCATGGGGCGCGCCGAGTACCTCCCCGAGGGACAGCGGCTCTTCGACCCCCTGTTCACCGACCAGGCCACCTTGGAGTGGGCCCGCCCGGCGGCGGCGCCCTGGTCCTACAGCGTCACCCTCTTCGTCGACCCGCCGGGGCTGACTGGGGACGATGCCGAGGGGTTGCGCATGGCCCCGCAGCGGCTTCGGGACCGGGCCATTCGACAGGTCGGCCTGGCGCCAGCCACCGTGCTCAGCGCGATGGAAGCGACAGCGTCGAGAGCGATCCGGGATATGGGTGCCCTCGGGGTGCCGGTGGCTCTGGTGACTCTCGAGTTGGTCGCCCTGTGCTGGCTGGTGTTGTTCCTCGCGGTCGCAGACCTCGTGCAGGCCCGCCGCCTGGAGATAGGCCTTGCCCGGTTGCGAGGGCTGTCTCGCGGACAGGTGTGGCGGTTCGGCCTCGGGGAGCCGGTGGTTCTGCTCCTCGCGGCCCTCCCCGTCGGGTTGCTCGCGGCCCGGCCGATCGCGACATCCCTCTCCCGCGCGGTGCTGGCCCCTGACATTCGGGTGGAGATCGGTTGGATGGCCTGGGTCACCGCGACCGGCGCGATCGTGGGGGGCCTGCTCGCGGCGGGGCTGGCTGCCCGAGCCACGCTCACGACTCCCGTCACCGAGCAATGGCGTCGCTCCAGATCGCATCTGGGGCGGCGGAGCTGGGTGCCAGAGGCGATCGTGCTAGCCCTCGTAGCGGCGGGCTTGGTGGAGCTCACCTCGGGGGGGCTAGTGACCAACCCCTCGAGGCAGCACGCGACGGGACTACTCGTCCCGGCGCTGTTAGGCGTGGGTGTCGCGCTGGTCGCGGCCCGCGCCCTCCCCTACGCGTGCAGAGCAGCCTTCGGCCTGACTCGCCGCCGCGGAGGGATCGGCGCCTTCTTGGCCCTCCGCCAGATCGCCCGCGCACCGGGTACTGCGAACGCGGTGATCGTCCTCGCCGTCTCCTTTGCCCTGGCCACCTTCGCCGTGTCCGTCTGGTCGATCACCTCCCAGAACCATGGAGAGGTCGCCCGGACCCACAACGGCGCCCCCACGGTGCTGGAGGTGGCGCCTCCGGAGGGATCTTCGCTCCCGGAGCTGGTCGCTCGGGCCGACCCCGGGGGAAGGTCAGCGGCCGCGGTAGCCATCCACGACCGTGGGGCCGACCTGCTCGCGGTGGATACCGCGCGGGTGGCACACGTGGCTTACTGGCGATCAGACTTCGCCGCGGCGCCCCTGTCTGAGCTGCTCCGCCGGTTGCGCTCGGCCGTCGCCCCGCGTATACCGCTGTCCGGGGAGCACATTCGAGTCACCGTCGACTCTCGCCGGGTGGCCGATCCCGCCTTCTCCCTCCTAGTTGACGTGGAGGTCCCCGACCGAACGGGCCGCGTCACCCTTCCCCTGGGCAGGTCTGACTCGGAATCCGCCGTTCTAGCGGGCCGGCTGTCCCTTGCCTGTCGTCAGTCCTGCGAGCTTCGCGGCTTCACGGTGGACTCGAGCGATGAGGGGCCGGCAGGGGCGGCCCTCGCAGAACTGCTCATCCGCAAGGTCGAGGTTCGCTCGGGGGGACGGTGGCAAGCCCTCGACGCGGGCCTTACCGAGAGCTGGCGGTGGCGCGCGGAGAGTTCCTCCCCAGGCGTTCGCCCCGAGACTGCCGGCACGCCGGAGGGCCTCAAGCTGACATTCCTCACCGGTGCAGAGACGCGGGCCGTAGCCGCCATCCACCCCGCCACGCTTCCTGCGATCACCGTCGGCCGCATCGAGCCTGAGCCGCGGGGATCGATGGTCTTCGGGCTCGACGGCTTGGGCCTGCAGGTCACTGCCATCGCCCGCGCCCGGGCGGCGCCCGGCGCCACCGGACCGACCGCCCTGGTCGATTACGAGCTGGCGGACCGTGCGGCCTTCGGGGTCTCGAACCAGGTGAGATACCAGGTTTGGGTGGCCCCCGGAGCGGCCGCCCGGATCACGCAGGCCCTGCAGGAACAAGGGGTGGCAGTCACGGGCGAACGCGCGGTCGAGGATCTAGTGCGTCGATTCAACCGCCAGGGACCGGGCCTGGCCCTGGCGCTTCTCCTCGCCGCGGCAGCGGCGGCGGTGACGCTGGCGATGGCCAGGGCGGTGCTCGGACTGTGGGTTGCTGGGCGCCGGCGCACCTATGAGCTCGCCGCCCTTGCCGCCGTCGGGGTCTCGCCTGGAGCCCAGCGGCGCGCCCTCCTCATCGAACAGGCTCTCACCCTGGGCTTCGGCGCACTGGTTGGCGTGCTAGCAGGGGTAGCCGCAGCCGGCATCGCAACACCAACGGTCCCGCAGTTCACCATTCAACCGAGCACGCCACCGCTGACTTTGGTGCCAGACCCGCTCGTGCTCGGCGGCGCCCCCGCCGCAGCTGCTCTCGCCGTGGCGATCGCTGCCGTCCTAACTACCGAGGCGATCCGGAGGTCCGTGCGAGTCGAACAGCTGCGCGAAGCGCCGCCATAAGCCCGTCACTCCTGCAGCCGTTAGGCCGCGCGAGAACGGGAGCCGGGGGGAGCAGCACGACTAGTTCGATTGACTGACCCGCCTCTCTTTGTCCAATCAATCGCCCTTCGCCCGAGGGCGACCGATCTTCTCGGTGTGAATGGACCGGGATGTTATGGTTTGGAGCCGGAGGTTCGACTTCGGTGGGAGGCCGGAGGAAGACGTGGAGAATGGGGAAGTTCGCAATCTGCTGCGAGTGCTTGTACATCTGACGGCACGCGCCGCCTTGCCTGAGGAGTATGTGGTGTCGGTGGTGGGAGGAAAGGCCAGCAGCAAGAAGCACATTCGCGCTTACAACTTGTGCGATGGGACTCGTTCACAGGGAGAGATCGCAAGGCTCTTGAAGTTGGACCAGGGCAACTTTAGCCGGGCGGTTGCCCGATGGGCTAATGCGGGCGTGGTCTTCCGGATTGGATCCGGACGAGAGGCCAAACTGCTGCACGCATACCCGCTTTCAGAGAAGTGAGGTAGATGTGGAATCCGAACTTGAGTACGCCATCCTGGAAAGACTCGATCTCATCCTTAGGGTTCTGGCCATCCAGGTCGGCGCAGATCAGAGCCTCACAGAACGCGTGCGCCTTCTTAAGGCTGCAGGGCTCGACAACAAGACCATTGCTCAGGTTCTAAACACATCCCCCGCAGCAGTGCGAGCCCTGCTGTCGAGCGCGCGGAGTCTGAAGCCGCAGACAGCGCGACGTCGAAAGAGAGGATGAGCGTGGCAGATACGGAACGGATGGAGCGACTGCTAGCTCTAATTCTATTGAATCAGATGAAAGGCGGATCACAACGCGACAAAGTCCTTGAGCTGAATCGTGCTGGTTTCTCGAATCTTGAGATTGCTGACCTCCTCCAGACGACGACAGCGGTGGTCTCTCAGCAGCTATACGCAGCTCGACGAACAGGGGGCAAGAAGCAGCGTAGCCCGAAGAGCGGTTGATAGAGGTCCCAGGCGCGTCATGGTAGTGGACTTTCGTTCGCGAGCCTTCTCTATTCCGAATGTGGAATCGTCGGGGAAGAACATTGGTCGAACCGTGTATTGGAAGCTGTGCGTGATCGAGAATCTTGCGCGTCTGATCGTCCACTCCGTCCTGGAAGCTCAGATCGGCCCGAACTGGTGGAGCATTGCTGTTGCACCCCGTATTCAGACGAAGGCGGAAGAGCGAGTGGCCACCTACGCACGCCGACCTTGGTACTCGTCTCCTGGCACTCATGACATCTATTTCACGTTTCTGAGTGAGTTGGTGGAGATCATGCGAGCTAACGCCAATCTCTTTGTGAAAGTAATCCCCGACATCGACCAGTGGATCGCGCGCCTCGAACTCGTTCGAGTTCCGCGGAACGTAGCTGGACACATGAACTGGGTCAGCAAGATAGACCGTAAGCGAGTCGACGTCACCTACTCAGACATGTGCGCCCTCGTGGGTCACCTTGCCGGCGCAGGAGTTGCCATTCTGATTCCGCAAGCTGCCGCTCGAAGGGAGGCTTGATGGGTGACATCCAGGAGGAATTACTCAGAGAGATCAGCCTCAAACTCGATCGCATCATTGCCATCCTTGCAGTTCGCGGCCAAGATCCTGAGCAGCAGATACGCACGCTCCGAGCCCTCAAGTTCGATTGGCAAACCATCGGCGCGGTCGTTGGTTTGTCCCCGGACGCCGCCAGAATGCGGGGTAAGTCCAGAGCCGGCTCTGAGAAGAAAGGCAAATGATCAGTCTTCAGGAGCTCGTCGCGCGCGGCCGCTTCCTCTTCGCGAGTGCACCAGAGCGCCAGCGCGTCTTTGAGCTGGTTGATGGGAAGCGCAACGCTCGCGACATTGCGAAGAAGTCAAAGCGACACATCAACAACATTCGAAGGGACCTGAAGCACCTCTCCGATGCAGGCCTGATTCAGGCGAAGCAGACCCGGGACGGGACGCCTCAATTGAAGGATCGACTTCCCGTGTTCGAGAAGGTGCCGCTGGCCCGAACAATTCCCCCTCGGTACTTTCGAGGAGGGGTACTCAAAACCGCGACAAGCCAGGTCTCGTCCTCCGCTCGCAGACGTGCCGCGGCACGTTCGCCCATCCGGAAACCCAAACCCTTGGCCGTCCCCTCAGAAACGGGAGTGCTTGACATCTGCCGACATGGCGAGGACCAGCTCTACGAATTCAAGGGGGTCGGCACGAAGCCTGAGAAGATCGTCAAGGAGATTGCGGCAATGCTCCATGCCAGACAGGGTGGACTCATCCTGTACGGGGTTGATGACGACGGAACGATTCAGGGCACAGACCTGAGTCGCCAGAAGTTTGATCAGCCACTGCAGAATTGCCTGCGTGACAAGGTCGCTCCAGCAGCAACTGTAAGGCTAGCTGCCGTGAAGGCACTAGGCCAAGAGGTCCTTGTGATTCTGGTCCCGCCTTGGAATCGCAAAGACGTGTACCAATTCGAGGGTCGCGTCCTCCTCCGAAAGGGGACCAACGCTGTGTGGGCAAAGCCCGAAGAGGTGCGTCGGCTTCACAGGGGCGAGTACGTACTTTAGCCTCCCCACACGCCGAAATTTCACCACGCGAGGCCGTGCGATTTCTCATCTCGCGGGAGTTCCGCGCGCTCTTAATCGACACACTGGCAGGGTGGCCGCGGATTAGGCGCTCAGGGAGCTTCCTACCCAAGGGGCCCCCCTCAGGCCGCCGGAGGAGACGCACGAAGAAGGCGGCGGCGAGAACAGCCTGAGAGCCTTCGGGATGGTCGCGTTTCGTCCAACTGCGGTTATGAGGTCACGGTCCACGTCGAGCCGATGAACGATGAGGAAGTCCGGCTCTTGGCCGAGACGCTTCTCGGATTGCTCTTGTCTCGCCACGGCTGGGCGTGATGCAGAGAGGCGCCAGCCCATAGGACAATCCCCTTCCCTCGGACATCGGCAACGTGATGGACCTGGAGACCGCCTGTCCAGATGGCCAAGGCGGTGGCAGGTCACGGCGGGGCCTTCTCTCCCACCCGGCATTGTTGCTCTACGATCGCTCCCGGAGGTGTCGTGTGGACGTGAAAGCACCCTTCGCTCGTTGCTGGGAGTGCCCCTTGGCGGATCAGTCGTTCGTTCCGGGGAATGGCCCCATCCAGACCGACCTCGTGGTCGTTGGGCAGGCTCCCGGGGATCAGGAAGTCGAGCGCGGCATGCCGTTCGTGGGACCGGCAGGAAAAGCATTGCGGCGTGCACTCGCTTTGGTCGGGGTCGACGAGTCCAAGGTCTACTTCACGAACACCGTTCTTTGCCATCCTGGAAAGAATGAGAGGACAACCAGGGACAGGAGACCTCCGACGGCGGCAATTGTGGCGTGTCAGGAACGAATGAAACGCGAGATCGAGGGGACAGGGGCGAGATGGATCCTGGCGGTGGGTGCCGTCGCGGCGGCGGGTGTGACGGGCAAACGGGCACTGGTCTCAGAGTCGCGATGTTCTGTCCTGCGTCGCCCGCTCCGTTCCGACCACCTGAATGGTGATGCGTGTGTCGGGATCACACACCACCCGAGTGCGCCCTTACCTAGATCACTTCTCGTGGACGACATCCGCGCGCTGCTGAGCTTTCCATGCAACGGGCAGACGCCGGATGTGTATCTCTAGGGTGAGGGGAACAGTGCTCACGAGGTTTGCCCCGCCTGGCGAGGCCGTGTGGGCGACGTAGTCCACGGCACGCGAACCACCAGCTCAAGGGCTTGGATGGGGAGTGTGGATTCTGTGCGCGTCCGGCCCCGGGCACACAGTCCACACGCGCCCCCGGCGCCCCGAGTCTTCCCTCTTACGGAGTGAGGGTCACCGGGATGCGCACAACGTGGGTAGGGCGCCCGTCCTCCGCCGAGGACTCGAAGACTTCGATCACACCGGGCTGCTCTCGATCCACCTCGTAGGGGACGGACACGGAGTAGCTGCCGCGGCACCCTGTTCCGCATGTTGCCGTGGTGAACGTCCTGGCGATCTCCTTGCCACCAGCGTCCAGGATCCGGAGGCTGACGGTGGCCTCGAACACGTTGGCCGTCCCCGAGACTGACACCGGGTTGTCCACACGCTCGCCGATGGAAGGGCTCTCGACGAGGATCGGAGGAAGATAGTCACGGTAGTCGCGGCGAGCCCTGGGCCCGTCCAAGAGGATGCCGTGTCCGCCAAACATTTCGACCGGCTTCCCCTCGATCCGGAAATTCACTCCTTGAACTGTCTCGAACTGGGTGATGGTGTACACGACCTGGGCCAGACGGAGGAATTCGGCATGCGAGCCGCTGCCCTGCTCGTACTGAGAGCTGAGGTCGACGGTGGCGATTCCGTCGTCGATATCGAGTCCCAGGAGTTCGGTGCCGTCGGGAATGGCGGTTCCCACGCCCGCTTCGCGCTCCGCCTCCGAAGGGCCTGCGAGGAGGCTCTCCAGGGCGATCTTCCCGACACCGGGCTCGGGCCTCGCTGTGCGCTTCAAGACGAACAGCCACCCCTCGCTTCCGGCGAACCACACCTCGTATGTGAGCGTCTGCTGCTCGTCTGACTCGCTGGGGCTCGGACTCGTCTGTTCGTCGGAGCCTGGCCCGAATGATCCGACTCTCCGATCGGCGCAGGCCGACAAGGCAAGCGCCAGTGCTGCTATGAGGAAAACGGTGCGCTTCATCCTTCACCTCCTGTGAGTTTCGCGTTCATGCTCCGTCAGGCAGGTAACTTGGCCGTCACGGAGCTGTAACCGTTGCGTCACAGCCCCGTACGAGTCCGTCATGGGCAAGGAGGCTGGGAGCGACGAAATCATCGGCGCGAGAGCCGCCAATCTATCTCCCCTTGGTTTCGGCCCGGCCCCGGGCACGCGGGGGAAATCGGAGGAATTCGGGAGGAACCTGGAACGCTCCTGTTCCCGCCACCGACTCCAGCGGGAACAGCGCCAGGGGTTCCCCGCGAGGCTGATCTGGCTGGGCCCGCGAAAGGCGCACCGGGCCTGGCCCGTGCTTCTGCCTGCCGGGCAGTGGCGGCGGCCGTCAGCCCGGGCGTGAAGCTCCAGTCGCCCGTGTTCACATCCGGCGTTCCTTCGGTCCCTTTACCTGAGGGAGCACAATGCACGCGTGAGCAAGCGAGCTCGAGTAGACGAGCGAGCGCAGGTCCACCGCCAGGAGGACGTCGACCTGGAGGCCGTCTACCGCGAGCACGGCGACCGGCTGTGGAGGGCTCTGATGGCATTCACCGGCGACCGGGGACTGGCGGACGAGACGGTGTCCGAAGCCTTCGCCCAAGCCCTAAGGCGAGGGGACCAGATCCGAGACCCGCTTCGGTGGGTGTGGCGGGCTGCCTTTCGTATCGCGGCTGGGGAGCTCCAGCGCAGTCGCGGTCTCCCTCTCGCTGCGTCTGCGGGCAGCTACGAAGATCCCGAGCCGCCGACCGACCTGCTTAGGGCCCTGGCGGCCCTATCACCCAAGCAGCGGAGTTCCGTGCTTCTGCATCACTACGCCGGCTACCCAGTCAACGACGTGGCGCGGATCATCGGGTCCACCTCCGCCGCTGTGCGGGTGCACCTCCTAAGGGGACGGCGAAAGCTGCGCGAGTTGTTGGAGGAGCAGGACGATGCGTGATCTCGACGACAGACTGCGGGACCTGGACCGCCTGCCCGCCCCGGATCTATGGATGAACATCACGAGTCGGGAACCCGAGCGCATCCAGGAGGCACGTTTGTCGCGGCGGATCGGCGTTGCGGCTCTGGCGTTCGCGATCGCGGCGGCCGGGATTGCTCTCGCCTGGTGGGCTTTGCCGCTGAACTCCCGAACTCCGGGCGCCGTGAGGTCGGAAGGGTTCGTCATTATTCTTCCGGAGGAGTCAAGTGGGGTGGACGATCGCGGGTTGGCAATCCTCGATGCTGAGACCAACCTCCCGGACGGGACCATCGTCGCCCTCTACTACTTTTCAGCCGATGTGGAGAGTCCCTCGCGCGCCACGGTTACCGATGGACGAATCGAGAGCCGTGTCGCCAACAACCTCTGCCACGATACCGAGGTCGGTCTGATCGGCACGGCCGTGCGAGTTACGGTGACGGTTCGTCCCGAATACCGAAACCTTGGTTTCGGACGACGACCAGGGGCTAGCCCTCCCGTCCCTATCACTCAGCCTCCCAACGTGCAGAAGGTGCTGGGCGCACACTTCGAGCGACTGGTCGGAGAACAGGTCCAGGAGGTGGACGGTCAGCGGTACCTCGAGGCCTCGCGGACGTACGAACTTCCCTCCGCTACCTGCGCATCGAAGCTCAAGTACACGGGAGACGGCAGCTTCCTGCAGGTTCCCGTAGGGGAGCAGGTGCCCGTTGACACAGGACCCTTCCCCCGGGCGCCGTTCGCGTGGTGCCCGGACGCCCGCGACGCTCTGCCGGTCGAGGCAGGGGAATGGTCGAAGGCCGGGAGGGTAGCGCACGACTTCGACCTCGCGCTCCAGGCTGGCGACGCCGCGACCCTATCAGAGTTGGCGGACCCATCCGTGCGCTCGCTCGATCAGGGTTGGAGGCCGACGGGCTCGCCGGATCCACAAGTGGCGACCAATGTACCTTCCGGTTTCTATCTCCCGGAGGTCACGAACGGTTGTGGATCGCTCGTGGCTCTGCGGACTTGGGGAGTCGTGCTGTCATACTCGGGTCAGGAGGGGGCTGGCGGGACGACCTACCTTCTTGTGCTTCGGCCTGAGGGCTGGAAGGTGTGGGGTTCGCTTCCGGGACGACGTTAGTGATTCCGCCTCCCGTGTAACTGAAGCGCATCTAAGGCCTAGCTGTGAAGAGTGCCGTCGAGGCAAGTGACTCCGAGGCTCCAAGCGCTCTCTTCGCGTAGCCAGATCACGGCCATCCCCATGACTACGTGGGGGAGCGGGTGTCCTCCCGGTTCATCCGGTTCGTCTACAGCAGCGAGCCCATCGAGCGGCTGTCCCTGCTGGGCGAGCGACTCCGCAGGGCCGTGGGCCGGCTGTCCTGAGGCCGCTCAGGCTGCGACGATCTGGATCGTCCTGAAGTCGGAGCCGGGGAACACGTCTCCTCCCTCCGTGACCGAGGCGGAGGCCAGGGCCTCTGCGCTCCCGACCTGGAACAAGCCCTCGGACGATGCCACCCGGACCGAGACGGTGTGGGGGAGCGTGTCGCAGGGCGTCGGCCCGAAGGTTCCGGTGCCCACGGTCCGGCCGTCGTAGATCTGGACGTACCCGCCCCGTCCCACGGCGCTCATCGGGCACGTCACCGTGACGTCGATCCGCACCGCCCCGTCGCCCTCGAGCACCGCCTGATCGGCGAGGACCACGGACACGTTGGGCCGGGCCCGAAGGGTCGCCGAGTCCTGAGCCCGCTTCGTCGGGCCCTGCTGGACGACCAGAACCGCGGTGGCCTCGGTCGGCCCGGTCTGGAACGTGCCGCTCGTGGCCGGCACCGTCACCTGGACGTTGTAGGGGATCCGGCCGCAGGCGGGAGTGAAAGAGCCCGTCCCGGAGGCCTGCGATTGGGTCACGCTGACGCTGGCTTCGACGATGGTCCACCCGCGGTCGCACACGGTGGAGAGGTAGAACGTCATCGACCGGCCGTCGGGAGTCAGCGAGGCCTGCTCGGAGACGATCTCGACCGAGAGCGCGGTCCGCTGCGCGGAGGCCACCTGGGCCCCACCCGCCACCAGGAGACCGACCACACCGGTGACCACGAGCCGACGTGCCACGACACTGCTTCCCATCGCGACCACCTCCGCGAGCCGGACCGCCTCTACTATCCATTCGACCAGCGACCGGCCTGGGTTCGGAGCCCGTGTCGGCGCGCCCGCAATCCTGAGCGGGATATCCCTAAGGGGGCAGAACCAATACCGGAGGCGTACCTGGGCGAGCGTAGAGTCAGAGGTGAGGGTGTCATGGGCAACATGGCGGGGTCTCGCCGGGTGGTCGATCCTGTTGGTAAGGCCGGCTACGAGCTTGAGTTCGAGGACACCTTCGACGGCAACGCCCTGGACGAGGAACGCTGGCTGCCAAACTACCTGCCGCAGTGGAGCTCACGCGAGGCATCGGCTGCGAGATACGAGATCGGTGGTGGCTTCCTAGAGCTGGCCATCGAGGAGGACCAGCAGCCCTGGTGTCCTGAGTTCGACGGCGAGACTCGGGTTTCCTCGCTGCAGACCGGCGTGTTCGCCGGTCCGGTCGGCAGCCCGGAGGGGCAATCGCGCTTCAAACGTGGGCTCGTCGTCCGCCAGGCGCAGAACAACGCCAGGCTCTACACGCCGCAGTACGGGCTGTTCGAGCTCCGGGCTAAGGCCATCGACGATCCCCGTTGCATGGTGGCGCTGTGGATGATCGGCTACGAGGACGAGCCCGACAGGTCGGCAGAGATCTGCATCTGCGAGATCTTTGGGCGGAAAGTAACAGCCGGCAGTGTGGGCGTCGGCATGGGATTGCATCCTTTTGGGGATGCGACCATCCGCGATGAGTTCTCAGTGGAGGCCGTCGCCATCGACGCCCGAGGGTTCCACATCTACGCGGCCGAATGGACGCCCGAGTACGTGGCATTCTTCGTCGACCACCAGCTGGTCAAGACGGTCGAGCAGTCCCCTGGCTATCCGATGCAGCTCATGCTCGGTATCTACGAGTTCCCCGACGATGGGCGGTCAACCCAACCGCCGCAACCGTATCCAAAGCGGTTCATCGTCGACTATTTTCGCGGCTACCGGCCCGCCAAACCGCAACCGACCCCAGATCGTCCGGCCCCAGGTTCGGCCCCCTAGCGCGATGTCCATGGATCGCTCGGGATCATTCGTGCGTCTTATCTTCGTCGTCCCAGCCACGGAGGGGAGATAGCCATGAAGCGCCGAGTCGCCCACCGCCTGGTGTCGCTTGATGCAGAGGAGGTTCCTCATCATCTCCTCCTTGACTACCTGCGACTCCTGGGTCGCCGCGGCGGTCCTCCCCGGCCGGTAGAGCCCTCGACCCCCCAGGTCCGGACATGCTCATCCTGCGGGCGGCGGGCCACCGTCCATCTCGACCCGGAGGGAAACTGGGCCTGGTGCTCGATGTGCGGCCGGGCCCCGTGACCCCAACGTTCTGTCCCGGGCCAGCGTCGAGCCCGGGGGATTCCTCACTTCAGGAGAACCGGGCGAAGGGTTCATCCCCCTGAACGGCGCCGGGCAATCCCAGCCGGCGGTCTCGATTTGACGGGAAGGGCTCTGGAGGACTAAGAGGGAAGGGTTCCTGTCTCCTCTCACCCTGCCTTGGAGGTGACCCATGAGACAGCGTCTTCTCATCTCGGGACTGGTCCTTCTCCTGGTCGTGCCGGCGGGCACGTCCGCGGCCGGGAAGAGTAAGCGACCCAAGCCCTCCTGGCATCCTCCCCTCTCCAGCCTGGTGGTGGAGTCCATCGGTCCCACCCGGGCCGGCGGGACCCACGCTCCCGCGGCGAAGCCGGGCAGTTTCACCTCTGTGCCGCTGTCCGTCGGAACCAATCAGAACGTGATCGTGGGAGACGTGACCAACACGTTCGAGCATCCCAGCGGCCCGGCGTGTTTCGTCGGTGACCAGACTCCGCAGAACGAGACCACCGTCGCCATGGATCCCAGCAACTCCCTTAACCTCATCGGCGGGGCCAACGACTACCGGTACTTCGTGGAGTCCGAGCAGCGCTACGACGGGTCCGCGGCCGCGTACGTGTCGCACGACGGTGGCGAGAACTGGATCAACACGTTCCCTCTGGGGATCAGCGAGGAAGCCGGTGGGACCTACCAGGGCGTGGGCGACCCCGCCTTCGCCTGGGACCCCAGCGGTGATGTGGTGTACTACGCCAACATCGCGTTCAACCGGCAGGCGAACCCGGCCACCGGCCACTCTGCCTTCGCCAGCTCGATCGCGGTGAGCCGGTCGTTCGACAAGGGAAACACCTGGGATACGCACTTCGTGATCGAGGACGACGACGCCTCGATCTTCCACGACAAGGAGTGGATCGCCGTCGGTCCCGACGGCGCCGTCTACGTGACCTGGGCCCGGTTCCGCTTCGGGCAGGGCGGGCCGTTCGGGTACCTGGAGTCGCCCATCGTCATCAGCAAGTCCACCGACCAGGGAGAGACGTGGTCCGAGCCGAAGGTCATCAGCGCCGGCCCGTACACGCAGTTCTCCACGCCGGTGGTGGCCCCCGACGGCACGGTCTACGTGTCCTACGAGCTGTGGAACAGCCCCGCCGGCATCGCCGGCGGCCGAGCCTTCGTGGCCAAGTCGGAGGATGGCGGGGACACGTGGACCAACCACTTCGTCGGGCTGGTGAACGACCTGCGCAGCCCCCTTCCGGGCAGCGCCTTCCGGGTGGCCAGCTACCCGGTGCTCGACGTGGGAGACGACGAGACCCTCCACATGGTGTGGTCGAACTGGCAAGGTGGGACGGGAGACATCGTCTACACGCGGTCCGGGGACGGTGGGGAGACCTGGAGTCGCCCGGTCAAGATCAACCAGGAGTCCGTCAAGTCGGATCAGTTCTTCCAGTGGATCGACGCCTCCGGGGACTTCCTCCACGTCGGGTTCGTCGACCGGCAGTACACGGGGAATACCCTCCTGGATCATTCCTACGTGGTTTCCACTGATGGAGGGGACTCGTGGAGCCAGACCGAGCGAGTCTCTACCGAGTCGTCCCGGTCGGACGCCAGCCTCTTCGGAGCGAACTGCACCGGCGAGTTCATCGGGGACTACACGGGGATCGTGGCCGACGGCGAGACCGCGCACGTCCTGTGGATGGACGGTCGGCCCGGTGACACGCAGCCGACGTCGCCGTCGGGGGACGACGACGACCAGGACGCCTTCTACGCCACGGTGTCGGTAGAGTAGTTCCGAAGGAACGGGCGATGGCGGGCCGGGAGATGCCCCGGGCCCGCCGCCCCTCACTTGGGCCTCGAAGCGTCCCGCCTCCACCGAGCTCGAATGAGCAGGTCAAATGGCATTGCAGCCCATGTGGATTCTGTGGGTGTCTGGCCCCGGGCACTTCTCTATCTAAGCGAGTCTCACAGCGTTCCTGGCCCACTCAGGACGCCCGGGGCTGCTCTCCGAGAGTGGCCGCTTGGAACTCCTCAGTAAGCGCCTTCGGCCTGCCCAGGCTAGATATTGGTAGGGAGAGTCGGAACCGAGATGCCGGACGCCACCGGATTCGAGCAGTTCTACCGCGAGAACCTCGCCCGGATCGTTCGAGCGTGCGCCTTGGTGACCCTGGACCGGTCCGTGGCCGAGGAGGTGGCTGCCGAAGCCTTCGCTCGGACGTGGTCGAGGTGGGGGGTGATCCGGAGCGAGGATCACGCGGGCGGGTACGTCTTCAAAACCGCCATGCGCCTGTGCGCCCGAGAGGTACGGCGCCGGCGCCGGGTAGGAGTCATCCCCACCGCATTGGAGGACACGCCCGAACGGGCCTTGGACCGACACGACGTGCAGCAGGCCCTGAGCAGCCTGCCGCTCCGGCAGCGACAGGTGGTCGTGCTGAGGGACTGGGCCGGGTTCGAGACTGCCGAGGTAGGCCGGCTCCTGGGAATGCGGCCGAGCACGGTCCGGGTGCACCTGGCTCGGGCCCGGCAGCACCTCCGGCGGGTTCTGACCTTGGAGGAGGGAAAGCATGAGTACAGACCTGCGCGACCCTGAGCTACACGAAGCCCTCGACCGGGCAGTCCGACATCTCGATCCGGACTCCGAGGCCCGGCTAGAGACCGTGCTTCGTCGAGGGGGTCTGCTGAGGTCACTCCGCCTGGGTACCGTAGGGGTGATTGTTGCCCTGTTCGTGGCGGGCGGGGGCTGGGGAGCCATCGAGTTCCAGCGCCACTGGAGGGTGACGCCTGTGGACCCCGCGGCGTGGCGCACGTATCGAGATTCACAGCTCGAGTGGTCCATGGCCCACCCGTCCGGCTGGCACCTGCAGACCTTCCATGACGAGTTCCGTGGCGGCACGTTCCGGGGCGCCCTGGTCTCCAACGTCGACTTCGAGTTCCGCCATCCGGACCTTGGGGAGGGCGGGCACACGTCGGCCTGGGACATGCGGGGGCTTCCACCCCACGCCGTGGTGGTGCAATTCCAGGCCCTGGCACGGTTCGGGCTCCCAACCGAGCCGCCCGATGCCAAGTTCCCACTCTCGCTCGATGACGCTCAGCGGGTCCGCGACCGGCCGCCCTACGGGGCCCCTCAGCCTCGGCTGTTCCTGCCCTTGGGCGAGACCGGCTACGCCGTGTTCGCCTGGTTCGGCCCGGACGCCTCTGAGGGAGACCGGGAGATCGCCCGCCAGATCGTGGCCTCCATCACTTTCGGTGTGGCCCCGACCCCCGGCGCACCCGTCGAGAGCCCCACTCCGGAGCCGGTCTTCTTTCCGACGTGGGATACCTCGAGCGGAGTGCCGGATGCTCTCCTCGAGGGCGCCACGATGGTCAGCCACGACGGCTGTCAGTTCGCCCGAGGAGGGACCACGACGCGTGATGTTCTGCTCGTCTGGCCCGAAGGTTTTCGATTCGAGGAGGGCCGAGTACTCGACGCCTCCGGCCGTGAGGTCGCCACGGTGGGCGGTCCCTTCCGCTCCGGCGGAGGCTTCACCCAGCCCGATCACGCGGAGACTCTCATTGGTGAATCCATTCCTGCTGCGTGTCGGAGTCCCGGCGAGACAGTCTGGCTCGTCGGAGACATCTAAGTGATCGGCGCCAACCTGCATCGGTAGAGCTTGATATCCGGGCCGTCATAAGATTCGGGGCGCATGGATAGTCAACCGCCCGCTTCACCTCCGGGTCCCCCGCCACCTCCCGCGGGAGGCCTACCTCCTCCGCCTCCGCCCCCGCCGCCCCCGTCGGTGCCGCCGGGCGAGCGCCCACTCACGCTCCAGCCCATGGGGATCGGCGAGCTCCTGGACGCCGCCATCAAGCTCTACCGGTCCCAGTGGAAGAGCCTGATGGCCATCGTGGCCATCCTCCTCTTGCCCATCACGTTCCTTCAGGCGTTCTTCACGCGAAGCCTGGGAGGCCCCTTCGCCACCCAGCCACCTGCCGCCTCTCCTACCGGGTTCGAAGGCGTGTTCGTGGCCGCCGTCATCCTCGGCGTGATCCAGTTCCTGTTCGTGCAGCCCTTCCTCACCGCTGCCGTCGCTCGGGCGTCTACCGACGCCTATCTCGGCAATCGCGTCCTCGTCGGACCGACCTTCCGCTTCGCTCTGTCGCGCGTCCACTCGATCCTCTGGATCTCATTGCTGACGTCCCTGGCCGCGGTGGTGGGGTTCATCCTCCTCGTCATCCCCGGGATCATCGTCCTCGTGCGGTTCGCCTTCGGCTCCACGATCCTCGTCGTGGAGCGGCGGAAGGGCACCAAGGCGCTCGGTCGGTCCTGGGGGCTGGCGAAGGGGCACTTCTGGAGGCTCCTGGGCGCATTCCTTCTGGCCTTCATCATGGCCGGTGTGGTGGCTTCCATCCTGTCCATCCCCGGCAACTTGGCCTTCTCGGCGGTAGGCCCGAGCGGGTGGCCCCTCGCTGCCCTGGGGGACTCTCTGGCGGCCATCCTCACCACGCCGTTCACGACCCTGATCACGGTGCTGCTCTATTTCGACCTGCGCATCCGCAAGGAAGCCTTCGACCTCGACGTGATGGCGCAAGAGATCGCCTCCACGCGGTGAGGAAGGCGTCCGCGTTCTTCGTCGCTCTCTTCACGCTGGGGATCGCCGGACCGGCATCCGCGCAATCCACGATCCCGGCAGACGTGCTTGTCGACCGGCTCCTTCGGGCGGAGAGCCTTGCGGAGGGGGGCTCGTCGGACCCGTCGGGAGATCAGATGCTACGGGTCCGCCGGGCTCTCGGACTCCCCGTCGTGGTCGAGCTCCAGGGATGGACCGTTTCGGTCGCCCCCGACCCTGTCCTGGAGCGACTCGAGGGGAACGCCGCCGGGGACTTCCAGCAAGCGGTTGCCCGCCTCAGGGCCCTGCGGAGAGCGGTCGACGCTGCGCTCGCCGCCGACCCCGTCGACCCCGACCGGGTCGAGGTGGCGCTCGATGCCGCGTACAGCAGCGCCATCCAGGTCCGCCCCGGCCTCGTCGAGCGGATCCGGCGAGCCATCTCGGAGCTCACCCAAGGGCTGGCCTTCCGCCTGCTCACCTTCGTCGGGACCAGCACCGTGCTCGCGTGGGCGGTCCTGATCGCGTTGGGTGTCGGCGCCTTCTGGCTCCTTCGACGGCTCAGGTTGGTGCCCGAGCGGCAGTTGCCCCGGACACATGTCTCCACCCCAGCGGAGCTCGTCGATTGGAGACGGCGAGCGGAGGAGGCGATCCGCGCGGGTGACTTGAACGAGGCCATCCGCGCGTTGTACCGAAGCCTTCTGGCCACCCTGTCCCGGCGGGGTCTCCTCGTGGAGGCTCCGGGGCTCACCGCCGGTGAGTGTCGGGCGGCCGTGCGCGCGGCACGACCCGCGCTGTTCGCTGCGGTGTCGCGGGCCACCGACTCGTTCGAGCGGGTCGCGTATGGGGGGGTCACGCCCGGGCCCAACGACGTGGAGGTCCTCCAGGAGGCCGAGGCCCTGGCGAGAGCGGCATGAGCCGGCGGGTCGTGGCGCTGTGGCTGGCGGTCGTGGTCCTCATCGGCGTGCTTCTGGTGCTCGTGCCTCGCGGGGAGTCCGCAGATGCCACCCTCGCGCTGCGGAGGTTCCTCGCCCACGCCGGCGTGAGGATCTCGGAGGGAGAGGCCCCCCCGGCACCCGGGGGAACGTTCGTGCTGTTGAGGGATCTGCGCGACGACGAGGACGCCCGGGCGCTGTTGCGGTGGGCGGCTCGGGGCGGCCGGCTGGTCGTGGCCGATCCCTCCTCGCCATCGTTCGCTTGTCCCGGGTCCGGCCGGCGAACCCGGTCGCGCTGGTCGGCCACAAGACCCTTGAGCCGGCGTGCATCGCCGAGGAGGTCGTGGGCGTCGGCCGCATCGTCGCCAGGGCCTCCGACTGGATGCTCGCTCCGGCGGAGCCCTTCGTCTCGTGCTTCCCCGCCGGCGAGGGCGGGTTCGTGCTGGTCCGCCACTACGGCCAGGGGAAGCTAGTTCTCGTCGGAGGAATCAGTGCATTCACCAACGAGGTCCTGCGCTCTCCGGACAACGCCCTGCTTGCCCTGAGGCTGATTGGTTCCGGGCCGGAGGTGGTGTTCGGGCCGCCGGTGCCCCGCGCGGCGGGCGGGCCATCGGGGAGTCTGTGGGCCGTGATTCCGGCGAGGGCCAAGGTCGTGATCATCGGGGTGGGCCTCGCTGCGCTGGCCTTTGCGCTGGTGCGGGGGCGGAGGCTGGGACGACCGGTCCTCGAGGAGCCGCTCGCACCGATCCCCGCCAGCGAGCTGGTGCGGGCGACCGCGCGACTCTACCGTCGCGGCAGGACCGCCGGGTACTCCGGCCGGCTGATGCGGGAGGCGACCCGTGCACGCATCGCCCGGCGCCTCGGCGTGGGAACGAATCCCGAGGAGGTCCCCGCCATCCTCGCCAGGATCACCGGGATGTCGCCCGACCGCCTCGGGGAGGCTCTGTCGGGGCCCGAGCCTTCCTCCGACGAGGAGCTGATCCGTCTCGGAAACCTCCTGCAGGAGGTCGAGAGCCGGGCGGCGGGAAGCGCACGATGACGGAGCCGCGAGATGTTCTGGCCGCCGTCCGAGAGGAGGTGGCCAAGGCCGTGGTGGGACAGGACCTGGTCGTGTCGGGCCTCCTCGTTGCGCTGCTCGTGCGGGGGCACGTCATCCTGGAGGGGGTCCCGGGGGTGGCCAAGACCCTCATGGTCAAGGCACTGGCCCGCTCCCTCGAGCTGGGGTTCCGGAGGATCCAGCTGGCACCCGATCTCATGCCGTCCGACGTGACCGGCAATGTGGTCTACGAAGCCGGCACGAGCGAGTTCCGCTTTCGCCCGGGCCCCGTCTTCACCAACCTTCTCCTGGCGGACGAGATCAACCGCACGCCGCCGAAGACCCAGGCGGCCCTGCTCGAGGCCATGGAGGAGCGGCAGGTCACCACGGAGGGGGAGAGCCGACTCCTCCCCGAGCCGTTCCTCGTGGCAGCCACGCAGAATCCCGTCGAGTTCGAGGGCACGTACCCCCTCCCGGAAGCCCAGCTGGACCGGTTCCTGTTCAAGCTGGCGGTGGGCTACCCGGACCGGGACGCGGAGCAGGCGGTGTTGCGGATGCATCACGCAGGGAAGGACCCGCACGATCTCGAGGCCCTCGGCGTCCGGCCGGTTGCCGGCGCCGAGGACCTTGCGGCAGGAGCCGCGGCGGTGACGGAAGTCGGGGTCGCGGACGAGGTGGTGAACTACGTGCTGGATCTCGCGGCGGAGACCCGGCGGACCCCGTCGTTGTCCCTGGGGGTGAGCCCCCGCGGGGCGGCCATGCTGCTCGTCGCGTCGAAGGCCTGGGCCTACCTGTCGCGTCGCGACTTCGTCACCCCCGATGACGTGAAGTCCCTGGCCAAGCCGGCGTGGCGGCATCGCGTGGTGCTCCGGCCCGAAGTCGAGCTCGAGGGGGCGACCGCAGACTCGGTCCTCGACGGGGTGGCGGAGCGGGTGGCCGTTCCCCGGTAGCGATGCACATCCGCCCCCGGGTGATCGCCGCCCTCGTGCTCGCCGGCGGGATCGCATCGGTGCTTCCGGGGAACCCTTGGGTCGTCTTGGTCGTCGCGGCCAGCCTGGTGGTGGTGCTGGTGGCCCTAGACTCGTTGCTGGCGCCGCTTCCCGCCGACTTCCGTCCCTCCCGCCGAGTTCCGGAGGTCCTGCGACTGGACCGGCCCGCCGACGTGATGGTGAGACTTCACAACCCCACGGCCAGGCGGCTCTCGATCGGGATTCACGACGCGGCCTCACCTTCCATGAGACGGAGCCCGACCCGACACCACGTGACGATGGATCCCGGCCAGTGGGTCGAACTCGAAGCGCGCGTGCACCCCTCCCGCCGCGGCCGTGCCACGTTCGGCCCGATAACGCTCCGGACGGCCGGACCGCTGGGGCTCGCCGGGCGCCAGACCACGCTCCAGCTCACCGACGAAGTCAAGGTCTATCCGTCCCTGCACGGCCGAGCCGAGGTCGAGCTCCGGTTCCAGCGGGCCCGTCTTCTCCAGACCGGGCAGCGATCCTCCGCGTTCCGAGGCGGGGGCAGCCAGTTCGATTCTCTGCGGGAGTACCGGCCGGACGACGAGTTCCGTCGGATCAACTGGCGGGCCACGGCCCGATCTCCCCGGCCCGTGGCGAACGAGTACCGGGAGGAGCACAACCAGCAGGTCGTCCTGCTCCTCGACGCCAGCCGGGCGACGGCGGGACAGGTGAAGGGGGTCTCCCGGCTCGAGCATGCCCTCGACGCCGCCATCGCCGTCGGCGATCTGGCCGCCAGGATCGGCGACCACGTCGGCGCGCTGGCCTTCGGACGGGAGGTCATGGCGATGGCGGAACCGCGCGGTGGCCGGACCCAGCCGCGCCGGATCCTCGACCTCCTGTTCGATCTCGAACCCAGCCTGGACGCGGCCAACTACCCACAGGCGTTCGCGACGCTTCTCCGCCGGCACCGCCGGCGCGCCTGGCTCGTGTTGTTCACCGATCTCTCGGAGGAGTCCGTCCTCGAGCCGCTCCTCGGGGCCATCCCCGTGCTCGTTGCGCGGCACTTGCTCGTGGTGGCTTCCGTCCGAGACCCGGACGTGGAGGCCCTGGCCCTCTCGGTCCCTTCGACGTCAGAGGAGGCTTACGACAAGGCGGCCGCGGCGGGGTTCCTCAGCTGGCGGGAGGCTGCGGCCGTCAGGATCCGACGCCTCGGGGCAGTCACCATCGACAGCCGGCCGGGAGCCCTGGCGGCGGCCGTGGCCGACGAGTACCTGCGGATCAAGGCCCTGGGGCGGCTCTAGAACGTGGGCGATCGCGTGCCGGCCGGGTGGGGGAGAACAGCAACGCGAGATACCCGAGGGCCACGACGGCCCCGATGAGCACCTCTAGGAGGGGGAGGCCGGTGCGGCCGGTGACGAACCCTTCGATCGTGGCGGCCACGACGAAGGCGGGGATCACCCCGACCACCACCAGCACGGCATCCCTGGCCTCCTCCCCGAGAGCCGCAACCCGCGGCCTGTCTCCCGGCTCCACCACGGCCCACCCCATCCGGAGCCCGGCTCCACCGGCGATGCAGATGGCGATGATCTCCAGGAAGCCGTGGGGGAGCACCAAGGACCAGAAGGTCCAGGCTCTCCCGGCGGCCTGGAACCCACCGGCGAGCAGGCCGATGAAGGTGGCGTTCTGCACGACAACCAGGACGGTTCCGATCCCCAGGGTGATGCCCAGCGCGAACGCCAGGAAAGCCACCTGAACGTTGTTCTGAAGGATCAGCGTGGACAGGGCGGCGGGGTTGAAGTCGAAGGGGCTTGCTCCTCGGCCGGCCTGGCGGATGGCCTCTCTGGCGCCGGGGGGCAGCAACCCGGCCCGAGCCTCGGGGGAGGTGGCCACCCACAGGTCGGTGGCCAGAGCCACCAGCACGAGGAGTCCGGCCACGACGGCGATGTGGGGACGCGTCCTCCGGATGGCGTCCCGATAGCGCTCCCCGAAGAGCCGGCCGAAGGATCGGGCCGACGCGGGCCGCGCGAAGTAGATGGCGGCATGGGCCCGGGCGACGAGCGCATTGAGATAGCCCTCCAGGGCGGGATCGTGGTACCGGGTTTGGACCTCCGCCAGGTGGGACGAGGCACGGAGATACAGTCGAATGATCTCGGCGATCTCCTCCCCAGGCCGGTTCGCCAGGTTTCGGCTGCCGCCCCCGGAAGCATCCTCCAGTCGCTTCCACTCGACCCGATGCGTTTGGATGTACGAATCCAGGTCCACGGCTCGGCAGTCTAGGCGAGGAGGAGGGCGATGAGCAGAGCGGACCGGGCGATCACTCCCGAGGCGGTGGTCGTCACCGTCGATGTCGCTGGCCTCGGTTCGCGGATGATCGCGTGGCTTCTCGACTCGCTCATCCAGGCGGCCATCGTGATTCCCGTGATTATCGGCTTCGCCTTAGCTGATCTCGCCGGGACGGTCGAAGTAGTGGTCCTGTCGCTTCTGCTTTTCTTCATCATCTGGGGTTACTACCCGCTGTTCGAGTGGCTGTGGCGCGGGCGCACCCCGGGCAAGCGCGTCCAAGGACTTCGGGT
This sequence comes from Actinomycetota bacterium, assembly GCA_050693035.1. GTDB lineage: Bacteria > Actinomycetota > UBA4738 > UBA4738 > CALAEC01 > DASYVD01. Next base: position 24,062 of record JBOGWB010000086.1, read on the forward strand.
CGTCCGGACGGACGGGCAGCCCGCGGGAGGCGCGGCCATCCTGGTTCGGAACCTCATCCGTATCGTCGACGTGGTCGCCTTCCCGTTCCTGGCGGTGATCGCGATGCTCGTAACGCACCGCGCTCAGCGCTTGGGGGATCTCGCCGCAGGGACGATGGTGGTCCGGGAGCACCGCGGTCTCGCCCCCCAACCGGTAGAGCTGCCGGAGCGTGCGGACCTGCCACCGGTCGACTCGACCGGGCTGTCCGAGCGCGAATACGATCTCATCCGGTCCTTCCTCGCCCGGCGCCACTCCCTGGACCGGTCGGCCAGAGACGCGCTCGCCGCGCGCCTGGCCACTTCGGTCCGAGAGCGAGTCGGGGCGGTTCCGCCCAGCCTCGACGACGAGTCGCTGCTCGAGGCGGCCGCCCGCTCATACCGACAGCGGTTCGGCGGGGGAGCGCCCGAGCGGACTACTTCTTGACGACGAGCGTTCCCACGATGATGTCGTGGAGGCCCTGCTTCCGCTGGGTGAAGGCGGCCATGATGAAGCCGATCAGCAGGATCAGCGCCGACAGGATCTTGGCGAAATAGCGGCCCGTGGCCCGGCCGAAGCCGATGCGGTTCCCGTCCAGGTCGGTGACCACGATCCCCAGGGCCATCTTCCCGACGGTCGCCTGGCGCGCGGAGCTCTCCATCAGGGCGAAGTAGAGCCACGAGATGGCCGTCGTCAGCGGGGAGAGCGTGGTCTGCTGTTGTTCGCGGGGAAACACCAGAAAGAGAGGCGCGAAGACGGCGCTGAGGATGATGAGGTCGAGCAGGTAGGCCGCGAACCTCCGCCAGAATCCCGCGTAGGCTGTGGGTTGTACGGTTGTGTCGCCCATCGGTTCCGCCGCCATGACTCCCCCTGGTCGCTGGACGCCGTCATTGTGTGTCCGGGGGGGTGGGATGAGTCAAGGAAGGCTTGGTCTCCTCATACGGGAACATCTCGGGGGTACGGCTCGTCGAAGAGCCGATGAGATCGAGACCATTCGGCAGGTTGGGGTCGGTGCTCGCTCTCGTGGCCCTGGCGGCCGCAGCCTGCGCCAGGATCACGGGGGGCGGGGGCAGCGACAGCAGGATCGAGTACCCGCGGGGCTCGGAGGACCTCGTGCTGCAGGTCCATTCGGGTGGCGGGTTCGTGCCCGTACACTGGCACCTCCGGGAACATCCCCACTTCTCCCTTTACGGCGACGGGCGGGTGATCACCCAGGGCCCCCAGATCGCCATCTTCCCCCCTCCCGCCCTTCCAGCGCTGCTGGAGCGACGTGTCTCCGACGAGGGGATCCAGGCCATCCTGCGGGCCGCGCGTGAGGCCGGACTCCACGGACGGGACCGGCGGTTCGAGGTCTTCGAGGTGACCGACCTCCCCACCACCACCTTCACTGTCGTGACCGATGGACAGGCCCATGAGACCGCGGTGTACGGTCTCGGCGAGGTCCCCGACGACTTGCCGGTCGCGGATCGGGAGGAGCGACGGACGCTCTTCGAGTTCCAGTCCAAGCTGCTGGACCTGGAGTCGTGGCTGCCGGAGGGATCGGTGAGCCTCGATCGCCCGTACGAATACGACCGGCTGAGGGTGTTCGTCGTACCGGCCGGCGAGGGCGGCGGTGACTACGGAGGGGACGAGGAGCTGCAGCCCTCGAGGATGGACTGGCCCCTGCCGGAAGCCCTCTCGGCCTTCGGCGAGCCCATGCCGAACACGCCGGACATCCGGTGTGGTGCGGTGGAAGGTCCCGACCTGAACGAGGTCCTGACGGCCGCCGGGAAGGCCAACGTCGAGACTCTCTGGAGGAGTGGGGGGACCGTCCACCTGATCGCGTTCGTTCCCCTCCTCCCCGGAGAGCCTCCCTGCCCCGAGCAGTAGCCCCGGAAGTCTCGGGCGACGAGGCGATCGCATCCCCCTGGTAGCCTCTCCGCCGTGCGCGGGCGCCCACCGAAGCGGACCGATCGACGCGGAGGCAACACCGGGCGTTACCGCTGGGTGGTTCTCGGCCTCGGCATCCTGGCCCAGGCCGCCTTCGCCGCGCTCGTGGCGGGGTTCCCGGCGCTGGGGCCCGCGCTGAGAGCCGAGTACAACCTGTCCCTCTCGGCGTTCGGCGCCGTCCTCGGCGCGGTCACCGCCGGCGCCACCTTCACCCTGGTGCCCTGGGGACTGCTCACCGACCGCATCGGTGAGCGGCGATCGTTGTCCATCGGCCTCGCTGGCGCGGGCCTGGCTCTCGGCGTCTCCGCGGCCGGCGGCTCGCTCTTCCTGGCGGGGATGCTCTTCCTGGCCGGAGTTCTGGGTGCGGTGACCAACGTGGCCAGCGGCCGCGTCGTGATGGGCTGGTTCGACTTCGCCGAGCGGGGAACGGCGTTCGGGCTGCGGCAGGCGGCCGTACCGCTGGGCGGGGCGATCGCGGCGTTCACGCTGCCGGCGCTCGCCGCCACGGCTGGAGCCCGCGCCGGACTGGTGGCTCTCGGCGCGGGCTGCCTCGCCGCGGCGATCGCCTGTGGGTCGTGGCTGCGAGACCCGCCTTCGTCGCCGGACGGCGGGGAGGTGCCACGGGCGCCGTTCCGGGACCGCCGCCTCTATCGCCTGGCCGCAGCGAGCGGCCTCCTCGTGGCGGCGCAGGCCGCGGTGATCGGCTTCGTTCCCCTCTTCCTCCACGAGGAGCGCGGACTCTCTGAGGTGGGTGCCGGCCTGGCCCTGGGCGGCATCCAGGTCGTGGGCATCGTTCTCCGAGTAGCCGCGGGACGGTGGTCGGACCGGCTCGGGCGTCGCCTGGAACCGCTTCGGCGTGCCGCGGCGGGGGTGGCCCTGGCCTGGATCGTGACGCCGCTCCTGTTCGGCGTCCCCCTCCTGGTCCTCGTTCCCGTCCTCGTCGTGGCGGGATCCCTGGCGTTCAGCTGGAACGGCCTGTCGTTCAACGCGGCAGCCGAGTACGGGGAACGGGGACGAGCGGGCACGGCGATCGCCCTCCAGCAGACCGCGCTGTTCGCATCGGCGGCGCTGGTGGCCCCGGCGTTCGGCTGGCTCGTCAGCGTGACGTCCTGGCGGGCCGCGTACCTCACGGTGGCCCTGGGTCCCGTCGCAGCGTGGTGGCTCCTGCGCCCGCTGGCCCGTTCCGAACGGCCGGGCGGGGGGCGGGGAGTGGGAAGCGTCCCGCCCGAGGCCCCGGTCGGTCTGTAGCCTCACCCCTCCGAGGCCTGTTCCACCAGCGCGTCGAACAGCCCCTGCTGGGCCGGGTCCTGCTCCGCGGTCCGCTCGGGGTGCCATTCGACGCCGAGCGCCCAACCATGTTCGTGCTCGACGGCCTCGACGATGGCGTCCTCGGTCCACCCGACCGGCGCCAGGCCCGCTCCCAGCCGGGCCAGGGCCTGGTGGTGAGAAGAGGACGCCGCGACCTCGTCCGCCCCCATGGCCTTGGCCACACGGGAGCCCGGTACCAGTCGCACCGTGTGAATCCGGGGAGACCGACCCGGGACGCCGTGCCCGGCGAGCCCTTCACGGCCCGTGATGTGCTGGTCGAGGCTCCCGCCCAGGGCCACGTTGAGGACCTGGATGCCCCGGCAGATCCCCAGCAGCGGTTTTCCCAGCTCGACGGCGGCACGGGCCACGGCCATCTCGAAGGCGTCGGCGTCCGGATCGATGCCGTAACACTCTGGATGGGGGGCCTCTCCGTAATACGCCGGGTCGACGTCCCCGCCGCCGATGAGCAGCACTCCGTCGAACCGTGCCAGGCGGCGGCGAGCCTCGTCGAGGTCCACGCGCTCCGGGAAGAGGATGGCTTCCTGCCCCCCGGCGCCGTGGAGCGCCCGGATGTAGCTCGCAGGGACGCCCACGGAGTCCTGCCGCCAGGTCTTCACCTTCCCCGCAGGGAGGTGCTGCCCGGCAACCGCGATCAGCGCGCGCATGCGGCATCCAGTCTACGAGCGGGCTTCCAGCTCGATCCGCCAGGCCCGAGGGCAGCCGGACATACAATCGCGTTGAAGATGGACCTTGCCGACCCTTCAGCCGGCGTCGCTCCCGCCACGGCCGAGGCCGCGGAGGGGTATTCCCTCCAGCGCAGCCCGTTCCCGCCGATCGCAGGGTACGGGTTCCTCTCCGATCGAGAGGTGGGAGCCCTCGTCGCGCCGAACGGGAACGTCGAGTGGTTGTGCCTGCCGAGGCCGGAGGGTCCCAGCGTGTTCGGGGCCATCCTGGACCGATCGGCCGGAGGGTTCCGGTTGGGACCGTCGGACGTCACGGTGGCCGCGGGTCGCCGGTACCTCCCCGGGACCATGGTTCTCGAGACCACCTGGCAGACCGGGTCGGGCTGGCTGATCGTCAGGGACGCGCTCACCATCGGGCCCTGGTACAGCAAGGAGCGGCTCGAGCACTACAAGCGTCCGCCGGGCGACCACCAGGCCGAGCACTGCCTGCTCCGCACGGTCAAATGCGTGAACGGCCAGGTGGAACTGGCGCTCAACTGCGAGCCCGTCTTCGACTACGGGCGGGTCGAGGCCGAGTGGGACTACACCGATCTCGGGTACCGGCAGGCCATCGCCAGGGGCGGAGAGGGCGACCCGGTCCTCCGCCTCACCACCAGCCTTCGGCTGGCCTTCGAGGGACGCTCCGCCCATGCGTACAGCACCCTCACCGAAGGGGACTCGGCGTTCGCCGCCCTCACGTGGTCCGAGGAGCCCTCCCCGCCGCTCACGTTCGAGGAGGGCGCGGATCGGATGTGGCGTACCGGGAACTACTGGCGGGAGTGGCTGCACCACGGCGAGTTCCCCGACCATCCGTGGCGGATCTTCCTGCAACGGAGCGCGCTCACGCTCAAGGGCCTGACCTACGTGCCGACCGGCGCCCTGCTGGCAGCCGCAACCACCTCCTTGCCCGAGACACCTGGGGGTGAACGGAACTGGGACTACCGATACAGCTGGGTCCGGGACGCCACGTTCGGCCTGTGGGGCCTGTACACCCTGGGGTTCGACTACGAGGCCAACAACTTCTTCTACTTCATCGCCGACGCCTGCGCCGAGGGCGACGATCTGCAGCCGATGTATGCGGTGGGCGGAGAGAAGGAGCTCGAAGAGCAGACGCTGGACCACCTTTCCGGTTACGAGTCCGCGCGTCCCGTCCGGATCGGGAACGCTGCCTACAAGCAGAAGCAGCACGACGTGTGGGGGTCCTTGCTGGACTCGGTGTACCTGCACACGAGATCCCGGGATCACCTCGAGGAACGGGTGTGGCCGCTCCTCAAGCGGGCCGTGGAGGACGCCGTCGCCAACTGGCGAGAGCCGGACCGAGGGATCTGGGAGGTGCGGGGCGAGCCGAAGCACTTCACGTCCTCCAAGATGATGTGCTGGGTGGCGTGCGACCGAGGGGCTCGTCTGGCCCGGCTGCACGGCGATTCCGACCTGGCCGAGCGGTGGCGCCAGACCGCTGAGGAGATCCACGCCGACATCTGCGAGCACGGCATCGACGACCGAGGGGTGTTCGTGCAGCACTACGACACCACGGCTCTCGACGCCTCCCTCCTGCTGATGCCGCTGGTGCGATTCCTTCCCCCGGACGACGCCCGGGTCCACGCCACCGTGCTGGCCATCGCCGACGAGCTCACGGTGGACGGGCTGGTGCTCCGGTACCGCGTCGACGAGACCGACGACGGGCTGACCGGCGAGGAGGGCACCTTCGCGATCTGCTCCTTCTGGCTCGTCTCCGCGTTGGCCGAGATCGGGGAGGTCGTCCGGTCCCGCGTCCTGTGCGAAAGGTTGCTCTCCTACGCGAGCCCGTTGCTCCTGTACGCGGAGGAGATCGATCCCCGGAGCGGGCGGCACCTGGGCAACTTCCCCCAGGCGTTCACGCACCTGGCGCTGATCAACGCGGTGATGCACGTGATCAGGGCGGAAGAGCAGGAATCCATGCGGTTCACCCCGGCCCATCCGACGCCGGTGTGACTCAGAGATCGTTCTCCGCGTCCGGTCCCAGGCGGCTCAGCGCGTGGAGCTTGTTCTGGGCGTCGAGCGCCGCCACCTTGTACGCCTCGGCCAGCGTCGGGTAGTTGAAGACGGCGTTCAGCAGATAATCGAGCGTCCCCTGATTGCCCATCACGGCCTGGCCGATGTGGACAAGCTCGGTCGCTCCCGTTCCCAGCACGTGCACACCCAGCAGCCGCCGGTCGTCCGGGGACACCAGGAGCTTCAACATCCCGTGGCTCTCCCCGAGGATGGCTCCCCGGGCGAGCTCCCGGTACCGCGAGATGCCCACTTCGTACGCCACCCCCGCCTCGGTCAGCTCTCCTTCGGTCTTCCCGACGAAGCTGATCTCGGGGATGGTGTAGATGCCGATCGGGAGGAGGCCCGGCGCCGACCGGACCGGCTGCCCGAAGGCGTCGAGCGCCGCGATACGGCCCTGCTCCATGGCCGTGGAAGCCAGGCTGGGAAAACCCACCACGTCGCCCACCGCGTAGATGTGTTCGACCGGAGTCCGGAAGTTCTCCCCGACCTCGATGCGCCCTCGCTCGTCGGCCTCCAGGCCGGCCTTGGCGAGATCCAGCTCGTCGGTGGCGCCATCCCGGCCCGCCGAGTACAGGACGGCTTCGGCGGCGACGCGCTTACCGCTGGCCAGCTCGACGAGCGCGCCCTCCTCCAACGACTTCACCGCGGTCACCTCTTCTCCGAGGCGGAAGGTCAGCCCGAGATCGCGGAGGTCGTGCTGGAGACCCTCGATGATCTCGTCGTCGCAGAACTCGAGGATCCGTCGCCGCTTGTCCACCAGGGTGACCTTGCTCCCCAGAGCGGCGAAGATCGACGCGTACTCGATCCCGACCACCCCGCCGCCGACCACGACGAGGGAGCCGGGGATCCGTTCGACCTTGAACAGCCCGTCGGAGTCGAAGACGGCTCGGTCGTCGAAGGCCACCGCGGAGGGCCGGGCCGGGCGGGTGCCCGTACCGATCACGATGTACTCGCCGGACACCGTGCGCTCGGAGCCGTTGGTCCCGACCACCACCGTGTGGGGATCGACGAAGCGGGCCACTCCGTCCAGGATGGAAACATGGTTCCGGGTGAGCTGGTCCCGGATCACGTCGGTCTCACGCCGGATCACGTCCAGGTACCGTGAGCGGAGATCCTCCATCGTGATCTCTTCCTTGACGCGATAGCTCTGGCCGTACACCCCGCGCTGCGTGAACCCGGTGAGATGGAGAACGGCCTCGCGGAGGGTCTTGGAGGGGATGGTTCCGGTGATCACGCAGACGCCGCCCAGCTGCCTGCGCTCCACCACGGCGGCCCGCCGGCCCAGCTTCGCCGCCTGGATCGCCGCTTTCTGGCCCGCCGGCCCGCACCCGATGGCGAGCAGCTCGTAGTCGTGGGCCATGTCGTCAGCCCTCCTCGGCGGGCCCCTCGTCCAAGGTCGCCACCGGCCTGGCAGGGTTCCACGGGACGCCCGGGAGGATCATGGCGCTGCTGGTGGCCATGGCCACGCGCTTCCCGTCGGCGTCCTCGACCTCGGCAGTGGTCACCGCGATGGTCCTGCCCCGGTGAACCACTCTGGCTTCCGCCACCAGGTCGCGGCCGTCCGCCGTCACGGGCCGGAGAAAGTTGATCTTCAGGTCGAGCGTCCCGAACGACGTGGCCGGGGGAAGGGTCGTGGTGACGGCGCTGTTGATCCCGCCGTCGATGAAGAGGGCGATGACCCCGCCGTAGAACGTTCCGAACCCCGTGCAGAACCACTCGCTCGCGGGCATCGACCACGTGGAGGATCCTTCGTCCGCCTCGAGGAGTCGCCATCCGGACAATTGACACACGGGGGGAGTGGCCCGCTCTCCCTTCAACCACGATTGGACCAGCTCGAGTCCGGCGATCCGGTCCCACTCTTCCTGGGAGGGCACCTCTCCCTCGACCGGCCGGAGGTACGGATCAGGTGTCGGGTATTCGATGCTCTGCGCCGGCGGAAGCGAGGCCGGCGGATCCGGCGGGTCGAACGGCAGCTTCCGCAGCACGCATCGGGAGGTGGCGTGGGCGAGGAGCCGTCCGCCGGCATCCTCGATGCGGCCCTCGGAGAGTCCCTGGCGCGAACCGGCATGGATGAGGGTGGCCCGGCTCACCAAACTCCCACTGGCCGGCGTGGCCGGTCGGAGGAAGTTCATCGACAGCTCCGAAGTGGCGAGGACGGTTCCCTTCGGGAGGGTGTTGTAGATGGCTCCCCCGAGAGCAGCGTCCGCCACGACCGCCAGCGCGCCCCCCGGGAACACTCCGGCGGCGGACTGCCACCATGGACTGGCCGGGACGGTCCACGTCGACGTCCCGTTCCGGGCATCGACCGGGGCCAGCCCGGTGAGGTGATGGATCGGCGGGAACGGCACCCTTCGCTCGACGAATGGAAGGATCTGCTCCGCTGGCGGCAACGCGAAGAGCCACGGTTGCTCGAGATACGCGTACCTTCCGCGGACCGGCTCGTCGATGATCACGACGCGAGGATATCCCGGGAGGAGGGTCGAGCGGCAGGCTCCCTCAGACCGTGCGGCTTCCCCGGTTGCTCTGATCGGTCAGGCGGCGCAGGCCCATCTCACCGGCCGGTGGCGGAGAAGTGCTGATAGTCTTTCGAGGAGGCCCAAGTATCGACCGTCTCCGGTTCGCGCAAAACCCGGATTCCAGAAACCTTCCCGGAGAGCCGAAAACCGGAAATGAGGCCGTTTCCAAAGGCATCCGATGATCTGTCCATGCTGCTACGACGCGCTCCGGGGTGAGAACGAGGTGCCCCGCCAGGTGGCCCGGGTCCGCCCGGGGGACCTCTACTGCGAACGCTGCCAGTGGCTCTTCGCCCGTGAACTGATCAAGGCGGAGGGTCCGGTGGCCCTTTCCGCCGTCTGGCACTGCCCGATCCACAAGACCCTGAATCCCCGTCGGGAGCTTCCCACCGCTCCCCCTCAGGGATAGCCGGCTCGCGGTCGAGCTCAGGCGTCCTTCTCGGCTCCGTCCACCAGACGCCGGCCGGCCAGTGGTTCGCTCAGATCCACCCGGACCGCCTTCAGAACGGCGAGCTCGATGCACACCTCCGCCGAGGGGACGCGGCCCGCGTAGACCGTGATGACAACGGAGCGCCTCCGGTAGTCCACGTCCACTCGGGAGACGCCGTAGCATTGCTCGACCCCACCGTAGAACCGAACCTCCACGTTCCGGGGGTCCAGGACCCGTGCCTTGTCCCATGGCTGCGGCCGGACGTCCACAAGCCCCGGGCGTGGTTCGACGACCAGTGGGGTGGGCTTCCCGGGGGTGAGGTCGGGGTCAGGAGTCGAGGAGATCGGGGTATCGGAGCCGGGACCTGCCGTTCCACCTTCACCGAGGCCCGCGCACGCGGTGAGCAGGACCGTACCCGCCAGCAGAGCGGCGACGATGGGGACGGGGGCTTGGTTCGTTCTCATGGTCGTTAGACGGGGGAAGACGGAACAGGGTTCCGGGGCAGGAGCTCACGCTTCCCGCGTCGAAGGCTAACAGCGAGCGAGAGCATCTTGTCTGTCGCGAAGGCTTCCCTGCTCGCCGATCAGGAAATTCGTGCACGGATCGGCTCGCGGCGATGCCCGTGCGGAGGGGGCGCCTGGCCCGTCTGGCCTCGTCCTCTCCGTCGCCGCCGTCGGGGCGACGCCGGCGGCACCGGGGAGCCGGGCGCCCCGGAACGGAGTCACGTGGCCTCGCCCTGAGCAGGCCCTCGGTTCGCACTCCTCGTCACATAGGGTGACGCCATGAGGCTCGCCCTCGCCGGGGATGCCATGCTGGGGCGCGGAGTGGCCGAGCGGTTGGGCGAGGTACCGCCGGAGTCGCTGTTCGCGCCGGAGGTCGTGGCGATCGCGGACGAAGCAGACCTGTTCGTCCTGAATCTCGAGTGTTGCATCTCGGAGCGGGGAACCCCGTGGGCCGCTCCCGGCAAGCAGTTCTTCTTTCGGGCGCCCCCCGCGGCGGTGGAAGCCCTCCGCCATCTCGGGGTGGATTGCGTGACGCTGGCGAACAATCACGCGCTGGACTTCGGAGAGGAAGCCCTCCTCGACACACTGGAAAAGCTCGACACTGCCGGCATCGCCCACGTGGGGGCGGGGCCCACCCTCGCGGGTGCTCGATCACCCGTGCTGGTCGAAAGGGCCGGGCTCCGGCTGGCGATGCTGGGGGCGGCCGACCATCCCGCCGATTTCGCGGCCGGCGAAAGGGCGCCGGGGATCGCCTACGCCGATCTCTCGCGCGGCGTGCCGGACTGGCTGACCTGGGCGATCCGGGCGGCGCGCCGCGGAGCCGACGCCGTCCTGGTGACACCGCACTGGGGTCCGAACATGACCCCCGGTCCCGTGCCGCACGTCCGCGAAGCGGCGACGGCGTTGATCGGCGCGGGCGCCACCCTGGTGGCCGGGCATTCCGCCCACGTCTTTCAGGGCATCGACGACAGGACGCTGTTCGACCTCGGCGACTTCATCGACGACTACGCGGTGGACCCGATGCTCCGAAACGATCTCGGACTGCTGTTCCTCGTCGACCTGGATCGCGGTGGGCCCAGGCGGTTGGAGGCCGTTCCCCTGCATCTCGACTTCTGCTTCACCCGACTGGCGGAAGGACCGGATCGAGCCTGGATCTCCCGGCGGTTCCAGGAGGCCTGCGCCGCCTTCGGGACAGAGGTCCACGAGGAGCGGGGCCGCCTGGTCGTCGAGTGGCGGTGACCGCGACTCGGGGGGCCGGGTAGGCTGCCTGGCGATGCCGGGCTTCGTCTCCCATCTCTCATGCCCGCGTTGCGGCGAGCGGCACGACGCGGGAGTGCCCCACAACGTGTGTACCTGTGGATCCCCGCTCCTCGTCGAGTACGACCTCGAGCGGGTTGGCCGCGCAGTGCGCAAGGACCTGCTGGAGATGCGCGAGCCGACCATGTGGCGGTACCGCGAGCTGTTGCCGGTCTCCGAGGAGGGCGACATCGTCAGCCTGGGGGAGGGGTACACGCCGATCTTCCGGGTGGCTCGGTTGGGGAACGCCGTTGGACTCCCGGACCTGTGGGTGAAGGACGACGGGTTCAACCCGACGGGGACGTTCAAGGCCCGCGGCGCGGCGTGCGGCATCTCGATGGCCCGGGCGCTGGGGACCCGGGAGGTGGCCCTGCCCACCGCCGGTAACGCGGGGGCGGCCTGGGCATGTTACGGGGCCGCCGCAGGGCTCGGTGTGCACGTCGCCATGCCCGCGGACGCGCCCCACGCAACCCAGGTGGAGAGCCGCCTGTACGGCGCCGAGGTGACCCTGGTCGACGGTTTGATCTCCGATGCCGCCCGCATCGTGGAGACCGGTGCTCGCGACCACGGATGGTTCGACGTCTCGACGCTCCGGGAGCCCTACCGGATCGAGGGGAAGAAGACGCTCGGTCTGGAGATCGCCGAGCAGCTCCAGTGGGAACCACCCGACGCCATCATCTTCCCCACGGGTGGGGGAGTGGGGATCATCGGGATCTGGCGAGCCCTGAGGCAGCTCCGCGAGCTCGGGTGGATCGATCGGGTCAGTCGTCTCGTGGTCACGCAATCGGACGGATGCGCACCCATCGTGAAGGCATTCGACGAGGGAAAGGACGCGTCGGACCTCTGGGAGCGAGCGGAGACCATCGCCGCCGGGCTCAGGGTGCCCAAGCCACTCGGCGACTTCCTCGTCCTCCGGGCGGTTCGGGAAACCGGCGGCACCGCCGTTGCCGTGAACGACGAGGCGATCATCGAAGCGATGGCGCTCCTGGCGCGCGACGCGGGGATCCTCGCCGCCCCGGAGGGAGCGGCCACCCTCGCTGCGGCGATCCGGTTGCGAGAGCGAGGGGATCTCGGGCCGGGCGACCGCGTGGTCCTGATCAACACGGGGACCGGCCTCCTCTATCCCGAGGCGATGGAGCGGGCGGCCGCCATCAGGCGCTGAGAGGAACCGGCGGGGAAGGGGCCAGGGCATCCCGGATCGGCTCGAGCCGTTCGGGCCGGACGCGGTAGTAGACCCACCGACCGCGGCGCTCCCGGTCGAGGAGCCCGGCCTCGTGGAGGACTCTCAGGTGATGGCTGACCGTGGGCTGAGAGAGGCCCACCGGGTCCACCAGGGTGCACACGCAGGCCTCGCCGCCGGGTCCCGCGGCGACCAGGCTGAGGAGGCGAAGGCGGGCCGGGTCGGCCAGCACCTTCATGGCCCCGGCCAGCCGTTCGGCCTCCTCCGCCCCCAGGGGCTCCCGGAGGACCGGGCAGCAGCCCTCGATCTCGGCGATCTTCCTTCTCACGTGCTTATATTGACAGTCATCGATGTTTCATGCAAGCATGATATCGACGGTCATCGATGTGAGGAGGTGAGCGGATGATCGGTACCCTGAAGCTGGATTCGGGCGATCCTTGTTGCCCTCCCGACTGCTGCCCGCCGGGCTGCTGCTAGTCCGGGCGGTCCTCGGGGTTCCCTAGTGGAGGACGAGGGCGCGTACGGCAGGGAGGCCGGACGCGGCCTGCCCCCACGTCCGGCCCTCGTCCTCCGACAGGAACACCTCGCCGGCCTCCGTGCCGAATGCCACCGAGGTCCCGGAAGCGGCCAGGCAGTGCGTGTCGATGTTCCCAGGGAACCACTCCGGGAGGCCGCCGGCGCACCGCTCGAACGGTCCGTCGCTCTGCAGTGGACGCCGATAGAGCGCCGCGCTGCCGCCGCGCGGGCCGGTCGAGGCGCTCACCAGAATCGTGTCTCCGGCGATCGCCACCGCTCGCGAGTACGAGGCGTGGAGGCCCTCGTCGTGGAACGACCAGGAGTCGCCGCCGTCGTCGCTGCGAGCCAGCCCCCAGGCCGTGGAGGCGAGCACGAGGCCGGGCAGATCAGGATGGGCCAGGACCTGGTGCACGTCGGCGTCGATGTCGATGGTCGGTTCCCAGGAATCGCCGCCATCCGGTGAGCGCACGATCCCACCGACGTGGACGTTCACGTAGATGGTCCCGTGGCTCGCGGACATCGACCGCGTGTCCGGCGGCCCACCCCATGGGGTGTACCACTTCTCCCGCCCCTCGACCTCGTCGAAGGAGGCGACCGGCCCGACGGTCCCGCCGCTCACCCGGAACAGGCGGGCTTCACCGGTCCCCACGTACGGGCCGTTTCCATGCGCGAGGAGGCACCTGGCGCGACTCGGGATCTCTGTCACGCCTTCCCAGGAGCCTCCCACCAACCCTCGAAACACGCTCGTCTCGTCGAGGATCGCCCACAGGTGGATGCCTTCGGCGGCAAGGGCGGTGCACGACTCACCCCTCAGGTGTCCGGTGCCGCCCTCCCCCACGACCTCAATCCCGGAGGCCGTGCCCGCCACGATGATGGCCACGAGGCGCAGCCTACTGCGACCGGTGGGTTAGGGTGGCCCCGTGCTGGGGGAACAGGAGGCCGTGGTGATGGAGGTCCGCCCCTTCGACCTCCACGGGGTGATCTACCACGACGTGACCCTGAAGTTCGTCGACGGTTCCGCCGAGGGGGCTCGCCTCGGCCCCGAGGCCGTACCGGCGGATCTCCGGGCCGGGGAACGGGTGCTCGCCACCCGGGTGGCGAACCTGGTCATCTCCCTGCGACGGCCCTAGCCGGTCTCCTGCCAGGAGTAGCGCTCCTCACGCCAGGGATCGGCCCGGTTGTGGTAGCCGCGCTCCTCCCAGTACCCGCGGACGTCCCGTTCGAGGAACAGCACGCGGTTCGCCCACTTGACGCTCTTCCACGCGTAGAGCGTGGGGACGACCAACCGGAGTGGACCACCGTGCTCCGGTAGGAGAGCTTCGCCGTCGTGTGCCCACGCGAAGAGACCGTCCTCGAGAAGTGTTTGGAGGGGAAGGTTCGCCGTGTAGCCGTACGGCGCGTGGATCAGTGCGTGAGTCACCTCGGGCCTCGGCATGGCTCGGGCCGCCACTTCGCGGAAGAGCACCCCTTCCCACTCGTTGTCGAGACGGGACCATCCGGTCACGCAGTGCATATCGGCGACGACCTTGGCCGGAGGGAGGACACGGAACTGGTCCCACGTCCACTCCATCTCCTCGTCCACTGCACCGAAGCACCGGAACCGCCACCGATCCTCATCGAACGTCGGGATGGGGCTGGCATGGAGGATGGGCCACCCCTTGGTCAGGTGCTGGCCCGGCGGAACGCGTGCCGCGGGATCCGCGGCAGTCACCGGCCCGCCTCGAGGCGGTCGAGGTCCTCGAAGCGGCGGGTGATCTGGGCGGAGATCGACTCGGCCGCGCCCCGATCCTCCAGCCGGTCCGCCGCCTCCCTTGCGTTCCGCAGCGTCGCCCTGGCCTGCTCGTAGGCCTTCGCCGGGTCGCGGTTCTGCGCGTACTTCACGAACTCGTCGGCCCGCTCGACCATTCGCCACACGTCCTGCGGGCTGTTGTTCGTCCCCTCGTCCATCCCGGCAAGGATACGCCGGGGTCGGTCGCGCCGCGCCGGGAGTACGCTCCCTTCATGAAGCGGGCAGGACGGCGAACCAATCTCGCTCTGCTGGCCGTGGTGACGGTGGCGCTCCTGACGGGGTTCCTGGCGTACGGCGTCGGTACCGAGTGGGGGAGATGGGTCGTCGCCGCGCACGGCGTCACGGGGCTGGCCATCGTGGGCCTGGCTCCGTGGAAATCGGTGATCGTGCGGCGGGGCGTGGTCAGGCGCCGGCCCGGCTTCGCCGCGTCCATCGCCCTGACCGTGCTGGCCCTCCTGACGATCCTGACCGGGGTCCTGCACGCGACGGGACTCGGAGTCTCCCTCGGCCCGGTCACCTCCCTCCAGGTACACGTCGGTGCGGCGCTCGCGGTGATCCCCCTCGCCGTGTGGCATGTCCTGGCACGTCCGGTGCGCCCTCGGCGCACAGACATGACCAGGCGGAGCTTGCTCCGGGCGGGAACGCTTCTCGGCGGGGCCGCCCTCGGCTACGCCGCCGCCGAGGGTCTGGTCCGGGTGGCTTCGCTTCCGGGAGCGGATCGGCGGTTCACCGGGTCCTACGAGGCGGGCTCGCTGCGGCCGGAGGCCCTTCCCGTGACCCAGTGGCTCGACGACAGAGTCCAGGAGATCGCTCCGAGGAGCTGGCGACTGACCGTCGTCACCGCGGAGGCCGCCCGGGAAATTGCCTACGAGGAGCTGGTGGCCTTCGATGACCGGGTCCGCGCCGTGCTGGATTGCACCGGCGGGTGGTTCTCCGAGCAGGAGTGGGAAGGGGTGACCCTGGACCGGCTGATCCCCGATCCCGGGGAAGCGAGGAGCGTCGTGGTGCGCTCCGTCACAGGTTACTCGAGACGGTTGCCCGTCCGCGACCTGCCGAGCATGCTCCTGGCCCTACGGCTCGGCGGCGAGCCGCTTCCATCGGGACACGGGTTCCCGGCGAGGCTGGTCGCTCCGGGGCGCCGGGGGTTCTGGTGGGTGAAGTGGGTCTCGCGCATCGAGACCAGCCCGGCTCCGTGGTGGTGGCAGTCGCCCTTCCCGTTGACGTGATCGTTGAGCAGGAGGTCGGGGATGGATGAGAGCGCCGGAAGGGGCCCGCATCTGGGAGAGCTTCGGGAGGCGCTGAGCCTCGCCGCCGGTGAGGCCCTCCGTTTCCTCGAGACGCTGCCCGAGCAACCGGTCCGCCCGAAGGGCGCGGACGAGGCGGCGATGCGGTTCGGAGGGCCGCTTCCCGAGAAGGGAGACGGAGCGACGGCGGCCATCCGGACGCTGCTCGACGACGGCATGGACGCGGTGATCCGCTCGGCGGGGCCCCGCTTCTTCCATTTCGTGATCGGAGGTTCCACGCCCGCGGCCCTGGCGGCCGACTGGCTGGCTTCCGCCTTCGACCAGAACAACGGGGCCTGGCTGGCCACCCCCCTGGCCGCGCGGCTCGAGGCGGTGTCGCTCTCGTGGCTCAAGGAGCTGTTCAGGGTGCCGGCATCCTGGGGAGGAGTCCTCACGACCGGCGCGACCATGGCCAACTTCGTCGGCCTCGCCTGCGCCCGGCGGTGGTGGGCGGAGCGTCACGGGGTCGACGTCGACGAGCAGGGATTGTCGGGGCTGCCGGAGGTGCCGGTGTTCTCCAGCGGCTACATCCACCCGAGCGCGACGAAGGCGCTGGCCATGCTGGGGTTGGGTCGCTCCCGCGTTCGGAGGTTCAGCGCGGACGACGGGGGCCGGCTCGATCTCGAGGCGCTCGAACGGGCGCTGCGTGACCTTCGAGGCGCTCCGGCGATCCTCGTGGCGAACGCGGGTGAGGTGAACGCGGGAGACTTCGACCCCATCGCAAGGGTGGCCGACCTGGCCGACCAGCACGGGGCGTGGTTGCACGTCGACGGAGCGTTCGGGCTGTTCGCAGCGGTGTCCCCGCGGACGAGTCACCTCGTGGAAGGGATCGAGCGGGCTCACTCGGTCATCGCAGACGGCCACAAGTGGCTGAACGTTCCGTACGACTGTGGGTTCGCCTTCGTCCGCGACCCGGCGCTCTTGGCTCCGGTGTTCAGCTTCGCGGCCGCGTACCTTCCGAGGGTCGACGACCCCCGACCGAACTTCATGATCTTAGGGCCCGAGGCGTCTCGTCGCGCGCGGAGCCTGCCGGTGTGGGCCACCCTTCACGCGTACGGTCGGGCGGGGGTGCGTGAGATCGTCGAACGGCACCTCCTCCTGGCGCAACGCGTGGCGCGGCGGGTGGACGAAGCGGCCGACCTCGAACGGCTGGCGGAGGTCCCGTTGAACATCGTGTGCTTCCGGTACCGTCCGGAAGGCGTGCCGGCAGAACACCTGGACGACCTGAACCGGCGATTGGGAGAGGCGGTCCTGGCGGACGGCCGCGTCTACGTCGGGACGACGGTGTACCGCGGTCGGGTTGCGTTCCGGCCCGCGATCGTGAACTGGATGACGGGCGAGGGGGACGTCGACCTGCTCGTCGACGTGATCCGGGAGTTGGGGGCGCGGCTCCTCGAGGGCTAGCGGGGAGGCCGGCCTCCGTCGTCCCCACCGATGCGGCGGTAGGCCTGCCAGGTGTCCACGTCGTCGGGCGGGTCGCCGCCCACCTCGACAGCGGTCACGCGGTCGGGCGCTCGAGCCAGGATGTCGCGCGCTCCGACGTCCCCCTCCACCTGCTGGATCTCCGCCCATATCTTCCGGTCGAGGAGGACCGGGTGACCCGGCCGGCCGCCGTAGGACGCTTGCACGACGGGACCACCCGCTTCCTCGAACACCGCGACCACCGCTCGGATGGCGGTGGGCGAGACCAGAGGCTGGTCGCCGAGGAGGATGACGGCGGCGCCGGTTTCGGGGCCCAGAGCCCGCAGGCCGGCTGCGAGCGACGTCGACTGTCCTTCGGCGTAGCGGGGATTCATCGTGGTCCGCGCTCCCTTCGGGAGGCGGAGCGCGGCCGCCACGTCGTCCGCCTCGTGTCCGAGGACCACGATCACCTCGTCGAGGCCGGCTTCACTCGCCGCGTCGATCGCGTGCTGGAGGAGCGGTTTTCCGCCGAGGGGAAGGAGCTGCTTGGGGCGGCCGAGTCGTGACGAGGTCCCAGCGGCGAGAATCACCGCAGCGATCAGGAGTCGTCCTCGCTCATCAGAGTCAGAGACGCCTGTCGCTGCTCGTGGATTGGGCCCTCTCGCTCCCGCAGGAAGCCGCCCTTCCGTTCTCTCCTTACCGCCATGATCTCCGCCACGATGGCCGCGGCGATCTCCTCTGGTCCCTCTGCTCCGACGTCGAGTCCGGCCGGCCCGTGCATCTTGGTCAGGTCCTGGTCCGTTGGCTGGATTCCCTCTCGGGCAAGGTTCTCGAGCAGCCGCTCCAGACGTGGCCGCGGGCCGAGCATCCCGATGTACGCGACGTCCGTCCCCAGGAGCGACCTGAGGTATCCGAGGTCCCGGAGGAAGTTGTGAGTCATCACCACCGCATGCGTGCGACGGTCGGCGCGGGCGGCTTCGGCGACCGAAGCGGGTTCCGTGAGAACGAAGTCACTCGCCTCCGGGAATCGCTCGGGTGTGAGGAACGCTTCGCGGTCGTCGGCCACGGTCACCCGCCAGCCGAGTGAAGCAGCATGGCGAACGAGCGGAATCGCGTCGTGCCCGGCACCGCACACCAGGACGCGGGGCGGAGGCTCGAGCACCTCGACGAAGGCGCGGACGTCTCCCTCCTTGGATTCGATCACCACGATCTGGGAGAGCCCGTCTTGGATGGCGTGCTCCGCCTCGTGGGCGAAGGCCAGGTCGTCGGCGTCCGTTGAACCCAGCGTTCCGTCTCGGCCCCCGTCCGGGTGCACGATCATGTGATTGCCCGGCCGCACGGCATCGATGCCGGACTCGAGCACCGTGACGTGCGCGATCGGCCGATCCTCTTCCAGAGCACGTCGTAGCGCCCGGGCCACATCCGCCGCCCGGTCGGCCGGCTCGACGAAAACGTCGATGACGCCGTTGCAGCCGAGGCCCCACCCCCACACGGCCTCGTCGTCGGCCGTCAGGTCGAACGAGAGAAGGTGCGGCGTGCCGCTCTCCATCACCTCCCGCGCCGCCTCCTTCACCTCGCCCTCCAAGCAGCCTCCGGAGATGTTCCCCACCATCGAACCGGTCTCGGGGACGAGCAAGCGCGCGCCGGGGCGCCGGTACGTGGACCCCTTGACCGCGACGATGGTTGCCAGCGCCATGCGCTCGCCGCGGGTCGAGAGCGACTCGATGGCCCGAAGGACCTCGGCGAGCTCGCTCACGATCGTGGCTATTCTCCCTGGGCCGCCTCGGTTGCGGCGCGGTCCCGGATCTCGTCGACCACAGTGGGGTCGGCGAGCGTAGTCGTATCCCCGAGCGGACGGTTCTCCGCCACATCCCTCAGCAGCCGCCGCATGATCTTCCCCGACCGTGTCTTGGGGAGGTCGGGTGTGAAGACGATGTTGGCCGGCTTGGCGATGGGCCCGATCTTGGCGGCCACGTGCTCCCGGAGTTCCTCCATCATTTTCACCGAGGTCTTCGCGCTCCCCTTGAGGGTGACGAAGGCCACGATGGCCTGTCCGGTCTGGGGATCGCTCCGTCCGCACACGGCGGCCTCGGCCACACTGGGGTGGTCCACCAGCGCGCTCTCGACCTCGATGGTGGAGATCCGGTGCGCCGACACGTTCATGACGTCGTCCACCCGGCCGAGGAGCCAGAAGTAGCCGTCCCCTTCGATCCGGGCTCCGTCGCCGGTGAAGTACACCCCCGGGAAGCGGCTCCAGTACGTCTCGCGGTAGCGCTGGTCGTCCTTGTAGATCCCCCTGAGCATGGCCGGCCAGGGGCGACGCAGGACTAGGTACCCGCCGCCCCCGCCGGGCCCGATCTCCTCCCCCTGGTCGTTGAACACCGCCGCGTCGATGGTGGGGAACGGCCTCGTGGCGGAGCCTGGCTTCAGCGTCGTGATGCCGGGCAGCGGAGTGATGAGGATCATCCCGGTCTCCGTCTGCCACCATGTATCGACCACCGGGATGCGCCCAGCGCCGATGTGCTCCCGGTACCACACCCATGCCTCTGGGTTGATCGGTTCTCCGACAGTGCCGAGGAGGCGGAGTGATGACAGGTCATGCTTCTGGGCGTACTCCTCTCCCCACTTCATGTGCGCCCGGATCGCCGTGGGCGCGGTGTAGAGGATGTT
Source organism: Actinomycetota bacterium (assembly GCA_050693035.1). GTDB lineage: Bacteria > Actinomycetota > UBA4738 > UBA4738 > CALAEC01 > DASYVD01. Next base: position 43,649 of record JBOGWB010000086.1, read on the forward strand.
CACCTTGTACCGCTCCACGATGTCCCACCAGCGGTCCTTGTCGGGGTAGTCCGGGGTCCCCTCGTAGATGACCCCGGTGGTGGCGTTGCAGAGCGGCCCGTACACGATGTAGCTGTGCCCGGTGACCCACCCGATGTCGGCGGCGCACCAGTACACGTCATCGGGCTTCACGTCGAAGATGTAGTGGTGCGTCGCGGAGATGCCCACGAGGTAGCCCGCGGTGGTGTGGACGATCCCCTTCGGTTTGGCGGTGGTGCCGCTCGTGTACAGGAGATAGAGGAGATCTTCGGAGTCCATCTCCTCGCAGGGGCACGTGGCCGGATCGTCGCTCACGCCCTGGACCACCTCGTCCCACCAGACGTCGCGGCCCTCCTCCATCTGGATCTCGTTTCCCACCCGCCGCACCACCACGACCCGCTTCACCGAGGGCGACCGGGCAGCGGCTTCGTCGGAATTCCCCTTGAGCGGAACGACGCTTCCCCGTCGCCATCCGCCGTCCTGCGTGATGAGGAGCTCGCACTCCATGTCGTTCAGCCGCCCGGCGAGGGAATCCGCGCTGAACCCCCCGAACACCACCGTGTGGGGGGCGCCGATCCGGGTGCAGGCGAGCATGGCGATGGGCAGCTCGGGCACCATCCCCATGTAGATGCCGACCGGGGTGCCCCTCCCGACGCCGAGTTGCTTGAGGCCGTTGGCGAATCGCACCACCTCCCGCTGGAGCTCCGCGAACGTGAAGGCCCGGCGGTCGTCGGCGGGTTCGCCCTCCCAGTAGTAGGCGACCTTGTCGCCGAGACCGCTCTCCACGTGGCGGTCCAGGCAGTTGTAGGCGACGTTCAGCCGGCCGCCTCCGTACCACTTGGCGTAGGGCGCCTTCCACTCGAGCACCTTGTCGAAGGGCTTGAACCACGTGACGCGGCTCTGCCCTTCGGCCTGCCAGAACTCCTCGAAGTCACGCTCGTAGATGTCAGGCTGCGCATTCGCCTGCTCGGAGAACTCGGGCGCAGGCGGGTAGGTGCGCTGTTCGAGAAACAGCGTATCGATGGCCTGTTCGGAGGTCTCGCCGTTCCCCATGCATGCCTCCTCCTCGCGCTTTCCCGACATTCTTCCATCGGGCCGCACCGCGGCGCGAGTGCCGGGCGCCGGGCCCTCAGGGCTATCATCCCTTGTGACATGGATGAGAGTGGCGGCAGGAGGATCCCGGCGGCGGTGGTGACGGTGAGCGATGGGGTCCGCGCCGGGACCCGGCGTGACGACTCGGGCGATGCCGTGGCGGGCCTGCTCGAGGCGGCCGGTTTCGACATCGTGCAGCGAGCCGTGGTCTCCGACGAGCGCGAGGAGATCGAGGAGACGCTTCGCGACCTCACGCGGATCGCCGATCTGGTCGTGACGAGTGGGGGAACGGGGTTCGGTCCCAGGGACGTCACTCCAGAAGCGACGCGCGCGGTGATCCACCGGGAGGCCCCCGGACTCGCCGAGCTGATGCGGACGGCCGGGACACAGAGCACTCCGATGGCGGCCTTGTCGAGAGGGGTCGCCGGCATCGTCGGGAGGTCACTCGTCGTCAACGTCCCCGGTTCCCTCCGCGGGGCCACCGAAAGCCTGGAGGCCGTGCTTCCGGTCGTCTCGCACGCCCTGGACACGCTGGCGGGGAGGACGGAGCACGTGGGGGACCGGGCGCCGGAGCCCCAACGCTCGCCGGAACGGGCCGGTCACGCGCACGACCTCTCGGACGAGCTGGCCAGGCACCTCGGGCGGGGGGAGGAGGTCGTGGTGGCCACGGCGGTCCGGGTCCACGGCTCGCCGCCCTGCCTGCCGGGGCAGAAGATCCTCGTTGGAGGAGAGGGGCCGCTCGCCGGGACGCTGGGATGCGCCGAGTTCGATACCGGGGCCGTCGCGGACGCCCCCCGGGTGCTGGCCGAAGGGAAGCCGGCGATGCGCACGTATCAGCACGACCTCGGGTCCGTCGAGGTCTACCTGGAGCCTCATCGGCGGGCGCCGACGCTCGTCGTGCTCGGGGCAACCCCCGTGGCCGCCTGGCTCCTGCGGTGGGCGAACGATCTGGGCTACGGCACGGTATTGGTGGAGCCTCGATCCGAACGGGTCACCGATGAGCACCGGGCGCTGGCCGGAGCGGTGGCGTCGTCCCCCGAGGAGGTGTCGCTCGAGGGCGACATCGGGGCGGTCCACACCGACCATGACGCGCCGGCAGTGGCAGATCACATCGGCGTGCTCCTGAAGGCGGGGACGCGATTCGTCGGTGTGATGGGAAGCTCGCGGCATGCGGGTCCGCACCTCGACGCGCTGAAGGCGATGGGCTTCTCCGACGAGGAGGTGGCGCGGGTGCGCACTCCGGTCGGGCTCGATGTAGGGGCCCGAACCCCGCAGGAGATCGCTCTGTCCATCCTCGCCGGACTCGTCGCCGCGAGGAACGAGCGGAACGGTGGCTGGCTCGACCGCCGTTCCTGAGGAGCCGTGATGGGGATTTGAAGGTACGGGTGAGGTTGTTCGGGGCGCTGGCCGAGCGCGCTGGGGCGGGGGAGACAGTGCTGGACCTCGGCGATGGCGCCACGGCCGGCCGTGTCGTGGAGGCGATCGGGGACCGTCATCCGGAGACCGCCGGTCTTCTCGCCCAGGTCTCCCTGGCAGTGAACCTCGAAGTCGTTACGGCGAACGAGCCGCTTGCCGACAACGACGAGGTGGCGCTGCTCCCCCCTGTCGCCGGCGGCGAGGCGCGCATCCACGTCGGGATCCGGGAGGGATCGCCGTCGGTCGATGAAGCGCTCAAGGCGGTGGCCGCGCCCGAGGCCGGCGGGACCGTGGTCTTCCTCGGCACCGTCCGCGACCACTCCGACGACATGGGTCGTGTGGAGCGACTCGAGTACTCCGCCTACCGGGAGATGGCCGAGAAGATCCTGAGCGACGTGGCCGGGGAAGCCGCCGCGCGGTGGCCGCTCATCGGCGTCGCCGTCTTCCACGGGGTCGGCGACCTGTCGATCGGGGACCACACCGTGGTGGTCGCCTGTTCCGCCGAGCACCGAGGCGAGGCGTTCGAGGCGTGCCGGTTCGTCATCGACGAGGTCAAGGGGCGGGTTCCCATCTGGAAGAAGGAGGTCGGGCCCGGCGGCGAGCGGTGGGTGGGCCTCGAGGGCGAAGCCCCCGGCACCGAGGCTCGATGACGGAGGGTCACGACCACCACGGTCACGACGGGGGCGACCTCCTCCCGTGGGAGGAGTATCGGCGGCGCATCCTGTCCTCGATCGAGCCGCTGCCCCACGTCGATCTCCCGCTGCGCGAGGCCTTCGGCTGCGTTCTCGCGGAGGAGGTGCGGGCCACCCGTGACATCCCCTTCTTCGCCTCGTCGGCCATGGACGGATTCGCCGTTCGCGCGGAGGACATCTCGGGGGCGACCGAGCAGCGGCCCGTGGGGCTGGTCGTGACGGGCCAGGTCGAGATGGGCCGACCGCCCGACCTCGCGGTGGGTCCGGGAGGAGCCGTGGGGATACCGACCGGTGGCGCCCTTCCCGAGGGCGCCGACTGCGTCGTTCCCATCGAGGAGTGCCGCGTCGAGGACCGCCGTGTTCTGATCCTCCACGCAAACCCATCCGGCAGGCACGTCCGTCCCGCGGGGCAGGACCTTCGCTCGGGCGATGTCCTCCTGGGCCCCGGCACCCGCCTCCTCGGACCACAGCTCGGTCTTCTGGCGACCGGGAGCCGTGCGACCGTTCGTGTGCATCCGCCGGCGCGCGTGGTCGTGGCCTCCACCGGGGACGAGCTCGTCGAGCCGGGCGAGCCCGCCGAGTTCGGGCAGGTCCACGACGCGAACGGGCTGACGCTGTTCGGCGCGGTGCGGGAGGCGGGAGCCGAGCCGGCCGTTGGCGGGATCGTGCGCGACGACCCCGAGGCGCTGCGCAAGCTGGTGGAGACGACGGATGCCGACGCCTTCGTGAGCTCCGGGGGTGTGTCGGTTGGTGAGCGTGACCCGGTGAAGGCAGCCTTCCTCGAGGGCGGCGAAGTGGAGTTCTTCCGGCTCGCTATCCAGCCGGGGATGCCCCAGGCGTTCGGCCGCGTCGGCGGGCGGCCGTTCTTCGGGCTTCCCGGGAACCCCGTTTCGGTGTTCGTGTCATTCGAGCTGTTCGTGCGTCCGGCGATCCTCGCGCTCATGGGGCGCCGCGACCTGTTCCGTCCGGAGATCCCGGCGTCGCTGGAAGCCGACATCGAGGGCCTTCCGCGGAAGACCCGCTTCGCTCGGGTGCGCGTGCGTCGGGCGGACGGCGGCTTCCTCGCCTCTCCCATCGGCGGCCCGCAGTCGAACCTGCTCTCGACCGCGGCCCGGGCCAACGGCCTGGCCATCATTCCGGCGGGGACGAAGGTGATGCTCGCGGGCGCCGAGTGCGCGGTGATTCTCATCGGCGACGTGGAGGCATGACGGTGGGCGAAGGCGCGAACGAAGACCGTCCCGAGGACGCCGTCCGGATGGTCGAGGTCGGAGGAAAGGAGATGACGGAACGACGGGCTGTGGCGTCGTGCGTGGTGTCAATGACGCCCGACGCGTGTGCCCGCCTGATCGCGGGGACGCCCAAGGGCGATCCCCTGGAGGCGGCCCGCGTCGCGGGGCTGCTCGGGGCGAAGCGCACCCCCGAGCTCCTCCCGTTCTGCCATCCGGTTGCCATCACCGGAGCGGAGGTGGCCGTGGAGCCGGACCCGGCGGAGGGCCGGGTGACGATCCGGGCCACCGTGAGAGCGCGGGACCGCACCGGCGTTGAGATGGAGGCCCTGACCGCGTGCGCGCTCGCGGCGCTCTCCATCTACGACACGACGAAGGCGTACGATCGCGCCGCGGTCATCTCAGATCTCAAGCTCGTCGAGAAGGACGGAGGGAAGAGCGGGCAGTACCGACGGGGTACGTGAGGAAGCGCTGCCTGTCATTCTGTTGCGGGGCCACACCGGACTTGGTTGACTCGGAGGACGCATGAAGCGGGACGAGCGATTCGCGGAAGAGGCGGGGCGCGACGCCGAGCGGATGACCGCGTTCCTCAGCGACCTCATCGCCAGGCCCAGCCTGTCGCGGCGCGAGGACGCCGTGGTCCAGCGGATCGCTTCCGAGATGACTGACCTTGGTTTCGACGAGGTCACGGTGGACGGATTCGGGAGCGTCATCGGCCGCATCGGTGACGGACCGGTCCACATCGTCTACGACTCCCACATCGACGTCGTGGACGTCGGCGACCCCGCAACCTGGAAGACGCGGCCGTTCGAGCCGGTGATCGAGGGGCGGACCCTCTACGGGCGAGGTGCGTCGGACAACAAGGCCGCCACCGCCTCGATGGTCTACGGCGCCGCGATGATCAAGCGGCTGGGGATCGACGCTTCCCGGTTCACGATCCACGTCATCGGGACCGTGCAGGAGGAGGACTGCGACGGGCTCGCCCTCGAGCACATCCTCACGAAGGAGCTGCCCGACGTGAAGCTCGTGGTGCTTGGAGAGGCCACCAACCTCCAGGTCTATCGGGGGCATCGTGGGCGCGTGGAGTTTGCCGTCCACACGCGGGGCCGGGCGGCGCACGCCTCCGCCCCCGAGCGCGGCATCAACGCCATCTACAAGATGGCCCCGATCCTCCAGCAGATCGAGGAGCTCAACGATCGTCTGTCCGTGGACCCGTTCCTGGGCAAGGGCACGGTGGTGGTGTCGAGGGTCGAGGCCCAGACCCCCTCGATCAACGCGGTCCCCGACGGGTGCACGATCTACCTGGACCGCCGACTCACACTCGGAGAGTCGGTGGAGTCGGCGCGGAACGAGCTCGAGTCGCTGCCGGCGGTGCAGGACGGGGAGGCGACCATCGAGCTGCTGTCCTACGAGGGCAAGAGCTACACGGGCCTCACGCTGGTGACGGACAAGTACTTCCCCACGTGGGTGATCCCGGAGAGCGATCCGGCGGTGGCGGCCGGCGTGGGGGCGGCCGAGCGGGCGCTTGGCCGGACCCCCGAGGTCGGCCGCTGGGTGTTCTCCACGAACGGTGTGGCCAGCGCCGGGAAGCTCGGGATCACCACGATCGGGTTCGGTCCGAGCAACGAGGTGTGGGCGCACAGCCCCGACGACCAGTGTCCCATCGACGACCTCCCACAGGCGGCGGCGTGGTACGCCGCGTTCCCGGAGGTCTACCTGTCGGCGTCGGGCGAGCGGGCGGGCTAGGAGGCCGGATATGGCCACGCTGCGGTTCACGTTGAACGGGCATCCCGCGGAGGCAGAACCTCGCGAGGGAGCCAGCCTCCTCGACGTCCTCCGGGAAGACTGCGGACTCACCTCGATGAAGGACGGGTGCGCTCCCGAGGGCTCCTGCGGCGCGTGCACCGTGATCGTCGACGGCAAGGCCGTGGTGTCGTGCGCTCAGAGGGCCGCCCGAGCCGAGGGCAAGCACGTCACGACGCTCGAGGGTCTGCCCCAGGAGACGCGCGACCGGTGGGCCGACTCGTTCGTGGCTTCCGGCGCTTCCCAGTGCGGGTTCTGCTCGCCGGGGATCGTCATGAAGTCCGAGGCCATGCTGGAGAAGAATCCCCAACCCTCTCGGGAGGAGATCGCTCGGGGGCTGGCGGGGAACCTGTGCCGGTGCACGGGCTACGTGAAGATCGTGGACGCGGTGGACCTCGCCGCCCGGGCCCGCCGCGGTGAGCACGTCCCCGGTCCCGAAACGTCCGGCCGTGTGGGGGCCCGAACCGCCCGGTACGAGGGCCGGGACCTGGCCCTCGGCTCGAAGCCCTACGTCAACGACATGACGGCCGAAGGCCTGCTCCACGGGGCGGTTCGCTTCTCCGACCACCCGCGGGCGAGGGTCCTCCGGATCGACACGACGAAGGCGGAGGCCCATCCCGAGGTCGTCGCCGTCGTGACGGCGAAGGACGTGCCGGGAGAGCGGCTCCAGGGACTCATCACCAGGGATTGGCGGCAGTTCGTGGCTGAAGGTGAGGTCACCAGCTGCGTCGGCGATGTCCTCGCCGCGGTGGCTGCGGAGACCCGGGCGGGGGCGCGCGAAGCGGCGGGGCTCGTCGAGGTGGACTACGAGGTGCTGGAGCCGGTGACGGATCCCCGCGACGCCCTGAAGCCCGACGCCCCCGAGCTCCAGGAGAACGGCAACGTGCTCTCCGTATCGAAGGTCAAGCAGGGAGACGTGGACGCCGCCTTGAAGGACGCCGCCCATCGGGTCACCGAGCGGTTCGAGACCCAGTGGATCGAGCACGCGTTCCTCGAGCCGGAGTCCTCCCTGGCCGTGCCGTCGGAGGACGGCGGGCTGCACTTCTACTCCCAGGGACAGGGCGTCTGGGACGACCGCCGGCAGGTCGCATCGTTCCTCGGCCTGCCCGTGGAGAAGATCCGGGCCACGCAGGTATCGAACGGGGGGGCGTTCGGGGCGAAGGAGGACCTCAACGTCCAGTGCCACGCGTCCCTCCTGGCCCTCCGAACTGAGCGGCCGGTCAGGATCACGCTGTCGCGGGCGGAGAGCATCCGCTTCCACGCCAAGCGCCACCCGCTGTACATGGAGTACACGGCGGGATCCGATGCGGACGGCCACCTGGTGGCGGTGCGGGCGCGGATCATCGGCGACACCGGCGCCTACGCCAGCGTGGGCGACAAGGTCCTGGAGCGCGCGGCGGGACATGCCTGCGGGCCGTACAAGGTTCCCAACGTCGACGTGGAGGCCCGCGCCGTCTACACGAACAACCCGCCGGCGGGAGCCATGCGGGGGTTCGGGGTGAACCAGGTGAACTTCGCCGTGGAGGGCATCCTCGACCTGCTCGCCGAGCAGGTGGGCATCGATCTTTGGGAGATCAGGTGGCGGAACGCCCTCGCCGAGGGCGACACGTTCGCCACCGGGCAGGTCCTTGGGCCCGGCGTCGGGCTGAAGAAGACCCTGGAAGCGGTGCGAGACGCGTTCCATTCGGCGAAGTACGCGGGCATCGCCTGTGGCCTCAAGAACAGCGGCGTCGGAAACGGCCTCACCGAGTGGGGAAAGGCCATCCTGCGGGTCGAGGACGACGGCTCCGTCACGCTCTTCCATTCGTGGACGGAGATGGGCCAGGGCGTCCACACCGCGCTGCTCCAGATCGCCTGCGAGGAGCTGGGGCTCTCCCCGGAGAGGGTCCGGGTCGCGGTGGACACGATCCGAGACATCGACACCGGGCAGTGCACCGCGTCCCGATCCACCGTGCTCGGTGGCAGGGCGGTGATCGAGGCCGCGCGCAAGCTCAACGCCCAGCTCGACGGGAAGAAGCTCGAGGAGCTCGCCGGCGAGGAGTTCTACGGCGAGTATAAGGTCGACTGGACCCATAAGCTCGGCACCGGACCCCCCGGGGGCGCCACCCACTACGCGTATGGATGGGCTACCCAGGTGTGCATCCTCGACGAGAATGGTCGCATCGAGCGGATCGTGGCCGCCCACGACGTGGGGAGGGTCATCAACCCCACGCTCCTGGAGGGTCAGATCGAAGGGGCAGTGCACATGGGTCTGGGACATGCCCTATCCGAGGAGCTCGTCCTGGAGGGCGGAGTGCCCACGACCACCACGCTGAAGTCGCTCGGCATCATCCCTCCCATCGGGATGCCAGAGGTCGAGTGCCTGTTCGTGGAGGAGCATCAGCCCGAGGGACCCTACGGAGCGAAGGGGGTAGGTGAGATCGGGCTGGTGCCGACGGCCTCGGCCGTGCGGACCGCGCTCTATCGCTACGACGGGGAGTTCCGCACCCGGCTGCCGATGGTCGACTCACCGGCGGCGCGGGCGGCGGTTCCGCGGTTGGCCGCGGCGGCCGCACGCCGGAGCGGAGAGGATCCTGCCACGTGACCCTGGCGCTCACCGGCGGCACCGTGGTGACCGGGCTGGACCGAACGGAGCTGACCGAGGCCGACGTCGTCCTCGACGGCCCCAGGATCGCGGCGGTGGGCGGCCGCCTTCCCGACGACTCGTCCGTGCGTGACTGCTCCGGATGCCTGGTGATCCCGGGGAACGTCTGCGCCCACCATCACCTCTACTCCTCCCTGGCGAGGGGAATGCCGTACCGGCTCGAGGCGCCCCGCAACTTCCTCCAGATCCTCCAGCGGGTGTGGTGGCGGCTGGACCGAGCCCTGGACGAGGACCTGGTCCGAGCGTCGGCTCTCGTCGGGGCGCTCGACGCCGTGCTCTCGGGCACCACGACCATCGTCGACCATCACTCCTCACCGAACGCCGTCGACGGCTCGCTCGATCTGGTGGCCGACGCCCTCGAAGAGGTGGGGATCCGCTCGGTGCTGGCCTACGAGGTCAGCGACCGAGACGGTCGGGAGCGGGCTCAGGCGGGAATCGGGGAGAATGCACGGTTCATCGACCGCCGCCACCGGCTGTCCCGGGGGATGGTCGGCGCGCACGCGTCCTTCACCCTTTCGGAAGAGACCCTGGTGGCGTGCGTCGAGCTGGCTCGTCGATCGCGGACCGGGATCCACGTCCACGTGGCCGAGGACGAGACGGATCAGGCAGACGCGGAGGGGCGGTTCCGCCGCCGGGTGGTCCAGCGTCTTGCGGACTCGGGGGCGCTTTCGGAATCCGACCTCCTGGCCCACTGCGTGCACCTGGAGCAGGCCGAGGCGGCCATCGTGCGCGAGGCCGGGGCCACCATCGCTCACAACCCTCGATCGAACATGAACAACGGCGTCGGCCGGGCTCGGGTGGCCCTGCTCGGGGAGCGGGTCGCCCTGGGGACCGACGGGATCGGCGGCGACATGATCACCGAGTCCCAGACTGCCTACTGGCGGGCCCGCGAAGACGATGTCCTGGTGACGCCGGCGTGGGCGCTCGGGCGCCTGTCGGAGGGGGCGCGGTTCGCCGGCCGCGCCTGGCGCGAGCCTCAGCTCGGCAGGATCGAGCCCGGGGCGCCGGCCGACGTCGTGGTGGTGGAGTACACCCCTCCCACGCCCCTCACCGTCGACGGCTTCCCGGGACATTGGATCTTCGGGATCTCCTCGCGCCACGTCCGGGACGTGATCGTGGCCGGGGAGGTGGTAGTGGACCACCGCCGGCCGGTGCGCGTCGACCCGGAGGAGATCCTGTCGAACGCGTCCGGCGAGGCGGCCCGGTTGTGGGACCGGCTCACCGAGATCGAGCCGCACGAGTTCGAGCCCGCGGGCGCGCGATGACCACGTCGCCGCCTCGTGTGGCGCTCTACCTCCAGGACAAGCACCCCATCCGCGAGGGCATGAAGTTCGTCCGGTACGCCGAAGAGCGCGGCTTCGAGGCGGTGTGGCAGGCTGAGAGCCGACTGGTCCGGGAGGCCACCATCCCTCTGGCTGCATTCGCCGCCGTGACCGAGCGTCTCAAGCTCGGCTCGGGGGTGGTCAACATCTGGACCCGGAACGTGGCGCTTCTCGCCGCCACGTTCTCGACGCTCTGGGAGCTGGCCCCGCGCCGCGTCCTGCTCGGACTCGGCGCGTGGTGGGAGCCCCTGGCCACGAAGGTCGGCGTGAACCGACGGAGGTCGCTCCAGGCCATGCGGGAGGTCGTCGAGGTCACCCGGCGGTTGCTGAGTCTGGAACGGGTCACGTTCGACGGAGAGTTCGTGAAGGTGAATGACATCGAGCTCGACATCGTCCACGGCGACCGCTCGCCGCGCGACGTCCCCATCTTCATCGGGGCCACCGGAATGAAGATGATGGAGCTCGCCGGGGAGATCGCCGACGGGGTGGTCCTCAACTACCTCGTGAGTCCTCGGTACAACGCCCGGGCGATGGAGGCGCTTGCGGCGGGAGCGGAGCGGGCCGGGAGGACCGTCGAGGACGTGGACCGCCCGCAGCTCGTGGTGTGCTCGCTCGACGAGGACCGGGACCGGGCGCTCGACCGCGCTAGGGAGCTGGTCACGCAGTACCTGGGGCAGCAACCGCACATCATGAAGGCCTCCGGCGTCGACCAGTCGCTCCTCGACGAGATCGGGAAGGTCATGACGTGGCCGGCGGGTCCAGAGGAGATCCGTCGGGCCATGGAGCTCGTCCCCGATGAGGTCGTGCACATGATCACGGCGTCGGGGACCCCGGAGGAATGCCGGGCCAAGGTCGGGGAGTACGTCGACTCGGGCTGCACGTGCCCGATCCTCTACCCGCTCGGGGACGACGTGTACTCGATGATCGACGCGTTCGAGACGAACTGATGGACGTGCTCATCCCAAGAACCCTCGACGAGGCGCTGGAGATGAAGGCCGAGCGTCCCGAGGCCGTTCCCATCGCCGGCGGGACCGACCTCATGGTCGACCTGAACTTTGGGCGCCTCCGGCCCCCCGCAGTGATGGAGGTCTCGCGCCTACGCGAGCTCGCGGAGTTCCGAAGCGAGGACGGGTCCACGTTCCTCGGGGCGGGAGTGACCTACATGACGATCGAGCGCGAGCTCGGAGCGCTCGCCCCGCTGGTTCAGGCGTCCCGCACCGTCGGCTCCCCGCAGATCCGGAACCGCGCCACCGTCGGCGGAAACCTGGGTACGGCCTCGCCCGCCGGAGACGCTCTCCCCGTCCTGGCAGCGTACGACGCCGTGATCGTGATGGCCTCGGCGCGAGGAGGGACTCGCTCGCTTCCCTGGAACCGTTTCCTCACCGGTCCGAAGAAGAACGCCCTCCGGCCAGATGAGCTCATCCTCGGAGCGCGGTGGAAGGTCCCGAGGGGTCCGGGTTCGTTCTCCAAGATCGGGACGAGGAACGCCATGGTCATCTCGGTGGCGGGGGTGTGCCTCCAGCTCGACGAGGACGATCGGAACGTGCGCGTCGCGCTCGGCTCGGTGGCTCCGACGATCGTCCGAGCCCCCGATGCGGAGGAGTTCCTGGCGGGGGCCCTGGACGACGCCGGTGCGTGGGACGATCGTGGCGCGCCGGTTCCTCCTCCGGCCGTGGAGGAGTTCGGCGAGCGGGTTGCCGCTGCGGCCACTCCGATCGACGACGTGCGGGGAACCGCGGCATACCGTCGCCTTGGGGTGATGGTCCTGGCGCGACGAGCGCTCTCGTGGGCGCTGATGGAGCGAGCGGCGGGGGCGCTCGCGGAAGGCTGAGCGTGCTGGTCCGAGCGCTGGTCAACGGGGAGTGGCGGGAGGCCGACGTCTGGCCCGGATCGAGCCTCCTGTACATGCTGCGCGAACACCTCGGCCTGCCCGGCTCGAAGAACGCGTGCGAGCAGGGTGAGTGCGGCTCGTGCTCCGTGTGGATGGAGGGAGAGCTGGTCTGCTCGTGCCTGGTCCTCGCGGCCCAGGCCGAGGGCAGGGATATCCGGACGGTGGAGTCCCTCTCCGACGGAGGAGAGCTCCACCCGGTGCAGGAGGCCTTCGTCGAAGCGGGCGCCGTGCAGTGCGGGTTCTGCACCCCGGGTCTGGTCGTGGCGGTGGTGGACCTCCTCGAGCGCGATCCCGACCCCAGCGAGGCCACGCTCCGGGAAGCCCTGTCGGGGAACCTGTGTCGATGCACGGGCTATCAGAAGATCATCGACGCCGTTCGGCTGGCATCGGAGCGCATGAGAGGAGGCCTCGCCTGACCCGGATCCTCATCGACTCGTGCGAGGTCGTCGTCACGATGGACGACGCCGGGACCGAGATCGCCGGAGGGTCCATCCTCGTGGAGGACGGAGCTATCGCCTGGGTGGGGGCGGGGGAACCGCCCGACGTGGAAGGAGCCGAGCGGATCAACGGCCGAGACACCGTGGCCGTTCCCGGCCTCGTGAACGCCCACCACCACCTGTACCAGACGCTGACCCGGGTGCGGGCCCAGCGCGAGGGCTTGTTCGGCTGGCTCACCGAGCTGTATCCGGTGTGGGCGGGAATCGACCAGGAATGGGAACGGGCCGCCGCGGGGGTGGCGCTCGCCGAGCTGGCCCTGTCCGGCTGCACGACGACCACCGACCACCACTACGTGTTCCCCAGGGGCGCGGAGGGACTCCTCGAGGCCGAGATCGGGGTGGCCCGGGAGATCGGCCTTCGGTTCCACCCGTGTCGCGGCTCGATGGACCTGGGAGCGTCGGCCGGGGGCCTGCCTCCCGACGAGATCGTGGAGGACCCCGACGACGTGCTGGCTCGGACCGAGGAGGCCGTTTCGCGGTTCCACGACGGTGAGCCGGGCGGCATGGTCCGGGTCGCCGTGGGGCCGTGCTCGCCCTTCTCGGTCACCGAACGGCTCATGCGGGAGTCGGCCGCCCTGGCCCGCGGGCTGGGGGTCCGCCTCCACACGCACATCGCCGAGACGCTGGACGAGGACGCCTTCTGCCGGGAGAGGTTCGGCCGCAGCCCGCTGGAGCTCCTCGATGATCTGGGATTCCTGGGCGAGGACGTGTGGCTGGCGCACTGCGTCCACTTGGAGGACAAGGACGTGCGGAGGATCGCGGAGACCGGCACGGGAGTGGCGTGGTGCCCCACGTCGAACCTGCGCCTCGGGTCGGGGATCGCTCCCGCGCGGGCCCTCCTCGACGAGGGGGTCAGCGTGGGGCTCGGCGTTGACGGCTCCGCGTCGAACGACGCCGGCGACATGATCGCGGAGGTCCGTCAGGCCATGCTGGTGGTTCGGGCGGACGGCGACCCCGGGGCCCTCTCCGCGCGAGACGCTCTCCGGGTGGCCACCCGAGGAAGCGCGGCGTGCCTCGGACGCGCCGACGTCGGTTCGCTCGAGCCGGGGAAGCGCGCCGACGTGGCCCTGTTCTCGCTCCAGGGCCTATCGTTCGCCGGCGCGGAGTCCGATCCGGTCGCGGCCGTCGTTCAGTGCGGGCCACAACGAGTCCGGCACCTCCTCGTTGAGGGAAGGCCGGTGGTCCGGGACGGACGGCTCGTGAACGCCGACGAGGATGCCCTGGCGACCGAGGGCCGGCGGGTGGGCCGGCGCATCCTCGAGAAGGCCGGCCCATGACGATCCGCACCGACCGGCTGCTCAAACGCGGCGTGGGCGAGAGCGTCCAGCGCATCGACGGCGTTCCCAAGACCCAGGGGATGTTCCAGTACGGGAGCGACCTCTGGGCCGAGGGGATGCTGTGGGGCCACACCGTGCGGAGCCCCCATCCCCATGCCCGGATCAAGGACGTCGACGTCGGCGCCGCCCGGTCCTCCCCGGGGGTCCACGCGGTGCTGCTGGCGGCGGACGTGCCGGGGAAGAAGACGTACGGCCTCGAGTTCTCCGACCAGCCCGTGTTGGCATGGGACGTCGTGCGGTACGCGGGGGAGCCGGTGGCCGTGGTGGCCGCCGAACACCCGGAGCTGGCGCGACAGGCTGCGGCCAAGGTCCGGGTCGATTACGAGGCATTGAACCCGGTCACGGACATGGTCGACGCCCTCGGGCCCGGGGCGCCGCAGCTCCACGCGTGGGGGAACGTCCTCCGGCACGTGCGCATCGTCCACGGCGACCCCGATGCTCAGGCCGACGTGTGGGCCGAGGGCTACTACGAGACCGGGATGCAGGACCAGGCGCCGCTCGGTCCGGAGTCCGGCCTGGCGGTGCCCGGGGAAGACGGCGGCGTGGACCTGTACGTCTCCACCCAGTGGCTGCACGTCGACCGCGAGCAGATCGCACCGTGCCTGGGGCTGCCCGAGGAGAAGGTTCGCCTGTACCTCGCCGGGGTCGGCGGGGCGTTCGGCGCCCGCGAGGACGTCCACATCCAGATCCATGCCTGCATGCTCGCTCTCGACACCGGAAAGCCGGTGAAGATGATGTATGGGCGCGAGGAGTCCTTCTTCGGCCACGTGCACCGCCACCCCTCCCGCATCTGGATGCGTCACGGAGCCACGCGCGACGGGAAGCTCGTGAACGTCCGGGTCCGGCTGCTGGTGGACGGGGGCGCCTACGCGTCGTCCTCAGCGGCGGTCATCGGCAACGCCTCCACGTTCGCCGCGGGCCCCTACGAGGTCGAAAACGCCCTCATCGAGGGAACCGGTGTGTACACGAACAACCCGCCGTGCGGCGCCATGCGGGGGTTCGGAGCCGTCCAGGCGTGCTTCGCTTTCGAATCCCAGATGGACAAGCTGGCGAAGGAGCTCCGGCTCCACCCGCTGGAGATCCGGCGGAGGAACGCGCTCCGCAGCGGGTCCACCCTCCCCACGGGCCAGGTCATCCGGGGGACCGCCCCGGTCCGGGAGCTGCTGGATCGGCTCGAGGGCATCCCCCTCCCGACCGACGAGCTCGCCGAGACCCGCGACCCCATCACGTTCCCGGGCGGGGCGGGGAACGTCGGACATGGGGAGGGTCTCAAGCGAGGGATCGGCTACGCGGTGGGCTACAAGAACATCGCGTACAGCGAGGGGTTCGATGACTCCGCAGAGGCCAGGGTGACGCTGTTCCGGGGGACATCCGGCCCGGTGGCCGAGGTGCACAGCGCCGCCGCGGAGGTCGGGCAGGGCGTGCACACGATCATGGCCCAGATCGCCCGCACCGAGCTCGGCGTCGACGACGTGATGCTCCATCCGTCAGACACGAGCGTCGGTTCCGCCGGCTCCAGCTCTGCCTCGCGCCAAACCATGATGTCCGGCGGTGCCGTCGAGCTCGCCGCCACGGCGGTTCGCGACGACTTGCTCGAGCGGGTACGAGCCCGAGCGAAGTCCGCGAATTCCCCGCTGGGAGGGGAGCTGTCCCTGGCCGACGGCCGGATCCTGCTCGACGGCGTTCCGATCGGTGACATCGACGAATTCCTCGACGAGCCCATCACCGCGACCCGCGTCTACCACCACCGGCAGACCACTCCGATCGACGAGCGAGGGCAGGGGGAGCCTCACGTGTCGTTTGCATTCGCGGCCCAGCGAGCGGTGGTGGAGGTGGACGAGGACCTGGGCTTGGTGAGAGTGGTCGAGATAGCTTCGGTGCAGGACGTGGGGAAGGCCCTGAACCCCCAGAGCGTCCACGGACAGGTCGAGGGCGGGACCGCCCAGGGCCTGGGGCTGGCGCTCATGGAGGAGATCCAACTGACGGAGGGCGTCATCAAGAACGCGTCATTCACCGACTATCTGATCCCCACGATCCTCGACATGCCTCCGGTGGTCTCGGAGTTGCTCGAGGAGCCGGAGCCCGGCGTGCCGTACGGAGCGAAAGGGGTGGGCGAACCGTCCACCATCGTGTCCACGGCCGCCATCGCCGCGGCGCTTCGGGACGCCACGGGCCGGGAGCTGAACCGCGTCCCGGTTACCCCGGACGACCTTGTGGGGTTGAGGCCCCCTGCAGAAGCCGGCCCACCGCCGCCCGCTCCCGACGTCCCCTTCCCCGAGCCCGTGCCGAAGCACGCCGGGATCGCCGCCGGACAGACCGAGCTGGGCGGCCACGATGAAGCCGACGGGTATCAGGGAGGCAAGGGGTGAAGGCGGGAGGATGAAGAGGAACACCCTCACGGGACGGGACTACATCGAGACGCTCGACTGGACCATCGAGGAGATCGAGGAGGCCATCTCGGTGGCCACGCAGCTCAAGGAGAAGTTCCGCCAGGGCGAGCCCCATCGTCTCCTGGCCGACCGCACGCTGTTCATGCTGTTCCTGGACAAGTCCACGCGCACCCGCAACGCATTCGAGGCGGGGATGACCCAGCTCGGCGGGCACGCGCACTACCTGGACGCGGAGAAGACCCAGGTCGCCCACGGGGAGAGTCCCAAGGACATGGGCGTCATCCTGTCGCGGTACGGACACGGGATCGCCATCCGCCACGACCTCATCCCGTACGAGGGCAACGCGTACATGCGTGAGGTCGCCCGATGGGCGGACGCCCCGGTCATCAATCTCCAGTGCGACGTGGACCACCCGACCCAGACCCTGGCGGACCTGATGACCCTCCGCGAGAAGCGAGGGACCGACCTTCGAGGGATGCGGGTGGCCGTGTCGTGGGCGTACGCCCCGTCGTACGCGAAGCCCCTGTCCGTCCCTCAGGGCCTGTGCGCCCTCCTTCCCCGGTTCGGGATCGACGTCGTCCTCGCGTACCCCGAGGGATGGGACCTCATGCCCGCCCTCATGGAGCGGGCTCAGAAAGCGGCGACGGAGGGCGGAGGCTCGATCACGATCGCCCACGACATGGAGGAGGCGTTCCGTGATGCCGACGCCGTGTACCCGAAGTCATGGGGGCGACTGGACCTGTTCACCGACGAGCGGGCCGCCCTGGAGGTCTCCGAGCCACATCGAGGATGGATCTGCGACGTGGAGCGGATGGGCCGGGCCAAGGAGGACGCTCTCTATCTCCACTGCTTGCCCGCCGACCGGGGGAGTGAGGTGACCGACGAGGTCATCGATGGCCCGCAGTCCGTCGTCTACGACGAAGCGGAGAATAGGCTGCACACGGGCAAGGCGCTCATGGCTCTGACGATGGGCGGCTTCGCCTGACGGGGCCAGCGGGCTCTACCGCCGCCTCTTCTTCAGCCCGTCGGGGGCGATACTCGCCGCGATGTCGTACGCCTCCCCCAGACGGGACCTGTCGACGAATAATCTGGGACCCCACTCCATGAACAACGCGTAGGAAAGGGTC
Organism: Actinomycetota bacterium; assembly: GCA_050693035.1. Lineage (GTDB taxonomy): Bacteria > Actinomycetota > UBA4738 > UBA4738 > CALAEC01 > DASYVD01. The sequence continues at coordinate 61,104 of JBOGWB010000086.1, forward strand.
CCCGGGTTCTTGCACCACCACATGATCCCCGCCTCTTCCAGGGCCTCGGCGATGCGGTTGGCATGCTCCCACGTGAACTGGCCGAGATAGACGGTGGTGATCCCGCTCATGGACCGATCTTAGCCCGGCGGCCGCCAACGTCCCGGTGTGATGGCGTACAGGACGAAGTCGGTGCCGGATTCCTTGAGCGATCGCTCTGAGACGAAGCCCAGCTTCTCGAGTACCCGTCGCATCGACGAGTTGTCGGGCGGCGTGGCCGCCTGGAGCCGCGTCGCGCCGGCGTGATCGAAGAGCCAGTCGGCCAGCAGGACGAGGGCCTCCGTGCCGTGGCCCATCCCCCGTGAGGCCTCCTCGAACAGGCCGACGCCGATCTCGAACCAGCGCGGAGGGAGGGTCCGAGCCGGAGGGCGGTACGTGCCGATCTCTCCGACGAGGAGCCCGTCGGCCTCGATTGCCAGGTCGAGCCGCCCATTCTCGAGGTGGCCCGACCGCTCCACCCGGGTCCGGAGGGCGTCTCGGGTCGGCGGGCCGCCCGGCTGCTCGGCGTAAGCATTCAGGCGAGCGGCCCACCACGCGTCGAGCTCCCCTCGGCGGAAGGGGCGAAGGACGACCCGTTGTCCCTCGAGGCGCACGTGCCTTCCGGGTCCCACGCCGCCCAGGATAGGTGGGACCCGAGTACACTTCCGCAAAATGGCCCCCCGGGACGAGCCGCCCTTTCGCCAGAAGCTCCGCCGGCGCCTCGCCGTGTCGCGGGGGGACGAGCCGGCCGACCTGGTGATCCGAGGCGGACGGGTCCTCTCGGTGTTCACGGGCGAGCTGCTCGAGGCCGACGTCGCGGTGGCCGGAGAGCACGTGGCGGGCGTGGGCCGCTACGACGACGGCAGGCAGACCGTGGATGCCTCCGGCCTCGTTCTCCTTCCCGGTTTCATCGACGGGCACATGCACATCGAGTCCACGAAGCTCATGGTGGACGAGTTCGCGAGAGCCGCGCTGCCGTGGGGGACCACCACGGTCGTCCTCGACCCCCACGAGATCGCCAACGTGTTCGGTCTGGACGGAGTTCGGGCCATCCTGGCGTCGGCCGATGCGGTGCCCCTCGACTACTACGTGATGGTGTCCTCCTGCGTACCGGCGTCGGCATTCGAGTCGAGCGCCCACACCGTAACCGCCGAGGATATCGCCCGGTTCCTGGAAGAGGAGCCGCGGGCGCTCGGGGTCGCCGAGATGATGAACTTCCCTTCCGTGGTCCGGGGCGACGACGACGCGCTGTCCAAGCTCGAAGCGGCGCGGTTGGCGGGCGGTGGGCACGTCGATGGGCACGCACCGGGACTCTCCGGCCGCGACCTGAACGCCTATATCGCTGCCGGAGTACGAAGCGACCACGAGTGCACGACGTACCAGGAGGCGTTGGAGAAGCGTCGCCTGGGGATGTGGATCATGATCCGAGAGGGGTCCGCGGCCCGGAACCTCGAAGCTCTCCTCCCTCTGGTGCTCGAGCTTGGTCCGGGGAACTCCATGCTCTGTACCGATGATCGGGAGCCCGACCAGTTGTTGCGCGAAGGCCACATCAACGACGTCATGCGCAGAGCGGTGGTGCTGGGGTGCCCTCCGGCCGAGGCGGTGGTGATGGGAACCCTCAACGCTGCTCGCTATCACCGTCTCCACGAGCATGGCGCCTTGGCTCCCGGCTACCTCGCCGACATCGTGACGGTGGAAGACCTGGAACGGTTTCGACCAGTCAAGGTCTGGAAGCGCGGCCGGTTGGTGGCGCAAGACGGTCGGGCCGCGGACATCCCCCGGGTGGCGGCTCCGGATTGGATGCGGGGCAGCGTGCGCGTGCCCGCCCTCACGGCCGGCGACTTCCGAATGGAGGCCGGAGGCCGGGTGCGAGTGATCGGAGTGGACGCGGGAGAGATCGTGACCCGGGCCCTGGTCCTCGAGCCCGCCAGGCGCGACGGCGAAGCCGTCGCCGATCCCGGACGAGACCTGGCCAAGGCGGCGGTCGTCGAGCGCCACAAGGGAACGGGGCGGATCGGTCTTGGCTTCGTGCAGGGGTTCGGCCTCAGGCGCGGAGCCCTGGCTTCCACGCACGCTCACGACGCTCACAACGTCGTGGTCGTCGGGGTCGACGATACGGACATGGCAGTGGCGGTGAACCGGCTCGCGGAGATCGGCGGTGGCCAGGTGGCGGTGGCCGGCGGGCACGTGTTGGGGGAGGTGCCCTGCCCCATCGGAGGGCTCATATCGGACCGGCCGGTGGAGGAGGTGGCGGCCGCCGTCGAGCACATGGAGAAGGCCGCCTCAGAGCTTGGAGTCATCATCCAGTCCCCGTTCATGGCCATCTCGTTCCTGGCCCTCTCGGTGGTCCCCGAGCTCAAGCTGACCGACCTTGGCCTGGTCGATGCGGTGAAGTTCGAGCTCGTCCCGCTGGAGGCGTAGCGCCCCCGCTCCGCATAGGATTCTCGTGGCCATGCTCGGGCGCGTCGACGAACTGATCCGCCGGACCCCGGCCACCCGCGACCGGTACATGGACTTCCTCCGGGCCTTCAGCATCCTCGTCGTGGTCTTCGGCCACTGGCTGATCGGGATGATCTACTGGCGCGATGGCGTCATCGGGACCAGGAGCGCCATCGGCGTGACGAATTGGGCGTGGGCCCTCACCTGGCTGCTCCAGGTCATGCCGATCTTCTTCTTCGTCGGCGGATTCTCGAACTACGTGACGCTTCGGTCGGCCCGCCGCGAGGGCCTGTCCACGTGGAGCTGGACCCGAACCCGCCTGATGCGACTCTTCGCCCCCAGCCTGATCTTCATCGGTGTGTGGGTCGTGATCCAGGTCGTGCTGCACCTCGGCGACGTTGGCGCCCAGACCACACCCTTCCTCCGAGGGGTGCGTCCCCCTGGGGCGACCGTCCCCTTCGGGCCACTGTGGTTCCTCGGGTTGTACGCCGTTGTGCTTCTCGTCGCGCCGGTGATGATCCGTCTGCACGATCGGTTCGGCCTCGCCGTTCCGGCCGTGATGGTCCTTGGGACCGTGGCCATGGACGCGCTCGGCTTCGTGGCCGGCCTCAAGGGCTTCCGGTACCTCAACGTCGTGTTCGTCATGTTCCTGCCCCACCAGCTCGGGTTCTTCTACGCCGACGGTCGGCTCCGCGGGCTGCCTCGAAGGGCGCACGCGGCCATGGCTCTCTCCGGACTCGTCACCCTGCTCCTCCTGACGAACCCGATCTTCGGAGAGATGGGCGACCGATGGTTCCCGGGCGTCGGGCACTACCCGAAGAGTCTTCTTGGGACCGACGTCGAGCCGATCAGCAACGCCTACCCCCCCACGATCTGCTTCATGGCAATGGTCTTCTGGTCGATCGGCGTGGTGATGCTCCTGCGGGAACGGGCGACGCGGTGGCTCCAGCGAGAGGGCCCGTGGAAGTTCACGATCGTCGTGAACAGCGTGATCATGACGCTGTTCCTGTGGCACATGACGGCGTACCTGATCGCCATCCTCCTGCTCTGGCCGCTGGGCCTTGGACAGACCGACGCCACGGAGCTCCGCTGGTGGCTCGAACGGCCGATCTGGATCGCGGTGCCCGGGGCCATCCTCCTGGGGCTGATCGTGGTGCTCGGTCGCTTCGAACGCCCGGCTGCCTTACGGCGAAAGGCCCCCCTCCGAAGGGCCGGGGGCTGACCGAGGACGAGCCCGGCTTCTGCGGCTACGTGAGGTGGGGAGGAGGCCGGTCCGGATCGATGTCGTAGCGCTTGATCGCCTCCGCCACGGCCTCGGGCTTCGCGTCGCCCAGGTCCGCCAGGGCGGAGAGTGTTGCCACGACGACGTGCTCCGCGTCGATCTCGAAGAACCGGCGAAGCGCCTCTCGGGTATCCGATCGGCCGAACCCATCGGTCCCGAGGGGCAGGAACGGCTGATGGACCCAACGGGAGATGAGGTCAGGCACCGCCTTCATCAGGTCGCTCACCGCGATGATGGGGCCCTCCGCCCCTTCCAGCGTGTCTGTCACGAACGGGATCCGCTTGGCCTCCTCGGGGTGGAGGCGGTTCCACCGCTCGGTCTCCAGCCCATCCAGTCGCAACAGGGGGTAGGAGGTGGCGCTCCACACGTCGACGGCCACGTCGTGATGCTCGGAGAGGAGCTCCTGTGCCCTGAGCGCGTGCTGGATCATGGGTCCCGACGCCAGGATCTGGGCTCGGAGGGTCCGCTCCTCGGGGGCCGGTCGGAAGCGATAGAGCCCCTTGAGGATTCCTTCCTCGATACCCTCGGGCATGGCCTCCTGCGGGTACGGCTCGTTGTAGAGGGCGAGGTAGTACATGACGTCCTCGCTCTCCTCGTACATCCGCCGGAGCCCGTCCCGGACGATCACGGCGACCTCGTACGCCCAGGCCGGGTCGTAGGTCCGTACGGCTGGATTCGTGATCGAGATCAGGACGGAGTGACCGTCCTGGTGCTGGAGGCCCTCGCCGAGCAGCGTGGTCCGGCCGTGGGTGGCGCCCATGAGGAACCCCCGGGTTCGCTGGTCCCCCGCGGACCAGATGAGGTCCCCGATCCGCTGGAACCCGAACATCGAGTAGAAGCTGAAGAAGGGGATCATGGGCTCCCCGTGCGTCGCATAGGACGTGCCCGCGGCGGTGAACGAGCCCATCGAGCCGGCTTCGGTGATGCCCTCCTCGAGGATCTGGCCCTTCTCGTCCTCCTTGTAGGCCAGGAGATGGGCCGCATCGACCGGCTCGTACCGCTGACCGTGAGGCGAGTAGATCTTGAACTCCGGGAAGAGAGACTCCATGCCGAAGGTCCGAGCCTCGTCCGGGATGATCGGAACGATCCGCTTGCCGATCTTCTTGTCGCGGAGCAGCAGACGGAGCAACCGCACGAACGCCATCGTGGTGGCCACCGGCTGCTTGGATCCCTTGAAGAACTCCCCGTACAGGTCGTCCCGGGGCAGGTCGATCTCGACCGGGTGCACCCGGCGCTCGGGGAGGAACCCGCCGAGCTGCACGCGCCGTTCCTTCAGGTACCTCACCTCTTCCGAGTTCTCGCCCGGGTGGTAGAACGGCGCCACGCCCTCCTCGATGTCCTCGTCCTTGATGGGAAGCTCCAGGCTGTCCCGGAACTTCTCCAGCTGCTCCTCGGAGAGCTTCTTCTGCTGATGGGTGACGTTGCGCCCGGCCATCGACTCCAAGCCCCAGCCCTTCACCGTCTTGGCCAGGACCACGACGGGCGCGCCTTTGAGCTCGAGGGCCCGCGCGTATGCCGCGTACACCTTCCTGTAGTCGTGGCCTCCCCGGCGGAGCCGCCAGATCTCGTCGTCGGAGAGGTGGGCCACCATCTCCTGGAGCCTGGGGTCCGGACCGAAGAAGTGCTCGCGGATGTACGCGCCCGATTCGACGGTGTATTTCTGGAACTCCCCGTCGAGGGTGGTGTTCATCTTGCTCACCAGCAGGCCGTCCACGTCCTTGGCCAGGAGATCGTCCCACTCCCTTCCCCAGACCACCTTGATCACGTTCCAGCCGGCCCCTCGGAAGATCGACTCGAGCTCCTGGATGATCTTCCCGTTGCCCCGAACCGGTCCGTCGAGCCGCTGGAGGTTGCAGTTGACCACGAAGATCAGGTTGTCGAGCTCTTCACGCGCGGCGAACGACAGGCCGGCCAGCGACTCCGGTTCGTCCATCTCGCCGTCGCCGACGAAGCACCACACCCGTTTCTGCGAGGTGTCTTTGATCCCCCGTCGCTCCAGGTACTTGTTGAAGCGGGCCTGGTAGATGGCGTTCAGCGGGGAGAGGCCCATGGAAACCGTGGGGAACTCCCAGAACTTGGGCATCAGGCGGGGGTGCGGGTAGGAGGACAGGCCGCCCCCGAACGCCTCCCTCCGGAACTCGTCGAGCTGCTCCGCGGAGATGCGCCCTTCCAGGAACGCCCGGGCGTAGATCCCGGGAGCGGCGTGGCCCTGGTAGTAGACGAGGTCGCCCCCACCCTCGTGGTCCTTGCCTCGGAAGAAGTGGTTGAACCCCACCTCGTACAGCGAGGCGGCGGAGGCATACGTGGAGATGTGACCGCCGATGTTGGTGGAGTGCTTGTTGCCGCGAGTGATGATGAGCACCGCGTTCCACCGGATGATCCGGCGGATCCGCCTCTCCAGATCCTCGTCGCCGGGGAACTCGGGCTCTTGCTCGGGAGGGACGGTGTTGATGTAGGGGGTGGAGACGAGGGATGGCAGGCCGATGTTGCGATTCCGTGCCTCCCGGATGAGCTGGTGCATCAGGAAGCGAGCCCGTGCCGGTGACTCCTCGATCACCGCATTGAGGGCCTCCAGCCATTCGGCCGTCTCCAGCGGGTCGCGGTCGGGGATCTGCTGTCCGAAGATGTCGATGGTCATCGCCGACTCCTGTTCGGTGCTATCGGCTCACGCGCCTCTTCCATTCAGGGTAACAGTCCCCTCCGATCGGGGGGAGGTTTGTCGAGGTTTGCTAGCATCCGGGCACCCATGCCCACCAGGAGATTCGCCAACCCCTCCGCCCGCGGGTACAGCTCCCCGGAGCCGGTCACGCGCGACCCCCTCGAGTTCCATCGCCGGCTCCCCGGGTACCGGGAGACCCGGCTCATGCAAGCACCGAACCTGGCGAAGTCGCTCGGGGTGGGGGAGGTGTGGGTGAAGGACGAGTCGGGCCGGCTCGGACTCCCATCGTTCAAGATCCTGGGGGCCTCGTGGGCCACCCTCCGAGCCGTGACCGAGCGGCTGGGGGAGAAGCCGGGCGAATGGCGAACCGTCGGCGCGCTGGCCGATCGGGTGGCGGGGCTCCGGCCGATGACCCTGAGCGCCGCGACGGACGGCAACCACGGGCGTGCGGTGGCCCGGATGGCCAGGCTACTCGGGTTCCAGGCGCGGATCTTCGTGCCCGGGGGGACGGCGCCCCCCCGGATCCAGGCCATCGAGAGCGAGGGCGCCCCCGTCACCGTGGTGGACGGGACCTACGAGGAGGCCGTAGAAGCGGCGGCTGGCCTCGCCGGCGATCGTTGTCTCCTGATCCAGGACACCGCGGTGGACGGGGAGGATCGCACGGCTCGCTGGGTGATCGAGGGGTACTCAACGATCTTCTGGGAGATCGAGGACCGGCTCGCCCAGACCGGCCGGGAGGCGGCCGATCTGGTGGCGGTACAGATCGGCGTGGGAGCGCTGGCGGCCTCGGTGGTCCGACGATTCCGCCGGCCCGAGCCGTCGCCCCGCCCCGGAATCCTGGGAGTGGAACCCCACCGGGCCGCGTGCGTTCTCGCATCGATGGAGGCCGGAGGGATCGTCACCATCCCGGGCCCCCATGATTCCGCGATGGCCGGGCTCAACTGCGGCACCCCTTCCTCCGTGGCCTGGCCGGAGGTCTCCGGAGGCATCGATCTGTTCGTGGCGGTGGAGGACGAGCGGGCCTTCGAAGCCGTGCGGGGCATGGCCGAGGCGGGGCTCGTTTCGGGGGAGACCGGCGCAGCGGGTCTGGCCGGACTGCTCGAGGTTCTCAGCGAGGAACAGCGGGAGGCGACGGCGGCGCTCGGGGTGGACGCGAACACCCGGGTGCTGCTGATCTCTACCGAGGGCGCGACCGACCCCGACGCGTACCGGCGGATCCTCGGCCGGTAGATCGGCCGCTCAACCAACCACCCAAATCGGACCAAGCATATGAATTTCCTTCCGTCCGACCACGCTGTTTGCATGCCCTCCGGACGGAGAGTAGCCTCCGCGAGACCTTCTCGGATCGACCCGATCCACGAAAGCCCAGATACCTAAAGGGGGTGTTGCTGTGCTTTCGAACGTAGGGTCACGACGGAGGAGGGCCGCAGGCGCCGTGCTGTGCCTCGGCCTGGCGTTAGGGCTGATCGTCGCGGGACCGGCGGCGGACCAGGTGTCCGCGGTCACCGATTCGGAGAGGGCGATGTTGCGGCTCATCAACCGAAGCCGCCGGAACCACGGCCTCTCGACTCTCAAGATCTCGTGGAAGCTCTCGGACGCGGCCCGTCGACATAGCGCGCGGATGGCCCGAGAGGGCCGCCTGTACCACTCCTGTCTCAAATGTGTGATGAACCGGTCCGGTGTCGACTGGCGGATCGCGGGCGAGAACGTGGGGTACGGGGCGCCTCTGCGCGAGATCCACCGCTCGATGATGCGCAGCTCTGTCCACCGGTACAACATCCTCAGGGCCGGATACCGGCGGATCGGCCCGGGGGTCGTCAAGCGGAGCGGCCGCTACTGGGTGACGGAGGTCTTCTTCGGCTAGTCCTTCCGGAGGGAAAGGGATCAGGACAGAGCGCGGCCCGGGCGAAGGAGCCCGGGCCGCCTCTTTTCATCTTGCGGGCCCGTCTACAGACTCTCTCTACGCCTCCGGCGCTCGAGGGCCAGCAGGGCTGTGCCCATCGCGAGCAGGGCGATGGCCAGCAACAGCAGAGCTTCGGCCTCGATGCCCGTCACTGCGAGCCCGGGCGTGATCGGGCCCCCCGGCAGGGTCTCCGGCGGCCTGCCCCCACCGGCGAGCTCGTTCAGGACTCGAACCGTGCAGGTCGTGATCCTTCCGTCCTCACCGTCCACGGTGACGCATTCGACCGGCACCGACTGCGGGCCGCTCCATCCCGGCGGCGCATTCTCCTCGTCGACGAGGAGCGTCTCGCCGTCCTCGAGCTGGATCTGGCCGGTGCACTCGAGGTTCGTTCCCTCGTAGGCGCACTCCAACCGGCCGCCCTCATCGGGGTCCTCGAGGATCAGGGTGAAGCCGGCGGGGAGATTCTCCGGGACGCCGACGTCGTTCCCATCCTCGTCCAGCCAGATCTTCAGGATGCGCCGGATCTCCTGCTGTCCGAGGACCTCGGGGATGTTCACGATCTCGATGGTGCACACCGTGTGAGTGTCCGGACCGGTCACGGTGGTCTCGCACTCCGCGGTGGCCTCGTCGGGGCCGAGCCATCCCTTCGGCGCGTTCACCTCCTGCACCGAGACTTCCTCCTCGTCCTCGACCACGAGGTCGCCCTGGCACTCGGCGTCGCCCGTCTCCTGGTTGACCGTGCAGGTGAGCGAGCCATCCTCGCCCGTGATGACGATCTGGAAGCCCTCGGGCAGGCCCTCCGGCGGCGACGTGGGGTTGCCCTCCTCGTCGAGCCAGACCTTCTCCACCTCGATGCTTGACGTCTGCCCGCCCTGGCCGCCGGTGAACGCGTTGACAACCCGGATCTCGCAGGTCGTGATGGTGTCATTCCCCTCCTGGGTGGTCTCGCACCCGGCCGTTGCCGTCCCGGGCCCCACCCAGCCTTCCGGGGCGTTGATCTCTTCCACGGTCACTTCATCGCCGTCGGCGACCACCAGGTCCCCGTTGCAGTCGAGGTCTCCGTCCTCCTCCACCTTGCAGGTGAGGGAGGTTCCGTTCTCCTCATTCGTGATGACGATCCGGAAGCTGGGAGGCAGGTCCTCCGGCGGGTCGACCTCGTTCCCCTCCTCGTCGACCCAGACCTTCGTCACCACGAGCTCGGAGAACTGCCCGCCGATGTCCCCGCACTTCACCCAGAACACCTTGTGCTTGACGTCCGCGCCGATGGAGCCCTCGGCGTGAACCGTCAGCTTGATGTGGTAGCCCTGGATGGGGTGTTGGAACGCGCCCGACTCCGCGAGCGCCTCGCTCAGGTCGAAGTACTCCTCCGCGTCGAGGTCGGTCCCGCCTCCGGCGGGGTCCTCGCCGATGAAGATGTCGGTGCGACTGGCGAGTGGTCCGCTTCCGCTCGGTGCCTGGAGGGTGAAGAAGATGTCGGCCGTCAGGTCGCCCTCGTCGTACCCGTAGAAGTCGATCTGGAAGTCGCAACCCGGGTGGGGCTCGTTGTTGGGGTGGGTGTCGAAGTCCCGGCCGTCGACCTTGACCGTCCCGTTGTTGCCGGGGGGCTTGGTCCGGTCCTCGGGGCTGCCCTGGGCCTTCCCCTTCTTCTTGGTGCCCCCCGGATCTCGTTCCGAGGCCCCCTCGTCGGTGGCCTCTCCGTCCGAAGGAGGCTCATCGGCCGCCGCGTGATCTTCCGGGGTACCGGCACCTCCGCCGGAACCGCCACCCCCGGACCCGTTACGCCCGGAGGCTTCCTCGCCGGTCGATCCCGATGACCCCGAGTCGCCGGAGCCTGCATCCGCGGTGCCCCCGCCCTGGTCGCCGTCCGACGTGTCGTCCTCGGCGGGCGCCGGGTCCTGGGGGCCGGCCTCGGCCTTTCCCTTCCCCCCAGCATTGCTGTGGGGCGGGGGTTTCGCCAGGCCAACGGCGGTCGGTGACGTCAGCAGGCCCACGGTGAGCAGGACGACCAGCCATGACCTGGCGTGCGCCTGCTTCCGCGCCCGGTGACGCCCCCGTCGCACGGCGGAACGAGCGAATAGTGAGAACCTGGAGCCCAACTTCCCCACCCCCCTGCCTCGGGCATGCCTCCGGGACCGAATAGAGCGGTCGGTGGGGTTATTCCCATTTGCGGGGCCGTTCATTCCCCCCTCCGGGCCAGGTCCAGGGTCCCCCGGAAGCAGGAGAAGCCTAACCCAGATGGGCCTCATCGCGGTAGGTAGATGTGCGTAAGTCGCCTGCCCCCCTTCGGGCAGGATCCGCTGCCCCGCCGGGGAGCGGACCACGACCGTTTTGTCACCCGCGGCTTGCGTCTCCACGAGCCGCTTCCTATGCTTCGGCGCGATTCCATCGAGGGAGCCCCGGGTGTGCCGGGGACGGCGTCCGGGCTCGTCCGAAAGGAGGGACGCATGGCGTCCACGGAGGCGAGACCTTCCCCAGGATCGGCCCGAACGGGCGGGCTCGACGGGTACTTCCACATCACCGAGCGCGGATCGACCGTGCGCACGGAGATCATCGCCGGGTTCGCGACGTGGCTGACCATGGCCTACATCCTGTTCGTGAATCCCTCGATCCTGGGGGTCCTGCCGGACAGGAACGGCGTGCAGCTGACGTTTCCTCAGGTCCTGACGGTGACCGCCTTGGTTGCGGGGGTGATGACCCTGGCCATGGGCCTGTGGGCCAACTACCCGTTCGCTCTGGCCGCGGGGCTCGGACTGAACGCGTTCGTGGCCTTCACGCTGGTGGGGACCCACGGGCTGTCGTGGCCCGAGGCGATGGGGGTCATCGTGATCGAGGGCCTGGTGATCGCGGCTCTCGTGCTGACGGGGTTCCGGGAAGCCGTGATGGATGCCATCCCCATGGACCTCAAACGCGCCATCGGGATCGGCATCGGCCTGTTCATCGCGTTCATCGGGCTGGTCAATGCCGGCGTCGTGATCCATCCCGACGCGGGGACGATCGTGACCCTCAACCCCGACCTCACCACGCTGCGCATCCTGACCTTCGCGGTCGGGCTCGCCCTCACGTCGGCTCTGGTCGCCATGCGGATGCGCGGCGCCTTGCTCGTGGGGATCCTGGCGACCACCATCGTCGCGATCGTGATCAACGAGATCTGGGGCGGGGGAGGGATCTGGGCGGCGGTCGGGCCCGACACGGGACGTCTGCCCAGCACGATCTTCTCCACTCCGGACTTCTCCCTTCTCGGTGATTTCTCGTTCAACATCTTCGCAGTGGTGGGGGTGGGGACGGCCCTGGCGTTGATCATCGCGGTGATGCTGTCCGACTTCTTCGACACGATGGGAACGGTGGTCGGGATCGCCGGGGAGGCCGGCTTGCTCGATCGCAACGGGAAGCTGCCGGGGATCAACCGGGTGCTCCTCGTGGACTCGCTGGCCGCGGCGGCGGGAGGCGCGGCATCAGCCTCGTCCAACACGACCTACATCGAGAGCGCCGCCGGCGTCTCGGAGGGCGGGCGAACCGGGCTCACGTCGGTGGTCGTGGCGATCCTGTTCTTCCTGGCACTGTTCTTCTCCTCTCTGGCGGGGGTCATCCCGCCCGAGGCCACGGCTCCGGTGCTGGTGGTCGTGGGCTACTTCATGATGACCCTGGTCAAGGACATCAGCTGGTCGGATCCGGGGATCGGCATCCCCGCCCTCCTGGCCATGGTGGCCATGCCGTTCACGTTCAGCATCACGAACGGGGTGGCGGCGGGGTTCGTCTCCTACACGGTGATCGCGCTGTTGCGGGGACGTTGGCGCGAGGTCCACTGGCTCATGTACCTCGTCTCCGTCATCTTCATGTGGTACTTCGTGTACGGAGGTCTGGCTTAGGGGGAGCTTCGCTGCCTGAGGTAGCGGAGGAGACCTCCGGCGAGCAGGACGTTTCGCTCGTACTCGTTCAGGTCGTTCCTGACGTCGAAGGCGTTGCCGTCCAGCTCGAGGACGAATGTCGAGCTGCCGTCCTCGAGCTCCCGGCGCAGGTTGGGGAGCCGCCACAAGTCACCGAGCGTGGCCTTCCCATAGACGTCGTCACCGATGAGGGTGGGGACGATCCCGTTGTTGATGAGGTTGCGGCGGTGGATCCGATGGAATGCCTTGGCGAAGACGGCCCGGACGCCGAGTTGGAGGGGTGCCAGGGCGGCGTGCTCCCTTGACGAGCCCTGCCCGTAGTTGTCGCCGGCGACGATGAACCCGCCGCCCCACTCCTTGGCCCGGGGGACGAACTCCGGATCTTCCTTGCGGAAGCAGTACTCCGCGATGGCGGGGATGTTCGACCGCTCGGCCATGACGATGACGCCGTCGGGTGACATCGACCCCGTGGAGATGTTGTCGGGGAGGACGATGAGGATCCGCCCGGAAAGAGATTCCGGAAGATCGGGAGGGGCGGGGGGAGGCTTGATGTTCGGGCCCCGCCAGATCTCGATCTTCTGCGCCTCCTCGGGCGGTACCGGCCGGATGAACATGGAATCGTCGGTGACGGGCTTGGGCTCGTCGAAGGCCGGCGGTTCCAGGTCGAGGTCGCGGGGGTCGGTGATCACCCCCCTGACCGCGGTGGCCGCGGCGGTGGCGGGGGAGGAAAGGTAAACGTAGTCATCCACCGTTCCCGATCGTCCCTGAAAGTTGCGGTTCATGGTACGCACCGAGGGCTGGCCCGATGGTGGGGCCTGTCCCATGCCGACGCAGGGCCCGCAGGCGGGCTCCAGGAGCCGGGCCCCGGCGGCCACGTAGTCCGTGAGCACGCCGGTCCGGGCGATCGTGTTCAGGATCTGCCGTGAGCCCGGAGAGACGGTCATCTGGATCCACGGGGATACTCCACCTCGCTCCTTGAGCACGTACGCCGGGATGGCCAGATCCTCGTACGAGGAGTTCACGGAGGAGCCCACGCACACCTGGGCGACCTTCGTCCCCGCCACTTCCCGCACCGGGACCACGTTGTCGGGGTTCCGCGGCTTGGCGATGAGTGGTTCGAGGGACGCCAGATCAATGACCATCTCCTCGTCGTAGCGGGCGCCGTCGTCCGGCAGGAGCTCACGGAAGTCCTGGGGCCGTTCCTGGAGCTCGAGCCATCCCCTGGTCTGGTCGTCTGCCGGGAAGATGCCCGCGGTGGCTCCCAGCTCCAGGATCATGTTGCAGATCGTGGCTCGCTCCGGGAGCGAGAGTGTGGCTACTCCGGGCCCGTCGAAGGCGTAGGCCTTGTTGATCCCGCCCTTCACCGTGAGGCGCCGGAGCATCTCGAGGATGACGTCCTTCGCCGAAACCCACGGCGAGAGCTCGTTCTCGAGGACCACCCGCACCACGGCCGGGTAGGTGAGCTCGAAAGGATGCCCGGCCATGGCTACGGCGGCATCCATTCCCCCGATGCCCAGGGCGAACATGCCCATGGCGCCCGCCGTCGTGGTGTGGGAGTCGGAGCCGACGAGGGTGGCGTAGGGCACGTCGAACCGCTCCAGGTGGACGTAGTGCGAGATGCCGTTGCCCGGCCGGGAGAACACCGCGCCGAAGCGCATGGCGCAGGTCTGGAGGAAGAAGTGGTCGTCGGGATTCTTGTGGTCGAGCTGGATCATGTTGTGGTCCACGTACTGGACCACCAGGGGGACCTGGACCCGGTCCGCCTCGAGCTGCTGGAACTCCATCCAGGCCATCGTGCCCGTGGCGTCCTGGAGCAGGACCTGGTCCATCCGGTAGGAGATCGGCTCGCCCGGCTCAAGCTTCCCGGATACGAGGTGCTCCTCCAGGACCTTCTCGACGATGTTCTTGGGCATCTCGGCAACCTCCTACTACAGCGTACCGCAGGCCCCGCGGCCCCTCAGGGGCCCGCGCCCGCGGCGGTGATGGAGGCGATTCAAGGCGCCCTCGGCGCCGTCCGACATACGAGAAGGCGGCGGCCCCCCCGGCCGGGTCGATCCGAGATGAAGGATCGGAGCAGAGCCTGCGACCGGTCCGGCCCAGGACAGGCCACAGCCGAACGTCTGCGGGCAAGTGTCTGGCGCCCTCCGCGCCCGCGGGGCACCAGACGGTCTCCGGTCCCACGCCCCTCGCGGCCCGGCCGGGGGGACCGCCGAGCCCGTCACGGCGCGACCCGGCGCCCCCGGCCTACCGGTATCCGCGGGCGATCTCGGCCTGGGCCACCCGATCCACGGCGATCAGGTAGGCGGCTTCCCGGAGGGAGCAACCCTCGAGATCGGCGCGCGCCAGGACCTGCTCCGTCGCGCCGCGCATGATCTGGGTCAGGTCGGAGTTCACGCGCTCCTCGGGCCACTGCTGGCGCTGGAGGTCCTGCACCCACTCGAGATACGAGACGCTCACGCCGCCTCCCGACGCCAGGATGTCCGGGACGACGGTGGCGCCTCGATCGAGCAGGGCGGCTTCGCCTTGCGGGGTCACGGGATAGTTGGCGGTCTCGAGGATGACGTGGGCCGAGATCTCGCTCGCGTTGTCGGCCGTCACGCTCTCCTCCAGGGCAGCGAGGGCGAGGATCCGACAGTCGATGCGAAGGAGATCCTCGCCGTTCATCGTTTCGGCGCCCTCGAAGCCCACGACGCTGCCGGTCTCCATCTTGTGCTCGAGAACCTCCCGCGTCCGAAGGCCCTCCTCGGCGGCGACGGCGCCCTTGCTGTCGGACACGGCGATGACCGGGTACCCCAGATCCTCCAGCAGGATGGCCAGCCACGAGCCCGCGTTCCCGTACCCCTCGACGGCCACGCGGGTGTCCTCGCGGCGCCAGCCCCTCGACTCGACGATCAGGTCGAGACAGATAGCCGCTCCCCGCCCGGTGGCCGCGTCTCGTCCGAGGGATCCCCCCACCACCACCGGTTTCCCGGTGATCACGGCGGGCTCCGGACCGAACCGCCGCGAGTACTCGTCGGCCATCCACGCCATGATCTGGGGGGTCGTGTTCACGTCGGGCGCAGGGACGTCGACCTGGGGGCCGACGAAGTCGGCGATCCCGCGCATGTAACCGCGCGACAGACGTTCCAGCTCTGCCTCCGAGAGGATCTTCGGGTCGACCTGGACGCCGCCCTTGGCCCCGCCGAACGGGATGTTCATGAGGGCCGTCTTCCACGTCATGAGCATCGCGAACGACATGATCTCGTCGAGGTGGACAACGGGATGGAACCGGATGCCACCCTTGAACGGTCCGCGGGCATTGTTGTGTTGAACACGGTAGCCGCGGAAGACCTTGAAACCGCCGAAGTCCATCGGAACGCGGACCTGAACGGCCACCTCGCGAGCGGGCGTCGACAACGCCTCCCGGAGCGAGAGCTCCAGCCCGAGACGCTCCGCCGTCACCTCGTAGAAGCTGCGGACGGCTTCGAACGCCGAACCCATCCCGGCCTCCTCTGTCCGTGGGGGGAGAAGGATACCGTTCGTCGCTCCACCGAACCAACCGGGGACCGCACGACCCGAGTGGCTAGCGGATAAGGCGGGACATCCGGCGGTCGGCCAGGATCCTTCCCTCCGTCTGGCACGCCGGGCAGTACGTGATCTCGTGGGATTCGTAGGACACTCGTCGAAGGTCGGTGCCGCAGCGGGGGCACGGGTATCCGAATCGGCCGTGAACGGCGAAGTGGTCCCCGAGCTTCGTAGGAAGGCCGCCGGTGCGTCGCCGTTCCGTTGCCAGGGCGTCCTCGAGTATTCCCCGCACGGCGTCGAGGAGCTCCTCGCGTTGGTCGGGGGAGAGCGAGGCGAGCGTGGAGAACGGCGAGAGACGGGCACGATGGAGGATATCGTCGGCATACCCGCGGCCGATCCCGGCCACCGTCCGCTGGTGGCGGAGGGTGGTGTGCAGACGGCGCCGGTCATCTCCAGACCGGACCAGCTCGGCGAACCGCTCCGAGTCCGGCTCCGGGCCCAGGGACCCGAGCGGCCCCTCGTCTCCTTCGGCCAACACCCACCATCCGGCCTTCCGCTCCGTGCCGAACTCCTTCACGAGCACCGACGGCCCCGCTTCGAACCTCAGCCGGACCACCCCACCTCTCGGCCGGGTAGTCTTCGGCGGGTCCTCGAGGTCGATCCGACCGCCCTGCGAGAGGTGCATCAGGAGGCGCGGTCGGGCGAACTGAAAGATGAGGAACTTGCCGCGGCGGCTCACCCGTTCCAGCCGAAGCCCGACCAGCGCGTCGGGCGGTGGGTCGTACGTCTTCAGCGAGGAGAACTGCAGCGCGTCGATGCCGGCGAGCGCGGCACCGGCCAGCACCGCGTCGAGGCGCTCGCCGAGGGCCTGCATCTCCGGGAGCTCGGGCACGGGTTCGAGTGTAGCCGGGGAAAATGGATGGCGATGATCGTCCGACCCTGGCGGCCCACCCGGGAGCAGATCGCCTCGGCCCGCGGGAAGAGGGTGCCAGACGTCCTCGCGCCCAACCTGAACGTGCTGTTCGTCGGGATCAATCCCGGTCTCTACTCGGGGGCCGTGGGTCACCATTTCGCACGGCCCGGGAACCGCTTCTGGAAGGCGCTCCACGGCGCCGGCTTCACCGATCGCGTGCTGTCGGCGTTCGAAGAGTGGGAGCTCGTGCCCGCCGGCGTCGGAATCTCGAACCTCGTGACCCGAGCCACTGCGACGGCCGATGAGCTCCACCCCTCGGAGCTTCGCCGGGGGGCCGCTCGGTTGGCCGTCAAGGTCGACAGGTACCAGCCCCGGTTCGTCGCCTTCCTCGGGCTCACCGCGTACCGGACGGCGTTCCGCCGTCCCGGCGCCACCGTGGGGCGGCAGGAAGAGACCATGGCGGGCTCACGGATCTGGTTGCTCCCCAACCCCAGCGGCCTGAACGCCCACTATCAGGTGCCCGACCTGGTTCGGGCCTTCGCCGAGCTCCGCGGGGCGGCATTCGGGTAGCCTCTGGGGGAACCCGTCGAGAGGAGTTCCGTGGCCCGTCCACGTGTGGTGATCCTGGGAGCAGGGTTCGGAGGGCTGGCCGCGGCCCACCGGCTCCGACGCGAAAAGGGAGACGACGTCGATCTGCTGGTGGTGGACCAATCCTCCACGTTCCTGATGGGCTTGCGGAAGCTGTGGCTCCTCGACGGGAGGGCGTCACCGGGCGAGGGAACCCGCGACCGTGCGACCCTCTCCCGTGCAGGGATCCCCTTCCGCGAGGGTCGGGTCGACGCCATCGACCGGGGCGCCCGGCGGGTGCGCGTGGAAGGAGAGGATCTCGACTACGACTTCCTGGTCGTCGCGCTGGGGGCCCAGCAGCGGATCGACCTGGTCCCCGGAGATCCGCGGGGGAACCCGAACCTCTACACGGCGGAGGGCGCGGCGGAGGCGGGTCGACGGATCCGTGAGCTCGCACGGGGACGCGTGATCATCGCCATCACCGGCGTTCCGTACCGTTGCCCGCCCGCTCCGTACGAAGCGGCGTTCCTGATCGACGAGCTCCTCCGGCGGGAGGGTCGCCGGGACGGAGTGGAGCTGGAGGTGTTCACCCCCCAGCCGATGTCGGTTCCCGCGGCCGGGGCCGCGGCGTGCACCGCCATCGAGGGGCGCCTGGGCTCGAAGGGGATCCGGTTCCGTCCGAAGACCAGCGTTGTGGAGGCGAGCGCCGGAATCCTCACGCTGGAGGGTGGGGAGTCCGTCCGGCCGGACCTCGCGCTGCTGGTTCCACCGCACCGGCCTCCAGCGGTGGTGCAGGAGAGCGGCCTCACCGGGGAGAGCGGGTGGGTGGCGGTCGACCCGGCAACGCTTCACACCGAGGACGAGCGGGTGTTCGCGGTGGGAGATGTGGTGGAGATGACCACGGGAACCGGGCTTCCCTTCCCCAAGGCGGGCGTCTTCGCAGAGAGCCACGGCGAGGTCGTGGGGCGGAACCTCGCCTCCACGATCGCGGGACGCGAGCCCGACGCGGCGTTCGATGGGTTCGGGTTCTGCTTCCTCGAGGTGGGTGGGGGGAGAGCGAGCATGGTGCGAGGCAACTTCCTGGCTTCCCCGCCGGACGTGACGATCGAGGAGGATACGCCCGAGCACCTTGCGGCCAAGGAAGCGTTCGAAAGAGAGCGACTGGAGCGCTGGTTCCCCGACTGAGGGGAGCATTCCTACGGTGTACCTTCCGGTCGCCAGGGAAGGGTGGGCTGGAGAGGAAGTATCGTTTGAGGTCGGAAGGGGGTTGGTGGGTGTGCTCGAGATAACGCAAGGAGCCGTTGCAGCGTTGAAGGAGCTGCGGACGAGGAGCGAGATCCCCGAGGATGCGGACGCTCGGATCCAGGTCGTGACGGCCGAGGGCCGCGAGGGGATCGGACTCACGTTCGTCGAAGACCGGGACGAAGGCGACCGTGTGGTTGCCGAAGAGGGAGACTTCACGGTCGTCGTGGCCGGCGAGCTGGCGGAAGTGCTGGACGAATCGGTTCTCGACGTACGGACCACGGAGAGCGGCGTCGAGCTGGAGCTTCGGGAACGAGAGACGGGAATCTCCCCGAATGAGCAGCGGTAGTCTCGTCAGACTCTGACCATGACGGTTCGCCGAGGTGATCCAGCTCCCGACTTCGAGCTTCCCGGGAGGCGGGATCCCGATGCAAGTGGCTACGAGATGCATCGACTCTGGAAGGAGCTGACCGAGCGGCCCGTGCTCCTGCATTTCTTCCCGGCGCCGTTCACGCCGACGTGCGAGCGGCAGATGTGCGCGGTTCGCGATCAGATCGACAGCTACACGAGCGCCGGGGTCACGGTCTGGGGGGTCACGGGGCACTATCCTCAGATGATCGGGGCGTGGGCGAAGGAGCACCATTTCGGGGTTCCCATCCTCGCCGACTATGAGCACCAGTTGAGCGAGCGCTACGTGGGCACCTATCCACCGGAGCAGTTCGGCGGGCTCCGCCACATGACCAAGCGCGGGCTCGTGGCGGTGGGAAAGGACGGCATCGTCCGCTCCGTGTGGGTCGCCGACGCGTCTAACGTCGCCCCCTCCGAGGATGTCGTGGCGGAGGCGCTCGCCTCGGTCAAGGAGTAGTCGCCGGAATCGCTTGGTTCGCTACGAGGAGGCCTCGACCCGCTGGGGTTCCCAGTCCCGGATGATCTCCGCCGCTTTCACGATGAGTGCGGCCCCGCCCAGGAGAGAGAGCGCTCGGCCCAGCGGCGTCCGCCGCACTACCGGAAGTCGAGACAAGAGCGGGGCGGCGAAGATCAGGCCGGACGCGACCTTGCTCCGCAGCCGGCGCCCCTCGGGTGAATCCAGATAGCCGACGACGGTTTCGGCTGCTTCGGTCACCTGCTTCCGCACGTCGTCGACGGTGGGTCGGGTCACGCCACCGGCCTCCGGTGACTCATGGCCCGCCAGATGAGCAGGGCGATGATGGCCCCGATGACCGATCCGATGAGTCCGGCGGGACTGAGGTCGTCGTCTCCCCTGGTCAGGAGGCTTCCGAGGAACCCTCCGACCAGAGAACCGACCAGGCCGAGCACCAGCGTGCCCACGAAGCCCATGGGGTCCCGGCCCGGCACCAGGAACCTCGCGAGCGCGCCGGCCACCAGGCCGATCAGCAACCAAACGATGATGTTCATGCTCCTCCCTCCGTCGTGGTTCGCTCCGTCATCTTCCCAGTCCGGCGCCCCGCCAACCCCGCGGGCGTGGAGCGATCAACCCAGGGCCCGGAAGATGACGATCACCACGATCGCGCCGATCACCGAGCCCAAGAGGCCCGCCGGGCGCAGGCCCGCCCTCCTTCCCTCGACGAGGTTGCCGAGGAAGCCCCCCACGAGGGATCCTGCAAGGCCCAGCAGAAGCGTTTGACCGATGCTCAGGGGAACCGCCCCCGGGAAGAGGAACCGGGCCAGGAGCCCGGCCAGGAGCCCGATCAGCAGCCACCAGATGAGCCTCATCTAGCCTCCCTTCCCCGGCTCGCCACGCCCGCAGCGAAGGACAGGAAGAACGAAGCGGCGGCGAGGACGGTGACGTCGGCGACATCCTTCGTCGGATCCACCTCCACGATGTCGAGCGCCCGGACGGTCGGATGGGAGCCGCAGACCCGCATGGCTCGCTGGATCTCCGATGGTGTGAGCCCCCCCGGGCGAGATCCGGGGCAGGCCGGTGCGAACGCTCGGTCGAGCACGTCGACGTCGAGGTCGACGTAGATCGCATCGACATCGAGCACGAACACGTCGAGCGCCTCGCCGAGGATCTCCTCGATCCCTCGGGACCGGACCTCGTCGACGGTGACGACGGTGATTCCGGCTTCCTTCGCCACCTCAGCGTAGGCTCGCGAGTTCGCGAAGGGCTGGATGCCGACCTGCCAGACGTTCCTCCCGGGAAGCCCGTCGTCGAGCAGGGCCCGGATGGGATTCCCGTTGGTCAGGCCGGCTTTCGTGTCCCTGAGGTCGTGGTGCGCATCTAGCGTGAGGAGCCCGACGCGAGACAGGTCCGGTGGCACGCCCCGGAGCGCCGGCCGGGTGATGCTGTTGTCGCCTCCGAGGACCACCACCACCTCGTACGTGGCGAGGCTGCCACCAACCGCCCCGGCAAGCTCCTCCAGCCCGGCATCCGGGTGCGACTCGGCGATGGCGAGATCTCCCGTATCGTCGACCGCCACCGAACGTACGTCGACGCCGTCGGCGTAGGTGGAGTATCTGCCCAGTGCTTCGCGGATCGCGCCCGGAGCGAGGTTGAACTGGCCGCCGGAGAGGGACCCCAAACGAACGGGCGCCCCGACCAGAGCGATCGTTGCGACCGGCTCGGGGTCGTGATCCCCGGCGAGCCACGCTGAAGCTCGCGGCCAGTTGAGGTCCTCGTTCAGGATTCGTCCTCCATCCACGGGAGACGCACGCCGCGGTCGTGCGCCACCTCGACGGCACGGTCGTAGCCGGCGTCGGCGTGACGCACGACGCCCAGTCCCGGGTCGCAGGTCAGCACCCGGTCCAGCCGGGCAGCCGCGTCTTCGGTCCCGTCGGCCACCACCACCATGCCGGCGTGGATCGAATAGCCGATGCCGACTCCGCCGCCGTGATGCATCGAGACCCAATGCGCGCCGGCTGCCGTGTTTAGCAACGCGTTGAGGACAGGCCAGTCGGCGATGGCGTCGGACCCGTCCTTCATCCCCTCGGTCTCGCGGTACGGCGACGCCACGCTGCCGGCGTCGAGATGGTCCCGGCCGATGACGATCGGCGCGGACACCTCCCCCGACGCTACCAGCTGGTTGAAGCGCCGGCCCGCCTCGGCGCGTTCCCCGTAGCCGAGCCAGCAGATCCGCGCGGGCAGTCCCTGGAAGGCCACCCGCTCCTCGGCCAGCCGCAGCCAGCGGGCCAGGCGTTCATCCTCGGGGAACAGGTCGGCCACGGCCCGGTCGGTGGCCAGGATGTCCCCCGGGTCGCCGGAGAGCGCCACCCATCGGAATGGGCCCTTGCCCTCGCAGAACATCGGGCGGATGAACGCCTGGACGAACCCGGGGTAGTCGAACGCCCGCTCGCACCCACCCTGCCGCGCCCCCGCCCGGAGGTTGTTCCCGTAGTCGAAGACCGTCGCCCCCGCGTCCATGAACGCCAACATGGCGTCCACCTGCTCGGCCATCGACGCGTGCGACCGCTTCACGTAGTCGGCCCCGTCGCGCGAGCGGAGGTCCGCCGCCTCCTCGATCGAGAGGCCCGCGGGAACGTAGCCCTCCAGCGGATCGTGCGCCGACGTCTGGTCGGTGACCACGTCGGGCTGAAACCCGCGGCGGGCGAGCTCGGGGTGGGTCTCCGCTGCGTTGCCGAGGAGCGCCACCGACAGAGGCTCTCCCCCCTCGCGTGCTTCGTCCACCCAACGGAGAGCCTCGTCCAGATCGTCGGTCCACCGGTCGAGGTACCGCGTTTTCACTCGGCGCTCGACCCTCGCCGGATCGATCTCCACGACGAGGGCGACGCCGCCGTTCATGGTCACCGCCAGGGGCTGGGCGCCCCCCATCCCGCCGAGCCCGGCGGTGAGCACGACCCGGCCCCCGAGCGACCCGCCGAACCGTTGGCTCGCAAGCTCGGCCAGGGTCTCGTAGGTGCCCTGGAGGATCCCCTGCGTGCCGATGTAGATCCACGAGCCCGCGGTCATCTGGCCGTACATCGTGAGGCCCTTCCTCTCGAGCTCGTGGAAGGTCTCCCAATCGGCCCATTTCGGCACGAGCATGGCGTTGGAGATGAGGACCCGGGGCGACATGGGGTGGGTGCGGAACACACCGACGGGCTTCCCCGACTGGACCAGCAGCGTCTCGTCGTCCTCGAGCATCTGGAGCGTGCGGACGATGGCGTGGAAGGCCTCCCAGCTCCTGGCGGCCCGGCCCGTGCCCCCGTACACGATGAGGTCCTCGGGCC
This sequence comes from Actinomycetota bacterium, assembly GCA_050693035.1. Taxonomy (GTDB): domain Bacteria; phylum Actinomycetota; class UBA4738; order UBA4738; family CALAEC01; genus DASYVD01. The sequence continues at coordinate 83,703 of JBOGWB010000086.1, forward strand.
GCTCCGCGACCTCTGGATCCAGGTTGTTCTGGAGCATCCGGAGCGCCGCTTCCTGGGGCCAGCCCCTACATGACAGCTCCGAGCCCCTGGCTGCCCGAATCTCGGACGGTGTCCCGCTCACGCCTTCTCCCTAAACGAGGTCTCCGACCGCCGCGCCGGCCGCCGCCACCAGGGCTCCGTCCCGGACCAGGCCGGACGCCGCGCTGATGTCCGCGGACACGTCCCGGTCTTCCTCCAGGAAGGGGACGTGTTCGCGGAGGGCTCGCACCGCGGCCCCCGTTCCGGGCCCGGGCTCGAGCGGCCCCTGGAGAGCCACGGCCTGCGCCGCGCAGAGCACCTCGATGGCCAGGATCGTCAGGACGTGGTCGAGCACCTGCCGCAGCTTCAGACCGGCCAGCCATCCCATGCTCACGTGGTCCTCCTGTGAGCCCGAGGTGGGGATGGAATCGAGACTGGCCGGATGGGACAGCACCTTGCATTCGGAGACCAAGGCGGCCTGCGTGTACTGGGCCATCATGTAGCCGGATCCGAGGCCCGGGCTCGTCGAGAGGAACGGGGGGAGCCCCCGCTGTCCTCCGTGGCCCAGCAGCCACTGGGTCCGCCGCTCGGCGATGCTCCCGACTCCGGTCATGGCCACGGCGAGGAAGTCCAAGGCGTGCGCGAGCGGCTGCCCGTGGAAGTTCCCGGTGCTCTCCACACGGCCATCGGGAAGCACCACCGGATTGTCCACGACCGATCCGAGCTCCCGCTCGAATACGTCTCGGGCGAACGTGTGGGCGTCGCGGGCCGCCCCATGTACCTGGGGAGCGCATCGGAACGAGTACGCGTCCTGGACCGCGTGCTCGCTCTCGCGGTGGGACGCCACGATCGAGCTTCCCTCGAGGAGGCGGCGGAGGTTGGTGGCCGACGCCACCTGGCCGGGGTGGGGACGGAGAAGGAGCAGTTCCTCGGCGAAGGGGCGGTCCGTCCCGAGCGCGCCCTCGACCGACAGCGCCGCGGAGAGGTCGGCTGTGGCGAGCAGGAGGGCGGCGTCGTGATGGGCCAGGATGCCGAGGGCCAGCATGCCCTCGGTTCCGTTGATCAGGGAGATGCCCTCCTTGGCCTCGAGGATGAGGGGGTCGAAGCCGGCTCTCCGCAGGGCGTCTCCGGCCGGCTCGGGATGGCGTCCGTCGCCGTCGGTCACCATCCCCTCGCCGGTGAGGCACAGGGCGACGTGTGCCAGCTGGGCCAGGTCGCCGCTGGCGCCCACGGAACCGCGGCTGGGGACGGCCGGATGAATCCCCACGTTCAGGAGGTCCACCATGCGTCGGGCGACGTCCGGGCGAACACCCGAGTATCCAGCGGCCAGGGCTCGAGCTCTCAGGAGCATCATCGCCCGGACCACCTCGACGGGGAGCAGTCCGCCGGCGCCAGCCGCGTGGCTCCGGACGATGTTGCGCTGAAGACGCCGGAGGTCCTCGTGGGGGATGCGGACGTCGGCGAGCGCCCCGATGCCCGTGGTGACCCCGTACACGGCCTTCTCCCCGGCGAGGTGGTGCTCGACGAGGGAACGCGACCGAGCCATGGCCTCGACGGCGTCCTGCGCCATCTCCACCCGCGCGCCCCGGCGGGCCACGGCGACCACGTCATCGAAGGAGAGGGGACCGGTGCCGATCTCCACGGGGTCTCGAGCCCGCTCGGGCTGCTCCATACGGGCCATGTTCTCCCCCGCGGGTGGGGGCCGCAATCCGGCCTCCACCTCAGAGGGTGGACCCGGCGGTACGCTTGTTCCGCCGTGAACGAATCCGTGCTCATCGTGGAAAACGATCCCTCCATCCGGGAGTTGACCGCGCTCGGTCTGCGGGAGGCGGGGTACCGGGTCACGACGGCGCCCGACGGGCGAGAAGGACTCCTCCGGGCCCGGCGCGACCAGTTCGACCTGGTGATCCTGGACATCATGCTTCCCCACCTCGACGGGCTGGAGGTTTGCCGGGAGATCCGCAAGGACAGCGGCGTGCCCGTTCTGATGCTCACCGCCAGGGGAGACACCGTGGACGTGGTGGTCGGTCTGGAGAGCGGCGCGGACGACTACGTCACCAAGCCGTTCGAGATGCCGGAGCTGGTGGCCAGGGTGCGGGCGCTGCTTCGGCGGACGGGGGGCGAGCCCACGGAGGGTGCGATCGCCGTGGGCCCGCTGGAGATCGACCCGCAGGGCCACGCGGTTCGCAAGCGTGGAGAGGAGGTCTCCCTCTCTGCCACCGAATTCCGCCTCCTGGTCGAGCTCGCCCGGCGGCCGGGACAGGTATTCACTCGGGAGCTGCTGCTCGAGCGGGTATGGAACTACGAGTACCTGGGCGACTCCCGGCTCGTGGACGTGGCCGTGCAGCGGCTCCGGGCCAAGGTCGAGGACGACCCGGCTCGCCCTCTCCTCATCCGGACGGTGCGAGGGGTCGGTTACCGGCTGGAGCGCGGACGGGGGGCCGGGGAGGAAGCTGGCCCTGAGGACAGCGGTGTCGGGGAGCCCGACCAGCGGACCCCCCGAAACGAGCCGGACTGAGCCGTGGCCCATCGCGAGATCCGCACGGGACGGCTCCGCCGGCGTCTCACGATCGCGTTCGTGCTGGCGGTGGCGTTGTCGGCGGGCGTCCTGGCCGCCGGGTCCTTCCTCGTGGTCCGCGAGTCACGCCTCCGCGATTCTCTGGCCCGGGCCGAGCGGCAGGCCCGGATCGACCTCACGTTCGCTGCGGACTTCTCCTTCGAGGAAGGTGGGGCGCCTCCCGAGGACCTCGTGGCCGCCTATCAGGACCGCGGTGTCGACGCCGTGCTGGTGGTCGCTGGCAGGCGCTTCCCATCGAACCCCGCGGTGAACCCGCCGATCCCGGAGGACGTTCGCGCGGTCGCCGCGCAGGGTGAGCTCGCGTACCGGCGGCTCGAGATCACCCGGAGGCCCTTCCTCGTGATCGGAGGACGCCCGCCTCGCTCCACCGCGGAGATCTACTTCGTTCACTCCGAGGCCGGCATCCATCAGGACCTCCGGTTCCTGGCCATCGTCCTCTCGGGTGGTTGGGTTGGCGTCGTCCTCGTCGCCGGGCTCGCCGGGAGGGCGCTCGCTCGCCGCACCCTGGAGCCGGTGGCCGCGGCCAGCCGAGCCGCTCGGTCCATCGCCGAGGGCCTCCTGGCCACCCGTCTGCCCGTTGGGGCCGCGGACGAGTTCGGCGCCTGGGCAGCGTCATTCAACGAGATGGCGGAGGCTCTGGAACTGAAGATCCGGGCCCTGGCGGAGGCGCAGGCCCGGGAACGGCGATTCACCGCGGACGTCTCCCATGAGCTCCGCACTCCCGTGACCGCCCTGGTGGGGGCGGCGAGCCTGCTCCGCGAGCACCTCGACCGGATGCCGCCCGAGGCACGCCGGCCGGCGGAGCTCCTCGTCGACGACGTGGCCCGGCTTCGGCGACTGGTCGAGGAGCTGATGGAGATCTCCAGGCTCGACGCGGGCGGGGAGCCGGTCCGGCTGGAGCCGCTGGCCCTCACGTCCCTGGTCGGCGGGCTGATCCGGGCCCGCGGGTGGAGCGACCGCGTCGCTCTGTCGGGAGAGGACGTGACGCTGGTCACGGATCCTCGGCGCCTCGAGCGGATCGTCGACAACCTGGTGGGGAACGCCATCAGGCACGGCGGGCGGGAAGTGAGGGTGCACACCGGCAGGGACGGCACGCGGGCATCTCTGGAGGTCTCGGACCGCGGTCCCGGGATTCCTCCCGAGGATCTGCCGCACGTCTTCGAGCGCTTCTACAAGGCCGACCCATCCCGGGCCGGCACCGGCAGCGGCCTCGGATTGGCGATCGCCCGAGAGAATGCGCAGCTGCTGGGCGGACGCATCGATGTCTGGAGCGAGCCCGGGGAGGGGACCCGATTCACGGTGCTGCTCCCCGTGACCGAACCGTTACACGGCGGTGAAAGCGGTGTTACCGGCAGGCCCCAGGATGACGCGCAGGCACCGACAGAAGGAGGTGGACGATGATGAAGCGAATCGGATTGGCCATCGCGGCAGTCGCGCTGGTCCTCTCGGCCTGCGCGGATCGTGGAGCAGGATCCCTTGGGCGGGTCTCCGAGGGCGTTCCTCCCGGCGACATCTCGAGCCCGAGCCCGGAGCTGACCACGGGGCCGGGCGAAGGAGAGGGCAACGAAGGTACCGAGGGAGAGCCTTCGGAACCGCGCACGTTCACGTACCAGGTCTGGCTGACCCAGGGGGAGGGATTCCTCTTCGTGTCCCGCCGGACGGCGTCGTTCGAGCCGGCCGTCGGGCGCATCGCTCTCAACGACCTGCTCTCCGGACCGAGCCAGGCGGAGCGAGGGGCGTTCATCGGAACGGAGATCCCCGCCGGAACCGAGCTGCTGGACCTGAACATCGAGGACGGGCTGGCCACGGTTGACCTGAGCGGCGAGTTCGCTCAGGGTGGCAGCTCCCTGGAGGAGACCGTTCGTCTGGCCCAGGTGGTCTACACCATCACCCAGTTCGATACCGTTCGGAGCGTTCGGTTCAGGATCGACGGCGAACCGGTGGAGGTGTTCGGCAGCCACGGGATCGTCCTGGACCGGCCCCAGACGCGTCGAGGGTACCAGGAGCACCTTCCGGCGATCCTGGTGGAGAGCCCGACCATCGGCCAGCGGGTGGGCAACCCCGTGACGGTCTCGGGCACGGCGAACGTGTTCGAAGCCACGGTGAGCCTCCGCATCTTGAACGCGCGAGGCAAGGAGATCGCCCGGACCTTCACCACGGCGACGTGTGGCACCGGGTGTCGCGGTGACTACTCGGTATCCGTCGCCTACGACGTGGACCGGGAGCAACCGGGCGTCATCGAGGTGTTCGAGTCCTCCGCGGAGGACGGGCGCCCGATCAACGTGGTTCGCATCCCGGTGACCCTGACGCCGTAGCGGCCAGAACGGAAATCGTCGGCCGGGCTATCCTCCGGG
>JBOGWB010000087.1:0-14755 GCA_050693035.1 Actinomycetota bacterium
GGGCGGGCGATCCCCTTCCGGCCCCGCGCGGCCGGCTGCCTGGGAGCGGCTCGGCGCCGAACCGGGCGGGCGGGTCCCTCCTCCACCGCGACCCGATGGTCCCAGTGAGTGAGGCGCTCGGGGCGGACCCGGAGCATCCCGGGGTCCTCGACCTGCTCCGCGAATCTCTGGAAGGCCTCGCCGCCGAGGAGCGAGCGGTATTTCTCGTACCAGGACGACATGACCCCTCCGACAGTGGGGTGAGCGGTCGACAGCGGGTCCGCCCGCCCGTGCAGGACTGCTCCGACGAGCTCGTTCCACCTCTCGCCCCGGTGGAAGGTGAGCGCGAGGCGGGGATCCCGCTCGACGTTGCGCCACGTGGCCGAGGTGCGGCGAGCAGACACGTACAACGCTTCGTCCCGCCAAACGAACCAGAGCGGGACGACGTGAGGGCTACCATCCGGAAGCGTGGTGGCCACCTCCACCACGTGGAGGTCGCCGAAGACGAGCCGCGCCTCGAGGAGATTCACCCAGAATGTTTCGCACAGCCGCGGGGTCCGGGCAAGCATCCCGGCCCCGTTTCCGTGCGGCCTACGCTCGGCGGAGAGTCAGAACGTCCGCCATGTCCCGCAGCATCTCGGCAGCCTCCCCCGGTACCGAGGCCGGGTCCACCGCGGCCTTGGCTCTCTCGGTGAGCTCTTCGATGAGCTCCAGCGTCGAGGCGAGGGCGCCCGAGCCTTCGATCAGCGATCGGATCCGCTCGGCGTCTTCCGTGCTGAGATCCCTGCCGCCGATGCGGTCCTCGATGAACCGCCGCTCCTCTTCTGACACGAGGGCCAGGGTACGGGCCAGGAGGACGGTTCGCTTCCCCTCCCGGAGATCGGAGTCCCGGTCCTTCCCCGTCACCTGGGGGTCGCCGAACACGCCAAGCACGTCGTCGCGGATCTGGAACGCCTCGCCCAGGGCAACGCCGTAGCGAGACAGCAACGCCAGCATGCCGGGGTCGACTCCGGCCAGGAGGGCCCCGATCTGGAGCGGGCCCTCCACCGTGTACAGGCCCGACTTGAGCACGGCCACGCGGCGAGCCTCCTCCTCCCCGGCCGAGCCGGCGTTGGCCGCGAGCACGTCCAGGTACTGGCCGGCCACCATCTCGGCGCGCATCCGGTTGTAGCGGGCGATCGCGGGGAGAAGCCGAGCGGCTGAGAACCCTGACTCGAGGAAAGCCTGGTCGGCCAGGGTGAGTGCCAGGTCGCCGACCAGCACGGCCGCCGCCACCCCGTAGGAGCCCCCGTCCCCTCGCATCCCCTCCCGCCGGTGGTCCTCGGCGAGCTTGACCCACGACGCCGGCTCCCCCCGCCTGACGGGCGACCGGTCCATGACGTCGTCGTGGACGATGGCGAAGGTGTGCAAGAGCTCCAGCGCCGTCGCCGCGCGGACGATCTGGGGGCCCCACTCCCCTTCCCCCGCCCGGTACCCGACGAGACAGAACATCGGACGGAGGCGCTTTCCACCCGAGGCGAGGACCCGTTCGAGCTCCTGGAACGGCCGGGACACGCCGGCGTCGCCGGCCACCATGAGCTCGCGCTGCCGGCGCAGGAAGCGGGCCAGCTCCTCGTCCACGTCCCGAACGAGGTCCCGGAAGGGAGCCGGAAGGTCGACCTCGCGGCTCACCGGAGCCGTTCCAGCCACGGCTCGATCTCCTCGCGAGTGGCGACGTTGTCCCAACGGGCCAGGATCCGCCCATCGGGTCCGATCAGGAACACCCACGGCTCGGTGAGGTTCTCGTTCCGAAAGAGCCAGTCCGCCGCGGCCCGGTTGACGACCTGCTCCTGGAAGTCCCGCCAGATCTCGACATGGATGAACTCTGCGACGCCCCGGTAGTCGGCGGCCAGCCCAGCCACCATGTCGGTGACGGGCCCACAGAACTGGCTCACGCAGTAGACCGGCGTGGCGAACACCACCAGGGCGGGACGGCCCCGACGGATGGCTTCGGCGATCGTCGTTCGGTGGAGGCCGCGGTCGGGAATCTCCCCCTCGAGCGCGGCCCGGGAGTCGATGGCCCCGGGAGGTGCATCGGATCCCAGAGTCAGGTTCTCCGTCCGGGGAGCGGGATCGCCCGGTGCCGGGTACGCGGGCTGCGGGACCACCTGGAACGCCGCCGTCGCCGTCCGGGCGTCGTCCCCCCCGAGAGCCGCCCGGACTTCGACCTCGTAGAAGCCCGGCCGGTCGAACGTGACCCCTTCGGCCCGGTACACGCCGCGCGCCTCCGCCGGGGAGACGACCGTCGGCCGGCCCGGGAAGCGCACTCCTTCTTGACCCGGGAGCGGGAGGAAGACCGCCGTCACCGACCCACCGACCGGCTCACGGCCGGAGGCCCCTTCCTCCCCGAGGAACGTGAAGCGAAACTCGACCCCACCTCCAACGAGGAGGCGATTCTCTTCGGTGAGCAACCCCACGATCAGACGGTTCTCCTGGCCCGCGACGAGCTCGTAGCTGGCCACCTCAGCCGCGAGGCCCCGCCGGGGCGTCGGCTCGCCGTCCACCGCACCGGGGGCTCGGGAGCACGCCGCCATCACCATCGCGGCCGCGGCGACCAGGACCCGCCTCGTCATCCGCCGGCCCTCCCGCATCGGGGGGCCGGGGTGTCCAGGGCTCCCGCCAGCTCACGGGTCGCGACCTCGAGGCTCTCCAGGAGGACGCCGACCTCGGCGGGGGCCCCGTTCCCCCCGGCTCCCAGGGCGGCCTCGACGCGTTGCTTGGCCTCCAGGAGGCGTGCCACGGCCGGCCGTGCTCGCGTCTCGCCCCTCGCCGCCAGCTCGTGCAGGAAGGCGTGAGCCTGGTCCTGGAAGGTGCGCCTGGCCTCGAAGAGATCACCTCCTCGGGCGAAGTCCGCGGCCCGGCACAGTGCTCCCAGCGCCACCGTCAGGTCGGCGGGAGCCACGGCGGTCGCCGAGCCGCCCGGCCGGGCGCATCCCCCCACGAGGAGCGGGAGCAATGCCCCGAACACGGTCATCGTCGCCGGATACCTCCTCGCGCTCACCGCACCCACGATACCGTGGCGCCCGGAAGTTCCTGCCGGCGCTATAGTTGGCGGCGCCCTCGATGACCCTTCTGCGCAGGCTCTCGGCGGCGATGGCCGCGGCCACGCTGGCCCTCGTGGCGATCGGAGGGCTCGTCAGAGCCACCGGCTCCGGCGATGCCTGCCCGGACTGGCCCCGATGCTTCGGCAGCTGGGTGCCGCCCCTCGAGACGCACGCGCTGATCGAGTACTCCCATCGGATGTCGGCGGCAGCGACCGGACTGCTCATCCTCCTCACCGCCTGGGTAGCATGGCGCCGGGAGCGCGACCCGGCCGTGCTGTGGCCGATCCTCGCCGCCGTGATCGTGGTGATCGTTCAGGCGGGTATCGGCCGGGTCCGCATCGTGGGTGGACCTCAGGCCATCGTGGTCACCATCCACTTCCTCGTGGCCATGCTGCTCGTCGCGTTGGTGATGATCACGGCCACCGCCGCTCGCGTGAAGCGCGGAGCGGACACGGATCCATCCGATCCCGGGCTCCGGGCGACCATCGTGTGGACCATGGCGGTCACCGGAGCACTCCTCCTCGTCGGCGCGTACGTGCGGGGAGAGGGGGCGGGACTGGTCTTCCTGGACTGGCCGCTCATGGATGGCCGGATCATCCCCGACGTCTCGACCACGGATACCGCCGCTGTCTTCGTGCACCGGGCCCTGGCCGCCGTGGCCGTGGCGCTGGGCGGCGTTCTCGCCTTCCGCGCGCGGAGGATCCGCCACGGGGGGCTGCGCCTCCTGGCGTGGACGGCGTTCGGTCTCCTGTTCGTTCAGGTGGCGGTCGGCGCGGCGGCCGTATTCACTCGGCTCTCTCCGGCTTCCGTTGCCGGCCACGTGACCGGAGGGAGCTTGGCGTGGGCATCCCTCGTGGCCCTGGCGACGGCGGCGTTCCGGCTGGCACCGCGAGGCGAACCGGCCCCACCCCGCGGTACCCGCGAGACGGTGGGCGCCTATCTCCAGCTGATGAAACCCGACATCATCGTGCTCCTGCTGGTGACCACCGTTCCGGCCATGGTCCTGGCGGCACGAGGGATGCCGCGGTGGAACCTCGTTGCCGCCACGATCCTCGGCGGGGTGCTCACGGCCGGGGGCGCCAACGCCATCAACTGCTACGCGGACCGCGACATCGACCAGATCATGGCCCGGACCCGCCGCCGCCCCATCCCCTCACGGCGCGTGGCGCCGGAGGCGGCGCTCCGATTCGGAGCGGGCGCCGTGAGCGGGGGATTCCTGTGGCTATGGTGGACCGTGAATCTCGTCGCCGCGGCCCTCGCCGTCGGGGCGGCGGCCTTCTACGTGCTCGTGTACACGCTCTGGATGAAACGATCGACGCCGCAGAACATCGTCATCGGGGGCGCCGCCGGGGCGGTCCCCGCGCTCGTCGGATGGGCCGCGGTGACCGGGAAGGTGGAGCTCCCCGCCCTCGTGCTGTTCTCCATCGTCTTCTTCTGGACGCCCCCCCACTTCTGGGCCCTGGCCCTCCGGCACGCGGGGGAGTACGCCCGCGCGGGTGTGCCGATGCTCCCGGTGGTACGGGGGCGGCGGGAGACCGGGCTGCACATCCTCTATTACTCCCTCCAGCTCTGCGCCGTGTCGCTGCTGCTCTTCCCGGCGGCGCGGATGGGCCCGCTGTACCTGGGCGCCGCGGTGGTCCTGGGTGCGGTGCTCGTGGGCCACGCCGTTCGGGTCATCCGGGGCACGAGTAACCGTGCGGCGATGGCCCTGTTCCGCTACTCCATCACCTATCTGGGGCTCCTGTTCGCCGCGGTCGCGGCGGACACGCTCGTTCGGGGGTGACGTGGATCTCGGGGCGCTGATCGAGCGGCACGGCTGGCATGTGATCGGGGAGCTCGCCTTCCTGGCCGTGGCGGCCGTCTTCACGCTCATCTACCTCTCCGCGCTGTTCCGTGGCAAGGTCCGGGCCTCGATCTGCGCGTCGTGCGGCCGGCTGGTTTCTCGGGCGGACACCCGTTGCCCGCGATGCGGCACGTCGCTCCACACCTCCGCTCACGCGTGATCGGCCCGGCTTTCGTGGCGCCCCCGCACCTGTGTTACAACTTCCCGCGAGCCGCGCACAGATCGCGGCTCGCCGAACCGACCCGCGAACCGTGACCCCAGCGAAGCGAGACAGGACCGCGAACGGCCGCCGGAGGCGGATGGCCGCAGCCGTGCTGGCGCTCGGCGCATTCCTCTTCGCTGCGTGCGGGCAAGGCCTTCCCCAGAACACGTTCGAGCCCGCCGGACCGAACGCCGAGCTCTCCGAACGCCTCTACTTCCTGGCGTTCTGGATCGCCGTTTTCATCTTCGTCCTCGTGGAGGGGCTCATCGTCTTCGCCGCGATCCGGTACCGGAGCCGGCGGCGTGAGGAAGCCCCCGTGCAGATCCACGGGAACACCCGGCTCGAGATCGTGTGGACGATCATCCCCGCGCTGCTGCTGCTGTTCATCGGCGTGCCCACGATCCAGGGGATCTTCACCCTGGCCGCCGAACCCCGAGGCGACGTGCTGAACGTCAGGGTTGTCGCCCACCAGTGGTGGTGGGAGTTCCAGTATCCGGACCAGCGGATCGTCACCGCCAACGAGCTTCACATCCCGGTGGACCGCCCGGTCTTCCTCCAGCTCGAGGTGAGCGAGACCCCCGGCGGACAGGAGCAGTTCGGCATCCCGCCCGCCGCGCCGGTGATCCACTCGTTCTGGGTGCCCAGGTTGTCCGGGAAGCAGGACATGGTCCCGGGGCGGGTGAACACCCTGACCATCCAGGCCGACTCGCCGGGGACCTACCTCGGCCAGTGCGCGGAGTTCTGCGGCATCTCCCACGCCAACATGCGCCTCCGGGTCATCGCCCAGACCGCGGGCGACTTCGACGCATGGCTGAGTGCACAGCAGGCGGAGGCCACGGCGCCGGCGCCGGGGAGCGATGCCGAGGAGGGAGCCCGACTGTTCCAGCAGTTCCCCGGGGGCTCCTGCCTCGCGTGTCACGGCATCCTCCCGGACCAGGGAGGCTCGGTCGGCCCGAACCTGGCTCATTTCGGCAGCCGGACCACGTTCGCCGCGGGGCTGTTCCCCAGCGACACCAGACAGTTGGAGCGGTGGCTGCGGAACCCACAGGCCATGAAGCCCGGAGCCAAGATGCCCGACTACAACCTCTCGGACGATCACATCGAGGCGCTGGTCGCCTATCTCCAGAGCCTTCAGTGACCGGGTAAGTAGGATGAAGACGTGGCCATCGTAACGGTTCCCACGAGGAGGGGGACCCTGTTCCGCCGGCCCAGCGCGGAGCACGGGCTCGTCAGCTGGCTGACCACCGTGGACCACAAGCGGATCGGGCTCCTCTACGGGATCACCGCGTTCGCGTTCTTCGTGATCGGAGGGGTCGAGGCTCTGCTCATCCGTCTCCAGTTGGCCACCCCCGACGGAGCGGTCCTCGACGCGGAGACCTACAGCCAGGTCTTCACGATGCACGGCATCACCATGATCTTCCTCGTGGTGATGCCGCTCTCGGCGGCGTTCTTCAATTACCTCGTGCCGCTGCAGATCGGGGCCCGGGACGTCGCCTTCCCGCGGCTCAACGCCTTCAGCTACTGGGCGTTCCTGTTCGGAGGCCTGTTCCTCTACTCCAGCTTCTTCCTGGGGGGGGCGCCCAACTGCGGCTGGTTCTGCTACCAGCCCCTGGGCGTGATCGAGGCCGGCAACAACAACAGCTTCTACGCTCTCGGCCTCCAGATCGCCGGCGTGGGATCGCTGGTCGCATCGGCGAACTTCATCACGACGATCATCAATCTACGAGCCCCCGGCATGAGCCTGATGCGGATGCCGGTGTTCGTGTGGATGACCCTGGTGGTGTCGTTCCTTCTGCTGTTCGCCCTCCCCATACTGGCCATCGGGCTCTTCCAGCTGACCTTCGACCGCCTGTTCGCCACTCATTTCTTCGACGTGGCGGCGGGGGGCGACCCCGTGTTGTGGCAGCACATGTTCTGGCTCTTCGGCCATCCCGAGGTCTACGTCCTGATCCTGCCGGCCATGGGGATCGTGTCCGAGGTGCTCCCGGTGTTCAGCCGGAAGCCGTTATTCGGCTACCCAGCGATCGTCTTCGCCGGGGTGGCCATCGCCTTCATCGGGTTCGGCGTGTGGGCCCATCACATGTTCGCGGTGGGACTCGGGCCCGTGGCGAACTCGGCCTTCGCCATCTCGACCATGATCATCGCCGTCCCGACCGGGATCAAGATCTTCAATTGGCTGGGAACGATGTGGGGCGGGTCCATCCGATTGCACACGCCCATGCTCTTCTCCATCGGCTTCATCACCATGTTCGTGATCGGAGGCCTGTCCGGCGTGACCCACGCCGTGGTGCCATCCGACTATCAGCAGACCGACACCTACTACATCGTGGCTCACCTGCACTACGTGCTGTTCGGCGGGGCCATCTTCGGCCTGTTCTCCGGCATCTACTACTGGTGGCCCAAGTTCACCGGACATCTGTTCTCCGAGCGGCTCGGAAAGCTCCACTTCTGGCTCATGCTGGTCGGGTTCAACCTGACCTTCGGTCCCATGCACGTCCTGGGGCTCCAGGGGATGCCCCGCCGCATCTACCAGTGGCCCTCCGGGATGGGATGGGACTTCTGGAACCTGGTGTCCTCTCTTGGCGCGTTCTTGATCGCCCTGTCGATCCTGGTGTTCATGGTCACCGTCGTGTCGAGCCTGGCACGGGGAGAGCGGGCGGGCGCCGACCCGTGGGACGCCCGGACCCTGGAGTGGACGATCCCCTCCCCTCCCCCCCACTACAACTTCGCGGAGATCCCCACCGTGCGGCACCGGGACGAGCTGTGGCATCGAAAGTACGCGGAGGACGAGTCCGGACGGGCGGTGACGGTGGTTGCGGGGGCGGCTCATGCCGAAGTCGAGGCCCAGGAGCCCGACGAGCCGCACATCGAGATGCCGAATCCGTCGTACTGGCCGATCGTCGCCGCAACGGGCATGCCGCTGATCGGCTACGGACTCATCTATCACTGGATCTTCATCCCGCTCGGCGTGGTGCTCCTGCTGGCCGGGCTATACGGGTGGAAGATCGAGCCCGTCGAGGAAGCGGCGGCGCACTGATGGCGGTCGAGCCGCACGTGGCCACGGGCCACGAGGCCGCCACCTCCACAGGCCTCGACAATCGCAAGGTTGGGATGTGGGCGTTCCTCGGTTCGGAGTGCCTGTTCTTCGGGGCCATGATCTCGACGTACCTGCTGTACCGGAACCGGACCCTGGAGGGGCCCAGCCTGGCCGATGTGTACGACATCCCCTACACCTCGGTCAGCGCCTTCGTGCTCCTCATGAGCAGCGTGACCATGGTGCTTGCCCTCGCCGCGATCCAGCGCGGGGAGCACCAGAAGCTCCGCGCGTGGCTATTGGCCACGGCCCTGCTCGGACTGGTGTTCGTGGGAGGCCAGGCCTTCGAGTTCACCGAGTTCGTCCAGCACGGGTTCACCTTCCGGTCGAGCGTGGCCGGGAGCGCGTTCTTCATGTTGACCGGATTCCACGGAGCGCACGTCACGGTGGGCGTCCTGATGCTGCTTGGACTGCTCTATCTGTCCCTGCTGGGGAAGCTGCCGACCCAGGACAGCCTCAGGGTGGAGCTCGTCGGTCTGTACTGGCACTTCGTGGACATCGTGTGGATCGTGATCTTCACCATCGTCTACCTGTTCCCGCAATGACCGCCCAGGTGCCGCCGGCGGGCGCGCAGACCGAGCGACCCGACGTCGAGGTTCGGGAGCGCCCCGTCCCCCACCCGAGCCCGCGCGACTACGTGAGGATCGGCGTGGCTCTTGCCCTCGTGACGCTGCTCGAGGTGGCCCTCTACTACGTCCCGGGGCTCCCGGATGCCGTGCTCATCGGGTCCCTGATCATCCTGATGGTCGTCAAGTTCGCTCTGGTGGGCTTGTGGTTCATGCACCTGAAGTTCGACAGCCGCCTCTACATGCGGCTGTTCGTGGCCGGGCTGGTCCTGGCCCTCTCCGTCTTCGTGGTGGCCTTCGGGCTGGCCTTCGGAGCGTAGCGACGTGGGCGGCTGGCATCCCCACCCGGACGTGTGGGCGCTCGTCGCCCTGCTCCTCGGCGGTTACTTCCTGGCGCTCCGCCGACTGGGCCCCCGCGTCACCGGCCCCGGAGAGGCGATCGCCACCCGCCGTCAGAAGACGGCCTTCGTCCTGGGGGTGGCCACGCTCTGGGTGGCGTCCGACTGGCCCATCCACGAGCTGGCCGAACACTCGATGTACTGGGTCCACATGGTCCAGCACCTCCTCCAGGCCCTCGTGGCCCCACCACTCCTGCTGGTCGGCGTGCCGGCGTGGATGGCCAGGGCCATCCTGCGCCCCCGGGCGATCCTCAAGCTGGCGCGGACGTTCTCTCGTCCCATCCCCGCGCTGCTTCTCTTCAATGCGGTCATCGCGCTGATCCACTGGCCGGAGGTGGTGAACCTCATGGTCCGGTCGGAGCTCGCCCACCTCGGGTTCCACACCCTGATCGTGGGGAGCGCGCTGCTGATGTGGATGCCGGTGTTCTCCCCGTTGCTCGAGATCCCGCGGCTTCCCTACCCGCTCCAGATGATGTACCTGTTCCTGCAGTCACTGCTGCCGACGGTCCCGGCCTCCTTCATGACGTTCGCCGACACTCCGTTGTTCGACGCCTACGTCGGCCTCCCGCGGCCGTGGGGGATGTCGGCGGTGACTGACCAGATGATCGCGGGCCTCATCATGAAGATCGTCGGCGGGCTGATCCTCTGGGCGGTGATCGCCCACCTGTTCTTCAAGTGGTATCGACAGGAGGAGGCCGAGGGCTCCGACGCCCTGCAATGGCGGGGCGTGGAGCGCGACCTGGATCGGCTGGGGACGGGCCGATGAGGCGAGAGACCCTCGACCGTGCCGTCCTCCCAGTTGTCATCCCCCTGGCAGCGATCATCTGCATCGTCTTCTTCGTGTTCTTCTTCTCGCGCATCCTCCTGGCTGTCGAGCCCATCTACGCGACGCTCATCGCGCTGGGGATGTCGCTCAACGTCCTCACCGCCTGCGCGCTCGTCGCGGCCTTGCCCCGGTTGCGCACCGCAATCGTGGTGGGCGCCATCGCCATCGCCGCCGTGCTCTTGGGCGGGGCGGGGGTGCTGGCCATGGCGGTGAGCCCCGAGGCCCGGCTCGCTCTCGGAGAGGACGGGGCCGAGCAGGTGGCGGAGGGCGGCGCTCACCCGGCCACCCCCGGCGGCGGCGCTTCACCCGGCGAGCAGGGTGGAGGGGGCGGAGGGGGCCCGGAGTGCGAGCCATCGGGAACAGCGCTGGCGATCTCCGCCCCTCCCGGCGCCTCGGGGACCGGGTTCGAAGCAACCTGTCTCGCCGCTCCGGCCGACCGGGCGTTCACCGTGGAGCTCCGGAACGACGACTCCGTGGTCCACAACTGGGCGCTCTACCGGGACCCGTCGGCCACCGAGCATCTCGGCGGCGGCTCGGTCGACGAGCCCATCGCCGGGGGGCAGTCGGAAACCTACGATGTCGATGCGCTCGAGGCAGGTCGGTACTTCTACCGCTGCGACTTCCACCCCACCACGATGACGGGCACGCTCGTGGTCGAGTGAGTCGCCTGGCGGATCCGAACAACCTTCTCGGTCAGACGCCGGCGTAGGAGTGCAGGCCCTTGACCACCAGGTTGACGGCGTAGAGGTTGAACGCCAGCGCGCCGAACCCGACAAGCGCCAACACCGCGGCTCTCCGGCCCCGCCATCCGACCGTTGCGCGGGCGTGCAGATACGCCGCGAAGACCGTCCAGGTGATGAAGGACCACGTCTCCTTGGGGTCCCACCCCCAGTACCGGCCCCACGCCTCTTCGGCCCAGATCGCTCCGGCGATGACGGCGAAGGTCCAGATAGGAAAGGCGAACGCGATGGTCCGATAGGCCAGGCGGTCGAGCGAGCCCGCCGACGGCAAGCGCGATCGGCGCGGATCGGCCTCCGCCTCGCCGCCAGCGTCTTGCGCCGGCAGCGTTTCCGGCTCGTCTGGCGCGGGGACGTGATCGTCCGGAAGTCCACCGGCTCTCACCGCCGCCAGCGCGGGAGCCCGCTCCGACCGCACCGCTCGTCGCGCCACCCGCCGCTCCCTGACGTCCTGGAACAGGTACAGCACCGTGAACACCGTGCCCAGCATGAACAGGGCCGATCCGGTCATGGCCGCGACGACGTGGATGCGGATCCAGTAGGAGTTGAGGGCCGGGACGAGCGGACCCGGCGGCACGTACAGGAGGATGGCGCCCCCCATGACCAACACCGCCGCGCCCAAAGCGAACCCGCCGACCGCCCGTGCCTTCCACATCCGCTCGACCACGAGATAGGCCGCCACCGCCAGGAGGCCCACCATCGACGAGTACTCGTACATGTTTCCCCAGGGGACCCGGCCGGCGGCCAGACCCCGGGCCACCACGGAGACAAGGTGCGACGCCAATCCGGCGGATGCCAGGGTCGTCGCGGCCATCCCCACGGCGTGTCGGTGGAAAGCCAGGGAGTGGAAGTACGCCGCCATGGCCACGAGGTAGAGCGCGAGCGCGAGCCCGAAGGTGAAGTTGGACAGCGCGGTGAGGTCCATCAGGGCACGCCGACTCTATCAGGTCGCTCCGTGGGGCCCGCCGGGACCAGCGCCCTGGCGAGTGCCTCGAACTCCTCCTCGAACGCCGCCTTCCGTTGCAGAGCGAACCCGGCCACCTCGAGCCGCGACCCCTCTCCCTCGGGCTCGACCCGCACCCACACGCGGCGCCGGCTCGAGTACAGCGCGGGCAGGAGCGCCCCGAGCAGCAGGACGGCCGACCACAGGACGATGCCCAGACCCGGATCTCGCTTCACCAGGAACTGGGTATACTGACGCAGCTCGGGGAACGAGATCTCCAGTCCACCCGGCAGGATGGCGGTGTCGCCCTGCCCGATCCCTCCCCGCTCCCACTCCGTCAGCCCCGACTTGTCCAGGAAGAAGACGCTCTGCGCCGCGGCGAGCTTGAGGTCGCCACGATAGGCGGTGAAGGCGAGGAACGGGTTGCGCGCCTCGAGCATCGGAGCTCCCAGGAGGAACCCTTCCGGATCGGGAAGCAAGCGGAACTCGATCCCAACCTGCGGGCGGAGCGACGGCAGCTTGATCGCTCCCCTCCACGGGACGCGCTGGTCCTGCTGGTCGTCGGTGAAGAACACGACGGGCCCCGAGGTGAGCAGGCGGCCGTCCTGCCGCACCTCCACGACCGGCGCCCACCCGTATCCGGACTGATAGACCTTCACCCCGCGGTAGGCCAGCGGCTCGTTGACCCGGATCTCGCGCGAGCCCGCCGGCCGGCCCCCATCGAGGACGTCCACGCGGGACACGAACTCCCTGGGGAGCCCGCTCTCCCGGTACGTCACGTCGAAGTCCCGCACTCGGATCTGGAACCCCGTATGCATCGACTCCCGGAAGAACCGGCCCTCTCTCGGAGGGATGTCGTAGCTGGCATGGGCCTCCGTCCAGGTGTTCCCTTCGACGACCGTGGCCGCTCCGGTGAAGCCCGCGCCCTTGCCGTAGGCCACCCCCAGGAGCAGCAGGAAGAACGACCAGTGGAAGAGCAGGCTCCCCACCTCCCGGGCCATCCCCTTCTCGGCGGCGAGGCCGAGCCCCCCCGCCGCCCCGACTGGGCCCGACACACGGTACCGGCGACGGCGGAGCACCCGCCGGGCCCGGTCCACCGCGCGCTCCGGTGGTTCGGGCATGACGCCGCTGGCGAAGTGACGCATCCCGCCGAGATCGCGCAGGGGCTGGGCCCGCTGTCCTCGGTTCCGCAGGAGGGCCCGGCTCCTGGGGAGCAGGCACGAGGCCAGCGAGATCAGGAGGAGGACGTAGAGGAGAGTGAACCACCACGACCCGTACACGTCGAACAGGCCGAGGGCCTCGTAGACGGGAGCGAGGACCGGGTGACCACGGTAGAAGGCGGCGACCCGCGCGGGGCTGTTCGCCGCCTGGGGCACGAGGGAGCCGGCCACGCTCCCCAGCGCCACCAGGAGCAACAGGAAGAGCGCGGTGCGCATGGACCGGAGGGTCCTCCACACCGACGACAGGGAGCGGGACAGGGTCGAAGGAGCGCTCGCCATCGGGGGCCCTCGGCGATGCTAGCGCAGGTCTAGATCGGCGGGGTGAACCCACGGATCAACCGGAGCAGGCCCAGGCGCGTCAGCACCACTACCCACAGGTTCGTGAGCAGGAGCGCCCCGATGGCCACCATGAGCGTGCCGCTGGCCGCCGCGAACCAGTGGTAGTTCCGCTTCACCACCTGGAGCACGGAGAGCAGCCGCCGGGTCCCCAGACCGAGCAGGACGAACGGGAGGCCGAGGCCGAGGGAATAGGAGAACATCAGCACCGCGCCCCAGAGCCCGCCTCCCTGGGCCGCGGCGAGGGCGAGGATCCCGGCCAGGACCGGCCCGATGCAGGGGGTCCATCCGGCGGCGAAGGCCATCCCCAATGGGAGCGCTCCGGCGGGCCCGGGCCGGACCCGGGAGAGGAACGGCCGCCGGTCCGCGAACAGCCCCGGGACGCCGACTCGAAACGCCTCGAACAGCATGATGACGCCGAACGCCACGATGACGACACCCGCGGCCCGCTGGCCCACCGGCGAGCGCAGGACGGGCACGAATGTCCGCGTGAACGCCCCCAGCGCGGTGAACACCACGGCGAAACCGAGCACGAAGAGCAGGACGGGGACGAGGGGCCGTCGCTCCCCGGCGGCCCCTCCCGAGACGAAGGCCAGGTAGCCGGGGAGGAGGGGAAGGACGCATGGGGACGCGCACGACACCACCCCTGCCGCGAAGGCCAGCGCGGGGGCGAACCAGGACGACAGGGCCCCGCCGATCTCCACGATGGAAGTCTCTCACGGGGCCCCGCGCCGACCCTGGGTTGCAAACCGCCTCCGGTGGCCGCATCATTCAGGGAGGACGCTTGTGAACGGATTCACAAGAACCCGAACGACGCGCCGTTTCCGGGCGCGAAGGGACCGCGGATATAATCGCGGCGCTTCCGCCGTAGGGGGTTAGGCCGTGAAGCTTCCGATCCCGAGAGCACTCGAGCGCCGGCTCCGGCCCGCGGTGGCGCGGGGGGAGCGGTTCTTGAGGGAGTGGGAGTGGACGTGGACCTCGGCGTTCATCGCCGGGATCGGGATCTCGTTCGCAGCCATCGTCCTCCTGGCCGTGATCCCGTCCTGGTGGATCTACTTCTCCGCCAACCAGCTCGGGTGGACCGAGCCGAATCGCCTCCTGGTGACCGTCCGGGACATGATGGCAATGGGGTACCTGACGGTCGTGGCGGCGGCCTTCGTGGTGACCGCCTACCAGGTGCAGGTGATCCGGAAGCGGCTCCGCGGAGAGAGGCAGGCGGAACGATACTCCGGCGGCTATCGTTGACGTGAGGTGATCGAGACGTGCCGTTCGTGAAGACAGAGGTCGACATCCACGAGGACTACACGCTGGAGGCCGTCGACCCCGAGTGGTTGAAGCAGGGAGTCAAATCCCCCAAGCACCTGATGCTCGACCCGGAGCCGTGCATCCTGTGCCGGGCCTGCGAGGACGTCTGTCCGTGGAACTGCATCTTCATGATGGCCCCGACGATCGTGCGAGACGCCACGGAGGATGCCGTCGAGGCCGAGATCGGCGAGTCCTACTCGGTCTTCGTGGTCGACGACAACGC
>JBOGWB010000088.1:0-7710 GCA_050693035.1 Actinomycetota bacterium
CCCCAACCGTTCGACGTCGTCCTTGTCCGCCTGGACCATCCGGTGCTCCAGGAACGACCGCTCCATCGGCACCCGGTCGGGCAGGTCGTGATCGGAGAGGACGATCCCCGAGGGGTGGAGGGCCAGATGGCGAGGAAATCCGTTCAGCCGCTCGGCCACCCGGAACAGCACCTCGAGCTGCCCGGCCTGGAGGTTCGAGTCGCGCAGCTCCGGCAGGGACCCCAGCGCATCGCGGATCCGGTGCGCTCCGATGTGCGGGAACGCTTTGGAAACCACGTCGATCTCGGGCTCGGGATAGCCCAGAGCCTTTCCCACCTCGCGGATGGCCGCCCGGGCACGATACGTGTCGACCATCGTCACGCAGGCGCACCGGTCTTCCCCGTAGCGCCGGAGGATCCGTTGGTACACCTCTTCACGCCGGGCCGATTCCACGTCGATATCGATATCGGGGAGCTCGTCGCGGAGGGGGTTCACGAACCGCTCGAAGAGCAGGCCGTGATGGATCGGGTCGACCTCGGAGACTCCGGTGAGGTAGCACACCAGAGACCCGGCGGCCGACCCCCGGGCGCCGCACCGGATCCCCATCTCCTTCACCTCTTCGACGATGTCCGCGACGGTGAGGAAGTAGCCGGAGTAGCCGAGCTTGTGGATCAGGGCCAGTTCGCCGTCGAGCCGGTCCAGGATCTCGCGGCTGCGCGGCATTCCCCGAACGTCGATGCCGCGGTGGCACCGTTCCGCGAGCAGCGAGGTGGCGCTCCGGCCACGCGGCACGGGGAACGGCGGGAAGTGCACGGCCCCCAGGTCGAGCTGGAACGCGCACGCCTCGGCGATCCGAAACGTGTTGTCACATAGGTCCGGGCGGTGGGCGAACAGCGTCCGCATCTCGCGCGAGGACTTGAGATACCCCTCGGCGTTCACCCGGCTGAGGTGGTGCTGCGCCACCGGGACGATCTCCCGCATGCACTCGAGCGCGTCGGCGAGGAAGGCGTCCTCGGGCCCGAGGTGGCGAACGGCGTTCGTGGCCACGGCGGGAAGGCCGGCGTCCTCCGCGAGGCGCAGGAGCCGCCGGACCTCCCCGGTGCTTCCCGGCTCCAGGAGGTCTCGGACCTCGACGAAGCACCACGGTCCGAACGCCTCCTTCCATGGCCTGGCCCGCTCTCGGGCGGCGCCCGGCCGACCGCCTGACGCCAGAACGCCCGGCGGCGACTCCGGCCCAAGGAGGCAGATCAATCCTTCGGCTCGGACCATGATCTCTCGCGGTGAAAGCGACGGCTCGCTGCGCTCCCCAGCCATGTGCGCTTCGGTGATCAACCGACAGAGGTTGCCGTACCCGACGGCATCCCGCGCCAGCAGCAGTACGCGGAAGAAGGCCGGCGAGGCGCCGGCCTCCAGCGTGAGCCACGCCCCGAGGACCGGCTTCACGCCGGCCCGCCGGCAGGCATCGGTGAACCGGACGGTGCCGTAGAGGCCGTCCCTGTCGGTCAGAGCCACAGCGGGCATGCCAAGTTCCGCTGCCCGGACCGCCAGCTCCTCGGGCGAGTACGCCCCGTCTTTGAGCGAGAAGTAGGAGCGGCAATGGAGGTGGACGAACGACATCGGTCAATCCCACAACCGCTCCAGGTGCCACCGGCCCTCCCGGCGGTCGTGGTAGAGGTCGTAGACGGCCCCGCCCCGGGCCTCTACCCGCCAGTACTCCCGGTCCCGGCCCTCCTCCCACCACCGCCCCTCGATCCGCCACCGCCCGATGACGTCGGCCACCTCGTAGCGCCGGCCCCGCCAGGAGAAGGCCATGGGCATTCCCGCATCCCGCTCCACCACCACCTGTTCGTCGTACCGCTTGGACAGGGGAGCCTCCCTGGGCTATCGAACATATGTTCGAGAGAATCCCTACGGTACTCCCCTGTCGGAAAGGCTGTCAAGGGGATCCGGCGGGCCCGCCTCGCCCGGTAGTCCCCTCGAAGGGGGGTGCTAAGGTTAGCCTCGTGAGCGGGTTCCGCGAGTTCCTCAAGAAGGCCCTTCCCACCCCCATCGTGAACTGGCTTCGAAGGTGGCTGGGCACCGCGCGGTACCTCCGGTTCATGTCCCACGAGGTCTCTCGGAGACAAACACGACTGGAGACCGGCTCTCCTCTGGAAACCCTCGAGAGCCGCCTGGCCGCCCGGCGGGACGGGTTCTACCAGCAGATGGTGAAAGAGGTCGTGGAGCGCACCGACCTCGTCCTGCAGCAGCTCGACCGGAAGGTCGAGGGCCAGGGGGCACGCCACGCCGAGCGACTCGGCGCCCTCGAGGACGAGATCGCCCGGCTCCGGCTGGTCGTGGAAGAGCTACGGGCCGTCCTCGAGAGCACCGCCGCCTCGCCTTCCGAGCGCCTGGCGACCCATCCGCCCAGGGAGCGTGCCGGAAGGCGATCGTCCGGACGCAAGCTCGCGGCTTCGGACTAGCCGCCGTGCGGCTCGCCTGGTTCACCCCCCTGCCGCCGATGCCCTCGGGCATCGCCGACTACTCCTCCGAGCTTCTTCCGCTCGTCGCCGAGGTCGCCGAGGTCGAGGTGATCTGCCCGCAGCCGGGCCTGTGGCGCCGGCCGAAGGCGCCTCCGGGCATCCCCGTCCGCCCGCCAGAACGCTTCCGGCCCGATCGGTACGACGCGATCTACTACCACCTTGGCAACAACCCATGGCACGAGTTCGTCTACGAGACGTCCCTGCGGCATCCGGGGATCTGCGTGTTCCACGACGTGGTCATGCACCACCTCATCGCCCACGCCATGGTCGAGTCCGGTGAAGAGGTGGGTCGGTACGAACGACTGCTCGGTATGGAGCATGGGGCGGCTGGAGATCGTCTCGCCAGGCTCAAGGTCCTTGCCGTCGCCAGCGACTTCGAGAAGTTCCTGTTTCCGCTCTCCGGGCACGTCCTCCGCAGGGCCGTCGGGGTGGTCGTGCATTCGCTCGATTCCCGGGACCGCCTCCTCGAAGCGGCGGGAGACGTGGACGTGCCGATCGAGGTCATCCCCCATCATGCCGGCGCTCCCCCGCCCCAGGTGGCCGGGATCGACCGGTCTGAGGCTCGCCGGCGTCTCGGCCTCCCGGTGGACGCCTTCCTGGTGGGCCATCTCGGGTTCGTCACCTTGCCGAAGCAGCCCGGCGCGCTCGTGGCGGGATTCGCTCGCCTGTACCAAGAGCGGTCCGAGGCCCGGCTCGTCGTGGTGGGGGCGGACAACACGGGGGGCGCCTTCGAGCGCACCGCTCGCCGTCACGGGGTCCACGGCGCGGTGGTCTCGACCGGCTACGTGGACCTGGCGGCCTTCTACCTCAACCTCAAGGCCCTCGACGTGGTGGTCAACCTGCGGTACCCCACCGCCGGGGAGTCCTCCGGGACGTTCGCTCGAGCCCTGGCCGAGGGGCGAGCCACCATCGTCAACAACTATGGGTCGTTCGCGGAGGTCCCCCGAGACGTCGCGCTCAAGGTGGAGGTGGACGGGGACCAGGCTGCCGAGCTCGGAGACCACCTCATCCGCCTCGCCCGCGAGCCACGGCTCCTGGCCACGCTGGAGGCCAACGCCCGCGACTACGCTCGCTCCGTCCTCGACCCCGTCCGCTGTCGCGACCTGTACCTGGCCTTGGCGCAGCGGGTGGCCGGCGCTCCCGCCTCACCAGTCAACCGCTGAACGCACGTTCCTGCTGGTAGCATCCTCAGCGTGACAGCCCCCACCCGGCGCGCGCCTTCCTCACGGCTTCCCGAACCGCCATCCCCCGAACGAACCGTCGGAAACGACATCGCGCTCCACCTCCGCGCCGTGCTTCCCCTCGTGCTCGCCGCCATCCTGATCCTGGGGTTCTTCCTGGGCATCTACGTGGTGAAGGGCTACCACATGCCGATCGGGTGGGACACCGCCCGCTACGTGAGCGAGGCCAACCTCGCGGCGGAGTTCGGCCTGTCCGGGGTGAGGCGCCTCACTCCCCCGCCCCACGTGGTCCAGACGAGCCGGGCCGGGTACTCGGTGCTGGACCTCACCCTGTCAAGCCTGTTCGCCCTGTCCCGGTTCAAGCTCGCCGCCTCCCTCCCCCCGGCGGCCGCGGTGGCCCTGGCCCTGGCCGCCGGGTTGTTCGCTTCCGCGGCACTCCGGCGGGGGCCCTGGGAGGCCGCGGGGGTGGCTCTGGCCGTGGGGATCTCCCCCTCGCTGATCCGACTGATGGCTCCCGAGACGTACGCGGAGAACCTCCTGGCGCTGGCCCCGCTCATCGCGGCCCTCGTGGTGATCCTCGCGGCGAGGCCTCCCGACGGCGTCTCGCTTACGGGCGCCGTCGTGCTCATCGTGGGGGGCGCGTTGTCCCACGGCCCCTCGGCGGCCATCGTCGCCGGGGCGGTGGGGCTGGCCGCCCTGGTGTACGCCCCGGTCTCGTGGCGGGCCTGGCGGCGCGGAGAGGCCGCCCCCCTGGCCACCCCGGCGGGGTTCCTCGGCGCCGCCGCGGCCGGAGGTGGGTTGGCCACCGGGGCCGCCGTCTACGGGCTCCTGGGCGCGGTCCCGGAGCGGTTCCACATCGGCCGGAGGGCCCTGGCACAGAAGCTCGCCGCCGACCTCCCTCTGTACCGGCTGGGGGTGGCCATCCCGATCGCCGGGATCGGGCTCGCCGACCTGGTCCAGGGTCGCCCGCGCCAACGGGGACCGGACCGGGCGGTCCCTCCTCGCTGGTCCCGGCCGGGCCTGGCCATGTCCCTGCTGGCCGGCTGGACCCTGCTCGTGGCGGTGGGGATCGCTCTGTTCGCAGCGGGTCGGGCCTCGCCGGCGCACCGGTTCCTGGCGATCCTCATCCCCCTTCCGCTGCTGGTCGGGGTGGGACTGGTGACGGTGGGGCGGCTGGTGGCCGCACGGAGCCGTGCGCCGCTGGGGGTCGCCGTCGTGCTCGTGGGCCTCGCCGCCGTGCTGGTCTCGGGGTATCGCACCTACTACCAGGATCTCCCCCGGAACCGCGGCATCCTGTGGATGGACCCTCACAAGATCCAGGATGCCGCCACCGCTGTCGACTACCTCGATCGGGCTGGTGTTCCCGGCGACGCACCGGTGGTGTTCGTGGTCGAGGACACCGGCCCCCAACCCGTCGCGTACGTGCCGCTCATGACGTACATGATCCGGTCCGTGCTCCCGGCGGAGCGGATCGAACACGCCTACATGTACGTGGGGGACCCCGAGCGGTTCCTTGCCTCCCTACCTACCGTGCGCGAGGAGCCTCGAAGCTACAACGGCACCTCTCTCCGGTTCTGGGGGTTCGTCCAGCCGCTTCTGTCCGAGCGGCCGGTGACCCTGCTGCTCTCGTCCTTCAATCCCGCCTACGCGAAGTTCGCCGCCGAGCACCCCGAACGGATCGTGGCCCCGAACGTCGCCGTACTCCAGGGACCGCTTCCCTCCCGGCCTCTCGGTGCGGCGGTGGCCCCATCTGCGCCGGATGGATTGGTCCAGGTGAGCCTGGTAGGCGGGGCCACCTTGGCGATGCTGACGCTCGCGGGACTCGGCTGGGGACTGGCGCTCTTCCCCAGAGGACTCCGGTCCTTCGAGGCGCTGGCCTTGGCGCCCGCGATGGGCATCGCCGTCATCGTCATCGTCGGCCTGCTCGTGGACGCCGTGGGCATCCGTCTGGCCGGCTTCGGCGGGGCCCTCGTCCCGGTAATCGCGGCCGCCGGGGGCACCGCCGTGGCTGTGTCCCGGCTCCGTCGGCACGGTGCGGGGCTCTTCCCCCCCGCCTAGGCCGCCCCCCGGTTGGAGCGCCCGGCGAGGGCCACCGCGAGGGCACCCGCCGAGGTGATCGCCCAGGCGACCCATCCGACCCCCGGCGTCAGGGGAGTCCGGATCACCGCGAGCACGGCGATCCCGACCACGGTGACGGCCGAGAGCGACAGCAGCGGCGCCAGGGCCAACCCCTCGACCACGCCGACGCCCGGGATCCGCCGGAGGAGCAGCAGGCCGGGAAGCCCGAGCAGGAGCGTCAGGCGAACCACGGCCAGCACCGTCCCCACCAGCCCGCTGAACGGCCCGGGTGGGGAGGCCTCGAACTCCCGTGCCTCGGCCCCGGCGGCCCGGGCGGCGGCGACGGCTGCATCGGAAGGAGGCGCGCCCCCGGGAAGCAGGAAGAGCCCGCTCTCGGAGAGGCGGACGCACTCGGAGCACCCCTCGAGGAAGTCGAGGTTGGTCGAGTACTGGTTGAAGGCTGCCGGCAGGAACAGCGCGACATCGCGGGAGGAGTCGCGCAGGGCGCGGAGGGCGTCGGGGGAGGCTCCCGCCGAGAGCTCGTCGTACTGCTCCTCACCGAGCGAGGTCGGGGTGCCGGCGAGAAGTTCCTCCACCCGGCCGAAGTACACGAAGGCTCGCTCGATGTGCTCACCGCCGATCCCCGCGTAGGTGCTGTTCGTGTACTCCTTGTACTCGCCGTAGGGAACGATCTCCGGGTTCGGCTGGGCGTCGATCACGAAGACCGCGGTGGCGTCGTCTTCCGAGGCGTCCAGATACGCCCGAGCGGCAGCCGTCTCCTCCCGTACCTCCGGAGTGAGCCACGATCCCGACGAGTTCCACATCGAAAGCCCGCGGCTCCACCACATCGCGATGAACGCCACGACGGCCAGCGCCACCAGCCCGCCGGCGATCCTGCCCCGGGAGCCACCGATCCGAGCGGGAGCCCGAAGCAGGACCGCGACGCCCACCGCCCCAACCAGGATCGGCGCCAGCGTGCCGTTGAAGAAACGGAAGTACGGGTAGGCAGCCCCCAGGAGGAAACCGAACATCCCGGCCAGCGGCAGCGTCCACGCCAAGGTGATCTCGGAGAACCACTCCTTCTTCCGCACGACCTCCCGCGCGAGATGGACCGTGCCCACCAGGAGCAGCGGCACGAACACGATCGGCGTGAGGTTGGACAGCACGGAGATCGAGCGCTGGATGAAGTAGGCCACCGGCTGTGGGGGAGGGACCGCCGCCTCTCCAAGACCGGCGGTCGGCCCCCAGATCCCTCCCATCCACGTCACCACCATCAGGGCCACCGCCACGGTCCCGGCGAGGATGATCGGGCCCTCGGACTCGAGCGCGGATCGGATCGACCGCTTACGGAAGACGTGCCAAACGGCGACCGCTCCGAGCGACAGCAGGAACAGCGCGAGCGTCGTGGGGTGGGTGAGGCCGCCGAGGTAGAGGAACGCCACGGCCGCCACTCGAGCGGTCCAGCTGGTACGCATGGGTTCCAGGAGCAGAAGGACCCCACCCATGAGCGCCAGTGCGAAGAAGTTGTCGAGGAAGCCGAAGAACCGCTGAAGCAGGAAGATCGGCACCGCCAGGATCAGCGTGAGGTACATGAGCAGCCGATCCTTCCGATGCTGCCACGCGAACGCCGCCAGGGCCGTGGCCGCCAGGATCCGGAACAGCACCGACATGAGCACGGTGGGAGTTCCCTCCGCGACTCCCCCTACCGTGCGCATCAGGGCGCCCAGGACCGGCTCCGCCACGCGGTATCCTCCGGCGAGGGCGCCGTCGGCACCTCGGATCGTGATGATCCCTCCGGGCTCGTTCCACTGGATGTACTCCGCCCGCCACTGGTACCACGCCGCGTCGAAGGCGGGCACCGACCGGGTCGGGTCGATCAGGAACTGCCATCCCATGGCCAGGCCGATGAGCGCGACGACCACGGCCGGCGCCCACGGGCGCGACAGCGCTGCCTCGGCCCGGGCCACGGC
>JBOGWB010000089.1:0-3078 GCA_050693035.1 Actinomycetota bacterium
ACGCCTTGCCGCCCGAGCGCAGGGCCAGCCAGACGGCGAACTCCCCCACCACCGTCTCAGGCGCGTGTCGCCCACACCTACACTGATCTCCTGTGACTGATCTCGCGCGCTTTCAGCAGCGCTATCCCTTTGCCCTGGACGACTTCCAGATTCGCGCCATTCAGGCCTTGGACGCGGATGAGTCGGTCCTGGTGGCGGCGCCGACCGGCTCGGGCAAGACCGTGGTAGCCGAGTTCGCCGTGGAGCGAGCCCTCTCGCATCATCGCAAGGCCTTCTACACGACGCCGCTCAAGGCCCTGTCCAACCAGAAGTTCGGGGACTTCATCGCGCGCTACGGCTCGGCCAGGGTCGGGCTCCTCACCGGGGACAACTCCATCAACTCCGAGGCGCCGGTCGTGGTCATGACCACCGAGGTTCTCCGGAACATGCTGTACGCGGGCAGCGCCACGCTGGACAGCCTCGAGTCGGTGGTGCTGGATGAGGTCCACTACCTGCAGGACCCGTATCGCGGCGCGGTGTGGGAGGAGGTCCTGATCCACCTCCCGCTCTCCGTCGCCGTGGTCTGCCTCTCCGCGACCGTGTCCAACGCCGAGGAGTTCGGCGAGTGGATCGGCGCACTCCGGGGGCCCACACGAGTGGTGATCGAGGAACGACGCCCGGTGCCACTGCGGAACCTCTACCTGGTGGGTCGAGACCTCCACGACATGCACGTGGAGCACGATGGCCACCCCATCCCCAACCCATATCTGGTCTCGATCAGCCAGCGTGAGACCAGAGTTCGCGAGTGGAAGCCGCGCGCCGGCGGACGGTACGGGCGAACCCAGCTGGCCCGGATGGAGCGGCCCCGGGAGGGCCACCGCCGTTTCTACGTGCCCCGCCGCGAAGAGGTGGTGGAAGTCCTCGACGAGGAAGGGATGCTCCCGGCGATCTATTTCGTGTTCAGCCGGGCCGGCTGCGATGCCAGCGTCCGCTATCTGATGGATTCGGGGGTTCGCCTCACCTCGAAGGAGGAAGCCGACCGGATCCTCGAGGTCGTCGATACCCACGCCGCCTGGATCGAGGAGGAGGAGCTGGCCGCCCTGGGCTTCTACGAGTTTCGGGAGGCCCTCGCCGCCGGGATCGCCGCCCACCACGCCGGCATGCTCCCCGCGTTCAAAGAGACCGTGGAACGACTGTTCCA
Source organism: Actinomycetota bacterium (assembly GCA_050693035.1). Taxonomy (GTDB): domain Bacteria; phylum Actinomycetota; class UBA4738; order UBA4738; family CALAEC01; genus DASYVD01. The sequence continues at coordinate 1,181 of JBOGWB010000089.1, forward strand.
GGCCGGCCTGGTCAAGGTGGTGTTCGCCACCGAGACGCTCTCCCTGGGCATCAACATGCCGGCGAAGACGGTCGTGATCGAGGACCTCTGGAAGTTCTCGGGCGAGCGTCACGAGCTGCTCACCCCCGGTGAATACACCCAGTTCACCGGGCGGGCCGGCCGCCGGGGGATCGACGAGGTCGGATACGCGGTCGTCCTGTACCAGAAGCAAGTCCCGTTCGAGCGCGTGGCCGGACTGGCCTCCACCCGGACCTACGAGCTCCGCTCATCGTTTCGCCCTTCCTACAACATGGCGGTGAACCTGGTCCGCAACTACACCAGGGAGGAGGCTCGCCACCTATTGAACTCCTCCTTCGCCCAGTTCCTCGCCGACCGTGGCGTGGTCACGCTGGAGCGCCAGCTCGAACGCGACCGGGCGTTCCTCGACGGGTACCGAGCAAAGGTGAGCTGTGACCTGGGGGACTTCGCCGAGTACTGGCGTTTGCGGGAGCAGGCCCAACAGATCCGGGAAGAAGCCCGCCACGCTGGGCAGCGGCACAGGGAGGATGAAGCGAGGACGGCTCTGGCCTCCCTCCGGCCCGGGGACGTCATCTTCCTTCCGTCCGTAAGGCGGCGGGGCCTGGCCGTGGTCATGGGCTCACGAGACGGGCGGCCCACGGTCCTGACCCAGGACCGACGCCACTTCCGCCTTTCCGCCAAGGACTTCGACGAGCCCCCGCGGCCTGTAACCCGGATCGACCTGCCCCGGTCGGGGAGCGCCCGGAGCGCCCGGGTCAGGAGGGACCTGGCGGCACGCCTGGCCACGCTGAAGGTCAGGCCCCACCGAGCCCGCCGGCCCAAGTGGGACCCGGGGGGAGAACGGAAGGCTGCCGAGTTGGAACGCCAGGCAGCCCAGCACCCATGCCACGCGTGTCCCGACCGCCTGGAGCACGAGAGATGGGCAGCCCGGGCCTCCAAGCTGGAACGGGAGGTCGCCTCCCTGGAGAGGCGCATCCGGTCCAGGACCGAGACCCTGGGGCGCCAGTTCGATCGCGTCCTGGCCGTCCTTCAGGAGCTCGGGTTCGTGCGGGGCTTCTCGCTCACCGAGAAAGGCGATCTGCTCCGGAGGATCTACGGCGAGGGAGACATCCTGGTTGTCGAGGCGCTCTCCGAAGGGCTATTCGCGGGCATCTCGCCTCCCGAGGTCGCCGCCTTGATGTCCACGCTCGTGTATGAGTCTCGGGAGCGAACGCCTCGGCGGGTGGACATCCCCACGGGGGCTCTGCGAACACGATACCGCGCGCTGTCAGGGCTGTGGTCCAGGGTCAGGGGAGTCGAGGACTCCCATCAGGTCGAGCTGTGCCGCGAGCTGGACCCGGGCTTCATGGACACCGTGTTCGACTGGGCCGAAGGCAAGGCGCTGGAGGATGTGCTGACCGCATCGGCCCTGACCCCGGGCGACTTCGTCCGCAACTGCAAGCAGCTCCTCGACCTCGTTCGCCAGGTGGAAGAGGTGGCCGGGCCGGAGCTCGGGCCGGCCTTCCGGACCGCGCACCAGACGGTCAATCGGAGCGTCGTGGCCTACACCGGCCTGTAACCTCACCCGTCCACCGGGAGAAGGGCCGCCCCGCCTGCCGCTGCGGGGCCAGATGCCCACGTAAGATGCGGCCGTGGACGGGCTCGAGTCCCTGATCGAGCGTCTCCCGCCGGGGACGGTGAGCGACCATCCCGGTGAGTTGTTCACTCATGCCCACGACCGGTGGGCCGTGGCGCTCATCCGCGAGGTCCGGGGCGACCGGGTTCCACCCGGATCGGCGCTCGTGTTTCCTCACAGCACGGAGGAGATCGCCATCACGCTGGCCTGGGCTCAGGAGACGGGCACGGTGGTGGTCCCTCGAGGGGGCGGCACGGGAGTCACC
>JBOGWB010000090.1:0-54305 GCA_050693035.1 Actinomycetota bacterium
CGCCCCGGCCGCCCGGGCCGCCCGGGCCTCCGGAGCCGCCACCGGGACCTCCGGCGCCCCCGCCCCCCTCGGGCGCTGTGCCGGAAGAACGAGGTGAGGCGGTAACATGACTTCAGGCAGGTAAAGAGACCCCTCACCGAGCACGATACGGAAGGAGGAGGTCGAGGGGCCCCGGCTGGAAAGGTCGCGGATGGCCATCAAGAACGTCGAACAGAAAGACCATGTCGTCGTCCGGTTCGCCGGGGACTCCGGCGACGGCATGCAGCTGACGGGCGACCGATTCACCAGCGCCACCGCCGTGCTCGGCAACGACCTGGCCACCCTGCCCGACTTTCCTGCGGAGATCCGCGCCCCGGCCGGCACGCTTCACGGTGTCTCCGCGTTCCAGATCCACTTCTCCTCCGACGACATCCTCACCCCCGGCGATCATCCGACCGTCCTGGTCGCCATGAACCCGGCTGCCCTGAAGACGAACCTCGCCGACCTGGTCGGCGGGGGCACGGTCATCGTCAACGAAGACGGATTCACCGACCGCAACCTCGAGAAGGCCGGCTATCCATCGAATCCTCTCGAGGACGGAAGCCTGGACGACTACCAGCTGTTCACCGTCCCCATGACCAGCCTCACCGTCCGGGCCACCGAGGGCATCGAGGGCATCACCAAGAAGGAGGCGGAACGGTCGAAGAACTTCTTCGCCCTCGGCTTGGTGTCGTGGATGTACGGCCGTCCCACCGACGTCACGATGCGGTGGATCGAGAAGAAGTTCGGTACCAAGCCCGCCATCCGCGACGCCAACACCGCCGCGTTCAAGGCCGGCTACAACTTCGGGGAGACCACCGAGATCTTCGCCGTTCACTACGAGGTGAAAGCGGCGCCCGCGGCCCCGGGCACCTACCGCAACGTGAGCGGGGCCACCGCTCTCGCCTGGGGTCTGATAGCCGCGAGCGTGCGCAGCGGTCTTCCCCTCTTCTACGCGAGCTACCCGATCACCCCGGCCTCCGATCTTCTGCACGAGCTGTCGAGACACAAGAACTTCGGAGTCCGCACGTTCCAGGCCGAGGACGAGATCGCCGCGGCGAACATGGCCCTCGGGGCCGCGTTCGCCGGGCATCTCGGCGTCACCGGCACGAGCGGGCCCGGTATGGACCTCAAGGAAGAGACCATCGGCCTGGCGGTGGCGCTGGAGCTTCCCATGGTCATCGTGGACGTGCAGCGAGCGGGATCGTCGACCGGCATGCCCACGAAGACGGAGGCCGCCGACCTCTTGATGGCGATGTACGGCCGCCACGGCGAGAGCCCGCTTCCCATCGTGGCCGCCTCCACCCCGGCGAACTGCTTCAACGCGGCGATCGAGGCCGCCAGGATCGCGGTGAAGTACCGGACCCCGGTGATCCTTCTCTCGGAGACCTTCCTGGCGAACTCCTCCGAGCCCTGGCGGCTCCCAAACGTGGAGGAGCTGCCGAAGATCGATCCGGGCTTCGCCACGCAACCCAACCGCGACGGTGAATTCTGGCCGTATCTGCGCGACGAGGATCTGGCCCGGCCGTGGGCGATCCCCGGGACCGAGGGGCTCGAGCACCGGATCGGCGGGCTGGAGAAGGAAGCCGATTCCACCGGGAACATCTCCTACGATGCGGAGAATCACCAGAGGGCCACGCTGCTGCGAGCGGCGAAGGTGGCGAAGGTGGCGGAGGAGGTTCCGGAGCTCGCGGTCGACGATCCGGATGGGAACGCCGAGCTCTTGGTGCTTGGGTGGGGCTCGACGTACGGAACCATCCAGGACGCGGCGCGGAGGGCCCGGGGGGCAGGGTATCGCGTGGCCACGGCACACCTGTTCCACATGAACCCACTACCCCGGAACATCGGTGAGGTGCTGCAACGATACCCGAAGGTGCTCATCCCGGAGCTGAACATGGGGCAGCTCCTGAAGATCGTTCGCGCGGAGTTCCTCGTCCCGGCGGAAGGATTCCACAAGGTGAAGGGCATCCCGATCTTCTCCGAAGAGCTCGAGCACGAGATCACCCGGAGGCTCGCATGACCCAGGGCGACGGCCACGGCAACGGCCAAACGCAGGGGGAAGGTCAGGGCCCGGTCGCCGTGGAGCTCACCAAGAAGCACTTCACGAGCGATCAGGAACCCCGGTGGTGCCCGGGCTGCGGCGATTACGCCATCCTGTCCACGGTCCAGGGCTTGCTCCCGGAGTTGGGTGTTCCTCCGTGGAAGATGGTGTGGGTCGCGGGCATCGGGTGCTCGGGGCGGTTCGCGTACTACGTCGACACGTACGGCGTGCACGGCATCCACGGCCGGGCCCCGGCCCTGGCGACCGGGATCGCCACGGCCCGACCCGAACTCTCGGTCTGGGTGGCCACCGGCGACGGCGACGCCCTCTCGATCGGTGGGAACCACCTGATCCACTCGCTCCGCCGCAACGTGGACATCAAGATTCTGCTGTTCAACAACCAGATCTACGGCCTGACCAAGGGGCAGTATTCGCCGACGAGTCCGGAGGGGAAGGTGACGAAGTCCACCCCGTTCGGATCGCTCGACCACCCCTTCAATCCCGTGGCGCTGGCCCTCGGTGCCGAGGCGTCCTTCGTGGCTCGCACCATCGACAACGACCGCCAGCACTTCAGCGAGGTGCTGCGGGCGGCGGCCGCCCACCGCGGCGCCGCGTTCATCGAGATCTACCAGAACTGCAACGTGTTCAACGACGGCGCCTTCGCCGCGGTGAGGGACAAGCAGGCCGGGGCGCAGAAGAACCAGATCCGCCTGGAGCATGGGAAGCCGATCCGGTTCGGCGAGCAGGGCGAGCAGGGCGTGGTCATGAACCCCGACGGAACCCTGTCCATCGTTGACGTCGGCGACGACGAGGACCGCCTTCTCGTGCACGACGCGCATCGCCCCGAGCCGTCGCTGGCGTTCGCCCTCGCCCACCTGGCCGAGCAGCCGGTGGGACCCACGCCGATCGGGATCTTCCGTCAGGTCTCCCGGCCGGTGTACGGCGAAGCGATGGACCACCAGATCGCCGATGCCCGGGAGAAGCTGGGTCAGGGCGACCTGGCGAAGCTTCTCCTCTCAGGCGACACCTGGTCCGTGGAGTAGCCTCCGTGAAGGCGGCGCGGGGCCCCACCCTGGGCCTGCTGGGCTCGGGCGAGTTCCTTCCCTGGGCGGAAGAGGTGGACGTCGCCCTCATCGAGTCGGCGGGAGCGGGCACCGACCGCGTGCTCGTCGTCCCCACGGCCAGCGCGCCCGAGGGCGAGGACGTGTTCCAACGCTGGGCCACCATGGGCCTGGAGCACTACCGGAGGATCGGCGCGGCGCCCGAGGTCCTGCCGCTGAGGATCCGGGAGGACGCCGATCGCTCCGAGGTCGTGGACCGCCTGGACGGCGCCTCGGTGGTGTTCTTCTCCGGGGGCAACCCCTCCTACCTGGCCGAGGTCCTTCGCGGGACGCCCTTCATCGAGTGGTTGTTCGCGGCGGTCGAGGAGGGACAGATCAGCCTCGGCGGATGCAGCGCCGGGGCCTCGGTGCTCGGGGTCCGCGTGCCCGACCCCACGAACAGGGTGATGTCGGCGGAGATCTGGTCGGAGGGCCTGGGGCTCCTCCCCGCCATGATCAGCGCCCACTGGGACACGCTGGAACGCTGGGCGCCCGGCATCCGGCGGTTCGTGCTGGACTCGGTGCCCGACGGCCTGCCGCACCTGGCCATCGAGGAGCAGACCGCCGCGCTGGGAGACGGGCGAACGTTCCGGGTGGTGGGGCGCGGAGCGGTGCTCGTGCACCCCTCGGGAGGTCCGGACGCCAGCCACGCCCCTGGCGAGACGTTCTCGCTGGTAGAACGCCCCTGATGAGGGGCTGAAGCACGGAAGCGGGACTGAACCGATCCAGGATGCCGTGTTATCCTTTGGAGGCCCCTTTGGGGCGGGTTTTGCGTGCCTGGGTCGGCAAGCAGGCGAAAGGACCCCAGATGGCCCGGAACGCGCGGGAGATAACCCCTCAAGACGAAGGTTCCGAGAGGCCCGAAGAGGCCGAGACGGAGCGTCGCTGCAGCGTGTGCGGAACCAAGCTGTCTGCCTACAATCCCGGTCCAAACTGCTGGCAGCACACCATCGGCAATCCGTGGCGGGGGCCCTCAGCGAAGCCCCGTTACGACTGAGGGGTCCAGTCGCAGGCGCACCTCGACCTCACCTCCCGAACGTGTCGCACGCTTCGGGACTCCCCGTCTCGAATCCGGTCGAGAACCACTGCATCCGCTGACGAGACGATCCGTGAGTCCAGGATTCGCGGTTCGTGGTCCCGGTGGCCTGCCGCTGGATCCGGTCGTCCCCGACCGCGGCTGCGGCGTCCAGCCCCTCCTGGAGATCGCCCGCTTCGAGCAGCTCCCGCCGCTCCGTGGTGTGTCCCCACACGCCGGCCAGGCAGTCGGCCTGGAGCTCCAGGCGGATGGACAGGTGGTTGGCCCGACTGGGATGTCGCTCCGACTCCTGGTGGACCGCGTCGCTTATCCCGAGCAGGTGCTGGACGTGGTGTCCGATCTCGTGGCTGATCACGTACGCCTGGGCGAAGTCCCCGGGGGCGCCGAACCTCCTGCGGAGCTCCCGGAAGAAGTCGAGGTCGAGGTAGACGGTCTCGTCCGCGGGGCAGTAGAAGGGCCCCACCTCCGAGGTGGCGAACCCGCAGCCGGTCCCGGTGGACTGGGTGAACAGCACCAACCTCGCCGGGCGGTAGTCGTCGCCGGCTTCCCTGAACTTGCGCTGCCACACACCCTGGGTGTCGTCGAGGACGAAGGACACGAACTGGACCAGGCGTTCGTTCTCTCCCGTGGCCGCGCCGCTTCTCGGCCGTTCGGTGTCCCCGCCCCCGTTGCCGAACTGGGTCAGGGCCACCACGATCAGCAGGAGGATGATTCCAGGGATGCCCAGGCCGGCCAGGCCGCCGGGGATGGGGAAGCCTCCGCCGGCCCCCCGACGATCCTTCAGATTGGGGCTCAGTCTCCTCCGCCGCCACCGCACGGGAAGACTCTTCCCCGGCCGGGGCGAAGCGAGCCCCCGAATCGGCCCGTCGGTACGATGCCGCCCTGCGGGCCACGGTAGCGTTCGCGCATGGAGCTCCAGGAGATGCGACGTCGGGTTGCGGAAGCCCGGGTGGGCCGGCTGGCCACCATCGACCCCGACGGCCGGCCGAACGTTGTGCCGTTCGTGTTCGTCCTCGACGGCGAAACGCTGTACTCCTCGGTGGACGAGAAGCCCAAGCGGACACGGCGACTGCGACGCCTGGAGAACCTCCGGCGCGACCCGCGGTTCACCGTTCTGGTCGACCACTACGAAGAGGAGTGGCCCAGGGTGTGGTGGGTCCGGCTCAGGGGGCAGGGGCGGGTCATCGAGGAAGGAACCGAGCGGGATCATGCCATCCGCCTGCTGGGGGAGAAGTACCGCCAGTACGAGGCGGAAGCCCCTCAGGGATCGGTCATGGCGCTCGACGTGGAGGAGTGGCGGGGCTGGGCCTACTCGGGTTGAGGGGCTGCCGCGGGCGGCGGGATGCTCCCCGCTAGAATGGGCGCGGTGAACGTGCTGCTGATCTCCCCCGATCCTCGTGTGCGAGAGATCCTTCGGGTGACGCTCGGCGCCCTGGAGCGCGAAGTGGGGGAGCCGGTGCGATACCTTGAGGCGACCGATGGGTTGGAGGGCATCCGGGTGGCATGGCGGGAACGGCCCGATCTCGTCGTGGCCGACGAGATCGCCTCCCGGGCGGGCGCCTTCGCCGTGGTCAAGGACCTGAAAGGGGCCATCGAGCCGTTCTCCGGCGTCGTCGTGGTGGTCCTGGCCCGCCGGGAGGACGAGTGGCTGGCCAGGTGGTCCGGGGCCGATGCGTGGTTCGTGAAGCCCATCGACCCCTTCGCACTGACCGAGGGGGTGCTCTCTCTGCTGGAGCGCCGGGGGACCGCGGGCGCGGACGATCCCGAGGGAGCGACGACATGAAGATCAAGGGGACGTGCGCCCGGTGCGGCCGGGAGTTCCTGGCTCAGCAGGTGATCGAGTCCCACGGACATTGTCCCTGGTGCGGGCAGGCGTTCAACCGCGACTACACCGCCGCCCTCAGGCAGGCGCTCCAGGAGGCCGAAGTGGCGGGCAACCGGCTCCAGGACGCCCTCCAGCAGATCGCGGCCCTGGACCTGGCCATGGAGCTCGACGACGAGACCGTGCTGGGGCCGATCCGCGACGAGCTTCGGGCGGCCCGCCGGAGGAGGTCCCGGGTCTAGGTGGGCCGGGTCCGCATCGGCACGGCGTCCTGGACGGACAAGACGCTGCTGGAGTCGGGCTGGTATCCGCCCGAGGCCAACAACCCGGAGGAGCGGCTCAGGTTCTACTCCTCGCAGTTCCCGGTGGTCGAGGTGGACTCGACGTACTACGCCCTCCCCAGCGAGCGGAACGCCGTGCTGTGGGTGGAGCGCACGCCGAAGGACTTCCTGTTCGACGTGAAGGCGTTCTCCCTCATGACGGGGCACCCCACGAGGCACCGCGTGCTTCCGAAGGACCTGCGCGAGACGCTGGCGGAGGATGCGCCGGATCCGCTGTACCCCGACAAGGTTCCCGAGGAGATCCGCGACCGGACGTGGGAGATGTTCCGGGAGGCCCTCATGCCGCTGCACTCCGCGGGAAAGCTCGGGCTGGTGATGTTCCAGTACCCCCAGTGGTTCTTTCCCGGAAGGCGGGCGAAGGAGGAGATCCTGGCCATCCGGGAACGGCTCCCCGACTACGACTTCGCGGTGGAGTTCCGGCAGAAGAAGTGGTACGAGGACGAAGAGTCAGCGAAGAAGACCCTGGACTTTCTCGGGGCCGAGGGGATCCCGTTGGTGTGCGTGGACATGCCTCAGGGGTTCGTGTCGAGCCTCCCGCCTCTGGCCGAGGTCACGTCCAAACGCTGGGCGGTGGTGCGGTTCCACGGACGGCGCGAGGAGACGTGGAACAAGCGTGGCATCCCTCCGATCGAGCGGTTCCGGTACGACTATTCGAAGGAAGAGCTCGACGAGTGGGTGCCCCGGACGAAGTACCTGCAGGAGAACGCCAAGGAGACACACGCCCTCTTCAACAACTGCTACCGGGACTACGCTACCCGCAACGCATCCACGTTCGCCGACCTGCTCGGGGTCGGCGCGGAAGTCGAGGAGTAGGAGAGGCGATGGGCTTCAACGCGATGCAGCCGGGCAAGGTCAAGCGAGCCGACCTGGTCATCTTCCTGGGGGCTCTTACGGTGGTCGTCGTCCTGGTCCTGTGGGCGATCTACGGCTAACCCATGTGAGGCCCGGCTACCGCTCCAGGACCATGGCCATGCCCATGCCACCGGAGATGCACAGGGCGGCGAGCCCCAGGGAGTATCCCTTCTCCCGCATCTCGTACGCCGTGGTGAGGACGATCCGCGCCCCGGACATCCCGATGGGGTGGCCGAGGGCGATGGCCCCTCCGTTGGGGTTGAGGCGGTCATGGTCGAGCTTCAGCTCCCGGTCCACCGCGAGGACCTGAGCGGCGAACGCCTCGTTGATCTCCACGACCTCGAAGTCAGAGAGTGAGAGCCCCGTCTTCTCGAGCACCTTTCGCACCGCCGGAACGACCCCGATACCCATGTAGGCGGGGTCCACGCCGGCCGAAGCGGCGGCCACGACCCGGGCCAGCGGCTCCCGGCCCTCCGTCTTGGTTCGCGACTCCGACATCAGCACCAGCGAAGCGGCGCCATCCGTGATGCCGCTGGAGTTCCCCGCGGTGACGGTGCCGTCTTCCGAGAACACCGGCTTCAGCTTCGCCAGAACCTCCAGGGTCGTGTCGGGGCGGGGGTGCTCGTCATCGGTCATCGTCGCCGTCTGCCCGTTCGGCCCCGCCACGTCCACGGACACGATCTCCCTGTCCCGTCGCTGCCTGCTCGCTTGGGTCTTGCGCTGGCTGGCCAGGGCGAACTCGTCCTGCTCCTCGCGGGGGATGCTGTACTTGCGGGCCAGGTTCTCGGCCGTCTCGCCCATCATCAGGCCGCACAGCGGGTCCAGGAAGCCGTCCCGGTACATACCGTCGTGGAGCGGGGCGTCTCCCATCCGGTAGCCGAGCCGCATCCGGTCGAGGATCGCAGGAGTCCGGGTCATGTTCTCCATCCCCCCGGCCACGACGACCTCCGAGTCTCCGAGCGCGATCTGGGCCGCTGCCGTTTCGATCGCCTTGACCCCCGAGCCGCACGCCATGTTCACGGTGAAGGCAGGCTTCTCCTCGCCGAGGCCGGAGCGATACGCCACCTGCCGAGCCGCGTTGGGGCCGTTGCCCGCCTGTCGGGCGTGGCCGTAGACGAGGCCGTCGATGTCCGCGGGCTCCATGTCGGAACGGCGCAGCGCCTCCGTCGTCGCGATGATTCCCAGCTCGACAGCGGGAACCTCCGCGAACGCCCCCAGGAACTTCCCGATGGGGGTGCGTGCCCCTTCCAAGATGAACGCTCGCTCCACGCGGCGATTCTATCGGAGGGGGTGAGGATGCCCCGCGCCACCGGTACGCTTGATGACGTCATGCCCAGGATCGTCCGTGACCACCCGTTGCTGGCCGTCGTCTCCCTCGGTTATGTGGTCGGTTTCACCGTTTTCGGAATCGCCACCGAACGCGGGCAGACGACCACGTATCTGGTCCAGCTCGCGGTCACGTTCGCCCTCGTGGCCGCGATTCACGAGCGGGTGGGATTCTCGGGCCACGTGCTCTGGGCGCTGTCCTTTTGGGGTCTCCTTCACGCCGCAGGCGGGATCCTCTACACGGGAGAGGAGGTGCTGTACCGCTTCAAGGCAGCTCCAGTGCTGCCGCGGTTCGACCAGGCCGTGCACGCGTTCGGTTTCGGGGCGGCCACCGTCGCCGTCTGGCAGGGGCTCCGAACCGAGCTGCGGCGAGGAACGCAACCAGGTGCCGGGATCGGCTTCGTCGTGGCCCTCGCCGGCATGGGGGTGGGGGCGCTGAACGAGGTGCTCGAGTTCCTGTCGACGAGAATCTTCGCCGAGACGAACGTCGGGGGGTACGTGAACACGGGATGGGACCTCGTGTACAACGCGCTCGGGGCGAGCGCCGCGGCCGCCTGGATCGCCATCCGCGAACGCCGCACCGGAACCGCTCTCTCCCTCCGCGGTCCTGTCGACGGCACGGCGTCCAGCCCCTAGCATGGCGAGCCGAGGAGACACCCCCGTGGCGAGCAGCGATCCGACCGAGCGGCCGACGCGAACAGCGCGTAGCCGGTTCCGCTGCGCGACGTGCGGCAACCTGACCCGGTTCGACGTCTACGAGACCCGGAGGATCCGGGCTTTTCACCACTTCTCGCTGGGAGGAGACCTCAGCATCGAAGAAGAGGAGGTCCTCGAGGCCAACCGGGAGCGGGTGACGTGCCGGTGGTGCGGCTCGTCTGACGCCATCGAGGAGCTCGCCGTGGAACACGGCGCGCCGCCCGTCGAGGAAGAGCGCGCCGGGCCGTGAGCGGGCCGCTCGACGGCTTCCTCATCCTGGATCTCACGAGGCTCCTTCCCGGCGCGTATTGCACCCTGCTGCTCGCGGACCTCGGGGCCGACGTGGTCAAGGTGGAGGAGCACGGCCGCGGCGACCCGCTCCGGGACGCGCCACCCACCCGCGACGGGGTCGGAGCCGCGCACCTGGCCCTGGATCGGGGCAAGCGTTCCATCGCCCTGGATCTGAAGGCGCCGCACGGGCCGGACGTGCTCCGGCGGCTGGCCGCGCCAGCCCGAGCGGTGGTCGAGTCCTTCCGTCCGGGGGTGGCGGACCGGCTGGGCGTGGGATACGAGGCGCTCTCCGAGGAGAATCCCCGTCTCGTATATTGCGCCCTGACCGGGTACGGGCAGGACGGGCCCTACCGGGATCGCCCCGGGCACGACGTCGATTACACGGCGCTGGCCGGCCTCCTGGAACCGACGGGGCCGCCCGAGGGCCCACCGGCGATCCCCGCCGTGCAGGTGGCCGACCTGGCGGGCGGGATGGGCGGCGCCGTTGGCATCCTGGCCTGCTTACTGGAGGCGGAGCGAACCGGACGAGGACGGTTCGTCGACATGGCGATGCTCGACGCGGCGGCGTCGTGGGCGGCGCTCCCCTGGTCCTCGTACCTGGCCACCGGAACGTCCCCGGTCCGGGGAACGTGGTTCCTCACGGGGGCTCTGGCCTGCTACGGGGTGTACCGGGCACGTGACGGCCGCTACCTCGCGGTGGGCGCCCTCGAGCCGAAGTTCTGGCAGGTTCTCTGTGAAGCCCTGGGGGTCCCGGAATTCGTCGAGCTGCAGTTCGATCCGGACCGCCAGGAAGCTTTGGCCTCCCGCCTCGAGGAGATCTTCCTGGCCCGGCCCCGCGACCACTGGGTTGCCGCCCTGGAAGGGTTGGAAGCGTGCGTCGCCCCGGTGAACGACGTCGCCGAAGCGGTGGGGGATCCGCAGCTCGTTCACCGCGGGATGGTGGCGGAAGCCGGCGGCCGGGTGGTGGGGCCGGGTCCGCTGGTGAAGCTGGGGGGCAGGAAGCAGGAACCGCTGGCGGCGGCCCCTCGGCTGGGCCAGGACACGGACGAGGTGCTGGCCACAGCGGGGTTCACCTCGGCGGAGGTGGCGGATCTCCGCCGCCAGGGCGTCGTGTAGGCACCCGTCGCAGCCCGCGGTTCGTGTCAGAGGGCCCCCCTATGCTCCGGATCCCGGCCGACCGGGGATCGGGCGGAAGGAGGTCGCCGTGCGGATCGACTGCGACGAATGCACGAAACAGGGGACGGACCAGTGCAAGGACTGCGTCGTGACGTTCGTGCTCCAGCGCGAGGAAGGCCCGCTGGTCGTCGACGCCGAGGAGGCCCGGGCCCTCCGGGCGCTGGGGGAGGCCGGGCTCGTTCCTCTCCTCAGGCTCACTCCGAGGAAGCGGGCGGGGTGACCGGCTCGAGGACCGACCCGGTCGCCGTCCGGAGCCCAGCCTGGCGGGCGGCCCAGCGGATCCGGGCGATCACCGCGAACCCTCCTCCCTCCAGGGGGGTGGCGCTGGTGACGGTGCCGGCATCGTCTTCATCCGCCAGGACCGGGTCACCGGGGCTCACCGGGCCCTCGGACCGCAGGGGGAGCAGGACGAACGGGGGGTGGCCGAGGTTGCGTACCCGAGCCGCCGCCTCCTGGCCGAGATAGCAGCCCTTCCGGTAGGCGATCGCGTCGCCGACGTCGGTTTCGTGCGGAAGGGACTCCGGCGTGAGATCCACGGGGAACCGGGCCACCCCCCGGGCGATGCGCCACGCTTCCACGGCATCCTCGCCGACCTCGATGAGGCCGGGCCCACCCCGCTTCAGGGCCTGGAGCGCAGCGTCGCGGTCGGCGGAGGGGCCGAGGAAGCCGAGGCCCGTTCCCAAGCACGACGGTTGGGTGGTCATCCACCCTTCTCCCGGGGACCCCTCGGGAAGGGCGGTACGCTCCGGGAGAGCGAGGACAGCCAGCGCCGCGGTGCGGTCCTCCAGGGAAACGTCCGAGGACAGCACGTAGGGACCGAGCAACGCGTCGATGGGCTCGGGCTGTGACGGGTCCTGCACCAGCAGGTGGCCCTGGCTGAGGAGAACCACCGTCACGTCGGCCCGAACCCGGCCGGTGGGGGAGAGGAGGAGCGATCGGCGGGCCTCCCCGAGGTCCAATCCGGAGAGGTCGGCGGCCAGGAGGTCGTTGAGCCACCCCGCCGCGTCGGACCCCGTGGCCAGGACCTTGCGCCACCAGGTCAGGTCCACGAGAGCCCTTCCACGGTCGAGCGCCCGAACCCGCTCGCTCAGCTCGGGCTCGAGGGTCCATTCGACCTGGGCCTTTTCGCCTTCCCTCACTTCCTGCGAGGATATCCCCCATGGCACCTGGGTATGGATACGCCGTGAGGACGGCCGCATGAGCGCGAATCTTCCCCTGGAACTGCTGCCCGCGCTCGAGCCCGCCGGGATCTCCCGGACGCTGGTCGTCACCAACGACTTCCCGCCACGGGTTGGCGGAGCCCAGCGGTACGTGCACGACCTGGTGCGACATCTCCCCACGGATCGAACGGCGGTGCTGGCGCCAACGTGGCCGGGGTGGGAAGAGTTCGACGAGAACCAACCGTTCCCCGTCTTTCGGTTCGAGACCAAGTACCTGGCCCCAGTACCCGACGTCCTTCGCAGGGTCCGCGCGCTCATCAACGAGACAGAGAGCGAGGTGGTTCTGTTCGGGCATGGCCTTCCCCTGGCGATGATGGGGCCGCGTCTGGTGGCCGACCCCGGAAGGCCGTACGCGGTGCTGACACACGGCGCGGAGGTGTGGGCCGCGGGCATCCCCGGATCGGCTCGAGCTCTGTGGTACGCGTGCTCTCGCGCCAACACCGTGTTCGCCGTGAGCAAGTACACGGCGGCGCGGGTGCGCCCCGCCGTCCCGGACGACGTTCCCCTCGTCATCCTGCCGCCCGGCGTGGACGCGGAGCGATTCCGGCCGGACATCACGGGCCAGGAGGTCCGTGAACGGTACGGCCTCGTCGGAGTCCCCGTGGCCCTCTGCATCTCTCGCCTGGTGACCCGAAAGGGGCAGGACGTCCTGATCCGGGGGTGGCGGAAGGTTCTCGACCGGGTCCCCGAGGCCCGGCTCTTGCTGGTGGGCGACGGCCCGTCTCGCTCGCGCCTCGAGGCGATGGCGGCGGAGAGGGGTATCAGCGCTTCGGTGACCTTCGCTGGACAGGTGTCGGAGGGAGAGCTCCCTAGCTACTACGCGGCGGGGAACGTGTTCGTCATGCCGTGTCGCTCTCGCAAGGGAGGCCTCGAGGTGGAAGGGTTCGGCATCGTCTTCCTGGAGGCGGCGGCCGTCGGGCTTCCCGTCGTCGTCGGGAACTCGGGCGGGGCGGCCGAGGCGGTGGAGGACGGCGAGACCGGACTGGTGGTCGACGGAACGAACGTTGCCGCTGTGGCGAGCGCCATCGGTGACCTCCTCGAGGATCCGGCCCGCGCCGCGACGATGGGGAAGCTCGGACGCCTCCGCGTGGAGCAGGACTTCGCCTGGCCGCGAGTCATCGAACGGCTGGCAGCGGGACTGGCGGGCGGGTACTCCTGAGCCCGGCGGCGCGCGCGGCTCCGGCGCTACCGGCGGAGCAGGAGCCGACAGAGCCGTCGTGGTTTCGCCCCGAACTGGTACTTGTAGGGGAGGTTCCCCTTGAGCATGTCGACCGCCCGCAGCCCCCGCTCGATCGATTCCCTGATGAGCTCCGCCACGAGCATGATCCCGGGGGAGAGCGCCGCTCGGGAGTGGTCGTAGGCCGAGTTGTAGAGCAGCAGACGGTCCCGATCCGAGAAGGACACGGCCGCGGCGATCCTGGTTCCTCGGGATTCGAGGAACGTCAGCCGGAAGACTCCCTCCGGCAGCAGGGCATCGCCCAGCCGGCGGAAGAACAGCTCCATGTCGGGCTCCATGAATCTTCCCTTGGGTCCGGGGCTCGACCGGTGCAGCTCGACGAAGCGGTCGAGGTCCCCGGGGAGGGTTTCGGGCGTGGTGTCCACGAGACGGGCGTCGGGGAGCGCCTCGCGCAGCCGCCGCACCTTGCGGCGCAGCTCGTGCCGGCGTTTCGGGGACAGACCCCGGAGGTATCCCTGGTAGGTCCGGGGGAGCTCCAGGGGATGCGCCACTCCATCCTCCTCCACCAGGGCCTCGAGGCCTGCATCCGCGGCGCCCGTCGCCAGGGCCCGGAGCCAGCCTCCATCCTCGGGAAGCCCCCGCAGATCGGCCCGGCCCCAGTCGTCCCTCGCGGCGATGGCGCTCATGAGCTCCTTGGCGGCCCGGTCTCGGCCGGCCGGCGGGCCCACCGGGCCCAAGTAGTCCGTCACCTCGGTGCCTCCGAGGAACGAGAAGCATCTCCGGCGCAGGTCGAACGCCGCCGCGGCGGCCGTCTCGTCCCCCTCCCGTACCAGCGCGATCTGGAGGTCCGCCGCACCGAACTCTTCCCAGTAGAGCTTCAGGTAGCTCGGCGAGTGGAAGAACGTCCCGTCGGGGTCGGCATCCACCAACTCGGACCAGTCTCGCGTGGTGAATGCGGCGGGGTCGGACGCCCACTCGACGGTCATCACCGCATCGTAGCAACGAGGGGTGCGATCGCCGGGTTGCGGTGGTGCGAGAGAGTTACTTCTCCAGCACGAACAGCGTGTGGTGGTACGTCAAGAGCGTCGGCCACCGTGCCCGGTACGTCTCAGAGTGGCGAATCCGGACTCCCGCTCGGTCGAAGACCTCCCGCCACCCCTCCGGGCTGCGGAAGGTGAACGGCGTGGGGACGCCGTGGCGCAGGTTCAGCAGCCAGTCCCATGCCACGTTGAGCCACCGGTCCATCCGGGAGGTCGGCGTGTCCTCGATCACCAGCACGCAGCGGCGGGCCACCCGGGCGGCCTCTGCCACCAGGCGCTCCTGATCCTGCCACCGTCCCATGTGGTGAAGCACGAACAGCATGATCACGGCGTCGAACGACTCGTCATCCGCGGGAACGCTCAGCGGATCGGCCATCCCGATGAAGGGGAGGTCCCGAACCCGATTCCCGTAGTCCGCCACGTCGGCCAGGGTCGGACGGATGCCGACCCGCCGCACCAGCCATCTGGCGATTTGCCCGGTACCGGCCCCCAGGTCCAGGACCTCCATGCCCGCCTCGAGGTAGGGGGCGAGCTTCCCCCCGATCTCGTTCTCCCGGAGGAACACCCGAAGAGCGTAACCATCCAAGGCTCCCTCCCACGGCGGGGGCCTGCTGGAGGGTACCCTGGTGCCTCGAACGGACGAGAGCGAACCGGACGATGACGACGGAACGTCGGTGCCCGAACTGTGGCGGCCTCGTGGCTGCCGATGCCGAGTGGTGTGGGCAGTGCTATGGGAGGCTGAGCCGCCCCGGCGAAGCCCCGAGCGGACAGCAATCGGGTCCTCCGGCAGCTCCGAGTCAGCCTTCGACGGCCGCCCAGCCGGCCGAGGTCCCGACAACCCCACAGACGACGGTCGAAGCCGTTGGCGCGGGCGGGGGTCCCGTCCGGCGGACCGCCCAGGGACTCGTGTGGACGTGCCGGCGGTGCGATCTCGAGAACCCCATCGACGCCCGCATCTGCACCCGGTGCGGGGCGCGATTCGAGAGCCTGTTCACGCCGGCGGAGCAGCGCCCCAAGGTGGATCCCGGCCGGGTGGCCCGCCTCTCCCTGCTGTTCCCGGGGGCGGGACACATCGCAGCCGGGCAGGTGGCGGACGGAGTGGCCCGGGCGGTGGTGTTCGCATGGGTCGCCCTCACGGTGGTGGCGATCCTGGTGATGCGGGGCGGTTTCCGGCCGGGGCCGCTGTTGCCCGTGCTCCTCCTCTATCTTTCCGCCGCCGCGGCCGTCTACGGGATCACCGCCGTGGATGCTCGGCGAGCGGTGGACGGCGAGGCACCGATCCTGACCTCGCGGATCCTCCTCTACGGGGTGGGGATCCTGATCCTGCTCACCGTGGGGATCATGTTCTTGCTCGGGGTCCGGACGCGCTGAACCGCGCTGCTTCTGCCTCCTCCACCCGCTCGCCCTCTGGCTTGAGTCGCTGAGGCTCTCTCTGCTATGAACCAGCCACGAAGCCCGAGGCCCGCGGGTCGTGCGGCGGCCCGGAACGGGAACGGCGGCCCCGCGCCGAGCCGAAAGGTAGAAGGTGGCGGAGGAGACCGAGGGGACCATCATCATCGACGCCGACCCCGCGGAAGTGATGGGGGTCATCGCTGACTTCGAGACCTATCCGGACTGGTCCGACGTCGACAAGGTGGAGATCCTCGCCCGCGACCGGCGAGGCCGCGGGACCGAGGTGGCCTACCGGGTCAGCACGATGGGCATCGCCGCCTCGTACACGCTCTCCTACAAGTACCGCCCCGGGAACACGGGTGTCTCATGGACGACGGCGCGAGCGGAGGGGGCGGTGAAGGACATCCGTGGGGAGTACCTCATCGAGGACGAGGACGGCAAGACCCGGGTGACCTACCGTCTGGCCGCGGACCTGGCCATTCCCGTCCCCGGGTTCATGCGTCGGAAGGGCGCGCGACGGCTGGTGGAGACGGCCCTCCTCGGGTTGAAGCGGCGGGTCGAAGAGGGCTGAAGGCCGCTACGATAGGGCCCGCATGAGGATCCTGCTCTTCACGGGCAAGGGCGGCGTGGGGAAGACGACGGTCGCGGCCGCCACCGCAGTCCGAGCCGCCCGGAGCGGCTCTCGCACCCTGATCACCAGCACCGACCCCGCCCACTCCCTGGCGGACTCGTTCGCGGTCTCCCTCGGCGACGTGAGGCGGGAGGTCGAGCCGAACCTGTGGGCAGAGCAGATCGACGCGCAGGCTCGATTGGAGTCGAACTGGCGAGAGATCCAAGAGTACATCATCACCCTGATGAACTGGGCGGGAGTGGACGCCATCGAGGCCGAGGAGCTGTCGGTGATCCCCGGCCTCGACGAGATCTTCAGCCTTACCGACGTGAAGCGCCACGCCGAGGGCGGCCACTACGACCTCCTGGTCGTGGACTGCGCCCCAACAGCCGAGACTCTCCGCCTGCTCTCTCTTCCGGAAGTCATGAACTGGTACATCGAGCGGATCTTCCCCATCCAGCGCGGCGTGACTCGGACGATCCGCCCGGTCCTCAGGCGGATCACCTCCATGCCGATCGCCGAGGACCGCATCTTCGGGGCCATCGAGCGCCTTCACCGGAACCTGGATGGCGTCCGGCGCATCCTGACCACCGAGGACCAGGCCTCCGTGCGACTCGTGGTGAACCCCGAGAAGATGGTCATCGCCGAGGCCCGCCGGACCTACACGTACCTGTCGCTGTTCGGGTACCGGGTGGATGCCGTCGTGGCGAACCGGATCTTCCCCGAGGAGGTCACCGATCCGTACTTCGGCAAGTGGAAGGACATCCAGCGCGAGCATCTCGCCACGATCCGGGAATCCTTCCAGCCGGTGCCGATCCTCACCGCCCGCCTGTTCGATCAGGAGATCGTGGGCACAGAGCTGCTCGAGCAGATGGGTGCGGAGGTCTACGGTGACCGGGACGCCACAGACGTCCTCCACGTCGACGAGCCGATCCGCGTCCGGAAGCGAGGAGCTGCCTACGTCCTGTCGATGCGGCTTCCGTTCACCGACAAGGGAGACCTCGACGTGTTCCGCAGGGCCGAGGAGCTCCACGTCCGAGTGGGCGCGTACAAGCGGAACCTGATCCTTCCCCAGGCCCTGCAACGCCTGGAGGTCGGCGAGGCGGGGTTCGTTCAGGACCGCCTGGAAGTCACGTTCGCAAAGCGGCCGCAGTCCAGCCCGGCCCAGACCGGCGGTGTCTCCGGCCGCTGAGCCGCTGAGCAGGAGGAGGTTCGGATGGTCGAGACCGAAGGACGATCGCCGGACGCAGTTGGGGAGGCTCCCGCGGCACCGGGCCCGGTATGTCCGGTGACCCTGTGTCCCGTGGGTATGTTCCTCACGGTGACTGGAGACCTGCGCCCCGAGGTCGTGGAACATCTGCTGAAGGCGGGCCGGGAGCTGATGCTCGCCACGAGGGCCCTCCTCGACAGCCGGCTCCACGGCCCCGCCGGCGACGGGGCCCCCCTGGAGAAGATCGAGGTCGAATGACCGTCGCATCCGCGACGGATCCTCCCTGGTTCCCCGGTTCGAAGGAGAGCGGATGACGGTTCTGGAACGAGATACCCTCAGGAAGCTCGCCGAGTGGACCACGAACGGCTTCCCGGTGGTGAGCATGTACCTGGATGTTGACGGGAGACGCTTCCCCAAGCGGGCCGACTACCTCGCGCGGGCGGAGCAGCTCACCCGGCGGGCCCATGAGGCCGCCCAGGCCATGGAGGATCGTCAGCACGCCCGTTCGGTGCATGGCGA
This sequence comes from Actinomycetota bacterium, assembly GCA_050693035.1. GTDB lineage: Bacteria > Actinomycetota > UBA4738 > UBA4738 > CALAEC01 > DASYVD01. The sequence continues at coordinate 17,868 of JBOGWB010000090.1, forward strand.
CGCCAAACAGATGTGGGACTTCGTCAACGAGGAGTTCGACCGGAAGGGGGGCGTCCGCGGCGTGGCGCTCTTCGGATGCTCGGGGATGGGTCTGTGGGAGGAGATGCCGCTGCCGGCGCGAGTCCCTGAGCGCATCGTGATCGGAGCCCGCCCATACCTCCTGCCGCTGGAGGCCATCCTGGAGCGGTCGGGGCACGTCTGCGTGGGGCTGGTGGACCGAGAGAAGGCCCGGCTGTTCGTCTCGGCGCTCGACCGGATCGAGGACGTCTCGGACGTCTTCGACGAGGTACCGGGCTGGCACGACCAGGGGGGGTGGTCGCAGGCTCGGTACCAGCGACACATCATGGAGCACGTCCAGCGGCATCTGAAGCACGTGGCCGAGGTGCTCCTGGACCTGCTCAAGCGTCATCGTTACGACCGCCTGGTGCTGGCCGGGCCCGACGAGGCCATGGCCGAGCTCGAGCGCGAGCTGCACGACTACGTCCGCCGTACCATCGTGGCCCGGATCTCCTTGCCCATGGCTTCCTCTCCGGCCGAGGTTCTGGAACGGATCCGGGAGATCGAGGAGGACCTCGAACGGGTCCGCGAAGAGGAAGCCGTGCGCCGACTGTTGGCCGAGATGGACGGGGAGACGGGTCGAGCGGTCGCCGGCATGGAACAGACCATCGCCGCGCTGGAGGAGGGTCGCGCGGACACCCTGATCGTGGCGGCGGAGCTGGAAGCCGCCGGCGCGCGCTGCCCTTCCTGCGGGCATCTGGCGCACCGGGGCAGGGCGTGCCCCGCCTGCGGGGCGGCCATGGAGGAGATCCCCGACCTGGTGGAGGAGGCCGTGGAGTCGGCGCTCCGGCAACGGTGCCGGGTGGAGGTCCTGCCCCAGGGACCCGCCGACGCCCTGGCGCCCCTGGGCGGCATCGGGGCGCTGCTCCGGTTCTGAGGATGGCCGCGAACCCGGGGACCTCGCTCCGAACGGCCGTGGGGCTCGACGTCGGCGGGACCAGGGCCGCCGGCCTGCTGGTCACCGAGTCGGGGGAAGTGCTGGCTCGCCACGTGGCAGAGACGCCCGCGGAGGACGTCGATGCCACGATGGCCACCCTGTTCGAAGTGATCGAGATCCTGAGGAAGGAGGCCGATCCGGTCGCGGTGGGGATCGGGGGAGCCGGGATGGTGGACTTCGAGGCCGGAGTGATGCGCTTCGCGCCCAACCTGGCCTGGCGGGAGCTGCCGATCCGGGACCTGGTTGCCGAGCGCAGCGGGCTGTCGTGCGTCCTCGACAACGACGCCACCGCGGCCTGCTGGGGGGAGTATCGGTTCGGGGCGGGTCGCGGGTACCGCCACATGCTCCTGGTCACGGTGGGGACGGGCATCGGCGGGGGCATCGTGGCCGACGGAGCACTCTATCGCGGCCGGCACGGGTTCGCCGGCGAGATCGGCCACGTCGTGGTGGACCCCGATGGGCCGTTGTGCGGGTGCGGGAACCGGGGCTGCTTCGAGCAGGTGGCCAGTGGCCGGGCCCTCGATCGCCTGGGGCAAGAAGCGGCGAGGGACCACCCCGAGGGAGTGATCGCCCGGATCGCGGGGACCGAAGAGGTCGTGGGTCGCCACGTGACCGAGGCCGCGGAGCAGGGCGACGCCGTGGCCCGCCGGATCATCGAGGAGGTGGGAACGCGCCTGGGCATCGGGATCGCCGGCTTCGTGAACGTCCTCGATCCCGAGGTCGTGGTGGTGGGGGGCGGGGTCGCCGACATCGGGCAGGCCCTGTTCGATCCCGCCCGGGAGGCGTTCCGGGCCACGGTCCTGGCGCCGGACCACCGCCCGGAGGTTCCCATCGTGCCGGCGGCCATGGGCAACGACGCCGGAGCGATCGGGGCCGCGGCCATCGCCCTGGAGCTCCCCGGAGCGGGCGGGGGGGTTTCGTGAAGGTCGGGGTGGTCCTTCCCCTGTTCTCCGGGGATCCGGAGAAGGTCCTCCATGCGGCCCGGGAGGCGGAGGAGATGGGGTTCGACGGCGCGTTCGTCTTCGACCATTTCTTTCCTCCCGGCGCCCCGCGAGACCGTCCTGCCCTCGAGGCGTTCACCACGCTGGCAGCGGTCGCCGCGGCCACCGAGCGGATCGGGGTGGGAACCCTGGTCACCCGGGTCTCCCTCCGGCCCGCGGGCATGCTGGCAAAGCTGGGCGCGTGGCTGGACGCGGCGTCGGGCGGCCGCCTGATCCTGGGGATGGGGACGGGCGATCCCATCGACCTTCCCGAACACGAGGCCTACGGGATCCCCATGTCCCGTCGCCAGGAGCGCCGAGCCCAGCTGGAAGAGACGGTGATCGCGATGAAGGCCCTGTGGAGGGGCGAGCGGTACGAGGGGGGAGGATTCGTGCCTCCGCTGGCCGGGCCGGTCCTGCCGCCACCCTCCCGCCCTGGCGGGCCGCCCGTTTGGCTGGGGGCCCAGGCCGACGCGGTGGTCCGGATGGCCGGGCGGGTCGCCGACGGCTGGAACGGCTGGGGCTTGAACCCCGACGCGTTCCGAGCCAAGTCCGCCTTGCTGATGAAGGAGGCCGGAGCGGCGGGGCGCCGCTCCGAAGCCACCTGGGCCGGCATCATTCTGGTGGGGGCAGATCAGCGGGAAACCCGTGAGCTGGTGGATCGACGCCGGGCCCGCGGCCTGGACGACGAGGCCTGGACGGGCACGACGGAGGATCTGAAGGGGTTCCTCCACGACCTGGCGACGGCCGGGGCGACGTGGGCGGTGATGGTCCCGGCGGGTCCCGCCGATCGCCGGGCCCTCATAGCCAAGGAGGTCTTGCCCGCTCTCGCCTCGTAGGCTCTGGCGGGGGAGAGTGACAAAACGTCTTTGCGTTAGCCTGGGACCGGCAGTACGCTCGGTCCGCTGTCGGCCGGGCCCACGGGCCCGGCCCGAAAACGCTCAGGAGGAAGAAAAGGGCTGATGAGACGCGTCGTGATCATGGGGGCCGCCGGCCGCGACTTCCACAACTTCAACGTGGTGTATCGGGACGATCCCGACGCCCTGGTGGTGGCGTTCACGGCGACACAGATCCCCGGGATCGACAAACGCCGCTACCCCCCGGAGCTGGCCGGCCCTCGCTACCCCGAGGGGATCGCCATCCTCCCGGAGGAGGAGCTCAGCCGGTTCGTCCGGGAGCAGGACGTGGACGAGGTCGCCTTCTCCTACTCGGACGTGTCGCACCAGCAGGTCATGCACCTCGCCAGCTCGGTTCTGGCCGCCGGCGCGAGCTTCTCGCTGCTCGGTCCGAAGGCCACCATGCTGGAAGCAACGGTGCCGGTGGTGGCGGTGTGCGCCGTGCGCACCGGGTCGGGGAAGAGCCAGACCACCAGGGCGGTCGTCCGGGGACTTCGCGAGCTGGATCGGAAGCCAGTCGTGGTCCGCCACCCCATGCCGTACGGGGACCTCGTGGCCCAGAGGGTCCAGCGATTCGCGTCCTACGAGGACCTGGACGAAGCCCGGGTGACCGTGGAGGAACGGGAAGAATACGAGCCGCATCTCGCCGCCGGCACGACCGTTTACGCGGGGGTGGACTACGAGGAGATCCTCAAGGCCGCGCAAGCCGAGGCGGACGTGGTCGTGTGGGACGGTGGCAACAACGACCTGCCGTTCTTCAGGCCCACCCTTCACCTGGTGGTGGCGGATCCCCTTCGCCCGGGCCACGAGACCTCCTATCACCCGGGTGAGACGAACCTTCGGATGGCGCATGTCGTCGTGATCAACAAGATCGACACGGCGAACCCGGATGACGTCGAGACCGTGGAGGAGACGGCCAAGAAGCTCAACCCGGAGGCCGTGATCATCCGGGCGAAGAGCCCGGTGACCGTGGAAGACCCGGGTGTCCTGACCGGCAAGCGCGTGCTGGTGATCGAGGATGGACCGACGCTCACCCACGGGGAGATGACCTTCGGCGCGGGTGTCGTGGCCGCACGTACGTACGGCGCGGAGGTGATCGACCCTCGGGAATGGGCGGTCGGCTCTCTCCAGCGCATATACGAGCGGTACCCCGTCGGCCCGGTGCTCCCCGCCATGGGGTACTCGCCGGGGCAGATCGCCGAGATGGAGCAAACCATCGACGCCGTCCCATGCGACCTGGTGGTCGTGGCCACCCCGGTGGACCTGGGAAAGGTGGCGAGGTTCTCGAAGCCCTCGGTCCGGGTCCGGTACGAGCTCGAAGAGGCGGAGGGCAGCCCGACCATCGTCGACGTCCTGAAAGAGAGATTGCCGGGGGGCTCGGAGGGTTAGCTCGCCATGGGGGAGACAGCCGGAGGACGGACAGCGAGCAGGCCTCCCGATCCGGAAACGGCGGGACGGGTCGTCATCGCCATGGGTGGGAACGCACTTCTCCGGCGAGGCGAGGACGATGCCATCGAGGTGATGCGTCGCAACGCCCGGCTGGCCGGAGAGGGGGTCGCCGAGATCGCCGCCCGCGGGTGGGAGGTGGTCATCACCCACGGCAACGGCCCACAGGTGGGGCGGATCCTGCTCCAGAACGAGGCCGCCCGCGACTGGGTGACGCCCATGCCTCTCGACGTGTGCGGGGCGGAGAGCCAGGGACAGGTCGGCTACCTCCTTCAGGTGGCCATCGGCGATGTGTTCTACGAGCGGAACATGGAGCGCCCGGTGGCCATGGTGCTCACGCTGACCCGGGTGCGGCCCGACGATCCGGCGTTCGAGAAGCCGACCAAGCCGATCGGGCCCTACTACGACGAGCGAGAGGCCAAGCGACTGGCCGGGGAACGAGGATGGTCCGTGGCCCCGACACCGGACGGCGGATGGCGCCGCGTGGTCCCGTCTCCAAGGCCGTACTCCATCGTGGAAGGTCAGGTCATCCGGCAGCTGGCCGAATCGGGGGTCATCGTCATCGCCTCCGGCGGCGGCGGCGTGCCCGTGATCGAGGAAGGGCCACGGCTCGTCGGCGTGGAGGCGGTGGTGGACAAGGACCTGGCGGCGTGCATCCTGGCCCGGGACGTCGAGGCCGAGGTCCTGCTGATCCTGACCGACGTGGAAGGCGTGTTCGAGAATTACGGCCGGCCGGAACAGCGGCTGATCGACTGGCTGCGGCCCGAAGACGCACTGCGCATGCTCGAGGAGGGGGAGCTTCCCGCGGGCTCGATGGGACCGAAGATGGAGGCCGCCGCGGAGTTCGTGAGCGGCGGCGGTAAGGCCGCCGTCATCGCATCGCTCGACCAGGCATTCGAGGCCCTGGAGGGCCGAGCCGGAACCCGCATCGCCCACGAACGCGCCGAAGGCCCATCGGGTTAGGCTCTCGCCGCATGCCCCGGCTCCGGGTCCTCGCGTACAACGTGCACAGCTTCCGGAGCGGCGTGAAGAAGGTGGCGCGGACGGTCGCCGAGGAGCTCCCGGACGTCGCGCTCCTCAACGAGGCCAAGGGCCGGTTCCAGCTGCGGCGTTTTGCTCGGTTCATGGGGATGGACGTCGCCGGGCACGGCCTCCGGTCGTTCGGCGAGGTCACCAACGCCGTCCTGCTCCGTCCCCCGTTGAGATCCCTCCGCTCCGAGGTGGTTCGGTTCTCGAGGACCGGCAGGCTGCCGCGACGGGGAGCGATCGTGGTCCGGACCCGTCGGGCGGGCGTCCCCGTCACGGTGATCTCGGTTCACCTCGGGCTGTCCGATGCAGAGCGGCCGCTGCATGCCCGGGAGCTGACCGATGCTCTCGCGGGAATGGAGCCGCCGGTCGTCCTGGGAGGGGACCTGAACGAGGGGCCGGCCGGAAAGGCGGCCGCGTGGGTCGCCGATCGCTTCTGGGACGCCTGGCCTGAGGGGGCGGAGGGCGGGGAGACCTTTCCCGCCCGGGAGCCGCGGGCCCGGATCGATTACCTGTTCGTGTCGGCTGGGGTTCGGGTGGACCGGTGTTGGATCGAAGCTACCGCCGAGGGGGACGCGGCTTCCGATCACCTTCCGTTGTTCGCCGACGTCGACGTGGGCGAGGACTAGCCACACCCGTTACGCGCTCCGCGAAGTCGTGGGTCCGGTCGAAGATCGTCACGGCGTCGTTGTCCAGGGTGGCGACGTGGTAGGAGTCGGACAACGCCACCAGCTCCTTGTCATCCGTGCCGAGCCTCCTCATCACGTGTTCCGCCGTGCCCCGGTGGACCACGTGGTCCACGGAAGAGACCAGCACGAGAACCGGGGCGCGCACCTGGGGAAGGTCCCGTCGGACCACCGACAGCATCCGGCCGAGCTGCGCCAGGCCGGCCACCGGGAGATGGTCGTAGGGGTGCTCATCCTGTCCCGGCTTCTTGATGTCGTTGCCGATGCCCTTGACGGTGCGGCGGAACAGACGGACCAGCGGAGCAAAGGCCAGTCGCGGCTCAACCAGATACGGGTTGATCGCCACCACACCGGCCACGAGGTCGGGGCGGCGCGCCGCCAGATGGAAGGCCAGGGCAGCGCCCACCGAGAGGCCCACCACGACTACCGCATCGGACCTCGCCGCCAGGTCCACGAGGGACCGGCCGGCCTCGCCCGACCACTCAGTCCACCTCCGGGCCTCCAGGTCCTGCCACGTCGTCCCGTGGCCGGGCAGCCGGGGGCAGACCACGGTGTGCCCCCGTTCCGCCATCGATTCACCCATGGGCCGCAGGCTGGAAGGGTTTCCGCTCCACCCGTGGAGCAGGAGGATCCCGCTCGGCCCCCCTTCCAGGGCGAACGACTCACACCCCGGGACGACCAGCTCCTTCTTCACCCCGCGCCTCGCCTTCATCCCGCCAGGGCCTTCAGGCGGGCGATGACGGCGTCCGGGTCGAAGGGCTTGGCGAAGAAGTTCTCCCGCCCGACCAACCCGATGACCTCCGGCGCCACCTCCGGCTTCCCGGTGATGATCACCACGGGGGTGCGCTTCGTCTCGGGGGTGGAGCGGAGCTGAGCGAGCATCCGCTCGCCTCCGAGGTCCGGCATCATCAGGTCGAGGATCACGGCGTCGGGACGGTGGAGGTCCAGCAGGAGGAGTCCCTCGAGGCCGTCCTTCGCCTCGATGACGTCGTAGCCGCCCAGCTCCAGGGTGACCTTGACGAGCTGCCGCACGGCCTCGTCATCCTCCACCAGGAGCACTCGTTTCCGCTCCGCCACGACTCACCTCCGGGAGGGGTTACGGAACAGCTGGACCAGCAGGTACAGACCGAACACCCCGGCCAGGATCGTCACACCGCCCACGAGCAGCGTGAACGTGATCTCCAGCGCACTGGCCAGCACGAACGTGTCCCCCTTCCGTACCTTGTTCGATCCGCGTCGGGTCTAATAGTGTAGAGGGCGGGCACGCCCGGGGAGAGCGCATGTTCTACTGGATCCTCAAGCATCTGCTGGTAGGGCCGTTCCTGAGGCTGGTGTACCGGCCGAAGGCCACCGGCCTCGAGAACGTTCCCGAGACGGGCCCGGCCATCCTGGCCTCGAACCACCTCTCCTTCGTCGACAGCCTGTTCATCCCGGTGCTCCTGAAGCGGAAAGTGGTGTTCCTGGGCAAGTCCGACTACTTCGATTCCTGGCGCACTCGGTGGTTCGTTCGGTCGGTTGGCGTCATCCCGGTGCGCCGTGAGGGCGGGGCCGCCTCCGAGGCGGCGATCCGCGCAGGGATCAAGGTTCTCCAGGAGGGGAACATCGTCGCGATCTATCCGGAGGGTACCCGTAGTCCCGACGGCCGTCTCTACCGAGGGAAGACCGGCATTGCGCGGATGGCCCTGGAGGCTCAGGCGCCGGTGATCCCGGTGTCCGTGAAGGGGACCGATCGGGTGATGCCCATCGGGGCCAGGGTTCCCCGGCTCCGCGGCCGGCTGGAGATCACCTACGGGGCGCCGCTCTTGTTCGAGCAGTACTACGACCGCCCCAAGGACCGGTTCGTGCTGCGTTCGGTCACCGACGAGATCATGTACGAGATCATGATGCTCTCGGACCAGGAGTACGTGGACGAGTACGCGTCGAAAGTGAAGAAGGATCTGGCCGCGACCCCCGCGACCCCCGGGACCCCCACGGCCGCAGCGACCGCCTCGGCGGAGGCGGAAGCCGAAGCGGCGCGAGAGCCGGCGCCGTCCGAGTCGCCCACCCCCGAGTAACGGGGCCGCTCCAGCCGGCCGGCGTCAATCCGGTCGTTCCCACCTCAGCGCTCGCTCCACGGCCCTGCGCCATCCCTCGTACCGGCGGTCGGCCTCCTTCCGGTCACCGGGAACGAACTCTTGGTCGAGCTGCCATACCGCGGCCACGTCGTCCTTCGACGACCACACCCCCGTCGCGAGGCCGGCGAGAAAGGCCGCTCCCAGCGCGGTGGTCTCCTGAACTGCGGCCCGGCGGACCGGGACGCCGAGAACGTCCGCCTGGAACTGCATGAGGACGTCCATGACGCTGGCCCCGCCGTCGGCCTTCAGCCCGGACAGGGTTGTTCCGGCCGCCTGGGCCATGGCGTCGGCCACGTCCCGGGTCTGGTACGCGATGGCCTCCACGGCGGCTCGAACCAGGTGCTCGCGGGTGGTGCCGCGGGTGATGCCGCCGATCAAGCCGCGGGCATAGGGATCCCACCACGGCGCTCCCAGACCCGCCAGGGCCGGGACGAAGTAGACGCCGCCCGTGTCGGTCACCGAGGCGGCCAGCGGACCGGCCTCCTCGGACCTGACGATGATGCCGAGGCCGTCGCGGAGCCACTGGATGGCCGCGCCGGTGACGAAGATGGAGCCCTCCAGTGCGTAGCGCACGGCGTCAGCCTCGGAGTACGCGATCGTCGTGAGCAACCCCGGGCCGCCGGCGGCCGGCTTCTCTCCCGTGTTGAGGAGGAGGAACGACCCGGTGCCGTAGGTGTTCTTCGCGTCGCCCGGTTCGAAGCACGCCTGCCCCACCAGGGCCGCCTGCTGGTCGCCGGCCACCCCCGTCACCGGGATCCGAGCCCCCAGGAAGGACTCCGGATCGGTCACCCCGAATTCGCCGACCGAGGGACGGACCTCGGGCAGCAGGGCCCTGGGGATGTCGAGCCGTTCCAGGAGTTCCTCGTCCCAAGAGAGCCGGTGGATGTCGAACAGCATGGTCCGGGAGGCATTCGTGTGATCGGTGGCGTGGACGCGGCCGCCGGTGAGCCGGGCCATGAGATAGGCGTCGACGGTGCCGAAGGCCAGGCGGGAGGCCTCCGCGTTCGCTCGCAGGCCCTCCACCTCGTCGAGCAGCCAGGCCAGCTTGGTGGCCGAGAAATACGGGTCGATCAACAGCCCGGTCCGTTCGCGGATCGCCGGCTCCCATCCCTCTTCCCGGAGGACCCGGCACAGGGGAGCGGTCCTGCGGTCCTGCCACACGATGGCAGCGTGGGCCGCCTGGAGGGTGTGGCGGTCCCAGACGACGGTGGTCTCCCGCTGGTTCGTGATACCGATCGCGCTGAGGTCCCGGGCCTCGATCGCCGCGGCGGCGAGAGCCTCTTCGGCGGCCTCGACGGCGGAGACCCACCAGTCCTCGGGGTCGTGCTCCACCCAGCCGGGCCGGGGAAAGGACTGGGGGAACTCGCGGTAGCCGCGGGCCAGGACGCGCCCGCCCTCGTCGACGACCATCCCGCGGACGCCCGTGGTGCCGGCGTCGATCGACAGGATGCGGCTCACGCCGGTGAGGCTACCGGTGGTCTCTCGGTGGCGCCAGGGTGAGAGAGGGTTCCCGGGCTAGGTGCGCGAGAGGATGTCCACCTCGACGTGGGTCACGCCCACGCCAAGGTACTCGGCGGCGGCCATCGAGAGATCGATGACTCTCCCGTCGATGTACGGGCCGCGGTCGTTCACCAGCACCACGGCGCACCTGTCCCCGCGGCGGACCCGGACGAACGAGTTGAGTGGCAGGGTCTTGTGGGCCGCGGTGAACAGACGAGGGTCGTAGATGGCTCCGGATGCCGTGTGGTTGCCGGCGAAGTCCCAGCCGTACCAGGAGGCGAGTCCGGAGAACGTTTGGCCGGTCAGGCTGAGCGCCGGCGGGATCGCGCAGCCCCGTCCGCCGTTCTCCCCCAGCAAGGCGAGCAGCGCCTCGAGGTCCGCGTCGAGGTCGCCCACGAGGGCCTGCTCCTGCCGACCCCGGTCCCTGCGGGCCGCGGCCAACAGACGCCGCTCTTCCCGTTCGAGTTCCTCGACCTGGAGCCCGGCGGCCCGGGCGATGGCCTCCGCCTGAGCCAGCTTCGCCTGGAGCATCGCTCGGAGCGTGGCCAGCCGGGCCTCTCGACGCACGAGCCGTTCTCGTTCGCGTTGTACCGACCGGCGAGCGGAGCGAGCCTGCGTCCGGTCCTTCAGGACGTCGACCGCCTCGTCCACGTCGGCCTCCAGGACGTGCTCGATGAGGAGGTCGGCCGAATGGAGGTCCGCGAACGTGCCCGCCTGCGTGATGGCTTGGAGGTACGCGGCCAGGATGGCGCCGGGGCCGGCCCGGTAGGCGGCGTTGGCTCGGTCCTCGAGCACACCCCGGGCAGCCTCCAGCTCAGACTGGACGGACATCTCGTGACGGTAGGCGTCGAGGAGCCGCGCCGCCATCTCCTGGGCCTCGGCCTCGAGGCGCCGGTAGCGCTGGGACAACACGCGGATGTCGTTCGTCATGCGGTGGACCCGAGCCTCGGCGACGTCGCGATCCCTGCGAGCCTCCTCGAGGTCGTCGAGCGTCTGAGCCCCTGCCCACGCCGGGGACAGGAGCACGAGCGTGACGGCGAGCGTGGCTGCCTTGCGCATGTGTGTCGGCCCTCATGAACCATCGGCACCGATCCATCCGTGCCTGAGGCATCGGGAGGAGCCCCAGAGGCCGCGGCGGGCCGGCCCCGTAGAATGGCCGTCAAGCGCACCTCATCCAGACGGGAACGACGTGGCGAGGATCGGCATCCTGAACGGCGGTGGCGACTGCCCCGGACTCAACGCGGTCATCCGGGCCGTGGTCCGCAAGGGGACCGAGCGCTACGGCAACGTGATCGTGGGGTTCCGCGACGGCTACCGGGGGGTCCTCGACGGGGCCGTCACGGAGCTCACGCCCGAAAGCGCTCGAGGGATCCTTCACCGGGGCGGGACGATACTGGGAACCTCCCGGGTGGATCCCTTCCGGGTCGATGGTGGTCTGGACCGCATCCGGCAGAACCTCCACTCCTTCGAGGTCGAAGGGCTCATCGTGATCGGCGGTGAGGGAACCATGGGAACCGGCGCCAAGCTTGCGGCCGAGGGCGTCAACATCGTTGGGGTCCCCAAGACGATCGACAACGACCTGGCGGGAACGGACTTCACATTCGGGTTCGACACGGCCGTCCAGGTCGCCACCGACGCCATCGACCGACTCCACACCACCGCTGAGAGCCACAATCGGGTCATGGTCGTGGAGGTGATGGGACGCCAGGCGGGCTGGATCGGCGTGTACGCCGGCCTGGCCGGGGGAGCAGACGTCATCCTCATCCCGGAGCACCCCTTCGACATCGCCGAGGTCTGCGACCATCTGCGCCACCGGCATTCGCGAGGACACCTGTTCTCGATCGTCGTGGTCTCCGAGGGCGCCCGGCCCATGCAGGGCACCATGGCAGAGCCCGAGTACGAGAAGGACGAGTTCGGCCGGCCCCGCCTGGGCGGGATCTCCAACCTGATCGCGCAGGAGATCCAGCAACGCACCGGGTTCGACACTCGGGTGCACATCCTCGGCTATGTCCAGCGCGGCGGCTCGCCGACGGCCTACGACCGCGTGCTGGCGACCCGGTTCGGCGTTGCCGCCATCGACCTCGCGTCGAAGGGGACGTGGGGGAGGATGGTGTCCCTTCGCGGGCAGGATGTGGTGGACGTCCCGCTGGACGACGCGGTGTCGAAGCCGAAGCTCGTCCCGGACGAGCTCTACGAGGTGGCCGAGGTCTTCTTCGGGTAGGCTGGCACGGCCATGGCCACGGTGCGGTGTCCGTCCTGCGGCGACGAGATCGTCCCCCTGCCCGTCGAGCGGGAAGAAGGACCCACCCAGTACGTCTGCCCATCGTGCCGCACCATCCTCGCGGTCGACGTGATCGACCAGTACGAGGCACTCGAGGAAGAGGAAGCCTCCGGCTAGGGCTCGGCCATGGAGATCACCGTCCTCAACCAGGACGAGGTTCGGGAGCTCCTCCCCATGAGGGAGTGCATCGAGGTCATGGATGCGGCGCTGCGGTCGCTGGCCCGGGGAGAGGTGCTCCTTCCGCTTCGCCAGATCACGTGGCTCCCCGACGGACGAAGCGCGCTGGCGACGATGCCGGCCTACGCCGGTCACCTCGGGGCGGTGGGGGTGAAAGTCATCACGGTGTTCCCCGGGAACGAAGGTTCGGAGCTCGACGCCCACCAGGGGGCGGTGCTCCTGTTCGAGTCGGAGCGAGGCCGCCCCCTCCTGCTCTGCGACGCCACCGAGGTGACCGCTGTTCGGACCGCGGCGGTGAGCGGCGTCGCCACCGACCACCTGGCCCGGGAAGACGCGAGAGACGTGGCCATCCTGGGCTCGGGAACGCAAGCCCGTTCGCATGTCGAAGCGATGCTGGCCGTGCGAGACGTGCGGAGCATCCGGGTGTGGAGCCGGTCAGGAGATCGCGCCCGGGCGTTCGCGGAGCGAGAGTCGCGGGCTCGCGGACTCAGGATCGAAGCCGTTCCAACGGCAGAGGAAGCGGTGCGCCGGGCGGACATCGTCTGCACGACGACCTCCGCTCGCGAGCCGGTGCTCCTCGGCGAGTGGTTGCGTCCCGGGACCCACGTCAACGCGGTGGGGTTCTCCGGCCCCCGCGGGCGAGAGGTCGACGGCGAGACGGTGGCCCGAGCACGTCTCTACGTGGATCGTCGCGAATCGGCGGTGAGCGAGAAGGGCGACGTCGTCATGGCCGTCGAGGAGGGAGCCATCGGAGAAGACCACATCGCCGGGGAGCTCGGTGAGGTCCTGGTCGGCGCCGCCCCGGGCCGCTCCTCGCCCGAAGAGGTCACGCTGTTCGAGTCCGCCGGGCTGGCCATCGAGGACCTCGCCGCCGCCCACCACCTGCACCGCAAGGCGGCCGAGAAGGGGATCGGGACCCGGGTGGAGCTCGGAGGCCGGCGGAGCTGATGGCGTCGAGCTCGGAGGAGGCGGTGGCGGCCGGGCCGATCTCCTTCGAGGAGATCGAGGCGGCCGGGGAGCGACTGGCCGGCTCGGTCATCCGGACGCCGCTGGTGCGGCTGGGCGTGCAGGACGCACCGGCGGAGGTCTACCTCAAGCTCGAGAGCCTCCAGCCGACCGGGTCGTTCAAGGTTCGAGGGGCGGGCAACGCCCTGGCGCTGGCGGACCCCCAGCAGGTTGCCGCCGGCGTATGGACGTCGAGCGCCGGGAACATGGCGCAAGCGCTGGCGTGGCACGCCCGGCGGCGAAGGCTCCCGTGCAGGGTGGTGGTTCCCGACACGGCGCCCGGGACGAAGCTGGAGGGCGTTCGCCGCCTGGGAGGGACCATCGAGGAGGTCCCGTTCGCCGAATGGATCGAGCTCTTCAGCACGCGGCAGCGGAACGGGATGCAGGGGCTGTTCGTCCACCCCTTCAGCGACCGAGCGGTCATGGCGGGCAACGGGACGATCGGCGTGGAGATCCTGGAGGATCTGCCGGACGTCGACGCCGTCCTCATCCCCTACGGCGGCGGCGGCCTCTCGTGCGGGATCGCGTCGGCTCTGCGCGTCCAGAAGCCGGGAGTGAAGATCTACGCGTGCGAGATCGGCACGGCGGCTCCCCTGGCGCCATCGCTGGCGGCGGGAGAGCCGGTGGAGGTCCCGTTCTCTCCGAGCTTCGTCGATGGGATCGGTGCCCCGGTGGTCTTCCCGGAGATGTTCCCCCTGGCGTCGAAGCTGTTCGACGGCTCGCTGGTCGTCGACATCCCCGAGGTGGCGCAGACCGTCCGGATCATGGCCGAGCGCAACCGGGTCATCACCGAGGGGGCCGGCGCCGTGCCGGTGGCCGCGGCGCTTGAGGGGATGGCCGGGGGTGGAAAGGTCGTCTGCGTGGTCTCCGGGGGGAACATCGACTCGGCCAAGCTGACCACGATCCTTCAGGGAGGAACGCCGTGAGCGTGGTCGACCTCCGATCCGACACCGTCACCCGTCCCACCGACGCCATGCGAAAGGCCATGGCGGAGGCGGAGGTAGGGGACGACCTGTTCGGCGACGATCCCACCGTCCGCAGGCTCCAGGAGCGGGCCGCCGAGATCATGGGCAAGGATGCCGCCACGTACGCGCCGTCGGGGACGATGTGCAACCAGATCGCGCTCCGTACGCTGGTTCGGCACGGCCACGAGGCCATCGCCGAGGCCACCGCCCACGTGATCACCGTGGAGAAGATCAGCGCGGCGACGTTGTCGGGGGTGACCTACCGGCCCATCCCCGGCGTCCGTGGATTGATCACCGCCGAGCAGGTGACGAACGCGCTACGGCCCGAGCTCGACCCCCTTCGCACCCGGGTCGTCGACCTGGTGGCTGTGGAGAACACCCACCAGGTGGGTGGGGGAAGCGTGATGCCCCTCGAGAAGCTCCGGGAGATCCGCCGGGTGGCGCAGGACGCCGGACTCCGCCTGTATCTCGATGGGGCCCGGATCTTCAACGCCTCGGTGGCCTCGGGCGTCGGCGTAGCAGACTTCGCTGCGGAGGCCGACGCCATGATGTTCTGCCTGTCGAAGGGGCTCGGGGCTCCGATCGGGTCGTTGCTGTGCGGGCCGGCCGACTTCGTCGACGAGGCCCGGCGGGTCCGGATCCAGTTCGGCGGGGGATGGCGCCAGGCGGGCGTGGTCGCGGCGGCCGGGCTGGTCGCGCTGGAGGAGGGCCCGGGGCGTCTCCACGAGGACCACGAGAACGCGAAACGACTGGCGGAAGGGGTGGCGGAGCTGTTTCCCGGCGCGGCGGACGTCGAGGCGGTGGAAACCAACATCCTGTTCGTCAACCACGAGGCCGTGGGGATGTCACCATCCGAGATCGTGGCCCGGCTCCAGATCGAGGGGGTCTTGGCGGGCATCGTCACCGGGCGGGTTCGGATGCTCACCCATCGCGACGTGTCGACCGCCGACATCGACCGCGCCCTCGGCGCGTGGAAGACGCTCCGCGCCGCGTAACGCACTCGTCGGGAGGAGGGTCTACCAGTGTCCGGGCCTGCGGTACGCTTCGGGAGCCGGGCGAGGGTCACTGCCCCTGAGAGCTTCCGCCTATCCCAGCCCGGCGAGCTGGCGGAGGCGGGCCACGTTCCTCTTGTGGTCTTCGAGCTTCCCCGGGGTCTCCACGAGAACGGCGCACCCCCTCACCGCCGGCTCGGCCAGGATGGCCCGGAATCCGCGATCGCCGATGAACCCGTGACCCACGTGCTCATGGCGGTCGAGGCGTGAGCCCCGAGGGAACTTCGCGTCGTTCGCGTGCAGGACCCTGAGCCGTCCGGACAGACGGTGCTTCCGGAGCTCCGCGAACGCGTCCCTTACTCCGCGGGAGGTGTCCAGCGCGTAGCCCGCCGCGAACAGGTGGCACGTATCGACGCACAGCCACACGCGGGGGAGGGGCCCGATGGTCTCCAGGAGCTCGGCGGCCTGGGGGATGGTGGAGGCCACCGTGCCGGCACCCCCGGCGGTCAGCTCGAGCACGAGCTCGGGGCCCTCGAGCTCACCGGTGATCGAGTGCACCGCCCGCGCTGCGCGCTCAAGGGCGGCTGGACGTTCGCCGGGCCCACCGGCGCCGGCGTGCACGACCAGGCCGTCGGCCCCGAGCAGCGCCACCGCGTCCATCTCTTGCCGGGCCAGCTCGACGGATCGGCGCCAGAACTCGGCATCCGGCGACGCGATGTTCACGAGGTAGGTGGTGTGGCCGTAGACGGGCCCGATCCGGGCGGCCAGGCGCCGCTCGACGAACTCCCGGGCGTCGGCGTCGGAGACCCGGGGAGGCGCCCACGCCCGAGGGTTCGACACGAACACCTGGATGGCCTGAGCGCCGCACTGCTTCGCCGCTTCGACCGCCCAGGCGAACCGCCCCCGGGTGGGGACGTGGGCACCCAGTCGCATCAGTCCGCTACGTAGATCCGGACTTCCTGGCCGGATTGGACGGTGGTTCCGTCCTCGGGCTTGGTGTAGACCACCGTATCCCCCGTGGTTCCGGGGAGCTGGATGACCTTCACCCGCAGCCCCAGGCCCTCCAGCCTAGCCACGGCGGCGGCCTCCGACATCCCGACCACGTCGGGCATGGGGAACGTGCGCGGGCCTTCCGAGACGACGATGGTGACGGTGTCGCCCTTGCGAAGGGTCGCGCCCGCCTTCGGGTTCTGACCGATCACCCGTCCCCGAGGCACCGTGTTGGAGAACTCCGGGATGACCCGAAGGGCCAGGCCGGCGCCGGTCACCAGTGCCCCGGCCTCTTCTTCGGTCCGTCCTTCGAGGTCCGGCACTTCGACGGGGGGCTTGCCCCGGCTGATCACGAGGGTCACGGTCTTGCCGACCTCGATGGTGGTGCCCCCGCGCGGGTTCTGGTCGATGACTTCGAGCCTGGGAGCGGTATCGTGGAATTGCCGCTCCACGGAGACGACGAGCCCCAGCTCGCGGAGCCGCTCGGTGGCCCGCTCCTCCATCTGCCCGCGCACATTGGGGATCCGGATGAGCTGCGGCCCACGGGAGATGAGTACCGAGATCCTGGTGCCCTGATCGACCTCCGCGCCCTGGGCGGGATCCTGCCGGATCACCTGGCCCGCAGGGATGGTGGAGGAGTAGGCCTGACCGGCGAGCTGCAGCCGGAGCCCGGCTTCCTCCGCCGCGGCCTCGGCAGCCTCCAGCGTCTTCCCCTGGACGTTCGGCACCGTGGTCCGGTGGGGGATGACGTAGGCCCACGCCGCCCAACCCAGCGCGGCCACCACGATCAACATGGACAGGGTGGTCACCATCCGCCGGAAGATCCGGCGCCGCCGGCTCTTCGGGGACTCCGCCCGGGGGATGGTCACGGTGGCGGCCCGGTCAGCCGGAACCTCCTCGGCCGCGGGCACCTGAGCGACGAGCTCCGAAAGCGGCGCGGCCGGCGGAAGCTCGCTGGTGGCCCGGGCGAGCTCGGCGCGCATGGTCCTGGCGTCCGCGGTGCGGCGGTCGCGGTCTCGTTCGGTGGCCGACAGGACGAGCCGGTCGAGCGACGCGGGCACCATCGGGTTCGAAACGGACGGCGGGGGCACTCGCTCCCGGAGATGCTTGTACGCGATGGCCAGCGACGTCTCGCCGCTGAACGGGACCCTCCCCACGAGGAGCTCGTACAGGACGATGCCCACGGAGTACAGGTCGGTGCGAGCGTCCGCGGCCTGGCCCTCGATCTGCTCGGGAGAGAGGTACTGGACGGTACCGGTCACGGTGCCCGGAGCGTGGCTCACCCGTGCGGCGGCGAGGGCCCGGGCCAGCCCGAAGTCGGCCACCTTCACCACGCCCTTCCGAGTGATCAGGATGTTCTCGGGCTTCACGTCCCGGTGGACGATCCCCTGCTCGTGCGCGTGCTCCAGCGCGGCAAGCACCTGCGAGGCGACCTCAACCGCCTGAGCCGGCGCCAGGGGGCCGTTCTTCATGAGCACCGTTCTCAGGTTGGGTCCCCGGATGAACTCCATGATCATGAAGTAGGTGTCGCCGGTCTCTCCCCAGTCGTGGACGGCCACGATGTTCGGATGGGAGAGCATCCCTGCGGAGCGAGCTTCCCTGCGGAACCGTTCGATGAACCCCGAGTCCTGGGCCAGGGCGTTGTGCAGCACCTTCAGGGCCACGTCCCGATCGAGCACGGGGTCGTGAGCCCGGAAGACCTCGCCCATCCCGCCCGAGGCGACGCGGGCTACGATCTGGTATCTGCCGTCAACGGTCGTTTCGATCATCACAAGGCCTGTGGAGGGGGGCCCGACGCCATTCTAGGGGGCGCTCCCAGCGTATACACGGAAGGACGATGGAGGATACTCCGCCCATCGAAGACCATCAGGACGCGTTCGCCCGCATCGAGCGCGCCGTCGACGAAGGGAACACCGACCTGGGCCGCCTGGGGTTCTGGCGCCTGGTGGACCGGATCAAGCTCGAGCCGGCCCTGTCGCAGCATTGGGCGGAGCAGGTGGGGCGGATCGACCGGAAGGCGTCCGAGACTCGGACCCGGTGGCGCCTCCCCATCTGGTTCGGGAACCTGGTGCTCTCGCTGGGCGCGGCCGTCTCCGCCGCCCTGGTACCGGCTGCCCTGGCGATCGCCCGCGGGTCTGCAGGCCCGGAACCCGCGATCTCGGGCGTGCTCGTGGTGGCCGCCGCCGCCGGGCTGTCCGCCTCCGTGCACTGTCCGGCCCACTACATCGTGGGCCGCATGGTCGGGATCAGGTTCCACTCCTATTTCATCGGCGGCCCACTGAGAATCATCCCGGGGCTGAAGACGGACTACGAGACGTACCTCAGGGCCAGCCCGACCGGGCGGGCGACGATGCACGCCGCGGGGGCGCTGGCCTCGAAGGCGGCCCCGTTCGCGGTATTCCTGGGAGCCTATGTTCCACACGCTGCCGCCGGGTACGACCTCCTCCCGGCCTGGTCGCTGTGGGCCGTCCTGGGCCTCGGCCTCCTCCAAGTCTTCACCGACATCGTGTGGTCGAGGAAGGTCTCGGATTGGAAGAGGGTCGGCCGGGAGCTCCGCGTGGCCCGGGCTCAGCGCGACGCCACGATCTGAGTCGGGTTGCCGCCCCTTCGTCCCGCTGCCCCGCCGGAGCCGGCTAGCGCAGCCACGTCTGGAGGATCGCCTTGGTGAAGTTCCACCCGTACTTGAGCGTCTTCGGCTTCTTGGACTCGCCTCCCGCCCGAGCCCGCACGGTGACGGGCACCTCCACGATCCGGGCTCGCTGGCGGAGTCCCTCGATGAGGATCTCTGACGTCCAGAACTGGTCCTGCTCGAGGACGAGCTTCTGCAGCGTCTCCACCCGGGTGGCCCGGTAGCCGTTGGAGACATCGGTGACGCGCTGCCCGGTCATCAGCGAGACGAGGCGCGAGAAGAAGAGGATGCCGAAATGGCGGGAGCGGCTTTGTCGCTCGAACTCCCCGAGCACCCGCGACCCCTGCACCATGTCGGCCTCGCCCTTCACGATCGGAGCCACCACATCGATGAGCTCGCCGGGGACGTGCTGCCCGTCGGCGTCCATGCTGGCGACGATGCGGGCCCCGAGCTTGAGAGCGATCTCGTAACCGACCCGGAGGGCCAGCCCGCCGCCCCGTCGGATCGGCAGTCGGGCCACCAGCGCCCCCTCCTCCTCGGCGACCGATGCCGTCTGATCCTCGGAGGCGTCGTCGATCACCAGCGGGACGACGGAGAGGCCGTGGACATCCTGCGGCATGTCCCGGATCACGTCGACGATGTTCTCGGCCTCGTTGTACGCGGGCAGGACCACGACCAGCCTGTCAGTCGGTGGCAGCCGGCCCGTCTGGTCCCAGTCGAACGCTTGGAGTGAGAGGGCCTCGACGAGGTTGCGGAGGTCCCGCATGACCAGGTCCGTGTTGCTCATCTCCCGGAGGATCAGGACCAGCAGGACCACGGTGGCGAAGAGGAGCACCGCGAGGAGGCGTTGCCCGCCGCCGCGCTGGAAGTTGAACAGGTCGAACACGGGATCGAAGACTCCCGGGATCGTCGCCAGCAGCGCCAGCCCGATCGCCAGGGTCGCCGTTATCAGGAGGTTCAGGCGGGTGATCTTCCGCCGTCGGAACCGGACGACGGCCGAGACGAACAGGGCCGCCGC
The DNA here is from genome assembly GCA_050693035.1 of Actinomycetota bacterium. GTDB lineage: Bacteria > Actinomycetota > UBA4738 > UBA4738 > CALAEC01 > DASYVD01. Next base: position 37,567 of record JBOGWB010000090.1, read on the forward strand.
GAGGAGCCCGCCGAGGATCCGGAGGGCGATCAAGCTACCTGCGCGCGGGCTCCGCCGCCGCGGGGGCCCACCTCGTCTTCGGCATGATCACGTCCGGGATGGCTCGGTCCTTGTACCGCTCGATCACACCGAACATCGACTCGATCAGCGTCTCGGATAGGAGGTGGGGTTTGAGCCCGAGGTCGAGCAGCTTCGTGTGGGCGGCGTTGTAGTAGTGCTCCTCCTTCTCCACCCTGGGGTTCTCCAGCTGCTCCACCTTCACCTCGATGCCGTGCTCCTTTCCGGCTCGTTCCACGATGCCCGCGAGGTCCCGGACAGAGAACTGCTCGGTGAACTGGTTGAACACCCGGTACTCCCTCGGCTCCGGCGGGTTCAGGGCTGCCAGCTCGACGCACTGGAGCGTGTCGACGATGTTCAGGTAGCCACGGGTCTGGCCGCCCTTGCCGTACACGGTGAGGGGGTGACCGATCACGGCCTGCAGGCAGAACCGGTTGAGCGCGGTGCCGAACACCTCGTCGTAGTCGAACCGCGTGTCCAGACGCTCGTCCAACCTCGTCTCGTCGGTTTCGATCCCGTACACCACTCCCTGGTTGAGGTCCGTTGCCCTGAGGCCCCACACGCGGCACGCGAAGTGCATGTTCGTGGAGTCGTGCACCTTGGAAGCGTGGTAGAGGGACCCGGGTAGCTTGGGAAAGGGCAGCACGTCCTTCCGTCCCTTGTGGTTGATCTCGATGAACCCCTCCTCGATGTCGATGTCGGGGGTGCCGTACTCACCCATGGTCCCCAGCTTCACGAGGTGAGAATCGGGTGCCAGGTCCCGCATGGCGTACAGGATGTTCAAGGTGTTGATGACGTTGTTGTACTGGGTGAACACGGCGTGTTCCCGGCTCTTCATGGAATAGGGAGCCGAAGGCATCTCCCCGTAGTGGATGATGGCCTCGGGCCGGAACTCCTGGAACAGGCCCTCGACGACCTCCCACTCGGTGAGGTCGCCCTCGGTGACCCCGATCCGGTACCCGGTGACATCGTTCCACGCCGCGGCCCGGGCGGGGAGGGAGTCGAGGATCGGGGTCAGGGAGTCGCTGCCTTCTTCCTTCACCGTGCGCCGGCGAAGGTAATTGTCGACGCAGTGCACCTCGTGCCCCCGATTGGAGAAGTACATGGCCGTTGCCCAGCCCAGGTAGCCGTCGCCACCGAGGATCAGGATCCGCATGGGTCGTTCCTCCGGTCGTTGGGTCAAAAACGGACCCATTCTAGAGCACCGGCGGCGGGCCTCGGACGCCACGCCCGTCCCGCTCTGGGACCGATAAGCTTGGTGCTCCTGGTGCAGAAGACCACGACCGCCGTCGAGCCCTCATCGTCCGAGCCCGGCGGAGCATCCGTTGCCCCATGGCGGCCCGTGGTGGGAACCACGGCCGCCTGCCTGGTGACGTTCGCCGCCCTGGGAGCGCTGTTCCTCTCTCCGTACCCCCTGAACGGCTTCTCCCTCCCGGTGGGATGGGACGCGCCGTTCTACGTCTGGCGGACCAAGGTGACCGCGTTCGCCGGGCTGGATCCCATCGGGACCATCCGCTCCGGAACGCCGTTGCTCCTCGCCGTCCTCACCGGAGCGAGCGGACAGAACGCATTCACGATGGTGGCCCTGGCCCCGGCGCTCCTGGCCGGGGTGGGCGGTCTCGGTTCCGCCGCCATGGCCCGGAGCGCCCTCGGCATCGGGTCGCTGTGGGTCCCCGTCGTCGCCGTCTTCACCTGGGTCGGTTTCGGCCGCGTCGGGATGATCGGCGGGCACCTGGACAACGTGCTCAACGCGGCCCTGGTGCTCTCGGCCTTCGGCGCGGCGTGCGCCGCGATCGCCGGGAGGAAGGGCGCCGTCGGGGTGGCTGTCCTCCTCTCCGCTGCCGGACTGGCCCACTGGGCGTTCCACGCGTACGCCGTCGCCGTACTCCTCGCGGCGTGGCTCCTGTTCGTGTTGACGAAGCGTTCTCGGGGTGACCGAGGAGCCTGGCGATCCGCGGCGCCCCTCGCCGTGGCGATGGGGGCCTCCACGATCTTCACCGCACTCACCTTCCTGGCCCCACCGCCGCACGGCGGCGCCATCCGCATCTTCCGCCCGGCCATCCGGAGATTGCTCATGGCTCGGTTGGCGGCGCGATTGAGCGACGGCTTGCGCTACCTGGTGCTCCCGTTCTCGGCCATGGGCGCCGTGGCCATGGTTCGCTCTCCGGTCCCTGCGGAGAGGAGCGACGCGCGGACGTTCCTCGTCTCGCTGATGGTGGCATGGTTCGCCTCTGTCGTGGCGGCCATCCTCGTCCAGCTGGTCGGGATCCCCGTGGCCGCCTCACGACTGCTGCACTTCCTGTTCGCGCTGCCCTTCCTGGGCGCGGTGGCGCTGTGGTGGGGAGGCCGGGGACTGTCCAGCCGAGGCCGGTGGTTCGGGCTCGTCGGCGGGCTCGTGGTGTGCATGGTCGTGGGGGGCTTCGCCGCGGTGGCCTGGACCACGGAGCGGACGCGGAAGCCGTGGTTCGAGGTGGCGGCGGTTCGCCAGGTCGGCGCCGCCGCGGCCTATGTGGATCGATACGCCCCCGATCGCGACCTCGTCTACACACTGGAGAGCAAGGTCGAGCGCTCATCGAGCGCGGGGCGCTGGTGGCACGTGGTGCGGGCGGTGCTGCCGCCCGATCAGATCGTCCGGGCGAACCGGTACTACGGCTCCGTCCAGGAGTATGTCGCCCAGGTCGAGGTCGCGGGCGGGGAGCCACCTCTGGCCATCGTCGTTCAGCGGTACAACCTCACCGGGTTCGAAGTCGCGGTGCGCTCGGGTGCGGACGTGGTCGCGCCGGGTGTGGTCGTGGTTGGCGGGAACGCTCCCGACGAACCGCTGCCCCCGACCGAGGACCCCCGCGCGGCGACGTCCGTGGTGGGCCTCCTCGGCGTGGGAGGGCTCGTGGTGGCGATCTGGTTCCTCGCCGGAGGGGGATGGGCGATCGTCTTTCTGCCGCCGGATCCCGCGGTCAGGGTCCTGCTCGCTCCGGGGCTCGGGGTCGGCCTCCTGACGCTGGTGGCCCTGGCGTGGGAGAGGCTCGGGCTGAGCCTGTCCGGGGCGGCCGCGTTCGGTCCCGTGGCCCTGGTGGTCGTGGTCGGCTGGGGCGCCGCGGCGCTGTCGCTCAGACCTGGAGGTACGGCCTCGCAGGGCGAGGCACGGGCGTGATCTCGGAGGCCTGGAGGATGACCTCGCGGCCCAGCGGGTAGATCGTCCCCGCGACCCGGACCCACTGGTCTTGCTCGAACCCGCCGGGAGGCGCTCCCACCACCCGGACCTGGACGCTGAGCGCGTCGGCCACGCAGCACGTCACGATGAACCGGGTGAGCAGGAACTCGTCGGCCGGCATCCCGCCCCGGCGCACCACGATGCCCACGAACGCCACCCGGCTACCGGCGCGCTCGGTGAGCGCCGCGGCGGCTTCCGGGGACCACACGGCCGCCGCCACGTCGGCCAACGTGACCTCTCCGGTACCCACCTGGCCGGCGGATGGCCCGAAACCCGCCCCGGCGAGGGATCGACGCGATGCCGCGTAGGAGCCCAGCGTGGTCGGGGGGAGGACCAACAGGGCCACCACCGGAAGGGCCAGGAAGCCCAGTCGCCAGGCGGTGTCCCGGCCGAGAGGGGCGGGACGCCGGGCCCTGGACGAGAGGAGCCTGCCCCCCGCCGCCGCGGTGAGCAGGACGGCTCCCACCGGGGCCACCCAGCCGGTGCGGGAGGACAGGTACAGGGGGGTTCGCCCGGTGAGGATGACGAACCAGAACAGCGCGGCCCATCCGGCCAGGACGAGCCCGGTGGCCACCCGGCGAGGGCTCCACGCCGTCCTCATCCGATGAACACCTCCAACCACAACGTTCCGGCGAGGGTCACCGCCCCGGCCACGATGGCGGTGGTCCTGGCGAAGCCCTTCCCGAACGCTCCCGAGTACAGGAACACCAGCTTGGCGTCGAGCATCGGGCCGAAGACGAGGAACGCGAGCTGGGCGGCGGGCCCGAACTGGACGAACGACGCCGCCACGAACGCATCGGACTCGGAGCACAGGGACAGCACCGCCGCCAGGCCCATGAGAGCCACCAGGTTGAGCACCGGAGTCCCCGCCAGCCCACCGAGGAACTCCTGGGGGAGGAACGTCTGGAGAGCCGCGGCGAGAGCTGCCCCGACCACAAGGTAGCGGCCCAGCATCACCAGATCGCCCGCCATCTGCCCGGAGAACGCAGACCAGCGCCGCTCCTCGGGCTCGACCTCGTCGTGGTCCGGCGCCCGCCCCTGCCGGAGGAGCTGCTCGCGGCTCCGCCGCCCCACCACCCATCCCACCGCCATGGCCGCCAGGAGCCCCAGGACGGCTCGGCCGAGCACCATGGCCCACATCACGTCGCGTCCTCTGTAGGCGATCACCGTCGCCGCCAGGACCACCGGGTTGAGGATCGGGGCGGCAAGCATGAACGTCACGGCGGCGGAGGGTCGCAGACCTTTCGCCAGCAACCGGCGGGCAACCGGCACCGATCCGCACTCGCACACGGGAAAAGCGAACCCCCCCAGGCCCGCCGCCGGAACCTGGAGGAATCCCGGCAGGCGCGCCAGCCGCTCGAAGACGCGCACGGGCACGAAGACCTCGATGAAGGCCGAGACGACCGCGCCCAGGACGACGAATGGGAACGCCTCGATCAGGAGCGAGCCGAAGACCAGGAAGAAGTTGTCGACCTGAGGGATCCGAGAGGCCCCGATCCACCGGAGGGCCACCGCGATCAGGCCCAGCCCCAGCACCACCCCCAGGAAGGCCGGCCACGAGCGAGGCGCCGACGTCTTTTCGCCAACCGGTCCCGGAACGGTCCCGACCTGATCCATCAGCAGTACCTCGCCAGAGTGACGGCGATGGCCGGGAACGCGTCGGCGAGAAGCCGCCCGCCCCGGGGACCCGGCAGCCTCCGCACTTCCCGGAGGACGTCCTCCAGGGTCACGCCGCTGTCGGCCAGGGCTCCCTGGTCCAGGAACAACCCTCCGAGCGCCATACCTTCGATCACCGGGGCGGGCGCTGATAGGGCCCGCTCCAGGTTCTTGCGGACCCGGGAGGCCGCGACCTTCCCCTCTCCCGCGGGACCGGCCGAACCGGTCCCCGCCACCACCACCGACAGGGAGGCATCAGCGGCTTGCCGGGCCGCCCGGACCACCCGACCGAGCGCCGCGTCCATCCCAGCGATCGGTCCGCTCATCGTCACGACCAACAGGTCCGGCACGCCGTCGGCGCCGTACCCCGATCCGAGCACGCGCCCGGCCGTGGAGGCCTGCACCCCGGGGGGGCCGGGCGCGATGGTGACGTCGTCGCGGTCACCGCCCAGGTACCAGTTCCCGCCGATGGCCCCGAGGTCGATGCGGCTCGTCCCGATCAACCCGATCATGGGTCGCTGACGGAGGCGCTCGTCCAGGTCGTCGGCCAGCGTGGCGATGATCGAGGTCGGCGCGGTCCGGCTCCACGCTCTGACCAGACCGTCGCCCCGCCGGAGGAGCGTCCCGGTGATGCCGTGCTCCGAGGGGAGGCCGCCGGTCCCCAGCGTGGCCACTGCCGCGGCGGGATCGAGGGGAAGAGAGCCAACCTCACCGTGGAGCGTGCCCGTTCCCGCCGCCAGGAGCCGGCCCAGCTCGGGCCACCGGCCGGGATCCTCTTCCAGATCGCCCGAGCCCACCCCCTTCCACACGACCATCAGGACGAGCCGGGGCCGCTCCCCGGTGGCCGGCCCGACCACCGCCCGGCCCGACCGGACCTCGGGATGAGGGACCCGGAACCCCAGGACGGACGCGACGGTGGGGGCGACGTCCCGGAGGCCGGTCCCTGCGGGAAGCTCTCCCGTGGTGACACCCTGTCCCCAGAACACGATGGGCACCCGCCCGGACTCCGACGGCTCGCTGGAAGGCCAGGCAGGAACCACCTCGGAGAGGCCGGCTCCGCCCACGATCTGGTTCGGACCGCTCACCGCCAGCAGGTCCGGAGAGCGCTCCTCCCAGAAGCCGGCCGCGATCCGGGAGCGCGTGTCGGCCGGAAGGGAACAGAACGGAACGGCCCGAGGGGCCCGTTCGGGAACCCGGCACGACCTTCCGGCGCATGCGGCTCGGAGCGCCACGGCGGGTGCCGAGATCAGGGCCAGGACCGCCAGGAGCAGGAGCGTTCGGCGTTCACGCAGCATGCGGAGCCCCGATTGTATGGCAGGCGATCACCGACGAAGCGGGGACCGCCCGCCGGACGGTGCCACACCGGTAGGATGGCCCGGCGGTCGCTCCGGAGCCTGCGCTCCCGAGGCGATCCCACCTCAGGGGAGGAAATGATCCGGATCGTTCGTTCGCGGCGGGCGTTCGCGGGCCTGGCCCTGGCTCTGACCGTCCAGGCGTGCACGATCACGCCGCCCGACGACCCCCCCGACGGGGCCCCGACCCTCCGAGAGATGGCCGATGCGGTGGGGCGCGACGTCGTGGTCCACCTCCAGAGGGGATACGTCGGGGGGCGGTCTCCGGAGATCACCCTGATCCCGGCGCCATGGAACGTGGTCGTCCGGTGGAGCGGCGGGACCCTGGGGGAGGGCCGCCGGGATCCACGCAGCACCCACCCCACCCCATGGGATTACCACCAACGCGTGCCGATGGTGCTCTACGGGCCCGGCCACGTTCGCTCCGGGATCGTGTCGGACGCGACCGTCGACCTCACCGATCTGGCGCCGACGATCGCCGATCTCCTGGGGATCCGGGTGGACGACGCGGACGGAACGGTGTTCGAGGAGGCGCTGCTGCCGCCGGGGCGCCGAAACGGTCGTCCCAGGCTGATCGTCCTGGTGGCGTACGACGGAGGAGGATGGAACCTCCTGGACCAGTGGCCGGATGCGTGGCCGGTCCAGCGGCGGCTCGGCGAGCAGGGAACCGTGTACACGAATGCCACGATCGGCTCCGCCCCCTCGGTCACGGCGGCGATCCACGCCAACATGGGAACGGGCGTGTATCCACGGCGACACGGCCTCTCGGAGAACGTCGGGCGCCTGCCCGACGGAACCGTCGGCGAGATCTACTTCAATCGGGGCGACCCCGCCCTCCTCGAGGCGGAGACCATTGCGGACGCGTGGGACCGGGCCAACGGGAACCGCCCGTGGGTCGGCATCCTCGGCTACGAGTCCTGGCACCTGGGGATGATGGGCAAGGGTCTCCAGGCTCGGGAGGGGGACCGAGACGTCGGGGTGCTGTGGGAGCTGGAGGACGAGCGGTTCTGGGTCAACGAGGAGATCTACGAGTTGCCCCGCTCGTTGCCCGGCCGAGAGGTGCTCGACCGCCACCTCCGCGAGCTGGACGGGCAGGACGGAGCCCTGGACGAGGTATGGATGGACCGTGACCTGTCGGACCCGAACGTGGTCCCGGGCACGCCGGCCTTCGTGAGGTATCAGGGAGACGCTCTTCGCGAGATGGTGGAGCGCGAGCCCGTGGGCCGCGACGACCTGACCGACCTCCTGTTCGTCGAGCTCAAGCCGACCGATTTCGGAGGCCACATCTGGAACATGCTCGCTCCGGAGGAGGAACACGTGCTGCGAGCCCAGGACGAGCTGTTGGGGGAACTGGTCGGGCTGCTGGACGAGCGGATCGGACCGGACCGGTACGTCCTCGCCCTCACTGCCGACCACGGGCAGACGCCGGTGCCGGAGACGAAGGGCGGGGTCCGCATCGACCCGGACGTGGTGGGACGCAGGGTGGTCGAGTATTTCCAGCGTCCCATCGTGGAGCGGACGTCACCTTCGGGCATCTTCATGGACATGGAGGCGGTGGCGGACGCCGGAGTCGATCTCGAGGACGTGGCGCGGTACATCGCCACGCTCAGGTACCGCGACGTCCTCCCGGCCGACGCGGACGAGGACCTGGTCCCGTCCGAGCTCGGGGACCGGCTGGTCTTCGCGGCCGCCCTCCCGGGTGTCTTCCTCGAATCGCTCACCGAGGCCGACCTCGATTCCCTGGGACGGGGCTCCTACCCCGAGGGGGATCTGACGGGCCCGGATCACCCGTACGCCGACCTCGTCGGGAGCTGAGCCACCGCGTCAGTCAGCGGGACGGATCTTCCGGCGGGGAGGCCGGCTCCCGTGGGGCCCCGATCCGCCGGGCCCACAGGGCGATCCCCGCCGCGCTGGCCAGGAACACCAGCCCCGCTCCGACCAGGACGGGTCGCACGCTGCCCTGGGTCCACGCCGCCCAGAGGATGAGCGCGGGGATGATCCACGAAAGGTTGTAGGCCAGGTCCTGGAGGCCGAAGCCGCGGCCCCGGAACGCGTCGGCCAGGGACTGCTGGATCAGGGTGTCCACGGCGATCTTCCCGAGGAAGAATCCCAGCCCGACCGTGAACGCGACGGCGGAGAGGCCCGGCAGCGTGATGATCCCACCGAAGGCCAGCACGCCGAGCCCGGCGAAGGCTAGGGCGGCGACCAGGATCCGGACGGGCGGCACCCGGTCCTTCAGAGCGTGGGCCGAGAAGAACCCCACGGCGGCGCCGAGCGCCCCCGCCGCCGCCGGGATGGCCGTGGTGAGGCTCCCCTCCCGGGCCAGGTAGGGGCGAGAGGCCAGCGCCACCGCCAGGACCACGAGCGAAACGAGGGCTCGGAGCCCGAGGAACGAGGTCAGGGACAGGGCGGCCATGGGATGGCGCCGGATCTCGCGGAGGCCCTCGAACAGGTCGCGAACGATCCGCCCGATCTCGTCGCGGAGGGGAACCGTCCGCTGGCCGTACCCGAGCCTCCCGATGGCGGCCGCGGAGGCCGTTGCCAACCCGTACACGGCCACCCCGGCCAGCACCAGCACTGGCGTGCCCACGAACCCCGATCCGACCAGGCCGACCCCGGCCCCCCCCAGCTGGAAGATGGCGCTGCCCGCCTGGGAGATTGAGTTCCCGTGGAGGAGGTCCCGCTCTCCCAGCACGACCGGCAGCGAGGCGCCCTTCACCGCGAGAAGCAGGCGGGTGGAGGCCAGGACCAGAAGGAAGGAACCGTAGAGGGCGGGGTCCCCGATGCGCTCGAAGCCCGCGGCCACCACCACCGCCAGGACCAGGGCCCGGACCCCATTGGCCAGGAGCAGCAGGCGCCGGCGGTCCCAGCGGTCGATGAGCACCCCGGCGAAGGGACTGAGGAAGGCGTAGGGGAGGATGGTGAGGATGGCGATCCGGAGGACCTCCTCCGGAGTGCGGGCCTCCTCGAGAGAGAACCCGGCCTGCCCACCGAAGGCGATGTGCTTGGCGAGGCTCACGCCGACCAGGCCGTCCGCCGCCTGTGCGAGCCACTGGGCCCCCATGAGGAAGGTGAAGTCTCGGCGGCGGAGCAGGGCCAGGGAGTCCCGGGCGATCTTCACGGGGGCGACCCTAGGGGAGACTTCCCCCGGCCGCAACGAAGCGCCGTGACGGGCAGCCCGTCGGAAGGCACTTGCTAGACTCGCCAACACCGTGAGGGTTGGTTTGGGAACAACGATCTGCGTCCTGCTCGTCCTGGCGGGGGCGTGCTCGGGAGACCCACCCGTCCAGGCAGGGCGGACAAGGGTGGCCACCCCGGGACCGGGCGGAACACCACAGGCCTCCAATCCAGGGAGAGCCTGCGGGCTCTCGGGGGAGCTCCTGCTCAGGACGTGGAGGGGGTTCCACCCGCAGCGGTCGGGTGACCTTCAGCTCGTGCCGCGGGAACCCAATCACATCGGGAACTGGTTCCCCCATTCGGGCCCCTGGGACTACCTGCAGCGGGTCCCCATGCTCTGGTACGGGCCGGGGCTGGTGCCCGGCGCCGGGCAGGTGGCCCGCCCCGTGACCATGGCCGACGTGGCCCCGACCATCGCCGAGCTCGTCGGGTTCAGGTTCCGGGCTCGAGACGGGCACCCCATGGTCGAGGCGATCCCCCCGGGAGCGTTCACCCCGCCCCGACTGGTGGCTACGGTGGTGTGGGACGGTGGCGGACGGAACGTCCTGGACGAGTACCCGGATGCGTGGCCGAACCTGCGGCGGATGATCGAGGGGGGTGCGTGGTTCGGGAAAGCCACCGTGGGGTCCTCACCGTCGGCCACGCCTCCGGTTCACGCCACGCTCGGAACCGGTGCGTTCCCGCGGCACCACGGACTGATCGACCTCCGGTTCGAGGTCGACGGCCGGTTCGTGCCGGCCATGGAGGAGGGTCCCCAGTATCTCGCCGTGCGTACCCTGGCAGATCGCTACGACATGGCCCGCCAGAATCGCCCGGAGATCGGAGTGGTGGCGTTCCGGGAGTGGCACCTGGCCATGATCGGTCACGGATCCTCTCTCCCCGGCGCCGATGCAGACCTGGCGGTCCTCCTCGACCGTGCTTCTGGGCGGTGGGCTCTCGATGGTCCCAACGCCGCGTTCTTCGAGTTCGCTCCCTACGCGAACCGCGTCCCCGGCCGCCAACGGTTCCTCCAGGAGCAGGACCTCGAGGATGGCAAGCAGGATGGAGTGTGGTTGGGCGAACAGGTTCTCGACGATCCCACGCTCCATTCGAAGACGCCCGCATACACGCGCTGGCAGACCCGCCTGCTCGAAGAGATCATCCAGAGCGAGGGGTTCGGAGCGGACGACATCCCCGATCTCCTGTTCACGAACTACAAGCAGATCGACGAGGTCGGCCATCGATGGAGCATGAACAGCCCCCAGATGGAGGCTGCGGTGCGAGCTTCGGACGAAGCCCTCGGCGAGTTGGAACGAGTCCTCGACCGCCACGTGGGGAGGGGGCGGTGGGTGATGGTGGTGACCGCGGACCACGGCAGCACACCCAAGCCGGAGCTCAGCGGAGCCAGGATCATCGGCAAGCAAGACGTCCTGCGACCGATCGCGGCACGATTCGATGCTGACGGCGACGCGAACGGGGTCATCCGGCAGATGCGCCCCACCCAGGTCTGGCTGGAGACGAGCGAGCTCAGAGCCAACGGATCCTCGCCGGAACAGGTAGCGGCATTCGTGGAGGGGTTCCGGGTCGAGGGGAAGCGCTTCTTCGACGCGGTCATGCCGGGAAGGCTGCTCAGAGGGCGAGCCTGCGTGGGCGGAAGCAGCCAGGCCGCCGGATGACGCGATGTTCGGTCGGGCGTCCAGGTTGACCGGCAAGGGCGTGGCGGGTTTCCTGCACACGCTTGCCGCGCTCCTGCTCGTCGCTTCAGCGTGTAGCCCGCCGAGTCGAGGCGTGGAGACGGGGGAGCGTGGACGAGCCGACGGCGGTTCCACGCAAGCCGGGAACGTGTCGAGGCAGATGGTGCGGCTCGCCTGCGGCCTCCCTCGCCGGGAGCTGGTACGGATCTGGAACGGCTATCACCCGGATCGGGCGGGAGACATCCAGTTCGTTCCCCGAGAACCCCACTTCATGGGCGACTACCTGTCCCACTCCGGGCCCTGGGATTACCTTCAGCGAGTCCCGATGCTCTGGTACGGCCCCGGGATCGTCCCCGCTCGGGGGCGAGTCGATCGCCGGGTGACCATGGCGGATGTCGCTCCCACCGTCGCCGGGTATCTGGGGTTCCCATTTCGCGCGCCCGACGGCCGGCCGATGAGGGAAGCCCTGCCACGTACCGGCGATCGCGGCGAGCCTCCACGCCTGGTTCTCATGGTCGTCTGGGACGGCGGCGGCCGCGACGTGCTCGAAGAGCATCCCCAGGCCTGGCCGAACCTGAGCCGGTTGATCCGGAGAGGCGTCTGGTACGAGAACGCAGTCGTGGGTTCGTCTCCCACCCACACCGCTGCGGTTCACGCCAGCCTGGCAACCGGAGCGCATCCCCGGACCCACGGCAGGATCGACGGCGTGTTCCTCATGAACGACCGGCTGGTTCGGCCGGAGGGAGTGGGGCCCCGAGATCTCCTGGTGCCGTCGCTCGCGGACCTGTACGACCGGGCCCACGACAACGAGCCCCTCGTGGGGGTGGTGGGAGCGACCCCGTGGCATCTGGGGATGGCCGGCCAGGGCTCCTTCTTCCGCGGAGGTGACCGCGACGTGGCCGTCCTCCAGACCAAGGAGTTCTGGGGTCTCTCGCCCCACGACGCCGAGTATTTCGAGGCGCCTTCCTATGCCACGAGCGATGACGGATACAACGAGTTGGTCGCGGAGATCGACCGCGAGGACGGCGTCATCGACGGAAGCTGGTACGACGACAGGTTCCTGGACGGACCCAACGTGCTTCGCAAGCATTCCACCGTCGAGTGGCAGACCCGCATCGTTCGTCAGCTCTTTCGCCGGGAGGGCTTCGGGTCCGACTCTCTACCGGACCTCATGTTCACCAACTACAAGCAGATCGATGCCGTCGGCCACAGCCTCAGCATGAACAGCGCGGACATGGGGGCGGTGGTTCAGCGGACCGACGAGGCTCTCGCCCAACTCATCCGCCTTCTCGACGACACGGCCGGTGAGGGGCGCTGGGTCCTCGGCTTGACCGCGGACCACGGCAGCACTCCCAGCTCTTCGGTCTCGGGCGGGTGGGGGATCTCGGTCCCGGAGTTCGGGGAGGACCTGCGCAGCGTCTTCGACGACGATGGGGACGACCGGGACATCCTCGAGATCACCCGGGTGTCCCAGCTGTGGGTCGACCCGGATGAGATGCGGGAGAACGAGGTCAGCCTGGAACAGATCTCGACATGGATGATGGGATACACGATCGGTGACAACGCCTCCGATCCGTCGCGGGTACCGGCGGGTCGGGCCGCGGAGAAGCTGTTCGCGGCGGCGTTTCCCGCGGAGGTTCTCCAGGGGCTTCCTTGCCTCCCCTCGGATTGACGACGCCGTGAGCATCCCGGCGGTCCTGCTTGCGGGGGCGTTCCTCGCGGCCCCCGGCCTGGGGCTGGCCGTCGGGCTGTTCCCTCCGGGGAAGATGTCCCTCCCCGCCCGGGTCGCCCTGACCTTCCCATTGGGCTACGCGTCGGTCGGCTTGCTCGCGTTCCTGCTCGCGCTCATGGGCCTCCTCTACGCGCCGTTCTTCTTCGTTCTGTACGGGTTCGGAACCGCGGCGGCCTGGTGGTTCGCGGTCCGCCGCGGAGCGTGGAGGGTGCATCTGCGAGGGTTGCGGCAGGAGGTCCTGGGCGAGCGATGGATCTACCTCCTGGCTGCCGTGGTCCTGCTGGTCCTGGCGGCGGTCCGACTCACGTATTCCCCCGTGTTTAGCCTGGGAGACCAGACGCCTCTCCGGTACTGGGCCGACGGCATCGAGGTGGCCGACGCTCACGGCGTTCCTGCGGTCACGCTCCAGTGGGGCCGGTTGTTCCCGTCGACGGTGAGCAAGGTCGTTCTGAACAGTTTCCACGCCGCGGCGAGCTTCCTGCTCGGTCGGGGGCCCCTGGTGCCGATGGGCGCGTTGCTCGTGACCGTGTCGGTCGGCCTGATGCTCGCGGCTTTCGCGCTCGGTCGGGAGCTCGGCCTCCGCTACACGGCCGTGCTGCTGCCCATCCTGCTCTTCGCGAACCGGTTCATCGGCAACAAGGAGCTCACGGGAGATCTTCTGAAGTATCGGGCCGAGAACTGGGGCCGGCTGGCCGTGTTCGCCGGGATCATTCTCGCCGTTCGGGTGCTCCGTTCGGAGCGGTTCCGTGACGTCAGGACCGAGGCTCTGCTGGCCGGTGCGCTCCACGGAGTGGCGGTCGGTACCCATCTCGTCTCCTTCGTGATCGGTGCAACGTTCATCGGCGCCTACGCGCTCATGCGCCTCGCGTTGGACCGGCGGCCACTCGAGACCCTCAAGTCTGGCGCGATGATGGGCGCGGTTGGGCTCGGCCTCGGGGGGTTCCTGTACCTCTCGGCGCCGGGAGACGTCGGGTTCCAGGGGGCCGCGGCCGCGGATGTCTACGAGCGACTCGGCATCGAGATCGGTGTGGGGCCGGATTTCGATCCCACCAGGTATCTGGCCACGGGCCAGCTCGAGCAGCCGCCGCACCAGGGAGCGGGCCCGTTCTACAACGCGCCCTCCCGGGTGACCCAGTTCTACGTGGGGACGATGATCGGAGATCAGGCGGTGGCCCAGCGCCGTCCCCTGTTGCTCGGGGCGGTGGCCCTGCTGGCGGTGGGGACAGTTCTCGTTTGGGGGTCTCGCGATCTCCGGGCCATGACCGGGGCCTCGATCCTGCTGAGTGCCTCCCTCCTCGTGGCCGCGCTCGCGTTCAACTACCGCTACGACGTCTACGTTCTGGCGCAGTTCGGAGGGCGTCGGCTGTTCGACTACTCGACGGTCCCCGTGGCGCTGGTGGGCCTGGGCGTCCTGGAGACCGTGCTCGGCCGATTGGGCGGCAGGCTTGGACTGGGCGGACCTCGTCCGTGGGTCGTCCCCGCGGCAGCCGCGCTCATCGTGCTGTTCGTCTGCTGGGTCGCGGTCCCGAAGGCCGTCGCTCCCCGTCAGCGTCTGCCCTTCCTGGCGACCGCCCTCGAGCCGCTGGAATGGATCGCCGAGCACGTCCCATGTGAAGGTCGCATCCTGGCCGACCGGCGGACCCTGGCAACCTTCGAGGCGATGACCGGCCACGCCGGCGTCGTCGAGGGGATGGGGCCGTACCTTCGTCCCCAGGTGCTGGTCCCCGCGATCCGGGAGATGCTCGCCGCTCGAGCGTTCTTCCAGGATCCCGTGGGCAACCAGGACTACCTCGGGCAGCGAGGAGTGGCCGCCGTGGTCGTTACCGTTCCCCAGCACCCGATCGGGGGCGCGCACAAGCTGACCGAGGTCGACATGGAGGCACTGGACGCCGCACCGTTCCTGCGCCTTGCGACCACGTCGGAGTCGCTGCGGGTCTACTCGGTCGCGAGCTTCGACTCCGACCTCTCGCCCGATCTCCCGGAGGTCACGGGCCGCCCAGGGTACCGGTGCGAGGCCACCGGGACGGTCGCGACAACGGAAGCCCGCCCAAGCGACCGTGCCTGACGGGCCTCATCGGCGGCGTGTAGACTCCACCGCCGTGACCTGGGGCGGTCAGGCACTCTCCTTCCTCCTCATCCTGACGGTCGCCTGTTCCAGTACCGCCGCGCCGAGCTCGGAACGCGCGACGGTCGCGGCAATCGACCCACCGGCATCTCCGAGCCCGGTTGCAGCACAGGAGCCCTCGGGATTCCTGGAGAGCTTGGCGTGCGACCTCCCGCCGGATGAGCTGGCGCGTGTCTGGCAGGGGTATTACCCGGGACGATCAGGGGAGATCCAGGTGATCCCCAAGGAGCCCAACGTGATCGGAACGTGGTATCCGCATTCCGGGCCCTGGGAGCACGTCCAGCGAGTCCCCATGCTCTGGTACGGTCCCGGCCACGTTCCCGCCACAGGAAAGGTCCATCGCCCGGCCACGATGGCGGACGTGGCGCCGACCATGGCGGAGTTCCTGGGGTTCCCCTTCGAGGCCCCCGACGGCGCGCTGATGACCGAAGCCATCTACTCTTCGGCGGAACGGGATGAGGCCCCACGGCTGATCCTGACCCTCGTTTGGGACGGTGCGGGGCGGAACCTCCTGGCCGAGTATCCCGATGCCTGGCCGAATCTCAAGCGCCTGATCCGTGGGGGGGCCTGGTACGAGGAGTTCACGGTTGGATCCTCGCCGTCCATGACGTCGCCGGTCCACACCACCCTGGGGACCGGGGCCTTCCCGCGGCGCCACGGAGTGGTGGATGGCCGGCTTCGATTGGGGAAGGACCTTGCCCGTCCCGAATTCAACTGGCCGGAGGTATCGGAGCGCCCGACGCTGGCAGACCTGTACGACCGCGACAACGGGAACCGCCCGGTCGTCGGGCTGGTGGCCCTGCACACATGGCACCTGTCCATGATGGGGAGTGGCTCGTACCTGGAGGGTGGGGACCGGGATGTGGCCATCCTTCGGGAGTCGACCCGGTGGGGACTGTCACCCCGGAATTCGCGCTTCTACCAGACTCGCCGATATCCGAACGCGGTGCGGGGGCTGGACCGGGCCGCCCGGAGATTGGACGTCTCCGATGGCCGACTGGACGGGATCTGGATGGAAGAGGATTTCGGGGAGCGGCCCAGCTTGCTGACTCGCACACCGGTATTCAGCCTGTGGCAGACGAAGGTCCTCAAGGAGGTGATCCGCCGCGAGGGGTTCGGCGCGGACGAGGTTCCGGATCTCCTGTTCACGAACTACAAACAGATCGACCTGGTGGGCCACCGGTGGAGCATGAACAGCCCACAGATGGAGGCCGTTCTCCGATCGTCCGATCGGGCTCTGGGCCAGCTCGTGCGCATCCTGGACCGGGAGGTGGGCAGGGGCAGGTGGGTCCTGGCCCTCACGGCGGATCACGGGCTCACCCCACACCGGTCGAGGAGCGGCGCGGTGTTCATGGTCCCCAGGGTGCTGGGTGAAGATATCCGCGCCGTCTTCGACGACCAGGACGAACGCAAGGTGCTCGAGACGACGCGGCCCACGCAGATGTGGATCGACATCGAAGAGCTCAAGAGCAACGGGTTCACCCTGGCGGACGTGGCCCGCTACATCTCCCGGTACACGCGCGGTCAGTACGAGGACGACCCCGGATCGCTTTCGGAGTCGGAGCGCCGGGAGCGGCTGTTCTCGCTGGCGATCCCCGGGCGGATGCTCGAGCGGCTGCCGTGTCTGCCGGGGAGCGGCGCCGGGGCGGGGGGAGGAACGGGATGACGACGCGAAGGACCGCCGAAGCCACCAGGGAAGCGCCGCCGCCCGGCGCCCGGGCACCGGCCGGAGCCGTGGCCCGGGCCGAGGCAGCGC
>JBOGWB010000091.1:0-17560 GCA_050693035.1 Actinomycetota bacterium
CTCGGACCACGGACGGACCGGCGCGGAGCACGCAGACTTCGTCACCGACGAGGTGGTGGACCGGTTCTGCGTGATCGGCACTCCCGAACAGGTGGTGGCGAAGCTTCGGGAGCTCGAGGCTCTGGGGATGGACCAGTTCAACATCTATTCGATGGTGGAGGACCCGGGACCCGAGGGCATCATCCGCGACTTCGGCGAGCATGTAATCCCGGCGTTCCGCTCCTCGTAACAGCCAACAGGAGGTGGTGAGGGTGACGACGGTACGGGCAGCGGTGATCCAGGCCCACGCCAACATGTCCAAGGAGGAGGCGGTTGAGAAGCACGTCGAGCTGATCGGCAAGGCCGCTGCGGAGGGGGCCAAGGTCACGTGCCTCCAGGAGATCTTCCACGGCCCGTACTTCCCCGCGGAGCAGGACCCGAAGTGGTACGCGACGGCCGAGCCGGACAATGGCCCGACGGTCACGCGGATGCGCGAGGTGGCCCGGGAGCACGGGATGGTGCTGGTGGTGCCGTTCTTCGAGGAGGCCCAGACCGGGGTGTACTACAACACCGCGGTGGTGATCGAGAGCGATGGCTCCCTGGCGGGAAAGTACCGGAAGGCCCACATCCCCCACGTGGGGCCGTGCTTCTGGGAGAAGTTCTACTTCAAGCCCGGCAATCTCGGGTATCCGGTGTTCGACACCTCGGTGGGGAAGGTCGGCCTGATCATCTGCTACGACCGGCACTTCCCAGAGATCGGCAGGGCCCTCGGGCTCAAGGGCGCCGAGCTGGTCTTCAACCCCTCCGCGACGATCGAATCGCTGTCAAAGTACCTGTGGGAGCTGGAGCAGCCCGCCCACGCGGTGGCCAACGGGTACTGGATCGCCGCCATCAACCGCGTCGGGAAGGAGGAGCCACTCTCCTCCGGCAAGTTCTACGGCTCCTCCTACTTCTGCAACCCCCGGGGGAAGATCGTGGCCCAGGCGTCCGACACCGAGGACGAGGTCCTCGTGCACGACATTGACCTGGAGGAGATCCGCGACGTCCGCAACACGTGGCAGTTCCTGAGAGACCGTCGGCCGGAGACCTACGAGGAGCTCACCGAGCTGCTCCCGTGAGGGAGGTGGGATGAGAACCCTCATCAAGGGTGGGACGGTGGTCACGGCCAGCGAGACGCTGAACGCCGATGTCCTCGTCGAGGAGGAGAAGGTCTCGGCCATCGGCCTGAACCTCGACGTCCAGGCGGACACGACGATCGACGCCAGCGATCGATACGTCATGCCGGGAGGGGTGGATCCGCACACGCACATGGACCTCCCGTTCGGAGGCAGCTTCTGCTCGGACGACTTCTCGACGGGGACTCGGGCGGCGGCGTTCGGAGGGACCACCACGATCGTGGACTTCGCGCTCCAGGACGCGGGGGAAGGCCTTCGACAGGGGCTCGACCGCTGGTTCGAGAAGGCCCAGAAGGCCCAGACCGACTACGGGTTCCACATGATCGTCCGGGAGGTGACCGACCAGGTACTCCAGGAGATGGACGAGCTTGTAGGTGAGGGCATCACCTCCTTCAAGCTGTTCATGGCCTACCCGGGCGTGTTCATGCTCGACGACGCGTCGATCTTCCGGGCCATGCAGCGGGCCGCCCGAAGCGGCGCGCTGATCATGATGCACGCCGAGAACGGCGGGCCGATCGACATCCTCGTGCAGCAATACCTTGCCGAAGGGAAGACCGATCCCGTCAACCACGGCCTGACCCGACCCGCGTCGATGGAGGGGGAAGCGGTCCACCGCGTGTTCAAGCTCGCCGAGCTGGCCGGGACCCCCGCCTACATCGTCCACCTGAGCTCCCGCGACGCCCTGGACGCCGTGCGTGAGGCTCGAGACCGGGGACTGCCGGCGTTCGCGGAGACGTGCCCGCAGTACCTCTACCTCTCGCTCGACGACCTGGCGCGCCCCGGATTCGAGGGGGCCAAGTTCGTGTGCTCTCCCCCGCTCCGCCCCAAGGACCATCAGGAGGACCTGTGGAAGGGGTTGGTCAACGGCGACCTGCAGATCGTGGCCACCGACCACGCGCCGTTCAACTACAAGGGGCAGAAGGATCTGGGGGAGGGCAACTTCGCGAAGATCCCGAACGGGCTCCCGAGCGTCGAGGACCGCTTCACCCTGCTCTTCCAAGGTGTCAACGAGGGGCGGATCGGGCTGAACCGGTTCGTGGAGCTGGTAGCGACGGCGCCGGCCAAGATGTTCGGCCTCTACCCGCGGAAGGGCACCATCGCTCCGGGATCGGAAGCCGACATCGTGATCTTCGACCCGCATCACGAGCGGGTCATCTCCGCCGAGACCCATCACATGAACGTGGACTACTCCTGCTTCGAGGGGATGAAGGTCCGCGGGCTCCCCGAGGTGGTCCTTCAGCGCGGGAAGGTCCTGGTGGAGAACGGCGAATGGCACGGCAAGGAGGGCGACGGCAGGTTCGTACCGCGAAGCCGAACGATGCCGTCATGACCCAGCACGAAGGGGAGGAGCAGTGAGCGCGACACGCGTAAAGAGCTACATCGCCGGGCGGTTCGAGGAGTCCCCGTCCGAGGAAACCGAGCCGGTCCCGAACCCAGCCACCGGCCAGACCATCGCCGTACTCCCATATTCCTCGACCGAGGAGATCGACCGGGCGGTGGGAGCAGCCAGGGAGTCCCTTCCCGAGTGGGCGAACACCCCCGTCCCCGATCGGGCCCAGGTCCTTTTCCGGCTGAAGGCCCTGATGGAGGAGCAGTTCGAGGGGATCTCCCGTCTCGTCACGGACGAGAACGGGAAGACGCTCGATGACTCCCGGGGTGAGGTGCGGAGGGCCATCGAGGTGGTCGACTTCGCCTGCGGCGCGCCCACGCTGCTCATGGGGACAACCCTCGACCAGATCGCCCGGGGCATCGACGAGGAGCTCATTCGATTCCCGGTCGGGGTGGTGGCGGGCATCACCCCGTTCAACTTCCCCTGCATGGTTCCCATGTGGATGATCCCGACCGCGCTGGCGTGCGGGAACACGTTCGTGCTGAAGCCCTCCCAGCGCACCCCGCTCTCCGCGGTCCGCATCGCCGAGCTGCTCGCGGAAGCGGGTCTCCCGGACGGAGTGTTCAACGTGGTCCACGGGGCAAAGGAGGCGGTCGATCATCTGCTCGGGCACCCCGACGTGGACGCCGTCTCGTTCGTCGGTTCGGCGGGTGTGGCGAAGTACGTGTACACGAACGGGGCGGCGGCCGGGAAGCGGGTGCAGGCCCTGGGTGGGGCCAAGAATCACATGATCGTGATGGACGACGCCGACCTGGAGCGCTCCGTCCCCGCCATCGTTTCGTCGGCGTTCGGCAACGCGGGACAGCGCTGCCTTGCCGGAAGCGTGGCAGTGGGTGTGGGCAGGGTGGCGGACTCCCTCGTCGAGGGACTGGTCGAGGAGGCAGGTCGTCTGGTGGTCGGGCCAGGCACCGATCCCGAGACGGACATGGGTCCGGTGATCCGTGAGGAACGGAAGAAGGAGCTGATCGGCTACATCGACGAGGCGGAGGAGGTCGGAGCGAAGCTCCGAGCGGACGGCAGGGGCGTGGGACCTTCCGATGGCTTCTTCCTCGGGCCGACCATCTTCGACCAGGTCACCACGGACATGCGGATCTGGAAGGAAGAGCTCTTCGGGCCGGTCCTGTCGGTGGTCCGGGCCTCCGACATCGACGAGGCCGTTCGGGTCACCAACACCAGCACGTTTGGGAACATGGCCTCGATCTTCACGACCTCGGGGAAGGCCGCTCGCGAGTTCCGCCGACGCGTGGAGGCGGGGATGCTCGGTGTCAACATCGGTGTGGCGGCCCCAATGGCCTTCTTCCCGTTCACCGGGTGGAAGAACTCGTTCTTCGGCGACGTGCACGCAACGGGCCGCGACTCGATTCGTTTCTACACCCGTCAGAAGGTCGTCACGACGCGCTGGTTCTGATCACTCGGGAGCTTCGCCTCCCGGACCGCCGAACCACGCAACCATCTGGCCGGGTGTCACGTTGCCGCCACACAGGGGCACGCCCACCGTCTGGCCGCTGAAGCGTTCTCCGTGCCGAACCGCCGCGGCGAGCCCGGCCGCTCCCGCTGGCTCCACGACAACGCCGAGATGTTGGTAGGCGAGGCGGATCGCCCGGATCAGGTCGTCGTCATCCACGATGAGCATGTCGTCCACGAGCGTGTACATGTCCTCGAGGGCGCGAGCGACCGGCTCGCGAACCGCGATGCCATCCGCGATCGTGCTGACATCCTCGGTCGGGCGCGGTTTCCGCGCCTGCCATGAGTTCGCCATCGCCAGTGCGCCGGCCGCGCAGACGCCCACGACGCGGGTGTGCGACGCGAACGCCTTGACCCACGCCCCGATGCCGGTGATCAGCGCGCCGTTCCCCACGGGAACGAGCACGGCGTCGAGCAGTCCGTCGTGACCGCCGAGCTCGATACCGATCGTCCCGGCGCCCTCGGCGACCGCTGGTTCCGCTCCGTCCTCCACGAAGCGCCCTCCGCTCCCCGCCGCGTATCCTCGCGCGGCCTCCTTTGCCGCGTCGAAGTCGGACCCCTCCAATCGAACCTCGGCTCCCAGGCCGCGCATGCGCTCAACCTTGAGGGGATTCGCCGTTTCCGGGGCAAACACGACGCTCGGGCGCCCCCGCGCGCGGGTGGCGTAGGCGATCCCTTGTCCAAAGTTGGCGGCCGAGGCGCAGACGATCGGTGCATCATCCTCGAGCTCCCTCAGCAACCAATCCGCGCCCCGTCCTTTGAATGACCGGATCGGATTCACCGTCTCCACCTTCGCCAGCACCGTCATCCCCAGGCGCTCGGACAGCGGCTCGCTCACCAACTGGGGCGTGTTGAGGAAGACGGGGTCGATCTGGAGCGAGGCCAGGGAGATCCGCAGTGGATCGGGACCGGCCCGTGTGCCGATGGCGTACGGGCTCGCACGACGATGCCGGCGTTCGAACTCCAGCCTGGTGGAGGTGGATGCGGCCGAGACGAACCGGTCGACGGCGAGGATCCCATCGAGGTGATCGAGCTCGTGCTGAAGGAGCTCCGACAGGTCGCCTTCGAATCGCTCTTCGTGCACGGCTCCCTCGAGGTCGTACCAACGCATCGAGATCGCTGCGCGCCGCCGCACTCGACCGAAGGTGTCCAGGAAGCTCAGACACGCGTCCCACCACTCGACGGCTTCGTCACTGGCCCAGGTGATCTCGGGATTCACCAACGCCCACCGTTCGCCGAGGTCGGCCACGACGACGCGGCTGCGGACATCGATCTGGGGTGCGGCGATGGCGCGTCCGTATCCGGTGGCGGCGCGGGTTCTCGACAGTGTGTCGTGGAGATCCT
Source organism: Actinomycetota bacterium (assembly GCA_050693035.1). Taxonomy (GTDB): domain Bacteria; phylum Actinomycetota; class UBA4738; order UBA4738; family CALAEC01; genus DASYVD01. The sequence continues at coordinate 5,353 of JBOGWB010000091.1, forward strand.
GGACCAGGGCCAGGACCTCCCGTGACGTGGGGTCGGGTACGGGCGCCGACCGGGTCCGAAGAGCGGGATCGCCCAGTCGAAGCAGCGATCGCACCGCCATGGTGGTCTCCTTTGCCCTCCTTGGGCGTCCGCGGGGGCCGGGGCGGGCCAACGGGCACCGAGCCCGGATCAGCCTATACGTGTCGTGTGGGCCATCGGGATCGTCGTGAGAGCCAGAGCAAGGGCTCGGGCGAGCCAACCTCGTCCGTTGCGGAGCTGTGACCGCTCTGTGAAGGACCTGTTACATCGGCCGGCCACCCTGAGGGCAACACGCCGAACCTTGGAGGTGGTGGAGGTGGCGATGGAGCCGGAGGGTGCACGTCTCGGGGCGCTGTATGCGGCCCACGCCCCGGACGCGGTCCGGCTGGCTCGCCGGATCACGGGTGACCGGATGCTGGCCGAGGACCTGGTCCAGGAGGCGTTCGTGCGCCTGGCCGCCCGCTTCCCCGACCTCCGGGACCCGGACGCCTTCGGAGCGTACCTGCGGACCACCGTGACGAACCTGGCTCGGTCGCACTTCCGGAGGCTCAGGCTGGAGCGGACCTACCAGGAGCGAGAGGCCGGCGGGCAGGTGGCGGCAGGGGATCCGGAGGACCACCGGGAGGTCTGGCAGGCCGTTCTGCGGTTGCCCCCGCGTCAGCGAGCGGCCATCGCTCTCAGGTACTACGAGGACCTGCCGGTCGCCCAGGTCGCGGGGGTGCTCGGTTGCCCCGCCGGGACGGTGAAGTCGTTGGCTTCCCGGGGAATCGGCCGGCTCCGACGAGAGCTGGTTCCCGGGCCGGCGGGGTGAGGACAACCCGGCAGCCCCTCCCGTCGGCTCCCGCCCGGTGACCTCTTCACGGGCTCGACGGCATCTGATTCGATGTGGAAGCCCGGAGCCGAGGGGAGGAGTCGTGACACCCGAGCAGCCCGAGCCGAATGCGCACCGGCCAACGGAGGAGTGCGACCTGGTCATGAAGGGGGGGATCACGTCCGGGGTGATCTACCCCACTACGGCCCGCCGTCTCGCTCAGCGGTACCGCTTCCGGAATGTCGGTGGCGCCTCGGTCGGGGCGATCGCCGCGGCGGTGACGGCGGCGGCCGAGTATGGACGGCAGACCGGGCGGGGCGCCGGGTTCGCCCAGCTCGACCTGGTGAACCAGGAGATCGCCCGGGAGGGATTCCTCATCTCGCTCTTCAAGCCTCGGCCGGCCGTCCGGGGACTCTTCGCCGTCTATCTGGCGGCGATCCGAAAGCAGGGTCCGCTCTCCACGTTCGCGACCGTGCTCCGCCAGGCCCTGTGGGTGACGTTGCTGCTCGTGGCGTGGTGGGGAACGCTGGGGGTGACGGCGTGGTGGCTCGGCGCGCGTTGGTGGCTGATCCCGGCGCTGCTCGTCGTGTGGGGACTCCTGGGCTGGGCCGTGCTGTCGGCGCTGACGCGGCGGGTCAGAGGCTCGGGATTCTTCGTCGGCATCCTGCTCCCCATCGCCTGGCCTCTGCTCTTGGCGATCCCCTCGATAGGGATGCGATCGTGGCGCGGCCTCTCTCAGCACGACTTCGGGTTCATCCCAGGCTCGTCGGCCGAGGGGGATGCCCTGTGCGATTGGCTCCACCACCACGTCCAGGCGGCGGCGGGGCTCGACGAGGGCCAGCCGCTCACCTTCGGGATGCTTCGGAAGGATCGAGGCCTGGACGGCGAGCCGGTCGGGATCGACCTCCAGATGATGACGACGGACGTGTCGACGGCACGACCCGTCCGGCTTCCGCGGGACCTCGAGGGGTATGCGTTCGACCCCGGCGATCTTCGCGACGTCCTCCCCGGGCCGGTCACGAAGTGGCTCGAGGATCAGGGAACGCCCGAAGGAGGGGTGGTGAGACTTCCCGTACCGGACGACCTGCCGGTGCTCCTGGGGTTTCGAATGAGCCTGTCGTTTCCGCTTCTCTTCACCGCGGTTCGCCTGTACGCACCTGCGCCCGAAACCCTCGACCCGCGGCCGGTGGCGCACTGGTTCTCTGACGGAGGGATCGGCAGCAACTTCCCGATCCATTTCTTCGACGCGTGGGTGCCGAAGCGGCCCACGTTCGCGCTCTCGTTCGCCCCCTTCCCATTGGACCGCGAGGGCCGGCTGCTGGTGGAGGAAAGCGACGTCGGCCTGCCGCCTGCTCCGAACGGCGCGCGGCTCCCCCGCTGGGTGGGTATCGACGGGATCGGCGGGTTCATCTCGCAGATGCTCGATACGATGCAGAACTGGCGTGACACGGTCCAGTCCGAGCTGCCGGGGTTCCGCGACCGCGTCTACGAGGCGAGGCTGGACAAGGAAGCCGGCGAGGGCGGGCTGAACCTCGGGATGGACGCAGCAACCATCGAGCGGCTGCAGGCCCGAGGGGGTCGGGTGGGCCAGGCCATCATCGACACCTTCGACTTCGACCAGCACTTCTTCACGAGGTACCTCCTGGCCATGCAGCAGCTCGAATTGGGGCTCGTCGGCCAGGAGGTGGTGGGGACCACGCGGGAAACGGGGCTCCGTGACGTGTTCGCCGCCAGGCGTGAACGCTTCGCGGCGGGAGACGTCGGGGCGGGGGAGCTGTTCGGACGCACGTCCGACTGGCTCCCGCGCGCCGGGACCGCTACCTGGGCCCTGATCCAGGCCGCCGAGACTTGGGCTGAATTTGGCCGGTACATGGGCGACCAGCCGAGGCCCCAGCCCGTCATGCGGGTGATCCCGGACGTGTGACGTCGTGGGCGCGTAACCCAGGCGGCCTCCGCTCCCGGCACGTTGGCCCAACCGTATGGGGGGCTTTCGCCGCTGGCTCCCTTCCGGCGAGGACGCCGAGTCGGGGGATTTCGATAGTCTTCACCCAGGACGACCAGGGCATCGGGAGGAACCCATCATGGCCACGACGACACAGCGCAGGCAGATGTTCATCGGAGGGGACTGGGTGGACGGGACGACCGACGAGTCGCTGCCGGTGGTGAACCCGGCCACCGGGGAGACCATCGCCGAGATCCCTCGAGGCTCCGAGCAGGACGTGGACCGCGCGGTCAAGGCTGCCCAGAAGGCCTTCGACGAAACCTGGTTCGACACGACACCGGGCGAGCGCAGCGGGATGATGCTGAAGCTGGCCGACGCCATCGAGGAGAACGCCGATGAGCTCGGGCGGCTGGAGTCGGAGAACGTCGGGAAGCCCTCAGCGTGGGTGGTCTCTGACGAGATCATGGTGATCGCGGAGCAGATCAGGTTCTTTGCCGGCGCCGCCCGGGTGGTCGGTGGCCTGTCGACCGGGGAGTACTACAAGCAGGACGGCACGCTGTACACGAGCTGGCTGCGGCGGGAGCCGATCGGCGTGGTGGGCCTGATCGCACCCTGGAATTACCCCCTGTACATGGCGATGTGGAAGTTCGCCCCGGCTCTGGCAGCCGGCAACACCGTGGTCCTCAAGCCGTCGGAGTGGACCCCCCTGACCCTTCTTCGCATGACCGAGCTGGCCGCGGACATCTTCCCGCCCGGCGTGTTCAACGTGGTGCTCGGAGACGGGGTACCCACCGGCCAGGCCATCGTGAAGCACCCGGGCGTGGGGATGGTGTCCCTGACGGGCGAGGTCACCACGGGGAAGGAGGTGGCCCGGGCCGCCGCGGACAGCCTCAAGCGAGTGCATCTCGAACTGGGCGGCAAGGCCCCGGTGGTCGTCTTCGACGACGCGAATCTGGAGAGCTCCGTCGAGTGGATCAAGACCGCCGGCTACTTCAACTCGGGACAGGACTGCACGGCGGCGACTCGGGTTCTGGCAGGAGGAGGCATCTACGACAACCTCCTCTCCGAGCTGGTGCCGGCCGTCGAGTCGCTGAAGGTCGGCGACCCGTCGGCGGCGGACACAGAGATGGGTCCGGTGGTCTCCAGGGAGCAGCTCGAGCGAGTCACAGGGTTCGTCGATCGCGCCCGTGACGCCGGCGCCAAGGTCCTGACGGGCGGCGAGCGGATCGACGGTCCGGGCTTCTTCTACAAGCCCAGCGTGATCACCGGCATCGATCAGAGCTCGGAGATCATCCAGCGCGAGGTGTTCGGACCGGTGGTCACGGTGCAACGGTTCGAGGACAACGAGCAGGCCATCGCGTGGGCCAACGATGTGGACTACGGGCTGTCGGCCTCGGTGTGGACGCGGGACATCGGCCGGGCCCTGAACGCCTCACGGAAGCTCCGGTTCGGAACAGTGTGGATCAACACCCACATCCCGCTCACGCCGGAGATGCCCCACGGCGGCTTCAAGCAGAGCGGATACGGCAAGGACATGAGCATCTACGGGATCGAGCACTACACCGAGCTGAAGCACGTGATGGCGCCGATCGACTGAGGTGAGCCGGATGACCGAGACCAGACCGTACCTGGTGGCCGGGGAGTGGCGCCCCGGGGACGAGCGGTTCGAAGTGAGGAGTCCCTACGACGGTACGGTCGTCGCGGAGGTCGGTGTCCCGTCGGACTCGGATATCGAGGAGGCGGTGGATGCGGCGGACGAGACGTTCGAGAAGGAGTCGCGGAATCTCCCGGTGCATGCCAGGGCGGAAGCGCTCCTGCACATCTCTACGCGGATCCAGGAGCGCGTCGACGAGGTGGCCCGGCACATCGCTCGGGAGGGTGGAAAGCCCCTCAAGTGGGCCACCGTTGAAGCGAACCGGGCCGTCTCTACCTTCCGGTGGGCGTCGGAGATCGTGCGGTCCTCGGAAGGCGAGCTCCTCAGGCTGGACACCGACCCCGCCCTCGGGAGCCGGCTCGGACTGATCCGGCGGTTCCCCTACGGACCCGTGCTCGGCATCTCCCCGTTCAACTTCCCGGTGAACCTGGTGGCCCACAAGATGGCCCCGGCCCTGGGGGTGGGGGCACCCATCGTCCTCAAACCGGCCACGGCCACGCCGATCGGTGCGCTCGTCCTCGGCGAGCTCTTCACCGAAACCGATCTTCCGAAGGGGATGCTCTCCGTATTGCCGATCTCCGGCTCGAAGGCCGAGGGGCTGGCGCGGGATCCTCGTTTCAAGAAGATCTCCTTCACGGGATCGAGTCCGGTCGGGTGGAAGCTGAAGTCCCTGGATCCCAAGAAGCACGTCACGCTGGAACTCGGGGGGAACGCCGGAGTGATCGTCCACTCGGACGCAGATCTGGATCTCGCCGCCGCCCGCATCGCCTACGGGGGGTACTACCAGGCCGGGCAGTCGTGCATCGCCGTGCAGCGGAACTTTGTCCATGCCCCTGTCTACGAGGATTTCGTGGATCGGTTGGTGAAGCAGGTCGAGTCGCTGAAGGTGGGTGACCCCATGGACCCGGACACCGACGTGGGGCCGGTGATCGACGAGGGCTCGCTCGAGCGGATCGCCGAGTGGGTCGACGAGGCCGTCTCGCAGGGGGCCGAGGTGCTCGTGGGCGGGGAGCGCAAGGATCCGTTCTACGCGCCGACAGTGCTGGCGAAGGTCCGTCGGGACATGAAGGTCTGCACGGAGGAGATCTTCGGGCCGGTGACAACGGTGAGCTCGTACGAGACGTTCGAGGAGGCTATCGACGAGGTCAACGCGACCCAGTACGGGCTCCAGGCGGGCGTGTTCACCCGAGACATCGAGCGCGCCTTCCTGGCCCATCGAGAGATCCGGGTGGGGGGCCTGATCCTGAACGACGTCTCCGCGTTCCGGGCCGACCAGATGCCCTACGGGGGGACGAAGGAGTCCGGCTACGGGCGGGAAGGCCTGCGGTACGCCATGGAGGAGATGACCGAGCCCCGGATCATGGTGGTCTCCCACATCCCGCTGTAGGGGCTCCCCCTGGGGTGGGCCCCTAAACCGCCCCCGGCAGCGGCCGATGCTACTGGCGAGGGGCCCGTTCGGGCCCGCGAGAGTTGAGCGTGTCCAACTTCGGCAACCTGTTCCAGTCGGCCCGGTCCGCGTTTCGTGCGAGGCGGCTTCCCGCGCCGCTGCGAGACGCCGATGTTCTCTACCGGACGCTGGTCGAGCAGGTCCCGGCGGTCGTGTACGTCGATGCGGTCGACGACGTCAGTACGGCGCTGTACATCAGCCCGCAGTACGAGCGGCTCCTCGGGTACAGCTCGGCGGAGCGGATGGCCGACCCCCACCTATGGATGGAGCGCCTGCATCCGGAGGATCGGGATCGGGTCCTGGAGGAGAGCCGGAGGACCAACCGCACGGGCCAGCCCTTCTCCATGGAGTACCGCCTGCTCCATCGGGACGGCCACGTCGTGTGGGTCCGGGACGAAGCGCGGATGGTTCGCAACGACGCGGGGCGCCCCATGTACTGGCAGGGTCTCCTGATCGACGTCACGGAGCGGATCACGTCCGAACAAGCGGTCCGCCGGGCCTACGAGCGAGAGCGGGAGGCCGCGGACCGGCTCCGCTCGCTCGATGAGATGAAGAACGCCTTCCTCAACGCCGTCTCTCACGAGCTCAGGACGCCGCTCGCGGCGCTCCTCGGGTTCGCCTTGACGCTCGAGCAGCAGGGTGAGGGCCTGTCCCGGGAGGAACAGCTGGACCTGGTGGCTCGGCTGGCCCGGAACGCGCGGAAGCTCGACACGCTCCTGTCGGATCTCCTCGACCTCGACCGCCTGCGGCGCGGCGTCCTCGAGCCCCAGCGCCGCCTCGTCGACGTGGGCGCCCTGGCGCACCGCGTCGTGGAGGAGGCCCAGGTGGCCCTGGACCGGATCGAGATGGATGCGGCGCCCGTGGTAGCGGCGGTGGATGGTCCGAAGGTGGAGCGAATACTGGAGAACCTGGTTGCCAACTCGGCGAAGCACGCGGGACCGGGTACCCGGATCTGGGTGACCGTGCAGCAACAGGACGGAGGGGTGCTGCTCGTGGTGGACGACGACGGATCCGGCATCCCCGACGATCTCAAGCAAGCGATCTTCGAGCCCTTCCGTCAAGGTGATGGGGTGCGCCCCCACGCTCCCGGCGCGGGGATCGGGCTATCGCTCGTGGCCCTGTTTGCCGAGCTCCACGGAGGGCGGGCCTGGGTGGAGGACCGACCCGGCGGCGGCTCTTCCTTCCGAGTGTTCCTTCCCGCCGGATCGGAGGTCAGCCAGGTGCGGGCGAGCGAAGGGGTCGCCGAGCGGACGGTCTGAGTCCGAGGCCGGTCCCACCCCAACGCTATCCGGACAAGGTCTCCCGGAGCCCCACGTCCAGGGAGCGCGGGGCGTACCCGAGCTCCCGCCGTGCCTTGGCGTCGGTGGCCCAGTACGTCACGCCGTGGGCGGCCCGGACCGCTTCGGACAGGTTGGCCGGGGTTCCCAGGAGCCTGGCGGCAATCGGTCCCAGCGGAGCGCTCATCCTGACGACGCGCGGCGGGACGGCCAGCCGGGGCGGCCGTCGGCCGATGATGGCCGCGGCGCGATCGACCACCTCGCCCATCCGTGCGACCTCACCGCCGAGGATGTACGACTGCCCGGACACGCCGCCCTCGTACGCCAAGACGATCCCCCCGGCGACGTCGTCCACGTGGACGAAGGTCATGCCCAGCTCAGGAAACAGCCGGAACCACAGACGCCCCTTCCGCAGCTGATCGATCATCCAGCCCACCTCGGAGTGGTCGTCGCGTCCGTACACCGCCCCGGGCTGGACGATCACGATCGGCACGTCGTGCGCGATCCGCTCGGCTGCTGCGAGGTGGGCGAGATACTTGGTCTCGTCGTAGTAGGACAGGAACCCATCCGCGGCCGGGCGCTCGTACGCCTCGTCGACGATACGCCCGCGCGTGTTGCCGAACACGTTGCACGTGGAGACGTACAGGATCCGCGGGACGCCCGCTTCGGCGGCCGCGTCCAGGACCACTTCGGTGCTTCGCACGTTAGCCTGGTACATGGCCGGTCGTTCTCTCGGCCGGATGCCCACGCGATACATCCCCGCAAGATGGAAGGCGGCGTCGCACCCGTCGGCGGCCCGCCGGACTGCGGCCGGGTCGGAGGCGTCGCCCTCGACGAGCTCCACGCCGGCGTCCCGGAGCGTCTCCGCCCGGTCCGGCGAGCGCACCAGAGCCACGACGTCGTCTCCGCGGGCCCGAAGCCTCCGGACGAAGTGGCCGCCGATGAACCCGGTGGCCCCGGTGACGAACGCCCTCATCCGGCTCTCTCCTGTCCCTGCTCCGGTCCCGGCCCGCGGACGTCGAACCCGCGCTGGCTCAAGAGCTCGGTGAGGGTTCGAGCATCGCGGACCGCCGCGCCGCCGGGGTCGTTGTTGAAGTAGAGGTACACATCGCCGGCCTCGAGGCCGGCGATCTTCTCGGCCCACCGGCGCAGCTTCTCCCGTGGGTAGTCGGGACCCGTGGCGCTCCCCTGGTGGAACCGCACGTATGACCATCCTCCGGTGACCACGCTGGAGACGCGAGCGCCGGGCCGGTCGGCGAGGACGAGGGCGCATCCCGCCGCGTCCAGGAGCCGTTGGACCTCTTGCGCTTCCCACGTCGGATGGCGGAACTCGAACGCGGCCCGCATCTCTTTTGGGAGCACGTCGAGCACGCCCTTCAGGCGTTCGAGGTCGATTGGAAGGTTCGGTGGGAGCTGGAAGAGGACGGGGCCCAGCTTGCTCTCGAGAAGCCGGCAACGTGACCAGAGCAGCTCGACCGGTTCGCGGGGGTCCCGGAGGCGCCTGATGTGCGTGATGTAGCGGCTGGCCTTGACGCCGATGACGAAGCCGGGGGCCGATCCCTCCCGCCAGGCCACGAAGGTCTCTTCCTTGGGGAGGTTGTAGAAGGTGTTGTTCACCTCGACCGTGGGGAAGCGCTCGGAGAAGTAGGAGAGCCACATGCGCTGGGGCAGGTCCGTCGGGTAGAGCGGGCCGCGCCAATGGCGGTACTGCCAGCCGCTCGTGCCCACGAGGATCGTCACGCCCTCGATTGTGCCCCCCGGCGAGGGGGGGAGAAACGCTCCGGCAGGTGCAGCAAACTCCCTCTGGGGGGAGAATCGGACCGTGCTCCTGCTTCTCATCATCCTGCTGATCGCGGCGGCCGCGGCCGGCGTCCTGTGGCAGGTCGTGGAGATCGCCGCCGGGGTGGCCCTGGGCCTGTTCCTCTTCGTCGCCGTCCTCGCCGTGGTGGGCTACATGATGATCCGGTACCGCATCCGCAGGTTCCGTCGCGACTGGTACGGGGAGAGGGATCCCGGCCGGCGCCCTCGTTACTGAGCCCGAGCCCCACCCCTCAGCACCGGCTCGAAGAACTCTCCGACAGCTTCGGCGAGCTCCGCCTCGCGCCGCTCGAAGTAGTGGCCCGTTCCCGGAAGCACCTGGAGACGTGCGCGAGGGATCCGATCCGTCAATGCCTGGAGGTGGTTCACCGACGTGAGCCGGTCCAACGAGCCCACAACGAACAGCACCGGGGCCTCCAGGTTCTGGAGATCCTCCAGGGGCAGGGGAGGGAGGTCGGTCACCGTATCGGGCTCGACGGGCAAGGCCACGAGGGCCAGCGCGGCGATCCGAGGATCGCGAGCGGCGTGTCGGAGCGCCACGTTCGCCCCGAACGACCATCCGCCGACCACCGTGGGTCCCGGCGCCTCCTCGCGAACCCTCCCGACGGCCGCGTCGACGTCGGCGAGCTCGGCGACGCCCCCACCATGGGCTCCCTCCGAGCCCATGGTGCCCCGGAAATTGAACGCCAGGACGTGAAGCCCGCGCCGAGCGGCCAGGTGGTTCCGGATGGCCCACAGGACGGGGTGATCCTTGCTCCCTCCGAACGAGGGGTGTGCGTGGCACAGGACGGCCGTTCCTCTGGCCGGACCGTCCGCCTCGCGGAGGTCTCCCTCCAGGAACACGCTGTCGCTGGTGCGGAACCTGATCGTGGCCATGGACGCGGGGAAGATTCAACATGAGGAGCATGGAGCGCGAGAAACCCGGCGGGCCGGCCACGGGACGGACGGGCGTCGCGTTGCGGGAGCCCCTCCCTTGGCACGACCTCCTCCAGGTCGTGGAGACGGCCGAGGAGACCGGCTACGAGATCGCGTTGGTCCCCGAGAGCAAGGGCCGGGAGGCCTTCGCCACGCTGGCGGGGCTCGCCGCGGCGACGGTCCGGCTCCGCCTGGCGCCGGGGGTGTTGCCCATCACTTCGCGCAGCCCGACCCTGTCAGCCATGGGTGCGGCCACCGTACATGAGGCCAGCGGGGGACGGTTCGTGCTGGGACTCGGCTCGGGCCGGGCCCGCTCGGGGGCCGTGCGGCTCGTTCGGGAGTACGTCCACCAGGTCCGGGCGGCGCTCCGAGGAGAGGTCGTGAGCGCGCGTGGTCCCTTCCCGGTGGAGGGGTTCCGCCTTGGGCTCGACCACGGGCCGGTCGCGATCCCTGTGTGGTTGGCCGCCCTCGGCCCCCGGATGGTCGAGCTGGCCGGAGAGGTCGGTGACGGAGTGCTCCTGAACTGGTGCACGCCAGAGCGAGTGGCGAAGGCCAGAGAGGAGCTGGCGCGGGGCGCCGCGCGGCCCGGGAGGGACCCGGCGGAGCTGACGGTGGCGGTGTACGTGCGGGCCTGCCTGGGTCACGAGGAGGCGCATGCCCTGGAAGCGCTGGGCCTCGCGGCGGCCGAATACGCGGGATTCCCCAGCTATGCGCGGCAGCTCGAGGCGATGGGGCTCGGCGATCCGGCCAGGGCCGCGGCGGCGGGCGATCCGCGGGGCGGTGAGGCATTGGCTCGGGCGCTCTGCGTTTGGGGCGTCCGAAGCGAGGCGCTCGCGCGGCTCGCCGAGTGGCGCGACGCCGGAGCGGACCTGGTCGTGGTGTACCCGGTCCCGGCCCTGGAGACCCTTTCCTCACACCTGGGGACGGTGCTGGCCGTTGCCCCCAGCCCGGCGGTCGAGCATTGAGTCAACCGTTCCGGATGATTCTCCGCATGATCGGCCGGCTGCCCCGCCGGGCCACCTCCCTGAATCCGGCCCGGCGGAACATCGACACCAGGCCCGTGAAGGCGTCCGCGTTGCTGATGGCGCGGTCGGTGGGATCCACCGGGTACCCCTCCACGATGGCCGCTCCCTGCTCGGCCGCGTACCGCACCGCGGCGTCCAGGAGCGCCGTGCCCACCTTCATGCCCCGCTGGGACCGGTCCATGAAGAAGCAGACGATCGACCATACCGGCCGGTCGTCGACGGGCTTCAGGGTGGGAGACCGCTGGAGGCGCCCGAACTCCTCCCGCGGCGCGACCGAGACCCAGCCCACCGGCCGGCCGTCTCGATAGGCGAGGAGGCCAGGCACGTGGCCCTTGGCTACCAGGCCTTTCAGCCCCCGGCGGTTGCCGGCGCCCCGGTGCCTGATCCCCCGATCGAAGTCCGCGCCGGTCACTCGCCACCACATGCACCAGCAGTTGGAGTAGGCGCCTCGATCGCCGAACAGCTCCACCAGGTCCTCCCACAGGTCGGGGGTGACGGGCCGGATGTCGAGCGTGCCGGGTCGCGACTTCACCTGGTCACGGTACCGGAACGGAGATGTGCTTCACGCCTGCCCCATCCGGGGTAGACTCTGATTGACACGTTCAGCACGGTGGAAACAGGGAAAAGGGGGAGCCCGAGATGACATACACGATCACCGAGCCCTGTATCGACGTCAAGGACCGGGCCTGCGTCGACGAGTGCCCCGTGGACTGCATCTATGAGGGCGGCCGGATGCTGTACATCCAGCCCGACGAGTGCGTGGACTGCGCCGCCTGCGAGCCCGTGTGCCCGGTGACCGCCATCTTCGCCGAGGATGATGTCCCTGCGGAGTGGAAGGAGTTCACCCCGATCAACGCGGAGTTCTTCACCGAGGAGATCGCCGGCTACGTGTCTCCAGGTGGTGCCGCGCAGGTGGGTCCGGTGGACAAGGATCACCCCAAGGTGGCGGCGTGGGAGGCGGCCGGGTAGCGGCCGCTAGCCCAGCCGGTCCAGCAGAGCCGGCAGGTCGGCCACCGAGTCGAGGACGTGGTCGGGGTCGCCGCGAGGGGCTGTCGGGGTCTCCTCCCGGGACTTCCCCGTTCGAACGAGGACCCCGGTTAGCCCGATCGCCTGCGCGGGGAGCACGTCGGCCTCGAGGTCGTCACCCACCATCACCGCCCGATCGGGCTCGACCCCCAGAAGGGCCACCGACTCGCGGAAGATCTCCGTCGACGGCTTCCCCACGACGACCGCCCGGACCCCGGCCGCTTCCTCCAACGCCGTCACGTAGGGCCCGGCGTCGAGCTTGGGACCTTCCGAGG
>JBOGWB010000092.1:0-14269 GCA_050693035.1 Actinomycetota bacterium
CTTCGACCCCGAGCGGAACAAGGCGGTGCTGGTGCACTTCCCGCGCGATCTGCTGGTGGAGATCCCGGGGCACGGCAAGGGCAAGCTGAACGAGGCCTTCCACCTGGGCGGGCCGCGGCTCATGCTCCGGACCGTCCAGCGATTCACCGGTGTGCCCATCCACCACTACGTGGAGGTGGACTTCGTCGGCTTCCGGAGGCTGGTGACTGCCCTCGGCGGTGTGCGGATGTGCGTGGACCGTCCCATGTTCGACGAGCTGGCCGAGCTCCGAATCCCCCGGGCGGGGTGCTACCGGTTCGACGGGAACACGGCCCTGGCGTTCGTGCGGGCCCGTCACGTCGAGGGAGACCTCATCCCAGACTTCGCCCGCATCGCCCGGCAGCAGCAGTTCATCCGGGCCCTGCTCAACCGGTTGCTCTCGGTGAACTCCCTGGTCCGGCTGCCGAGTCTGGTCCAGCTGGCCACCGAGAACGTCATCACCGACGACGGGCTCTCCGGTGCGGACATCATCTACCTGGGGGACAAGCTCCGGGAGCTTGCCGAGCAGGACCCCACCGGGGCCCGAACCGTGGACTTACGAGTGGTGCCCTCGGTGCCAGAGGACATCGACGGGATCTCCTACGTGATCGCGGAGCAGCCCGAGACCCGGAAGCTGTTCCGGGCCATGGAGCTGGGAAAGCCGCTCCGGGACCTCGGCAGCGTGCAGCTTGGAACCCGGGTCTCGCCCGGCGTGATCGAGGTCTGGGTGCTCGACGCGGGCGCTCCCGAAGCCGCCGCTGAGGCCGAGAGCCGGCTGCGCCGGGCGGGGTTCGTCGTGCGAGGGGTCCGCGAGGCGCCACCGCGTCTTCGCGCATCCGCGATCCTCTTCCGGTCGGGGGCCGAAGCCCGCGCTCGGACCCTCTCAGGCTACTTCCCTGACCTTCCTCAGCGAGAAGCACGGGCTCCGGTGCTCGCCGGTGCCGACGCGGTCCTGGTGATTGGCGCCGACTGGGCAGGGTCGTCGTCGTGAAGGCGCTGGTGCTCTCGGGCGGGGAAGGAACCCGGCTCCGGCCCATCACCCACACGAGCTCCAAGCAGCTCATCCCGGTGGCCAACAAGCCCATCCTCTTCTACGGCCTGGAGTCCATCGCGGCGGCGGGCATCCGCGAGGTGGGGATCGTGGTGGGTTCCACCGCCCCAGAGATCCAGGCGGCCGTCGGCGATGGGTCGGCGTGGGATCTCGACGTCACCTACATCCACCAGGAGGCCCCCCTCGGTCTGGCGCACGCGGTGCTGGTCTCTCGGGACTTCCTCGGCGACGACGACTTCGTGATGTACCTGGGCGACAACGTGCTCCTCGAGGGCATCACCGCGTTCGTGAAGGAGTTCGAGCGTCACTCCCCGAACGCGCAGATCTTCCTGGCAGCGGTTCCCGAACCCGAGCGGTTCGGTGTGGCCGTCCTGGAGGGAGACCGCGTGGTTCGCCTGGTCGAGAAGCCGAAGCAGCACCTCTCCGACCTCGCGCTGGTCGGGGTGTACCTGTTCGACGCGAGCGTCCACGAGGCCGTGGCGTCGGTGAAGCCCTCCTGGCGCGGAGAGCTCGAGATCACCGACTCCATCCAGTACCTCATCGACAAGGGCCGCGCCGTCCGCGCCGAGATGGTGACGGACTGGTGGAAGGACACCGGGAAGCTCGAAGACCTCCTGGAGGCGAACAGGATGATGCTCTCGGTCCTCGAGTCCCGCGTCGACGGGGACGTCGACGAGTCGTCCCGCATCATCGGCCAAGTCATCGTGGAGCGAGGGGCGAAGGTTTCGCGCTCGGTGGTGCGGGGGCCGGCCATCATCGGCGAGGATTCCTTCGTCGAGGACTCGGTGATCGGCCCGGACGCGTCCATCTACTTCGGGTGCCGCATCGAGGGCAGCCAGATCGAGGACTCCATCGTCATGGAGCGGTGCAAGATCGAGGACGTCAGGGGGATGGCCCAGTCGCTCCTCGGGAAGGACGTCGAGGTCCGCCGGGGGAAGGGTCGCCCAGCCATGTACCGTCTCATGCTGGGCGACCAGAGCCAGGTCGAGGTGTTCTAGACTCGGCCGACGAGCGGAGGAAGGATAGCGTGGGGGACGAGATCGACGGCGTGTGGGTGAAGGACCTCGCGGTCGTGCCCGACGAGCGGGGACGGCTGATGGAGATCCTCCGCGCCGATGACGAAGGATTCGAGAAGTTCGGACAGGTCTACATCAGCACCACCTATCCCGGTGTGGTCAAAGCGTGGCACCTTCACAAGGTCCAGGCCGACAACTTCTGCTGCGTCAAGGGGATGGTGAAGCTGGTTCTGTACGACGCGCGTGATGACTCCCCGACGAAGGGCACGCTGACCGAGTACTTCATCGGAGACCACAACCCCACGCTGGTGAGAGTTCCCGCGGGGGTGTATCACGGGTGGAAGTGCATCTCTGAGGACGAGTCCGTCGTCGTGAACGTCCCCACCGAGCCCTACAACCGCGAGGCTCCGGACGAGTACCGGGCCGCCTGGAATACTCCCGACATCCCTTACAGCTGGGATCTCATCTTCAAGTGACCGAGCGTCACGTGCTCGTCACCGGGGGGGCGGGGTTCATCGGGTCGCACCTCGTCGATGGCCTCTTGGAGGAACCGGGCGTCCGCGTGACCGTCCTCGACCGGCTGTCAACGGGCGGTAGCCGAGCGAATCTCGAGGGGCACGAGGAGGACCCGAGGTTCCGCCTCGTGGTGGGCGACGTGACCGATCCCCACGCCGTGCGCGAGGTCGTCAGCCGGGCCGACGCCGTGATCCATGCCGCCGCAGAATCCCACGTGGACCGGAGCATCGAGGCACCCAGGGAATTCCTCACCGTGAACGTGCTGGGGACGCAGACTGTCCTCGAGGCGTGCACCGGATCGGGCACGCGGATGCTGATGATCTCCACGGACGAGGTGTACGGCGCCGGCAATCCCGCCGGCGGGGCGTTCGACGAGGACCACGCGCTGGCGCCGCGCAGCCCCTACGCCGCGAGCAAGGCCGCCGCCGATCTCCTCTGCCAGGCCTACGTCGTCACGTACGGCGCGAACGTCACCGTGCTGCGAGGAACGAATGCGTACGGACCCCGGCAGATCGAGCGGGTGGTGCCCACGTACGCCGTTGCTGCCCTGCAGGGGCGACCCATCCCCGTTTACGGCAGGGGAGAGCAGCGCCGGGAGTTCCTCCACGTCCAGGACTGGGTCCGCGCCGCGCTGGTGGTGCTCGGTCGAGGCGAGCCGGGGGTCGTCTACAACGTGGGGGCGGGACACGAGCTCTCGAATCTGGAGCTGGCCCGGACGATCTGCCGTCTGGCCGGAGCGCCGGAGTCGCTTATCACGTTCGTGAGCGACCGGCCGGGGCACGACTTCCGCTACGGAGTGGCGGCCGACCGGCTCCAGGCCCTCGGCTGGCGGCCGGAGATCCCCTTCGAGGAGGGGCTGGCCCGCACGGTCGAGTGGTACCGGGACCATCTCGACTGGCTCCGCGGCGCGCACCCCGGTCCGATCGTGACCGCGCCCCGGGAGGTGTCGCGGTGAGGATCGCCGTCACCGGAGCGGGAGGCGGCCTGGGCAGTGCGCTGGTGGCGCGGGCGGCCGCCGAACACGACGTCGTCGGGTTCGGGCACGAGGACCTCTCCGTCGAGGACCGACGCGCCGTTCTGGGGCTCATCCGAGAAGCGGCGCCCGACGTGGTGGTGCACCTGGCGGCGATGACGGCCGTCGACGCCTGCGAGGAGGACCCCGACCGAGCCCTCGCCGTGAACGCGTACGGAACGGCGAACGTGGCCGATGCGGCCCGCGAGACCGGAGCGCTGCTCCTCTACACCTCCACCGATTACGTCTTCGACGGAGAGAAAGAGGAGCCGTACGTGGAGTCGGACGCGCCCAATCCCCTGTCGGCCTACGGGAGGAGCAAGC
This sequence comes from Actinomycetota bacterium, assembly GCA_050693035.1. Classification (GTDB taxonomy): domain Bacteria; phylum Actinomycetota; class UBA4738; order UBA4738; family CALAEC01; genus DASYVD01. The sequence goes on from JBOGWB010000092.1 coordinate 3,938, forward strand.
TCGCGGGGGAGGACGAGGTCCGTTTGCGTGCACCCGAGTATCAAGTCGTCCGAACCGGCTGGTTGTTCGGGGGAGGAGACGACTTCTTCTCGCGAGCGGTTCGGGGACTCACGGTCGGTGAGTCGGTTGGCGGGATCGTCGACCGCACGGGGACCCCGACCTACGTGCCCCATCTAGCCTCCGGGCTCGTGGCGCTCCTTGCCTCGGGCCTGCGCGGCCTGGTGCACCTGGCCGGTCCCGAGCCGACCTCATGGTTCGATCTGCTGGTCCGGGCCCGAGGTCTCGGCGCGCTCCCCGGCGAGCTCACCGAGCAGAAGTCGGCCGATCTCGACCTCGCCGCTTCTCGGCCGCGCAACTCCGCCCTGGCCAGCGAGGTTCTTCCCGTCCCGGGAGTGGCGCAACTCCCGCACCTCGACGAGGCGCTGGGGGCGATGCTGGAGGGCATCCGATGAGTGACGAAACGGAGACCCTGGTACGGACGAGCGACCCTCCACGACTGCGGCTCGGGCAGCGCCTCCGTGAACTCTTCGGGCATCGCGAAGTGTTGGCGAACCTGATCCGGAAGGAGACAAAGGTCAAGTACAAGTCCTCGGTCCTCGGCGTGGCCTGGTCGATGCTGAACCCCGTGCTCTACCTGGTCGTCTTCTACGTGGTGTTCACGTTCTTCCTCACGAGCGGCATCGCCAACTTCGTGGTGTACCTGCTTGCCGGGATCGTGCCCTGGACGCTCTTCGCCACGGGGCTCCAGGGAGCGACCGGGTCCGTGGTGGCGAACGGCCCGCTGGTCACAAAGGTGGCCTTCCCGCGGGAGATCCTTCCGCTGTCGGCGATCGGGGCGGCGCTGGTGAACTTCGGGTACCAGTCGCTGGTCCTCGTGGGAGCCCTGCTCGTGTTCACGTACCCGTTCTTCGGGCCGGCCCTGGTGCTGGTGCCGCTGGCTCTGGTGGTCCTGCTCCTCTTCCTCGCCGCTCTGGGTCTGGCGACCTCCGCTTTCAACGTGCGGTATCGCGATACCCACCACCTGGTGGACCTGGCCCTCCTGGCGTGGTTCTGGGTCACGCCCATCGTGTACCAGGGAGCCAGGCTGGTGGCGGAGAACCTGGGGGATCGAGCCGCCCAGCTGTACCTGCTCAACCCCATGGCGAACGTGGTGCTCGCGTTCCAGCGGGCGCTGTACGGAGGAACCTCTCGGGTGGCGCTGTACGGGGACCCGGCCAGGGGCATCGAGCCGGTGCTGCCCGACCCGGGGATCGCGTGGTACGCGGGCCGGCTCACCGTGCTCGGCCTGGTCTCGGCGCTGCTCCTCTACCTCACCTGGCGGACCTTCTATCGGATGTCCGGCGACTTCGCCGAGGAGCTCTAGGTGGGCTCGGCACCGGCCGTCTCCATCGATGCCGTGTCCAAGCGGTTCCGCCTCTACCACGAGCGCCCGTCGAGCCTGAAGGAACGGGTGCTGCGGATGCGCCGCACGCGCGCGGAGGAGTTCTGGGCTCTCCGTGACGTCTCCTTCGACGTGAAGGAAGGGGAAACCGTGGGCCTCATCGGGGCCAACGGATCGGGGAAAACCACGCTCCTCAAGATCATCGGAGGGATCCTCCGGCCAACCGGAGGGACCGTCACGACCCGCGGTCGGATCGCCGCGCTCCTGGAGCTCGGGGCGGGTTTCCATCCCGAGCTGACCGGGCGGGAGAACGTCTACCTCAACGCGTCCATCCTGGGGCTCTCGAAGAAGGACACGGATCGGCGCTTCGACGAGATCGTGAGCTTCGCCGAGCTCGAGCCGTTCATCGACAATCAGGTGAAGCATTACTCCTCGGGGATGTTCGTGCGTCTCGGGTTCGCCGTGGCGGTGCACGTCGACCCGGAGATCCTGCTGGTGGACGAGGTGCTGGCGGTCGGTGACGAGGCCTTCCAACGCAAGTGCATCGAGCGGGTGCGGCGGTTCCAGGACGAGGGCCGGACGATCGTCCTCGTCTCGCACGCCGTGGAGCGGGTGCGCGAGATCTGCGACCGGGCGGTGATGCTCGACCGGGGCCGGATCCGGGCGTCGGGTGACGTGCGGGACGTTCTCCGGGAGTTCCGGGTGGTGCTTCTCCAGGAGCGGGCGCCCTTCGTACGGGGTGAGGCCACGCAAGACATCGAGGTGCTCGGAGTGGCGCTCCTGGACTCGGATGGAAGGCCGGTCAAGCGAGCCCGTCCGGCGAAGCCCCTGTCGATCCAGGTCGACCTGAAGGCGAACCGATCCGTCGACGACCCGGTGGTGTCGGTGGCCCTCTACGACGCACGGGACAGTCTCGTATACAAGACCGGGACCGACTGGATGGAGCACGAGCTCGGACGGGTGGACGGGACGCTTCGGGTGACGTTCGATCTGGCGGCGATGCCGTTCGTGCAGGGCCGGTACCACCTCACGGTCGGTGTGCACTCCCGGGACCTTGGGAAGGTGTACGACTGGCACGACCAACGGTACGCGTTCGACGTCGACGACAGCGCGGGGATCGAGGGACAGGTGTGGGTCCCGTGCAAGCTGCGCGTGGAGGAGCTGTAGCGTGAAGCGGGTGCTCCTGGTTTCGTCGTATCCCCCACGCCCCTGCGGGATCGGCCGCTACGCTCGGGACCAAGCTGAGCGGCTCCGCACAGAGGGCCACGAGGTCACCGTGATCTCACCACCCGACGGCGCCGGGGATCTGCGGGTGCCGTTCTTCGGCGGACGCCCGTTCCTGGCGGCGGTCCGGCTCGGCCGGGGGTTCGACCGTATCGTGGTCCACTTCCAGCCGGCGCTCTACTACCGGCCCCGGGCGCCGCTGTCGAAGATCGGGACCTCGCTCGCGCTGCTGTGGCTGTGCCTGCGGCGCCCTCGAACCGAGATCCTCGTCCACGAAGCCGACCGGCCTCGGTGGTGGCGGCCCGATGAGGTCCTGCTCGGGGCGGCCTTCTGGGCGGCCCCGGTCCTCCTGTTCCACACGCGGGCCGAGCGAGAGGCCCTCGAGCGACAGTACCGGGTCCGAGTTCGAGCGAGGCTGGTTCGCCACGTCGACGGGGTTGCGGTCCGGGGACCGGCCTCACGCGAGGAGGCTCGCCGTCGCTTGGAGATTCCCCCTGACGAGGTGGTGTTCGTTTCTCCCGGCTTCCTCCAGCCGCACAAGGGACACGAACGGGCCGTCGAGGCCTTCCGGGCTCTGGGGAGGGGCCGCTTGTACGTGGTGGGCTCGGTGCGCGACGCGACCCCCGAGAACCTCGCCTACGCGGCCACCCTTCGCCTGCTGTCCGATACCACGCCAGGCTTCGAGCTCATCGAGAGGTTCGTGGAGGACGAGGAATTCGACGCGTGGATCGCTGCAGCCGACGCGATCATTCTGTCCTACCGGCGGTCGTGGTCGTCGGGGGCGCTGGCCCGTGCCCAGGCCATCGGAACACCCGCCGTCGTATCCGATGCGGGCGGGTTGCCAGAGCAGGCTTCCCAGCGTGACGTCGTGGTGCGGAACGACCACGAGCTGGCCAGGGCGCTCCGCAGTTTCGCCCCAAGGACAGGACGGAGGCGTGGATCCCCGGGACCGAATCGGCGCGAGGTGGCCCCGTGAGCAGGGTGGACAAGGACGAGGCCCACGACCCACACGAGCACCACGACCATCGGGAGCGTCACGAGCTACCGGAGCGCACGGCGCTCGACGTCGACTACCGTCCGCACACTCATGCACGACCGCGAACCAGGAGGACCAGGCTGATGCTCATCGGCGTGATCGTGCTGTCCGTGGTGCTTGCTGCCGCGGCGCAGCTCACCTTGAAGTACGGAATGACACGGGCGGGTGAAATCAAGAGCGAGCATATCCAGGAGCCGGTGCAGACCGTGCTCCGCGTGGCCCGGCAGCCTGCCGTGTGGGGAGGGCTGATCCTCTTCGGTGTGTCGGCGGTCTTCTGGCTGATCGTGCTGTCACGGGTGTCGCTGTCGTTCGCCTATCCCTTCGCTGCCCTGACCTACGTGCTGATCCTGCTATTCGACCGGTTCATCCTGAAGAGCGACGTCTCGGGCCTCCGGTGGGTCGGCGTGTTCCTCATCATCTCGGGCATCGTCTTCATCTCCCGGACCCCACACACGTAGATGCAGGGAAGCGATCTCGCCGTCGTGGTGGTGAACCACAACTCGGGGGAGTTCCTCCCTCGGTGCGTGGCGTCCGTGTACGCGGCCGCGGAGGACCTCGCCCTCGAGGTCGTGGTGGTGGACAACGCGTCCCAGGACGGCAGCGCCCGGCGTGTGGCCGCCGAGCACCCCGCCGTCCGGACCATCGAAAACCCGGTGAACAGAGGGTTCGCGGCTGCCGCCAACCAGGGGATCCGGCAAACGGGGTCGCCGTTCGCGTTGCTCCTGAACCCCGACGCCGAGATCACCGGCGGGACCCTCGCCGCGCTCCTCAAGGTGGCCGGGGAGCGCCCTCGCGCCGGGGCCATCGGGCTCCTGGTCCGAAACCCGGACGGTTCGGTGCAGCCCTCGGCACGCAGGGTGCCCGGGCTCGTCGAGTCGATCGCCCACGCCTTCCTGGGGCCGGTCCTGCCCAACAACCCGTTCAGCCGCGCGTACACGATGGCCGGCTGGGACCGGGCCACCGAGCGAGAGGTGGAGTGGATCTCGGGGTCTGCGATGCTGCTCAGGCGGGAGGCGTACGAAGAGGTCGACGGGTTCGACGAGGGGTACTTCATGTACGTCGAGGACGTGGACCTGTGCACCCGGCTGCGGAAGGCGGGATGGACGGTCCTGTTCTCACCCGAGGTCGAGGTGGTCCACGAGATCGGCGTGTCCTCCCGGCACATGCCGAAGCGCATGGCCGGGGAGCATTCCCGAAGCATCTACCGGTACTTCGAGCGTCACGTCGCCCGCGGGCCCCTGGTGCTCCTCAAGCCGCTGGTTCGGGTGGCGTTGTGGCTCCGGGCCCGGTTGGTCTCGCGGGTGCGGGCTCGCGGGCGAAGCGGACCCGCCCGGTGAAGGCGGTCGTCCTCGTGGGCGGGGAGGGCACTCGTCTGCGGCCGCTCACCGAGACGGTTCCCAAGCCGCTGATCCCCTTCATGAACAGACCCTTCCTGCACCACGTCCTGGACCATCTCGCCGGGCACGGGGTGGAGGAGGCCGTGCTGTCATCTTCCTACCTGGAGCGGGAGTTCCACTCCTTCCTCGCCGAGCGGCGCGGGCGGCCCAGGATCACCTGGATCACCGAGTCCGAGCCCCTGGGGACCTCCGGGGCCGTTGCAGGCGCTCGCCACCTCCTCGACGACACGTTCCTGGTGTTGAACGGAGACGTCCTCACCGACCTCGACCTCTCCGCGCTCGTGGCCTTCCACCGCGAGCGGAACGCTGTGGCCACGATCGCCCTTGCTGCCGTGGAGGATGCCCGGCCGTACGGCCTGGTCGACCGGATGACCGACGGGAGGGTGCGGGCATTCCATGAGAAGCCTCGCGATCCGGTCCCGGGGATGATCAACGCGGGGACCTACGTGCTGGAGCCGCGATCGCTCGACGGGGTGCCCGACGGGAGGGCCGTCTCGATCGAGCGAGAGACCTTCCCGGGCCTCATCGCCCGGGGAGAGCCGGTGTACTCATTCGTCTGGGAGGGCTACTGGCGGGACCTCGGCACGCGTCAGGCGTACCTCCAGGCCCACCTCGACGCCCTGGACGGCCTGGTCGGAGGGGTCGTCTACGATCGCCCCCTGCTGGCCGAGGGTGCCAGCATCCATCCCGGGGCGGTGGTTGGCCCGTTCACCGTGGTCGGTCCCGGAGCGAGCGTCGATTCCGGGGCCAGGGTCGACCGATCCATCCTCCATCGAGGGGCCCGGGTGGGTGAGGGGGCCGTCGTGGAGGATTCCATCCTCGGCCCGGAGAGCGAGGTGGGGGCCGGGGCAAAGGTCCGGGACTCGATCCTGGCCGACCGGACCAGAGTGACGACGCAGTAGCCCGGGTGTTTCCTTTTCCCTGCTCAACCCCTGGACACGAGAGACCGATGTGCTAGCTTGAGGCCCCTCCATGCGACGACGTATCGCTCTTGCCTTGACGCTCTGTGCCGGGCTCGTCCTCCTTCCGGGGACGGCCGGTGCCGGCACGACCTTCACCTTCTACGGCTCGGGCTGGGGACACGGCATCGGGCTCAGCCAGTGGGGGGCCCAGGGACTGGCCACCAAGGGGTGGGGCCCCGGCCAGATCGTGCGCCACTTCTACCGGGGAACCACGGTCGCTCAGAAGACCCCTCCCGCCCCGCGAATCCGTGTCGGGCTCCTCCAGTACGAGGGGACCATCGTCCTGCGGGCTGAGGACGGGTCGTTCCGGCTCGAGCTGTCCAACGGCCGGGTCCTCGCTCGGGTCCCGGAGGGCGTGACCCGGAAGATCCTGATCCGCCGGTCCGACGGTCGCGACCTGTACAAGATCACCACCTCGTCGGGAAGGCTCCTGGCCAAGGGAGGGAGCCGCTCCAACCACCTGCTGGCCCTACGGAACGAGGGGGCCGTGGTCCGGGTCGTGGACGGCGGGTGGCCGCACATGGTCGGTCGCGGCTGGCTCCAGTTCAACATCGTGGGAACCCAGGCCGCCCATCTGCTCGCCGTGGTGGGCGCTGAGGCGTACCTCTTCGGGCTGGCCGAGGTGCCGTCGTCCTGGGATATGGACGCCCTCGAGGCGCAGGCCATCGCGGCGCGCTCCTACGCGTGGGAGAAGATCTCCCGGCTGGGCCAGAAGCGGTCGGGCTGCAACTGCGGTCTGTTCGCCACCGTGGTGGATCAGGTCTACGTGGGGTGGGACAAGGAGGTCGCCTCGATGGGCGACCGGTGGGTGGCCGCGGTCCGGGGAAGCGCCCGCAGGGTCGCCCAGCGTGATGGGGCGACGATCCAGGCCTACTACTCCGCGGCGAGCGGCGGGCACACGGAGAACAACGAGATCGTGTGGGGAGGCACGGCCCTGCCCTACCTCCGGGGCGTGTGCGACCCGGCCGAGTACGACATCACCTCGGTGAACGAAAGCACCCTGGTGCTCGAGCGGTGGTCGGCGTCGTTCGGGTCCTCCGGGATCACGTCGAGGCTCGAGCTCGGGATCGGAACGGTGCGCGACTTCAGGAACTTCGTGCGTGGCGTGTCCGGCCGAGTGAAGGCCGTCACGGTGGTGGGGTCGAACGGCTCCGCCGTCGTGTCCGGCTGGACCATCCGGTCCCGGCTGGGACTCAGGGATACCCGGTTCTGGGTCAACAGCAACCGGAACATCACCGGCCGGATACGGCGAGCCTACGACGCGCGCTCGTGCAAGCCCGGGATCGCCGCCGGTCCCCAGCAGCGCGTCAACGGCGGCCGGTTCCAGGCCTTCGAGAACGGGCGCCTCTACCTGAACTCGGCCAAGGACGTGGTCACGTGGATCCGGGGGGCCATCCTGACGAAGTATCTGGCGATACGGGCGCACCGCGGGGTTCTCGACCTGCCATACAGATGGAGGACCATCGACGAGGGGCGGGGCCGCCGGGCCTGGTTCGAGGGCGGCCAGATCCTGTGGAAGAAGAGCCAGCCGGAAGCGTTCGAGATCCACGGGCCCGTCCTCGGCCACTACCTGAGCACCGGGGCGCTCTCGGACTACGGCTATCCCATCACCGACGTCCAGGCGCCGAACGAACTGACGCGGCAGTCCGACTTCCAGAAGGGAGCGGAGGTTCGTTCGATCGTGTGCACCCGTCCGGACACCGCCTCCGCCTGGAGCTGTAGCTAGCCGAGAACCGGCTACGCCGCGCTCGGCTCAGGGGCGTTCGTGGTACCCCTGAACCGTTTGATGAAGCCCTCGGCCGCCAGTGCCGCCGCGTCCGCGTCCGTCACCCGGGGGCACTCCTGGAGCTTGGTCCACGCCGTGAACGCCAGGCTGCGGCCTTCGGCCAGGTCGGGATACGGGGCCAGGATCACCTTCTGCTCCGCACGCGCCAGGTCGGCCAGGGCCTGTCGAACGTTCTCCGGAAGGGCGTCCTGCCCCTCGGCCCGGTAGTAGATGATCACGTAGGCGTGCTCGAGGTTGTGAACCGCGAGCAGCTCGGGCACCGGCTGCTCGAAGACATGGATATCGGAGGGGAGCGTGCTCGGCGAGTGAGTGCCGGAGGTGGCCGGCTGGGTCGGGTACTCGGGCGGGGGGCTCCCCGGCTGGAGGTGTCCCCGTCCTTGACTGGGGAGGTTCTGGATCTCCCCGCATCCGAGGGAATCGGCGGCGGCGTCGGCACGCCTGAGGAGGGTGCGGTCCTGCATGAAGCGATAGGCGACGAAGCCGGTCGCGCCGGCCAGGACGACCCCCACCACGGCCCACCGGACCGCCCGGGTCCTGAGCCGTCGCCGGCGGGCGGCGCGGATGATCCGCTCCCGCTCCCGCCGGGCCTCTTCCTTCCGTTCCTGGCGGGCCCGCGGCGTTGCCGCGGCTACGGGAGCTTCCTGGATCCTGCGCTTGCGCTTCTTCTTCTTGGCCATGAACGAGGGTCGCGGGCGACGAGGTCTAACTATAGACGACGGTTCGCGAGCGTCGGACCATGGTAGCGGCCCTGCTGGCCGCGACCTACGTGCTGTTGTTGGTTGCGGGCGGGGTCGGGTTGATTGCGACCCTCGCGGGCGCTGCCACCTCCGTGCCGCTCGTGGCGGCGGCAGTGGGCGCGTTGTGGCTGTGCTCCGTGGTCGCGGCGGGGTTGGCGACCCACGCGTTCCTGCGCCGCCGGTGGTGGTGGGGCGTGGCCCTGGTGGTGGCGTGGCCCGTCTCGGTTCCGGCGTACGTGTGGAAGCTGCGGGAGGAAGCCGCTCCCGGATCAGAGGAACCGGACGTGAGCTGAGGGATCGACGGGCGGGCGCGGCGGCGGCTCGCCCGGAGGGACGGGCCCGCAGGCCACCGACCCCATGGCCAGCCACTCCGGGCCCAGGCCGAGCGCCTCGGCAGCCTCCTCCTTGCAGAACAGGCTGGAGGAGATCCAGCAGGAAGCGTAGCCCTGGGCGTGCAGCGCGAGCATGAAGTTCTGCACGCCTGCCCCCGTGGCCAACAGGAACATGTCTCGCTCGGCCTCGCGCCGGCGGGGGTCGGGGTAGTCGTCCGCGGCGCCGAGAGAGAGGAACGGGACCGCAAGGACGGGCGCCTCGCCGAGGAGGGAGTCGGACCGGGACACCCGCCGAGCGATGGTGGCCTCCGAGACGCCGTCGCTACCCAGGTCGCTCCTCCAGGCGGCCGCCATCGCCCCGAGCAGGCGGCGGCGGGCCGGTCCTTTCCCCAGGAGCACCCACACCCAGGGGCGGGTCCGGTGGCGCGAACCATGGGGAACGGGAGCCGTCAGCGCCGCACCGACCGCCTCGATCAGCGCCTCGCCCGGAACGTCGCCTTCACCGAACTCCCGGATGGTCCGCCGAGTGGAGAGGGACTGGAGGGGCGACCATCGGAACAGGTCGTCCTCCGGCGCTCGGACCAGCTCGCTCGCCGGAGCGGGTCCCTCCGTGTTGGGCGGGCGGAGCCCCCGGACCACGGCGGCCGCCACCCGCTCAGCCTTCCCCATCACCAGCCCCGACGCCGCGGCCACCTCGTCGGCCAGGGCCACCACGGTGACCTCCAGCATCCGGCCGAGGTGGTCGGGGGTGCCCCTCAGATCGACCAGCGGGGGGAGGCCGGCGCAGCCGATGGCCACGTTCACCAGACCCCGACGCCAGGGACGCCCGAACGTATCCGTCACCACCACGCCGACCGTCCGGCCGGTGCGCTCCCGGAGGCTCGCCCGGACGCGCTCGGCGGAGGCGTCGGGGTCCTCGGGGAGGAGGGACAGAAGCCCCTCCGCGACGTTCGACGCGTCGACCCCGGCGTTCGCACAGACGAACCCGTGATGCGTCTCGGCGATGACCAGCCCACCGCGCCGAGCCACCACCCGGCGGGTCTCCTTGGAGACCCATTCGGCCTTCCGCTCCCCGTCGGGCACGAGACGACCCTCCGCCTTGGAGACGGCCTTCTGGGTCACCGCGACCACGTCTCCGTCGCGGAGCTCGAGGCCGGCGCCGGCCAGGCCCTCGGTGATGAGAGCGCCGAGGTCGTCTCCCTCGGCCACCTCGGGGATCCCAATGATCGGAAGGAGCTCGACCATCACGACTCGAGAAGCGACAGGGCCGAACGGGCCACTCGTTCGGCGTCGGCGTCGTCGGCCATGATCGTGTCGGTGGAGCCGACCCGCATGCCCAATTGAGTCTCGATCCGGGAGGCTATCGGGGCGTCCCGCCGGTCGATCAGGAAGGCGGAGAGCAGACCGCGGTATGCCGCGGCGGCACCGTACGCCGTGACCTCGAGGCCGGCGGCCGGCATCAGGCGGTCGGCCATCC
>JBOGWB010000093.1:0-4840 GCA_050693035.1 Actinomycetota bacterium
GCGGAACCCCGGTATGGGTGTGCGAACCGCAATCCGTGTACACCGCTTTGGCCGGTCCCACGGGTCGAACGAAGCCGTCGGGGTCCGGCGTCATGGACAGGATCTCGTCCAGACTGAAGATCCGCACTCCCTCCCACGCGTCGGGGTCCTGGACGTCACTGCCCGAGGCGGCGATGCTGTCGCAGTCGTACGCGTTGGCGCCCGGCCGGTCCGGGTTCGCCAAGCGAACGGAATCGATCGATAGCACGATGGCGTCTCCCCAGACGGAGATGTCGTCCTGCGGGCCGGGGCACCACACGTCCCGCACCACCACCGGATCCTCAGGATCGGAGACGTCGATGATCCTGACCCCGTTGTAGTTACCCGCGAAGGCCCGCTTCCCGACGAACGCGAGATCGGACTGGGTCGCTACCGACGACCTCGGCACGTGCGACAGATGCTTCATGTTCTTGCTGTGCTGATCGGCATTGTGTGTGGCCGAGGCCGGAGCCGCCGCAAAGGAAACGGCGCCGGCAAGCAGGGGAGGGAGGATGACTCTCAGCCATCTCCGCATCTCATCACCTCCATCAAGACAAGCGTGGCCGGGCCGCAGCGACGGTTCAGGAGCTGGAGACATCCGGCCAAAAGGCGGACTGGACCGAAAGGATCGAGGACAGGCGCATCCCCCTTTCGGGGCGCTGTGCGTCGGGGGGCGATCGAGCAGACTGTATGGAGTGAGCGCCCGGCGGTCAATCCAGAGAGTGCACCCCGCTCCCGACGATCGTTGGGATCAGTTCCCGCAGAGGGGACGTTCCGCCAGTTGAGGACGGCATGTCCCCTTCATCCATCGTCCACAGGATAGCCACCGTATCGCCACGACCTGGGTTCGAACTCGCCTGGTGTTATCGCATCACCAGCCGGTTCCAAGGCCACAATCGCCAGGCCGGGTGGCAGTTTGTGCTGGTCGGCTCTCCGACACCAAAGCAAGCGGAACATGATTTCTGACATGCCGCGTTGCGTCAGCGTTGGAAGCAGTACCGACACGAACACCCGCCCTTGCTGGGCGGGGACTTGGCCCTCAAAGCGCTTTCTGGCGCCTCGCAGTACCATCCATGCAGTGACCCACTCTGGGGTGGCTGACGTGAACCACGTCCCGGCACACGGGGGAGGCTCGGATGAAGCGCTCCTCATCGTGAGCGTCCTATTTCCCTTTCCTACTGGACACTCCATCTGGAACTGGGAATGGTGTAAGCAGGCGCTCGAGGGCTACCAGGAGGGGGCGCACCGGCCTTGATCAGGTTCGCGCCTCTCGGGTCCGCTCGGGGAGCCCCTCGGTCTCCTCGCCTCGTCGGCCGGCTCGGACTCCTTGCGGCGGCGGCCTCCGGCGTTGTCGCCGGCCACCTCCTCACTTACGTGATCGCCGTCGCCGACCACGGCGTTCGGGACGCGCTCCTGCGCGACACCGGCCACTTGTACTGGGGCATCGCCCTCGCCGCGGGTCTCGCCCTGGGCCTGTGGACGACGGCGGCTCTGGTCGCGCGTAACCTCCATGGAGGGCTGAGAGGGAAGTCGCCGATCTCAGATCGCCTTCGGCCACTCGTTGGGAAGATCGCCTTTCTCCAGGTCGGGATCTTCCTCGCCCTCGAGCTGAATGAGCGCCTGGTATCAGGCGCTCCACTCCACGGCCTGCTCGAGCACAATCTGCTCACGATCGGGCTGATCGTCCAGATCCTCGTTGCCGTTGGCGTGGCCGCAGTGCTCCGCATCCTCGCCCGGGCGGCGTACGCGATCGGGCGAGCCCTACACGGCAGCACCACCCACAACGACCAAATCCTTCGCCTTACGCCGCGAGCCCAGACCTATGTCCGCCCCGTCCTGGTCGCGGGTTCCTCCGGCGTCCGCAGTCCTCCCTCCTCCTAAAGTCATCCTCCCCCCTTTCTTCCGTGCCACAAGCGCCTCGTCGCGCCTGGCGGGAGGAAGCGGGCACCAGCCAAATTCACAAAGGAGGAACGACGCCGTGAAGCGCATCACCCAGAGGTCGGGGCCGGCTGCGCTAGTGGTGCTGGTCGTCCTGGCGGTTTCGACACTTGCCCAGCCCGCGTTGGCCCACGAGCGGCGCGAGGTCGGCAACTACGTCTTCGTGGTCGGCTTCGGGGAAGAGCCGGCCTTCTCCAACGAGAAGAACAGCGTCGGGCTCACCCTCACGGAGCGTCAAGGCAGGGAGGAGAAGCCGGTTGTTGAGGGGGCCGACCTCGAGGTCGAGGTCGTCTTCGGCGAGGAGCGGATGACCCTCCCCATCGAACCGCGCTTCGTTGTAGGGGCGTTCGGGGAGCCCGGCGACTACGGGGCCTTCTTCTTTCCCAGCCGGCCCGGGACTTACAGCTTCCACTTCACCGGGACCATCGGGGGGCAGGAGATCGACGAGACCTTCACCTCGGGGCCCGAGACCTTCAACGACGTCGAGGACCTTGCAGCTGTGAGCTTCCCCGCGCAGGATCCCACCACCGCCCAGCTGGCCGACCGGCTAGACCGTGAGTCATCGCGCGTCAGTCAGGCGGTGGGGCAGGCATCGAACGACGCCGACCTGGCCCAGATCCTCGCCTACGTAGGCATCGGCCTCGGCGCGTTCGGCCTGGCCACAGCCGCCGCGTCGCTTGCCAGGAGGAAGAGGGCGGCCGTCCCGTGAGAAGGTTCCTGGTGCTGGTAGGGGTGGTAACACTCTGCCTCACACTTCCTGCCCCGAGCGCCTCGGCCCACGCGCTCCTGAGGAGCTCCACGCCGGAGGACGGCGCCATCCTCGAGGCCGTGCCGGAGCGGGTGGTCATGGTGTTCACCGAGCCCCCCGACGGCAAGCTCTCCGAGGTCCAGGTCCTCGACCAGTCCGGAAACGCGCTGGACATCGGCGACCCCGACTTCGTCTCGGGCGAGGCGAATACGGTCGCGGTGAGCCTCCCGGCCCTGGAAGAGGGCGTGTACACGGTCAGCTGGCGCGTCCTTTCGAGGGTCGACGGGCACCTGACTGCAGGCGCCTTCTCCTTCGGGGTCGGGGTGGAGCCCGAGGCCCTCGCCGCAGCGAGGCCGGCGGAGTCCTCCCCGGGGATCGCCGCGGGACCCTCGCCCCTCGCGGTGGCCGGGCGGTGGGGCTTCTACTGGGGACTGGCCTTGCTGGCCGGCGCGGCGGCCGGAGCGCTGTTCGTGTTCCGCCAACCACTGCGGAGGGGCTCGGTCCTCCTCGGAGCGGCCTGGGCAGTGGCCGCCGTCGGCCTGGTTGCCATGTTCTGGGCGGAGCGGTCCTCCGCCGGGGCCTCCACCCTCGACCTGGTTGCCTCCGATCGGGGGCGGCTCCTCGTGGCCAGGGGCATCGCCCTGGGGCTTGTGGGGCTCGGCGTTGCCGCCGTCGCGCTCCGTCCCGGGGTCCGGGCCGGCGCTCTACTAGGGGCCACCACCGGTGTGGCCATGCTGGTGCACGCCTACGCTGGGCACGCTGGTGCCGGCTCGTCCTGGTGGTGGTTCGACGTAGGGATCCAGTGGCTCCACATCGTCGCCGTGGGGGTGTGGATCGGAGGTCTGGTCTGGCTCCTTGCGGGCACCGTGGGCCGCGTCCCCGACGACCGGCCCCAGGCCGTGAAGCGCTTCTCGCTCCTCGCCGGGTACGCCCTGGGGGCCGTGGCCCTCACCGGGCTGCTGCGGGGCATCGACGAGGTCGGCTCGGTCGGCCGGCTGGTGGACACGGGATTCGGGCTCTCGCTGGTCGGCAAGACCACCCTGTTTGCGGCCCTCGCCGGGCTCGGAGCGATCAACCGCTACCGGATGGTCCCGAGGATCGTCTCGGGGAACCCAGGATTCGCGGGCCTCCACCGCACCGTGGGCGCGGAGATCATGCTCGCGGCGGGCATCCTCGGGCTTACCGGCCTCCTCACCGAGCTAACCCCTCCTTCCTCGGTGAGCGCCGCCCGAGCGCCTGCGCCTCAGAGGGTGGTCGTGACGGGGCACGACTTCGGCACCACGGTCAGGGTGGAACTCGCGGCTACCCCGGGGATCCCCGGGCGCAACTCCTTCGAGGTCCGGATCGAGGACTTCGACTCGGGCGAGCCGGTACCGGCCCGTATGGTCAGCCTCCGGTTCACCCTTCCCGAGCGGCCGGGCGTCGGGGTCTCCGAGCTGGAGCTCTCGGAGGGGAGGGAGGGGGTATGGCGGGGAACCGGGACCAACCTCTCTCTCCCCGGGACCTGGCGGGTGGGTGTCCTCATCGAGCAGGCCGCGGACTCCCTCGAGGTCCCCCTCGAGGTGGAGACCGGGGCGCCGCATGATGCGCCAGATCATTCGGGCGAGGTTATCCCTGGAGGGCCGGGGCACCCGACCATCCACAACATCGAGCTCGACACAGGGAGATCCGTCCAGGGCTTCGTGGATCCGGGTAGCCCCGGGGCCAACGAGGTCCACTTCACGTTCCTCACCCCTGAGGGCGGGGAGCTCCCCATCGCAGAGGCGAGCGTCGCAATGCTGTCCAACGGGGAGGAGGTCGAGCTCGAGATGCGGCGGCTCTCCGCCGGCCACTATGTGGCGAATGTCTCGCTCGAGCCGGGACGGTGGAGGTTCGAGGTGGAGGCCACGGCGGAGGACGGGAGCGTCCTGGCGGCCGGGTTCGAGCAGGATATCGAGGGCTGAGGGATGTGCAGCTTGACGACCTCCGCGCGTGCCACCGGGCAACCCTCTGGAACGGCTGCGCGGGGACCGCCCGGCCAGCACAGCGTTGATGGCTTCCGCCAGGTGCCGGAACGTGTGCTGCGGCGACACCAGGAAGTCCTCGTAGCCGGACTTCGGCCGGTTCGTCCACCTGTCCTGGCGGGCGGCCCTGGTG
>JBOGWB010000094.1:0-40287 GCA_050693035.1 Actinomycetota bacterium
GCTGAACACCTCGCCCCAGCCGGGCTTCTCCAGGAACCGCTCGACCCGGCCGTCCTCCCCCGTGATCACGATGCCGAACTCCAGGGGGTCCTCGACGTGCTTGAGGGTCACCGTGACCGCGGCTTCCCGCTGGCGATGGAACTCCACTGCTCTCGAGAGATCGATGTCGGTGACCGCGTCCCCCGAGATCACCAGGAAGGTGTCGTCGAGGACGTGCTCCGCGTTCTTCACGCTCCCGGCGGTGCCCAGGGGCTCGTCCTCCGTCGCGTAGGCCAGGGATAGCCCCAGGTCGGAGCCGTCTCCGAAGTAGTTGCGGATCACGGTCCCCAGGAACTGGATGGTGGCCACCACCTCAGTGAAGTCATGCTCCCCGAGCAGGCGGAGGATGTGGTCCATCATCGGACGGCCCATGATCGGCAGCATCGGCTTTGGCTGGTTGGCGGTGAGCGGGCGCAGCCGAGTGCCGTGGCCTCCCGCCATCACGACGGCCTTCATCGCGGCCATGATAGTCGGGGGGATGTGAGGGCCGGACGGCGGGCTTCCTACCGGGCCCTTCGCGAGACCCGGCGGAGCTCGATCGCGTACCCCACGGTGGCCACGTAGTACTCGAAGGTCCCGACCACGAACCAGGTCCAGCCGATCACACGGAACGCGTCCGCCGGGAAGATGCCCAGGTTCCCCCACGCCACCAGAGGGATGGCCCACATCAGCGTGAAGGTGGCGTACTTCCCCATCCGGCTTACCTCGATGCGAGGGCCCCCCGTGAAGGAGAGGACCGCGCCCACCGCCAGGACGACCGCGTCCCGAACCACGATCAACAGAGCCGCCCACAGCGGGACCGCCTCCAGAACGACGAAGGTGAGGAGGGCGGCGGCCAGTGCGAGCCGGTCGGCCAGCGGGTCGAGCACCTTGCCGAGCTCGCTCACCTGGCCGGTTCGGCGAGCGAGGTAGCCGTCCACCCAATCCGTGGAGACCACCAGCCCCAGGAGCAAGAAGCCCGCGACCCGGGTGTCCTCCCTCAGGAGGAGCCCGACGAACGCGGGAATGAACAGGATGCGCAGGGCGGACAGGAGGTTCGGGACGGTGGCGACCCGGCGGGTTGAGAGGGCCGCGCCATCGTGGTCGCGATCTTCCCATCGTCCCGGCTTCATGATTCCCAGGCCATCTTCACTCACTGCTGCCGCCCCCGCGACGAGCAGACCGAGGGCTCAGTAGGGAATGTTCCCATTCCGATATCTGGGAACGTGAACGAGACGTGGTCCTCGGGGCGCCGCTGGGCGTTCGGAGCCGGCATCGCGGCATGCCTGGCGATCGGGTGGGTCGCGCTGATCCGTGGGCGCCCGGTCCCCGTGCTCTCCCTGGTGAACCTGGGTTTCCACGAGCTCGGCCACCTCGTGACCTACCCGTTCCCCGACCTGGTGACCGCGGTCATGGGATCCGTGACTCAGGTGATCGTTCCCGTTAGGTTGGCCGGGTACTTCGCGTGGGCTCGTCGGGACGTGCTCGGAGGGGACTCTGTCTGGCCTGGGCCGGAGGAGCGGCGCAAGAGGCGAGCGTGTATGTGGCCGACGCGCCGTTCCAGCGACTGGAACTGATCGGAGGCGAGCACGACTGGGCGTTCGTCCTGGGCCGGCTGGAGGCACTGGACGCTGCGGGCACCGTTGGTGCTGCGGTGCTCGTCCTGGCGTGGGTCCTGGTCCTGGCCGGGTTGGCGACGTGCCTGTGGGGCCTGGTGTCGTTCCGTCCGTCGATCGCTCAGGTGCGGCCGCTTCCCGCGGTGTCGGTGCGGTCTATCTCGTGGGAGGGGTGAACGTCAGCCGGGCTGCGGGGCCCGTCGTCGCCACGGGTTGATCTCCAGCAACAGCGCCCCGAGGCCGAAGATCGCCACGAGCAGGGAGAGCCATCCCCCCACGATGGGGAGGGACGTGATCACCACGACGATCAGGACACCCAGCGCGATGGCCCACCACTGACGAGCGCCGTCGCCCCCGAGGGCGGTGCGACCCACGAACATCCCGACGGCGGCGTGGGCGCCGAACGCGAGGAAGAAGAAGAACAGGAATCCCAGGACGATGAGCCCCACGATGGTTCCGAAGACGGTGGTACCGCCGAGCCCCTCCAAACCCAACAGTCCCAGACCGATGGCTATCAGCACGGCCACGATGATGATCACCACCACGAGGATGACAAACCCGACCATGCCGATCAGGCCGATCCCCAGGCTCGCCAGCGGCCGCCTCCGCAGCATCTCGGAGGATCCACCCAGCAGCCGGGGAGCGAGCCAGAGCAGCAATGCGGCCACGATGAGCACGCTGAGGAACCGCTGAAAGACGTCGAGGGCCCGATCCGCCACGGTGGGCGGGGCTTCCTCCTCTCGTTCCGTGATGTTGACGTTTTCGGTCCCCCCCACCGTTCCCCGTCGCGAGTAGGTTCCGGTAGAGCCGAGCACGTCGCCTTCGACCCGGCCGTCGAGGGTCGTCCGCCCGGTTCCGAAGATGAGGTCCTCTCCCACCTCACCCGACGAGGTCAGGGTCAAGCGACCCGTGCCGGCAACGAGATCTTCCCCCACTGAGCCCGACACCGTCACCTGCCCCGCTCCCACCCGCGCATCGCCGCCGACCTGGCCCGAGACCTCGACGCTCCCCGATCCTGCCAGGAGATCCCCGGTCACCTCGCCGGGCACCTCCACCTGTCCGCCCCAGGCGATCAGGTCGCCGTCGACCGTTCCCTCGATGCGCACCGTGCCACCGGAGGCATACAGGTCGCCCTGCACGGTCTCCCCCGAGGGCACCACGACCTCGCCCCCCGCGCGTAGCTTTCCTCCAAGCTCCGTCGTCTGAGCGAAGGCCACGGACGACACGAGCACGACGGCCAGCCCGACGAGGGCAGGCCAGAGGATGGACCTCCGACGGAGCCGACTCCCCCGCATCCTTCTCAGTGTCAACCCGCGAGAGCCTTCGGGCAACCCCTCGCACCGCGGAAGGGTCCACCGCCGGATGTGGCGGGGGCCATTGCTAGGATGCGTCCGTGGACCTCGCCCCTCTGCTCAGACCGAACGACTCCAAGATCGTGCTCGTGGTGGTGGACGGTCTCGGAGGGATGGCCGACGAAGAACGCTCGACGGAGCTCGAAGAGGCCTCGACGCCGCACCTCGACCAGCTGGCCGCGCGGGGCGTGACCGGCCTCCTCGACCCGGTCGGCCCCGGCATCACACCCGGCTCCGGCCCCGGGCATCTGGCGCTGTTCGGTTACGACCCTCTCGAGTTCGAGCTGGGACGCGGCGCGCTCAGCGCCGCGGGCCTGGAGTTCGAGCTGCGCCCGGGAGACGTGGCGGCCCGGGGAAACCTGTGCACGCTTGACCCCCACGGCAGCGTGTCCGACCGTCGCGCGGGCCGGCCGTCGGACGATGACGCGCGACGAGTGGTCGCCCGCCTCCAACAGGAGGTTCGGATACCCGGAGTGGAGGTCGTGTTCCGACACGAACGGCAGCATCGCGTGCTGGTGGTCTTCCGGGGAGAGGGACTCGACCCGCGGGTGACCGACACCGACCCCCAGGCGACGGGGGTGCCGCCGCTCGAGCCACGGGCGCTCCATCCGTCGGCCGAGAAGATGGCGGAGGTCGCGGCCCGGCTGGGCGAGGAGGCTCGGAGGATACTCGCCGACGAGAGCGCGGCCACCGGGCTGCTACTCCGGGGATTCGACTCTCATCGCGAGCTCCCCGCGTTCGGTGACCGCTACGGGCTCCGCGCCGCGGCCGTGGCCGTCTATCCGATGTACCGTGGCGTCGCCCACCTGTTGGGGATGGACGTCTTGGGCCCTCCGGCCGATCTCGCCGACGAGCTCGGCCTGCTTCGAAAGAATTGGGAGCATGCAGACTTCTTCTTCCTCCACTACAAGGACGCGGACTCGGCTGGGGAGGACGGGAACCGTTCCGAGAAGGTGGCCGCCATCGAGCGGCTGGACGCGGCGGTCCCTGACCTCCTTGCCCTGGAGCCGGACGTCGTCGTGGTCACCGGGGATCACGCCACGCCGTCCCAGCTGGCCGCTCACTCGTGGCATCCGGTCCCCGTCCTCCTGTGGAGCCCTCGGTGCGGGCGAGACGACGTGGAGCGGTTCGGAGAGCGGTGGTGTCTGCGCGGCGGACTCGGCCGCCGCGCCAGCATGGAGCTGATGCCCATCGTGCTCGCCAACGCGGGACGGCTGGCCAAGTACGGCGCCTGACCCGGGCCCCGGCCTGACACTGCGGCGGCGCACGGCGGGGGCCGCCGGGATGGCAGTCGTCCCAGGATCGAGGGCTCAGGCTCGAGCCGCGCGGAGCGTGCCCTCGTTCTTCTGGGTGATCCTGGCCACGTCCGATTTCGGGGCGACCCGCCAGAACGAGGTCCTGGCGCGGTCCCAGTCGTCGAGCATCTCCCGGGCCCGAGCGGATCCCGTTGCCCGGAGATGTCGCTCGACGAGAGCGCGGAGCTCGCGCAGGTCGTCTTCCTCGAGGCGGTGTGGTTCGACGAGCTCGTGGTTCACCAAGGCGGGGAGAGAAGCGGAGGGGTCGGAGACGTAGGCACAACCCCCGGTCATCCCGGCCCCGAGGTTGAGGCCGACCGGGCCGAGCACGACGACGGCTCCGCCGGTCATGTACTCGCAGCAGTGCTCGCCGGCTCCCTCGACGACGGCGACGGCCCCCGAGTTGCGGACGGCGAAGCGCTCTCCGGCCCGTCCCGCGACGAACAGCTCGCCACCGGTCGCCCCGTACAGGACCGTGTTGCCGACCAACCACGGATCGCCGGCGTCGTTCGGCGGCGGGACGACAACGATGCGCCCTCCCGACATGCCCTTCCCCACGTAGTCGTTGGCCTCACCGGTCAGGTGAAGCTCGACCCCCTGACTCAGGAACGCCCCGAAGGACTGGCCGGCCTCGCCGAGGAAGCGGGCCGCCGCTCGTCCCGGGGGATACCGCTCACCGAACTCACCCCCGATGGCGCCGCCGAGCCTGGCTCCCACCGCGCGGTCGCCATTGTGGATCTCGTAGGAGAGCCCCACCGTGCGTCCGTCGCGCAGGGCCGGCCAGGCATCCTCGAAGAGCCGGTCGCCGAGCTCGGACCGGGGGGTCGCGGGGAGCTCCACCGTTCGGGGAGAGGGCCGCTCGATCGAGGGCGGCACGAGCAGCGGCGCCAGGTCCAGGGCGTCGGCCCGTCCTCCCACGGACCGCTGGCGGAGGAGATCGGTGCGGCCGACGGCCTCCCCCACCGACCGCAGGCCGAGGCCGGCCAGGATCCGCCTCACCTCTTCGGCGACGTGGAGCATGTAGGCCATGACCATCTCGGGAGTGCCCGCGAACTTGGCCCGCAATTCGGGGCGCTGAGTGGCGATCCCCACGGGGCACGTGTCGAGGTGGCAGGTGCGAACCATGATGCACCCTTCGGCGAGGAGCGCCGCGGTGCCGAACGACACCTCGTCGGCGCCGAGCAACGCGGCGAGCACCACGTCGCGGCCGGTCTTCATGCCACCGTCGACTCGGAGACGGGCTCGCCTCCGCAGCCCGTTCTCTACGAGCGCTCGGTGCGTTTCCGCCAGCCCGACCTCCCACGGCAGCCCGGCGTTCTTGATCGAGGACAACGGCGAGGCTCCCGTCCCGCCGTCCGCCCCGGCGATGTGCACCACGTCG
Organism: Actinomycetota bacterium; assembly: GCA_050693035.1. Lineage (GTDB taxonomy): Bacteria > Actinomycetota > UBA4738 > UBA4738 > CALAEC01 > DASYVD01. The sequence goes on from JBOGWB010000094.1 coordinate 5,663, forward strand.
GCCAGTCCCTTGACCACCCCGGCAGCGATGGTTCCCACTCCGGCCTCCGCCACGAGCTTCACGGAGACCTGCGCCCGCGGGTTGACCTGCTTGAGGTCGAAGATCAGCTGGGCGAGGTCCTCGATCGAGTAGATGTCGTGATGTGGAGGGGGACTGATGAGGGCCACCCCCGCCTGGGTGTGGCGCAGCCGGGCGATCTCCTCGGTGACCTTGTGCCCCGGGAGCTGTCCGCCCTCCCCCGGCTTGGAGCCCTGGGCCATCTTGATCTGGAGCTCCTCGGCGAACACGCAGTACTCGGCAGTGACTCCGAAGCGGCCCGACGCCACCTGCTTGATCTTCGAGTTCCTCTCGGTGCGGAACCGCCCGGGATCCTCTCCCCCCTCGCCGGTGTTGGCCTTCCCGCCGAGACGATTGAAGGCTACGGCGAGCGTCTCGTGGGCCTCCCGCCCGATGGCGCCGTGGCTGATGGCCCCGCTGGAGAACCGCCGGACGATCTCGTGGGCCGCTTCCACCTCGTCCAGTGGCACCGGATCGGTTCCCGGAACGAGCTCGAGGAGGTCCCGGGGGGCGGTCGGCGGACGCCCGTTGACCATGGCGGCGAACCGTTCGTACGGCTCGTACCTTCGCTCCCCACTGATCGATCGACGCAGCGCGTGAGCGGCCTGCTGTTCCCCGGTGTGACCCGTGCCGGGGCCGGAGTCTCCGTCCCCGCCATCGCGGCCCGCCGCGGTCGACTTCAGGCGGGCCAGCCCGGGATCCACCGTGACGTGCAGCGCCCGAACCGCGGTCGGGTTCGAGGCATGGTACTCGCCTCCCTTGTGGAACTTGATGAAGCCCGGGTTGGCGAGGGCGGGCGGCCGCCCGTAGGCGTCGTCGTGCCGGGCCAGGACGTCCGCAGCGATCTCGTCGAAGCCCAGGCCCCCGAGTGGCGACGGAGTGCCCTCGAAGCAGAGATCGATGACTTCCTGCGCGATCCCGATGGCGTCGAAGATCTGAGCGCCGCGGTAGGAGTCGAGGCAGGAGATGCCCATCTTGGAGAGCACCTTGAGCACGCCCTCCTCGATCGCCGCTCGGTACTGGAGGAGAGCCTCTGTCCGGGAACCGTCTCCGACTCTGCCATCAGAGGTCAGCGCGGCCACCGTGGCCAGGGCCAGCCGGGGGAAGACCGCTTCCGCGCCTGACCCCAGCAGGCACGCGACGTGATGCGACTCGCGGGCATCGTCTGTCTGCACGACGAGCGATGTGCGGGTGCGATGTCCGGCATGCAACAGGGCCGTGTTCACGGCACCAACGGACAGGAGCGACGGGATGGGGGCGCGCTCGGCGCCCGCATGCTCGTCCGAGATCAACAGGATCCCGCTCCCATGTCGCGCCGCGCGCACCGCGGCTTCGGCCACCCGCATCAGGGCCGGCCGCAACCCACCGGGGCCCTCCTGCACGGGCCACGTGGCGTCCAGGAACAGACCTCCCGGGGGCTTGAAGAGAAAGAACGTCCCGTAGTCCAGGAGAGCAGCGGCTTCCGGCCGCTCCCACAGGATGGGGTCTCGGGGGCCCAGAAGGGTCCGAAGCGACATCACGAACCGCTCCCGGAGGTGATCGATGGGCGGGTTCGTGACCTGCGCGAAGCGTTGCTTGAAGAAGTTGTACAGCGGGCGCCGGTGCTCGGAGAAGGGCGGCAGGGGGCTGTCGTCCCCCATGGAGAACGTCGGCTCCTTCGCCGCGGCAGCGGCAGGGCGAAGGATCATCATGAGGTCCTCCCGCGTGTAGCCGTGGGCGACCTGACGCTCGGTGATGTCGGGTGGGACCTCCACTACCGGTTCTCCCGGCGACTGCTCCAGCTGCTGCTCCGCCAGCCAGGCCCCGTAGGGCCGCCGGCGGGCGATGCGCTCCAGCGGATCGATCTCGAGGCCGCCTTCCTCGGGCACCACGCACAGCATCTGTCCCGGCCCGAGCTTTCCCCGTCGGACCCGGCCTCGTCCCCGCGTGTGCACGGCGCCGGCTTCGGAGGCGCAGGCCACGATGCCGTCCTCGCACACGGCGTACCGCAGCGGGCGGAGTCCGTTCCGGTCCAGGGCAGCCCCCACGCGGGCACCGTCGGTGAACACCAGGGCCGCCGGCCCGTCCCAGGGCTCCATCACGGAGGCGTGCCAGCGGTAGAAGTCCCTGACCTCCGACCCGATCCGCTGATCTCCCTCCCAAGCCGCCGGGACCAGCATGGCGATGGCGTGACCCACGTCCCTGCCGGGACCGGGGTCCTCCCCTTCGCGGACGAGCAGCTCGACGACGTTGTCCAGCATCGCGGAGTCGCTGCCGGATTCATCCACGACGGGGCGGAGCACCTCCTCGTCGAGGAGGGACCGCTTGCCCAGGCGCCCCTCACGGGAGCGCATCCGGTTGACGTTTCCGGCGATCGTGTTGATCTCCCCGTTGTGGCAGAGCATCCGGAACGGCTGGGCCCGTTCCCACGTCGGTGTGGTGTTCGTCGAGTACCGCTGGTGGAAGATGGCGAACCACGCCTCGAGGAGGGGATCGGCGAGGTCCGGGTAGAACTCCCCCAACTGGTCTGCGGCAACCAGAGCCTTGTAAACGAGAGTGTGGAAGCTCAACGAGGGGAAGTAGATCCGCCGGCCCTCCTCCCCCACCGTTCGCTCCGCGCGCCGCCGGGCCCGAAAGGCGCGGCCCTCCGCTTCCTCTCTCGGGACGTCGTCATGACGCGAGAGAAAGGCCTGAAGAATGCGGGGCATGGACTCCCGAGCCCGTTCGCCAAGCAGCTGCGGATACACCGGGACGTCACGCCAGCCGAGGACATCGAGCCCCTCCGAGCGACAAGCGGTCCCCACGATGCGGCGCAGCACGGAGGGAGCGGTGAGCTCGAAGTCGAAGACCATGGCGATCCCCAGGCGGCCGGGATCGCAACCGCGCAGCCCGAGGGCACCCGCCTCGCGGGCGAGGAACCGTCGGGGCAAGGGAAGGAGGACCCCGGCGCCGTCGCCGGTGAGGGCGTCGGCGGCCACCGCCCCCCGATGCTGGACCCTGCACAGGGAACGGATGGCCGTCTCCACGACATCCCGGCTGGGACGGCCGGTGACGTCGGCCACGAAGCCGATGCCGCAGGCGTCCAGCTCGCGGTCGAACGGCCTCATGGGTGCCTATCGTCGGCGCTCCCAACGTCAAGTCCAGAAGCGCCGCGTAAACATCCGGTAAAAGGTCGAATATATGGAGGCATGGGGCTCGCTCCAACCAGCCACACGGACGTCCTCCGAGAGACGGCGACAGCGCTGGAGGACGCCCGGGTCGCCTACGTGGTCTTCGGCAGCATCGCCACCAGGGCCCTGGGTCGGGAACGGCCCTTCGAGACCGGCGAGGACATCGATATCCTGGTCCGCCCCCCCGACGTTTCCCCGGCCCTCCGGGCATTGGACGAGGCCGGGTTCGTCGTGATCGAGCATGACCCGGCGTGGATCCACAAGGCGAAGCGCTCCGGCGTGACCGTCGACGTGATCTTCCGCGCCGGTGGCGACCTCCACCTCGACGAGGAGATGCTCGACCGAGCCGTACCCGCCGCCGTCAACGGCGTGACCGTCCCGCTGATCCCGCCCGAAGACCTCGGGGTCATCAAAGCCGTGCTTCACAACGAACAGCGAACCTTCGACTGGTTCGATGCCCTGGCCATCGTGTCCCGCGAGGACGTGGATTGGGATTACCTGGTCCGGCGGGCGCGCCGGCACGGCGCTCGACGCGTCCTTGCTCTCCTCCTGTACGCCAAAGCTGACGGCGCAGCCGTGCCCCAGGCTGCCATCGCGGACCTCCTCCGCGCCACGGGGACGTGAGGCCGCGTGGACGCCGCTACCGCTGCGATTGAACGCCGTCCCCGAGGCAATACACGTTGTAGCTGTGGCCGATCACGGCCTCCGCAACGTTGCGCACGTGGACACCGGCTGGGGTGACACCCTTCTCCGTTCCTCGGTGGGCGTGGCCGTGCAGGACCAGGTCGGCTCCCGCCCGGTCCACCGCCTCCGCCAGCAGATAGCTTCCGAGGAACGGATAGATCTCCAGGCGCTCGCCGGTCAACGTGGTCTCGACCGGGGCGTAGTGCAGAAGGGCCACGCGGAGGTCGGCCTCCAGCGCTTCGAGCGCCCGCTCGAGGCGCCTCGCCGTATCCTCCGTGTGCGCGACGAAGGCCTTCATCTCCTCCTCGCCGAACGGCGAGGCGCTCGCCCCCGCGAACCCTCCGCCGAATCCCTTGACCCCGGCGATCCCCAACCCGGTTCCCTCGATGTCCAGAACGATTGACTCTCCCTCGAGCACGCGTACCCCGGCGTCCTCGAGCGACGCCCGGATCTCCGCCTGGTGGCCCGAGTGATAGTCGTGGTTGCCGAGAACGGCCACCGCTGGGACCGGCAGGTCGCGAAGCTCCTCGGCAACGACCTTCCCCTCCTCCATCGTCCCCCGTCGAGTGAGGTCACCTGCCAGCAGGAGGACGTCGGCGCGGTCGGCCAGGTCGTCGAACCCGCGTCGGGTCTTCCCCACGGAGTCGAGGCCCGCGTGCAGATCGCCGACCGCCGCGATCCGGATCACGGGAGGATCTCTTCTTGTCCGGGCTCCGGCTCGTCCATCACGGAGAGCTCGTTCATGACTTCGTATCCGGGAGCCATCTCTCGGACGACCTCCTCGACGGCGATCCGCCGCTCCGGTGTGACCACGGTTCCGGTGAGGAACACACGGCCACCGGCCACTCGTACATCCAGCTCGAGCTCGCCCGTCCGGGCGTCGGTGGCCAGGGCCTGCTGGATCCGACCCACGAGGTATTCGGGAACGTCGGCGGTCACGAACCCTCCCCAGGCGACAGCTCGACCAGCCGGCGGACGGCATCCCCCGGGACGACCTGGTCCTGGGAGATGGCATAGCACAGCAGGCTCGCAACCCGCAGGGCGCTGTACCGAGACGCCCGCGCGATCAGGTACTCCCAGTCAAGGTCTTCCCGGCGGAGGAGGGCCAGCGCGTCGAACCAGTGGCGAGGACTTCGCTCCTTGTGCACGAGGGCCTTGATGACGATGAGGTCCTCGGGGGAGATCGTCGGGACCTGCACACCCTCGAGGTCCGCTTCGCGGGCGCGTCGAAGCATCTCGTCGTCCAGGATCACCTGCCCGTCAGAGAGGAAGATGACATCCACGAGAACCCGGTCCTTGACCCCCTTGTACAGCCACCTCGGGTCGGTCTTCTGGGTGGCGAACCCAGCCGCACCGAGCGTGTCGAGGGCCCTGCCCGCGTCCTCCGGCCGTACGAAGACGTCGATGTCGTGGGTCCATCGAGGCCGGCCGTGGGCAGCGGATGCAAGCCCCCCCATGAAGAGGTGTGGAATCCGAGCGTCGCGCAACGTAGAGGCCGTGTGGCGCAACACGCGGAGGAAGACCTCTTCGCCGACCTCGGCTCTGCCCTCCCACAGATCCTCGGAGAGAGACCTCGCACGTTCGGGCATCTCGAAGAACCGGTACCCTGGCAACCCCCCCGACAAACGGCGGGGTGCCGGCCGAAAGGAGGGACGATGCGGCCGAATCAGCCTGCGCGAACGGACCCGGGCAACAGGCAGGACGGCGTGGTGCACGGTCTCCCCCGTCTCTTGCTCCGAAGCGAGGACGCCACTACCGGCGGATGCTAGGCTGCCGGCCGGTGGGTTCATGACGACTGAGCAGACGAAGCCACGACTCCGGGGACGCCTCCATCAGGTGGCGTTCTTCGTATCGGTCCCCCTCGGGGGGGTGCTCCTCGTGGCGGCCGAGACTGCCGTGGCTCGGATCGCCAGCACCGTCTACGCCCTCACGCTGTCGGGCCTGTACGGGGTGAGCGCCGCCTTCCATCGAGGGGCCTGGGGACCGCGGGCGTGGGCGACGATGCGCCGACTCGACCACTCGATGATCTTCTTGCTCATCGCGGGCACGTACACGCCCTTCGCCCTCTTGGTGCTTCCCTCCCCGTGGTCCACGACCGTCCTTGTCATCGTGTGGGGCGGCGCGCTCGCAGGGATACTCCTTCGGACGCTCCTCCCCGGCCTGGCCTCCCTGCGCAACACCCTGTACATCGTGCTCGGATGGACGGCTCTCATCACGCTCCCGGTGACGATCCGACAGCTCAGCCCGGCCGCGCTCGGCCTGCTCGTGGCGGGGGGCGTCCTGTACACCGCGGGAGCGGTCATGCTCGGGCTCAGGAAGCCGGATCCCGACCCCGCCGTCTTCGGGTACCACGAGGTGTGGCACGGCATGGTGATCGGTGGCAGCGCGTGCCACTACATCCTGATCCTCTCGCTCGTGATGACCAGCTGAACCGTCAGTCCGAGGCCTCCACCACCTCGTAGTGGACCACGTTCGGCTCGCGCTCCAGGAGGTATTCGTCGTCCTCCGGGTAGTACACGGCGCGCTCGAAGTCTTCCCCCGCGAACCGCCGGATGGCCTCCTCGGACTCCCACAGCGAGATCAGGAGGAATTCCGCCTCTCCGCCCGAGATCCGCCGCAGGAGGAGCACACCCTCGTTGCCCGGGGTCGACTCGTACTCCTCGAGTCCGGTTTCGCGCAGGTATCCGACGTAGCTCTCGGCCTTCGAAGCCGGCGTGCGCCCTCGCCACATCCTCGCGATCATCCCTACCTCTCCCCCTTGGAGTTCTCGGTGCTGGCAGCGCGCCGGCCGGGGCGCGCCAGGCGACTAGCGGACGTAGAGGATGCCCTCTCGCTCGACGACTCGGCCGCGACCGAGCGGCACGACCCGGGTGAGCGCCTTGTAGACCGGGCCCAGGCCGGGGATCTTTGCGTAGATGCCCTGGGGACCACGAACCATCCTGCCCGTGCGCACGTCGTACTTCGACCCGTGCCACGGACACACCAGGCATCCGTTCTTGTCGATCCGGCCCCGGGCGAGGTCCGCGTAGAGGTGTCGGCACCGACGGGTCACGGCGAAGAGGTGGCCGCCGGCGTTGCCCACCGCGTAGCGCCCAGATCCCGTGACCGCACCGGGAGCCAGCTCAGAAACGGGCCCAACTTCAGTCTCCCCGGACATCGTTCCTCCTCTCGTCGGGAATCCCCTCCGTGGATGGTACGTCGCGTGGCCGGCCGGCGAAACGGCGGCCATCTCCGCCGCCGCACATGTGAGGTCCCTCATGACCCTCTCACATCCATCTCACGAACCGCGGCCAAGCTTTCAACGTCAACGACGGACTGGAGGGTCGATATGAAGCGTTCGACGAGGTGGGTTGCCGTGATGACCCTCGGCGGAGGGCTGCTCCTCCCCGCGGGCCCGGCCGGGGCAGAAGAACGTGTCTGCCGCGGCACCATCGGGGCGAGGACCGTGGACAACCTCCGCGTCCCGCAGAGGGCGACGTGCACCCTGAACGGCACGATCGTGAAGGGAACGATCAAGGTCGGGCGGGCCGCGACCCTGAAGGCCTACGGCGTCCGGGTTGTGGGAAACGTGCAGGCCGAGAACGCTCGAAACGTGGTGGTCCGAGGCAGGTCCAGGATCGGCGGGAGCATCCAGATCGTCCAGGGAGGCGCGGCGAGGATCGTTCGCAACCGCATCAACGGGGATATCCTCTTCGACGATCAGCGGAGGGCTCTTACGGCAAGGAGAAACCGGATCGGCGGCAACCTCCAGGCATTCCAGAACACCGGAGGCGTCACCATCACCAACAACCGCATCGATGGGAACCTCCAGTGCAAGGAGAACGTCCCCCGGCCGACCGGCGGCGGCAACGTGGTACAGGGCACCAAGGAGGATCAGTGCGCGCGGCTCTGATCCGAGCGAGCTGACACGCCGGCACATCGACGGCCGGGCCCCCCTGCGGGGCCCGGCCGCCTGTCAGGACCCTCCGGGCTCCAGGCGGTACCCCATCCCTCGGACGGTGGTGATCCGTTCCGGGCCGAGCTTCCTCCTCAGGTACCGCACGTACACGTCCACGACGTTCGATCCGGGGTCGTAGTCGTATCCCCACACGTGGCTCAGGAGCTGCTCTCTGCTCAGTACCTGGCCGGGGTGGCGGAAGAACGTCTCTGCCAGGGCGAACTCCCTCGCGGTGAGTTCGACAACCCGCCCATCGACGACCACCCGCCTCGTCCGCAGATCGAGCGCGCTGCTCCCGGCGCGAAGCACGGTGGGCTCCGAGGTTCGCTCGGTCCGGAGCCGGGCGCGGACCCGCGCGAGCAGCTCCTCGAACCGGAAGGGCTTCGTGACGTAGTCATCGGCTCCGCCTTCCAAGCCCGCCACGACGTCTCGAACATCCTCCCGCGCCGTGAGGATGATCACGGCCATCTTCGTGTCCCCCGCCCGGAGCTCCTGGAGAACCTCCAGCCCGTCACGGCCCGGAAGCCCCAGATCCAGGATGATCAGGTCGAACTCCCCGGCGCGGATCCGCGCCAGCGCCTGATCTCCATCGCCTGCCACCGCGGTGGCGAATCCGTTGGCCCGCAGCCCCTTCTCCACGAACGCGGCGATGCGCTCCTCGTCCTCCACGATCAGGACGCGGTTCACGGCGCCGCCTCGAGATCGTGGATGGGTTGATCGGCCGGCATGGCGATGGTGAACGTGGAACCCTCCCCCGGATTGCTGCTCACCTCTACCCGGCCGTGGTGGGCCTCGGCGATGGCCCGCACGATGGCCAGCCCGAGCCCGGCGCCCTCGGAGGATCGCCGGCCGCGTCCCCGTGAGAATCGATGGAAGATCCGGGCTTCCTCTCCGACGGGGATCCCCTCCCCTCCGTCACGCACCCACAGGCGAGCTTCCCCGTTCCGAAGGGCCGACCCGATGGCGATGTCGCCGCCGTCACGCGTGTGCTCCACGGCGTTCTGGGCCAGCTGCATCATGGCCTGGGTGATGCGCTGGCGGTCTCCCACGATGATCCCCCGGCCCTTCCGTTCCAGCTGCCAGTCGCGGGGCCCCAGGGCCTGTGCCTTCTCGTAGACCTCCCCGGTCAGATCGGACAGGTTGACCGTGGCCAGGTCCAGGAAGTCCGGACGTTCGGCCTTCGCCAGGACGAGCAGATCGGTCACGATCCGCTGCATGCGATCGAGCTCGTCCATCACGAGGGCGAGCGTGCGCTGCCGCTCCTCGGGATCCTCTTCGAGGAGCTCCAGGTGCCCACGGATGATCGTGATGGGCGTGCGGAGCTCGTGGCCGGCCTCGTCGATGAACCGGCGTTGGGTATCGAAGGCCTCCTCCAGCTTCCCGAGCATGTCGTTGAAGGTGTTGGCGAGGAGCGCGATCTCGTCCCGTCCGGTCACCCGGATGCGACCGGTCAGGTCTCCCGCGGTGATCCCGCCGGCTGTGGCGGTGACGGCCCGAACGGGGCGAAGAACCCCTTCGGCCACCCGCCACGCAAGGAGCGATCCCACCAGCAGGGTGGCCAGCCCCACTCCCGTGGCGCCCCACACCGCCGGCCGGACCTCGGCCAGCTCGTGATCCCGGAAGATCGCCGCCACGAAGACACCGCGGGTCTCTCCTTGCACCTTGAGGGGAACCGCGAGGTACTCGACGGTTCCCGCAGTCGTCTCCACGCGTCCCCGATCCGTGTCGGAGAGCTGCCTCCACCGTTCGATGAGGCGGGGGTCGCGATCGATCCGATAGGGAGGTTCCCTGAACGTCCGCTCGAATGGCTGCCCGTCGATGAACGTGACGAACGTCTCGTTGCGGCCCGGGACATTCCGCTGAAGGAAAACTTCGAAGATGCGGCCCACCCGGCTCCCGAACGGGGTCCCGGTGCGCGGGTCGCGTCCCCGGGCCAGCCGGCGCAACTCGTCCGCCTCTTGGGCCAGCGCGTCGTCGATGCGAGCATCGATCTGTGCGATGAGCACCTGGCGAACCACGAGGACGGCGGCAACGATGGCCGCGGTCATGAAGGCCACGTACCAGATGAGGATCCGGGCCCGGATCCCCCAGATCACCCGCGAACCCCGCCCGCGGTCAGTCGTCGGTGTCGTCTCCATCGTCGGTGTCGTCTCCGTCGTCTCCATCGTCGTCGTCGTCTCCCGCGGACCGCGGGGCCGGGGGCGGAGCCGGCTGGGCGCCCGGGACCGGGACCTCGCTCGAGGAAGAGGGCCCGCCTCCGGCGGAGCCCGACCTCTTCCCTCCTCGCTCCTGTCTCCCCTCGTTCTCTTCCAGCACGATGGGGGGCACCACGCGCCGCTCTCGCGGCTGGAGGCGGTCGAGGACCAACTCAGCCCCGAGCCAGCCGGCTGCCGCAAGGGCCACGACCAACACGATATTTCGTACGCTCACGGGGCCCACGCTGACGGCCTCCGGTGGGACACCCATGAGAACGACATGAGAATCCTCTCATCCGAGGCCGTCCGGTGGGAGGGGCCCGCCGGCCGATGAGAGGGTTCTCATGGCCGTCTCACCCGAATCTCACCCCGCGGGCAGAAGGTTCGAGGCGAAGGGGCCACGTCGGCACCCGGCCAAGGCAGGGGATCCCCAGTGCATGCGATGCGACAGAACCACGAGGACAGGTCCAGCTGGACGTTCGAGGAGGGGACGAAGATCGCCCCCAGGAGGTCCGCCCTCAGGTTGCTCGGCGGCGGCCGCCGGTACGAGGCCTACCTGGCCTGGGACGAAGGCCTGTTCTCACTCGTCGTGGCCAAGATCCTGCGTCCCGACCAGGTGGATGACCCGCGGGCCCGAAGCGAGCTCGCTCGCGAGGCTGAAGCCCTCGAGAGGCTGCAGCACCCCGTCCTTCCCCGGTGCTTCGAGAGCTCCCTGGATGGAGACCGTCCCCACCTCGTCATGGAGTTCCTGGACGGGCCGCGCCTGTCCACGCTGATACGGAGGTACGGTCCGTTGGCCGTCGAACAGGTCCTTCCCCTCGCGCTTCAGATCTGCTCGGCGCTCCACTACATGGGCGAAGCGAGCATGGCCCATCTCGACGTGAAGCCCAAGAACGTCATCATGGGGGCCCCTCCCCGATTGATCGACCTCAGCATCGCCAGGACCGTCGAGGAGGCCCGCTCGACCAGAGGGCCGATCGGGACAGACGCCTACATGGCCCCCGAGCAGTGCGGGGTCGAAGGGGCCGGAGAGATGGGGCTCCCGGCCGACATCTGGGGCTTGGGCGTCACGCTCTACGAGGCGATCTCGGGAGCGCTCCCTTTCCCGAGAGGAGCACGGGACGGCGGCCCGGACGAGCGCTTCCCTCAGCTCGTGCTGGAACCGGCGCCGCTTCCGGGAGACGTTTCGGAGCAGCTCGCCGTTCCGCTTCTTTCGTGCCTGGAGAAGCGGCCCACGGACCGCCCGACGCCGGCGGAGCTGGCGGACGGGCTGCAATCCCTCGCAGCCGCCCTGCCGCGTCCTCAGGTCCTCCCGAGGCTCCAGCCCCGTGGCCGTCGTCGTCCCCGGTGGACATGAGACGCCTCTCACCCCGCTCTCACGGCCATCTCACGGGCAGTGGCTACGGTTCCTGGCAGGAAGCGGCGAAGGACGAGACAGGAGGAAACCATGTGGGGTAAGGCGATTGTGGCAGGACTGGCAGTCGCCCTCGGCATCGGGGTCGCCGTGGTGACGTCTCCCGCAGACGACACCCCGAGCGTGGCGGCCCTCGACGTCTCCGATGACGAGGTCGTCCGCCGGCTCGATGCGGACGACGGGTCGGCCGAGGACGAGGATGACGGCGACGGCGACGACACGCGAGGCGACGACGGCACCGGCGGTGGGAACAACACCGGCGACGGTGACGACACCCGCGGCAACGACGGGACCGGCGGCGGGGACAACACCGGCGACGGTGATGCCACGGCCGGAAACGCCGGCACCGGCGGCGGCGACAACACCGGCGGCGGCGGTGGTGGGGGTGGCGGCACCGACACCGGAACCGGCGGGGGTGGCGGCACCGACACCGGAACCGGCGGGGGGGACACCTAAGGCACCGGCCGGACCTCTCCACGAACACCGAGGACGCCGCCACAGGCGGCGTCCTCGGCTTCTCCGCCTTCTTCCGGCGGTTGGCCATTCGTCGCCCCAACCCCCGTGCGTGCGGGCTACTTGGGTAGGATGAGGCGGTTTTCCTGAAGGTCTATCGTGGGCCCCTTGGGCAGCGTCTCGAAGTCCACCCCACCAGAGGTATCCGCTTCGCCCCTTTCGGGGCTCCCAGTGGACGTGGCCAAGATGGTTCTGCTGGGCCTGGTCTACTACGTGGCCGCGCTCCTGAGCCTCCGCATCGCACTGATCGAGGAGAACGTCACCCCCCTGTGGCCACCGACGGGGATCGCGCTCGTGGCCTTCCTGACGTTGGGCCGCCGCCTGTGGCCCGGGATCGCCATCGCCGCCTTCCTCGTCAACGCTCCTATCAGTACCTCGCTCCTGGCCGCCGCCACCACCGCGATGGGGAATACCGCCGCCCCGCTCGTGGCGGCGTCCCTGCTCATCCGGGTGGGGTTTCGCAAGGAGATCGACCGAAGGAAGGACGCCGTGGCCATCGTCCTCCTCGCCGCACTGCTCAGCATGCTCGTGAGCGCCACGGTCGGAGCGGGGACTCTGGTACTTTCGGGAGCCATCCCCCGGGATGGATTCCTCCCTGCCTGGTCGGTGTGGTGGGCGGGAGACGCGCTCGGCATCCTGGTGGTGGCCCCGTTCCTCCTGAGCCTGCGGTCTCTGCGCGACCGGCGCCCCCGAGGTTGGGCCCGGCTCACCGAGGCCGGCGCCCTCCTGCTCGTACTCACGGCGGTCTCCCTGTTCGTGCTCCGCTCCGATCTGGCGCTCCTGTTCCTGGTCCTTCCGCTCCTGGGTCTGGCCGCCTGGCGCTTCCAGCAACTCGGAGCGGCACCCGGCGCGCTCCTGGTTGCCACCCTCGCCACGGGAGCGGCGGTGCAGGGCCAGGGTCCGTTCGCCTCGGGGACGCTCTTCGACAAGATGATCACGCTCCAGGCCTTCAACGCCGCCGTTGCCTTCACCTCGTTCTTCTTTGCAGCGATGGTGTCGGAGCGCCTCAGGGCGAGGGATGCGCTCGAGAGAGCGGCCATCGACCTGGAAGAGCGAGTCCGGCGGCGGACCGGGGAGCTCTCGGCTGCCAACGAGGAGCTGTCGCGGGAGATCGCCGATCGCCGAGAGGCGGAGACGAGGTTGCTGCAGAGCCAGCGGCAGCTCGCGGAGGCGCAGCGGATCGCCCATGTGGGGAGCTGGGAATGGGACCCGGTCACCAACGAGGTGACCTGGTCCGACGAGATGTACGTCATCCACGGCTACGCCCCGCAGCAGTTCCCCGTCACATACGGCAAGGCAACGGAGCTGATCGTCCCGGAAGACATCGAACGGATACAGCAGAACCTGGACCGCGCCTGCACGGACCGAATGAGTGAAGTGCCCGAGATCGAGTACCGGATCCTCCGCCCGGACGGGGAGGAACGCGTGCTCCTGGGGAGCGGGAAGCTGCTGCTCGGTCCCGAGGGCAATCCCGTCCGGATGATCGGAATCGTCCAGGACATCACGGAGCGAGCCCGATACGAGCGGGAACACGAGATCGCCAAGACGCTCCAGCAGGCGCTCCTTCCAAAGGAACTGCCCCAGGTCGAACCGGTGGACCTGGCGGTCCGCTACATCGCCCGAGGTGCGGGGGTGGAGGTGGGGGGCGACTGGTACGACGCCCTCGAACTACCGAACGGGCACCTGGCGATGATGGTGGGAGACGTTTCCGGACGGGGCCTCCAGGCGGGGGCGGTGATGGGCCAGCTCCGGATGGCCGCTCGTGCCTACGCACTCGAGTCGCATGACCCCGTGACGGTCTTGGAACGGATCGACGAGCTGCTCCAGCAGGTCGACGCGTTCCAGATGGCGACCTTGATCTATGTGATCTTCGATCCCCTGGCCTTCGAGATCCATTTCGTGAGCGCCGGGCACCCACCACCGCTCATCCTCTCCCCCAACGGCAGCGCCTCCTTCGTCGACCACCCCCCGTCGGTGCCGCTCGGCGTCGCCTGGCATGTCCGTCGCCCGGAGATGGTGGCATCCGTGGAACCGGGAGCGACCCTCATCCTCTACACGGACGGGCTCGTGGAGCGGCGTGGGGAGTCCATCGAGGATGGACTGTCCAAGCTGAAACGGGCGGCCGAGGCCGCACCGGAGGGAGTGGATCCCTTGCTCGATCACCTCATCGCCTCCCTGGTCGACGAGGTGGCCGAGGACGACGTCGCCTTGCTGGCGGTCTCGTTCCGGCGGCCGGCCCAGAACCTCCACCTGAAACTGCCGGCCGAGCCCGCGGCGCTCTCCTCGATTCGACGAACGATGAGGCGCTGGCTCAGGTCGGTGGACGCCGGCGAAGAGGAGGCGCATGACATCGTCCTTGCGTGCGGGGAAGCCTGCTCGAACGCGATCGAGCATGCGTACGGGCCCTTCGACGCCTTCATCGAGATACAAGCTCGGCTGGTGGATGGAGAGGTCGCCGTGACGATTCGTGATTTCGGCACGTGGAGAGCGCCGCGAACCGACCACAGAGGCCGAGGATTCATGTTGATGGAGGGACTGATGGATTCAGTGAGGGTCCATCGCCTCGAGGACGGGACCGAGGTGCGGCTGCGCCGAAGGCTGCACGGGGCGGCCTCCCCATGACCGAGCTGGCCACGGTCACGTTCGAGGATCGGGACGGGATCATCGTGGCTCACCTGGATGGCGAGATCGACATGTCCAACGCGGAGAGCCTCACGAAGACGATCGGCCGAGCCGTCTCCAACCAAGCCGTCGGAATGGTCGTCGACCTTTCGGAGGTCACCTACCTCGACAGCGCGGGGATCCGTTTGGTGTTCGAGTTGGCGCGGCGTCTCGGCCAGCGCGGCCAGCGGATCACCCTTGTCGTTGCGGACCGGGCGCCCCTCCAGCGCGTCTTTGAACTGACCGATGTCGCGGCCGCCATGCCGGTGTGCCGGACCGTCGAGCAGGCCCGGTCTCGGTTGTTCGACACGGAACGAACCTGATGCGGGACATGGGCGTGACGCAGATCGCCACCACCCTCTCGGCGGAGGTGGCGGCTTCCGTCAGGTCGGTCACGTCCACGCTCACCCTCGCGCACTCAGCCGTTGAAGGCCATCGTAGGCCGCGTACTTGTACTCCTCGGTGTACGTGGGGACGTTGTACGTCGTGTGGATGAACCGGTCGATGTCCGCCTCTGCGTGCAGGGCAGCCTGTCCGACGTGGATGAGCTCTCCGGCGATCTCTCCGAGGATGTGCACCCCGAGCAGCTTCCGATCGTCGGCCCGGAACACCAGCTTGACGAGTCCGTCCGTCCACCCGGAGATGTTGGCCCGCGTGTTGTTGACGAAATACCCCCGTCCGACCTCGTAGTCGATCCCCGCCGTCGCGGCGTCCTCCTCGGTCATCCCCGTCCCCGCCGCCTCGGGGATCGAGTAGATGGCCATCGGAGGCAGCGGGTCCACGGTCAGCTTGAACGGGATGTCGAACGCGTGGCAGGCCGCCACCCGCCCCTGCTCCATGGAAGCGGAGGCCAGAGCGGGCGGTCCGATCACATCTCCCGCCGCGTAGATGCCCGGGACGGACGTCTGGAACGTCTCGTCCACCACGATCCGCCCCCGGTCGTCGACCGCCACCCCCACGGCCTCGAGGCCCAGCCCCTCGGTGTTCCCCGATCGCCCCGCCGCGAACAGCACCTTCTCGAACGGAAGTGTCTCTCCGTCGGGAAGCCCGACCTGGAGCCGCCCGCCCCGCCGCTCGATGGAGGCCGGCCCGGTGCTTCCCAGGAACAGTCGCATCCCCATCCCTCGGAAGGACGCCGCCAACCCCTCGGAGATCTCCACGTCCAGGAACGACGCCAGTCGCGGGGCCAGGTCGACGATGGCGACCTCCACACCGAGGGCGGCGAAGATCGAGGCGTACTCGCATCCCACCGGGCCGCCGCCGATCACCGCAAGCGACCCGGGCAACCGGTCCATGGTCAAGATGTTCTCGGAATCGTGGACGTCGGGGTCGTCGAACGGCACGGCCCTGGGACGAAGGGGCCGTGAGCCCGTGGCGATGAGCACGACCTCGCCTCGTAGACGCGTGGTCTGGCCGTCCTCCGACACGGCGACGGTTCCATCCTCGTCGAGGGAGGCTCGTCCCCGGATCAGCCGGATCCCATGACGGTCCAGGTTCTGTGAGACGGCGTCGAGTCTGGCCTGGATGACCTGGGTCGTCCTGCCCATCAGCCGCTCCAGCGTCACTTCCGGTGACAGCTCCAGGCTCAGGCCGTAGATGTCCCGCTTCCGGAATCCACTCAGGTACAGGGCGGTCTCCCGGAGGGTCTTGTTGGGCACGCCGGCGTTCCGGACCACGGCTCCGCCGGGGGTCTCCTGCTCGACCACGGCAACGGATTTCCCGAAATACGCGGCCTGGGTGGCGGCCTTCTCACCGGCTGGCCCCGCCCCGATCACCACGAAGTCGTAGCGTTCCCTCATCCGAGTCTCCCGACAAAGAGCGTCAGTCTATCGGACGCCCTCCTGCCGGCCGAGGTGATCGAGGCTGCCTACCCCGTATGTTCTGCACGGAATCTCCACATCCCTCACACCCATGCTGCACGATCGGCACCTACACTGACACCCGTGGCCGACCGGACGATCCTGGTAGTCGAGGACGAGGCCACCATCGCGGGTTCGGTGGCCGCCCGGCTTCGGAAGGAGGGTTTCGCGGTGGAGATCGCCGCGGACGGACCCGCGGCGGTGGATCGCGTTCGAACCCTCCTGCCGGACCTGGTGATCCTGGACCTGATGCTTCCAGGGATGGACGGCCTGGAGGTCTGCCGAGAGATCCAGCGAGACCGCCCCGTTCCGGTCCTAATGCTGACCGCTCGAGACTCCGAGACTGACCTGCTCGTCGGTCTGGGCATCGGGGCCGACGACTACATGACGAAACCCTTCAGCCCCCGTGAGCTGGTCGCCCGGGTGAAAGCGCTTCTCCGGCGCGTCGAGCGGCGGGCCGCCGTGGCGTCGGGACCTTTCAAGATCGGTGAGCTTGAGATCGACCCGGGCCGGCGGCAGGTTCGCCGCAACGGGCACCCCGTCGAGCTTACCCGGACCGAGTTCGACCTCCTGCGGACCCTCGCGGTGCGGCCGGGCCTGGTGCACTCTCGCGAGCGCCTGCTGGCGGAGGTGTGGGGCTGGCGGGATGCATCGGGGCTCCGAACGGTCGATTCTCACATCCGCGGTCTCCGCCGCAAGCTCGGCGCCGACGTGGTCCGCACCCTCCACGGTGTCGGCTACGCGCTGGGAGGGCAGGAAGAATGAGACCACTCGACTTCCTCTCCTCGATCAAGATGAAGCTCGGCGTGGTCATCGTCGCCGCGGTGGGCGTGGTGGTCCTCGTTCACGCGCTCGGTGTCGGCGCCGACATCCCCCTCATTGTCGTCGGCGTCCTGGCGGCGGCGCTCGCGCTCGGCATGGTGCAGATCCTGGCCCGGGGGATGACCTCTCCGCTACGAGAGATGGTAGCCGCCACCCGAGCCATGGCTCGTGGCGACTACTCGAAGCGGGTCCGGGCGACATCCCGCGACGAGGTCGGGGAGCTCGCTCGGGCGTTCAACGCGATGGCCGCCGAGCTGGCGCAGACCGAACGCCTTCGCCGCGACCTCGTGGCAACGGTCTCCCACGAGCTCCGCACACCGATCACCGCCCTGCAGGCCGTCCTGGAGAACCTGATCGACCAGATCGAGCCGCCCGACCCGGCCACCCTCCGCACCATGCTGACGCAGACGCAACGGTTGGGAGCACTGATCAACCAGCTCCTCGACCTCTCCCGGCTCGAGGCGGGGACCGTGCCTCTCGAGCGGCGTCCCTTCGAGGTGGTGTCCTTGCTCCGGCAGGCGGTGGAGGAGTCTCGGCTCCACGTCGACCGTGGCGTGTCGAAGCGAGTGAAGATCACCGTCTCTGCCGAGCCATCCCTCCGCGCGAACGGCGACCCGGAGCGAATCCACCAGGTGGTGGCGAACCTTCTGGAGAACGCCGTCCGGCATTCACCCGAAGGCGGCGAGATCATCCTGGCGGCGCGCGTGGACCGCGACCGGGTACGCATCGAAGTGCGCGACGAGGGCCCCGGCATTCCCCCCGACGAGGTCGACCGCGTGTTCGAGCGCTTCTACCGTGGCGCGACGAGCTCTCCCCGGCAGAGCGGGACCGGGCTGGGGCTGGCCATCGCCAGGTGGATCGTGGACCTCCATGGTGGAGACATCCGCGCGGAGTCGAACCACCCCCGAGGGTGCCGCATGGTGGTGGAGCTTCCCCGGGACGGGACATGAGCGTGGGATCAACCGTCGCCGGCTCCGAACCCCTAGCGCGGCAGGGCGCCTCGTCCCAACTCCTGGCCGCAACCCTGGCGCTCTCGGTCTTCGCGGCATGGGCGGTGCCGGGCAACCGCCTGGGGTTGGGAGCCGTGATGGTCGCAGCGGCCATCGCTGTCCTGGTCGTCTGGGCCCGGGCGGTCCCGCTCCGTCCGGAGTCGGCGGTCTATGCGGGACTGGCGCTGACGTTCGCATCGATGGCGGCGGTCCGCTCGGCCCAATGGGTTGTTGCCGTCGACGTCCTCGCCGCCGGCGCGCTGGGGACGCTCGCGGTGGTTGGAGGAGGGACCTGGAAGGAACTGGGACGGGCGTCGGTCATCGTCGCGTCCCGAGCGATAGAAGCGGCTCCGTTCCTTGCCCGGGGGGCGGGACGGCTGACAGCGGGTTGGGGGGTCTCCCCCGCGTTGCGGGGACTCCTGCTGGGAGCGGTTCTGATCGCGGTGTTTGGTGGTCTGTTCGTCTCTGCCGACCGGGCATTCTCCGCCCTGGCCCAGGACCTTTTCCTCCCGGACATCGACATGGCGCTGTTGCCGGCGCGCCTCACCGTCTTCGTGGCCGCGGCGGTGGCCGCGACGGCGCTGGTCACCTCGGGACCTCGGTTCGCTCACCTCGGTCCTCCCCGGCTCGTGGAGGCCCTGCGCCTGGCGACCTTCGGAGACAAGGAAGACAAGAGGAGACGGTGGCCGGGGTTCGCTCCCGCAGAGTGGACGGTGGCCCTCGGACTCCTGGACCTGCTGTTCGCTTCCTTCGTCGGTGTGCAGCTAGCCGTCCTGTTCGGTGGCCGGCATCACGTCCTGCGCACGGCCGGTCTCAGCTACGCGGAGTACGCTCGGCAGGGTTTCTTCCAGCTCGTCGCGGTGGCCGCGCTCGCGCTAATACTGGTGGCGCTGGCTTTCCGGTGGGCCAGGCGTCGCCAGCCCCGCGACCACCTGGTGCTCGACATCCTCCTCGGGGTGCTCTTGGTGCTGACCCTCGTGGTCCTCGCCTCCGCCCTCAAGCGGCTCCTTCTCTACGAGGAGGTGCTCGGCTACACCCGGCTGCGGATCTCCGTGCACGCGGTGATCCTGTGGCTGGCGGGGCTGCTTTCCATGGTGATGGTTGCCGGGGCGTGGCGCCGGGGTTCGTGGCTCCCCCGGGCGGTGGTGGCATGGAGCGCCGTGGGCCTGCTGGTCTTCAACCTGGCCAACCCGGACGAAGTCGTGGCTGAGCGCAACATCGAACGACTTCAGAAGAGCGGGCGGGTGGACGTGGATTACCTCGCTTTGCTCAGTCCGGATGCGGTACCGGCTCTGGCGCGTCTTCCCGAGAACCTTCGGACCTGCGTCCTCGAGCCTCACGCCGAGCACCTCACCGAGCCGGACGGGTGGCCCGAGTGGAATCTGGGACGTGCACGCGCCCGGGCCACTCTCGAACGCCTCGTGCCGGCTCCGTGTTCGACATCGACATGAGGTCGGCCCACGACAGCATCGAGGTCACGGCGGCGGGGCGGCTGGAGGTCGTGGACCTCACCGACGATCTGCGCGCCGCGGTGAAGGACTCCGGGGTCACCGAAGGATGCGTGGCGGTGTTCTGCGCCCACACCACGTGCACGCTCATCCTGAACGAGCTGGAGGACGGGGCGCTGGATGATCTGCGCCGGCGCCTTGACCACCTCGCGCCCGCCGACGTGTATTACGGCCACGACGACCTGGAGCGGCGGCGCCAGAACCTCCAGGAAGGGCACGAACGGCCCAACGGGCGAGCCCACGTCATGCAGATGCTGCTCGGAGGCTCCTCGCACGTCATCCCGGTGATCGGCGGCGAGCCCGCACTCGGGCGGTGGCAGCGTCTTCTCTTGCTCGAGCTCGACGAGCCGAGGGAGCGACAGGTCGTATTCCACGCGTTCGGCGTGTGAACCGACACATCGACATCGAGGAGCTGATCGCGCTGTCGCTTAGGGAGCGGCCCCCGAGTGTCGCAGCTCGTCTATCCACAGGCGGGCATCCGCCTTGCGGGTGCCCTCCGGCATCGTCAGGTACTCCTCGTACAGGGCGATGGCCTCCTCCCGGCGCCCTCCCAGGTTGCGCAGCGCCTGGGCCCGGGAGAACAGGATCCCCGCTCGCGGTAAGAGCTCCCAGGCCTTGGTGAACTCGTCGTAGGCGTGAGCGTAGCGGCCGGCGTCGTAGTGGGCGGCGCCCTTGTTGAACAGGATCTTCGCCGCGGCGGTGTCGGTGGTCTCGTCACCCGTCTTCGCGGGCCCCCGCAGCTCGGCGATGTGTGCCGCCGCATCCGCCTTGCGGGTGCCCTCCGGCATCGTCAGGTACTCCTCGTATAGGGCGATGGCCTCCTCCCGGCGCCCTCCCAGCCTGCGCAGGGCCTGGGCCCGGGAGAACACGATCCCCGCCCGCGGGAAGACCTCTCCGGCTCGGGTGAAGAAGTCGTACGCGTGGGCGTAGCGCCCCCGGTCGTACTCCTCGGCGCCACGATCGAAGATCTTCCTGCCCAGCTCGGCGCTCTCGCCGGTGGGTTCGTCGGGGACGTTCTCGACCTCCGCCCACGTGAGGGGGCCGACGATGCCATCGGCCTCGAGCGGCGGGTGGGCCCGCTGGAACTGCCGGACCGCCGCGAGGGTCTTGGAACCGAATGCACCGTCGACGGCAAGGTGCGTGGTGACTTCGGGAGCGCGGTTGAGCCTGCTCTGGAGGTAGGAGACGTCGTGACCAGTGGATCCGAACCGGACGGTCTTGCGCTCGAGGATGACCGGAGCGGCCAGGGAGAGATCCGTCGCCGCCGGCTGCCGTTGGAGCAGGCGGACCACCGCCCGGTTGCCGATGGTGGCCTGGAGGTGCAGGACTCGGTGGGCCCGTGAGCCGACCGTCGGGCGCCGAGGCGAGCCGGTCCTCCGGATTCCCGTGGCCGCCCGCGTGGTGGTGCGCACGAAGGGAGTCTACGCGGCCTTGCACTGCTCGGGAAGCGCTCGGGCCGGCCGGGGCCGGACCACGGCCTCCCGGACGCCTCCGGGAAAGGTAGGGTGCGGCCCGGGACCAGGAGCCAGGGAGCGCGGTGAACAGGCTGTCTGAGATCGTGGCCGCTCTCATCTCGCCGGCGCCCGAGGCGGGGGTGCTTCCGCTGGTCGACGCCGGCGCCCAGTTCGCGCCGGAGGACGGGACAAGCGTCCTCCGGTCCCTCAACGCCGCCTTCCTTCTCGCTGCCTCCGGACACGGGCACCCTCGCGGCCCGGAGGCGGCCGGTCACCTGGTCGGCATGGCCAACTCGGGCCACGCCGTCGCGTCCTTCTTCCGGGAAGGGCTGCGGCGGATGGACGCCGAGCTGCGAGCTCTCGCGGACAGAGACCCCGGGTTCGCCGATCGGCTCGACGAGCTGGCCGAGTATGTGGCAGCCGGCGGAGCCGGCCACTCCGCGAGCGAGCTCGCCGAGCGCATGTGGGCGGTCTTCTTCCCCGAGGGGGCGGGGATCCGCGGGCACGAGGAAGTGCGGGTGGAGGAGCTGCGTCGCCGCCGCACGATCGAGGTGACCGCGACCAACCCCGATCCGCTCACCGATCCCGCCAGGCAGATCCTGTTCACCGCCAACCTGCTGCTCACCGGCCCACCCGCAGGACGAGAGATCGACGACCTGGATGTCGACGACGAGGTGAAGCGGGGCCTGGACGTGGCGGCGCGGGAGCCGCAGCTCTTCTGGTACGACCATCCGGTCCAGATCGGGGTCGAGTCCGCCGCCAGCGAGCTCCTCTACGGCCTGCGCGCGATCGACCGGGGGGTGGCCTTCGAGAAGAGCCGCGGGACGATGTCGGCCGCAGATCGGCTGCGGCTCGTCCTCTCCATCTCCACGACCCACGACGCTCTCGACGGAGTCGCTCGCCGCTACCTCATCGACGAGGTCCGAACCGGGGGCGGCTCGGAGCACATCGAGCTCTACGCGTTCGCGGAAGCCGACGCCGCCGGGCTGGTGACCGAGGTCCTCATTCCCGCCTCCGAGGCGTTCCTCGGCCGGACGGACGCAGCGTCGCTCCTCGGAGTGTTCGGCGTTCGAGGTCGGTACGGGCGGCACCACAGCTTCGGCAAGGCCGTCGCCGCGCTGTGGCACGTGCTGGTCGACCGCCAGGTCGTGGCGACGTTCAAGACGGACCTCGACCACAGCTGGCCGCAGGAGGAGCTCGTGGCCGAGACGGGAAAGTCGTTCCTCGAGCACTTCGTGTTCCCGCTGTGGGGCGGAACCGGCATCGACCGCCGCGGCCGCCGACTGGAGCTGGGAGGGATGGCGGGGGCGCTGGTCAACGAGGCCGACATCGAGGCGGGGTTGTTCACCCCTGACGTACCCTTCCCGGACCGCCCGCCAGAAGCCGACGAGTTCGTGTTCTGGAGCGCCCTCCCCCAGGGGCTGTCGACGCTGGGCGAGGCATCCACCCGCTACGGCGTCGGGGGCCCGGACGGATCGGCGACGGCCCTCGAGCGCGTCCACGTCCACGCGGGCACTGTCGCCATCCTGGTCGACAGCCTGCGGCGCCATCGTCCCTTCACGCCGTCGTTCATCGGTCGCGCCGAGGACCAGGCCTACGTGCTCTCGCTCTTCGGCGAGGCGGAACCGCGCCTCGCCCACATCCACAACCGTGAGCTCATCCAGCGCCACGACAAGAAGGCCTTCGCCGGTGCCGCGATCGCGGCCTCCCGCATCCCCACGTTGATCGGCGACTACGAACGCACCCTGCTCTTCTCCGAGCTGGCTGGGGTCCTGGCGAAGGATCGTGAGGAGCTGAAGGCGATGGCGGACCCATTCACGGGCGCGTTCGTGTCGCGCGCGCCGGTGACGGTCGTGTTCCTCCGCCTGGCGCTCCGAGCGGCGACCATGTTCGCCGGGGGCGATCGCGACCGTGCCGAGGAGCTCGTCACCTCGGGAGCCGAGCGACTCAGCCAGACGCTCGCCTTCGTCGAGGGACGCCCCAGCGAGCTGGCCGCACGCTTCCGCGCGGAGCGGGAGGGATGGGACCTCTTCTACGACACCCTGGCCGTGCTGGAGCGACGTCTCACCGAGGGCGACGTCCTGGCCGAGGAGCTGGCCGGCCGGGCCCGTCGCCTCGTCGAGGCGTGCGCGGTCAGGTGACCTGTCTATCCGCCGCTCGGTCGGACGAGCTTGAACACCTTTCCGGTGTTGCCGGCGGGACCGCTCATCTGCGATCCGAGAACGTAGACCTCACCGGAGGAGTCCTGCCCGAAGCCCAGGACGAAGTGCTCCAGCCGGCCGGAGGCGCTGGTGGCCACCCTCAGCTCCTGGATCTGCCACAGCCCATTCCTCCGCTCCCTGGCGACCAGCAGCGTCCCGTCGGGGCTGGCGAACCCGGTGCTCCAGTCCCCGAACACGTACCGGCCGGAGAGCTGGCGGAGGACGGTCCCGCGGTAGACGAAGCCACCCACCACTGCCCGGCCCAGGCCGCCCTCCTGCGCCGAGTTGGCGTACTCGATGACCGGGTCGAGCAGGGGCGCGCCCGCGTCGGGATGACCGGCCCCGACCTCGTCGGGGCACGACGGCGGGGACTCCGTGTTGTTCTCGGCGTCGAAGCAGTGCGTCCCCTCCTTCACGTTCCACCCGTAGTTGCCGCCCTCTTCGACCACGCTGACCTCTTCCCACCGGGCCTGACCCGCGTCGCCGGCGAAGAGCCGCCCCGTGGCCATGTCGAAGGACATCCGCCAGGGGTTACGGAACCCGTAGGCCCAGATCTCGTCGAGTCCGTCACGGCCGACGAACGGATTGTCCGCAGGGATGCCGTAGGGGTCTCCCGAGTCGACGTCGATGCGCAGGATGCTTCCCAGCAGGTTCTGCTCGACGTCCTGTCCGTTGCCGCCACCGTTGTCCGCGTACCAGTCCTCGACGTGGCCGAGGCCGACGTCGTTCGCCCCGCCGCCGTCTCCGAGCGCGATGTGGAGGAAGCCATCGGGGCCGAACGCCAGGGCGCCCGCGTTGTGGTTGAACTGCGGCTCATCCACCTGCAGGAGGATGCGCTCCGAGGCGGGGTCGGCGAGGTTGGGGTCGGCCGAAACGCCAAACTCCGAGATGTGGCTCGTGTGGTTCAACCCCGCCGGTCCGCCCTCGCGTAGCGGGGCGCTGTAATAGATGAAGAACCTGCCGTTCTCCGCGTAGTCGGGGTGGAACGCCAGGCCCAGGAGTCCTCGCTCGTCGAATCCCGGGCTGAGGGCGACCATCCGATCCCGCACGTCGAGGAAGGGCTCGTCGCGCAGGGTGCCGTCCGGCATCAGCAGACGGACCAGGCCAACCTGGTCGACGATGGCCAGCCGCCCGGACTCATCGGGGATCGGCATCAGGGCGACCGGCGACGTGAGGCCCTGTGCGATCACCTCCACCCCGACGTCCATGGGGTCCCCCATCGGAGACTGGGCCCCGGCACCCTGGGGCACCAGCCCCACCAGCGCCACGACCACCAGAGCTGTCGAGAGGCGTCGTCTCATCGGGATCCCTCCCTCTCTCGGCTGCGGCCTACCGAGTAGTTCGCCGCGGAGGGGTGGGGAGGTTCAGGCGATTTATCCCGGATTTGGCCGGTCCCGGTGTCCCTGTCGCGACACAGCCCGGTCCGGAATAATTGAAGTGGAGAGCGCCGGGGAGGCTGGTCGTCGATGACCGCCGTTGTTTGCTTCGGAAGGACGCCATGAGTAAGGAAGCGCCACGGAAAAAGACTCGCCGCTCCCTCGAGAACCGCCGCCAGGAGCTCAAGGACCGGATCCAGGATCTCGAGCGGGCGGTGGCAGGGGCCAAGGCCGACGCCTCAGCGCTTCCCGCCCTCGCCGCGGCCCGAGCGGAGCTCACGGAGGTCCTTGAGGCCCTGCGCCGGTTGGATCGCCCAGGCGAGCACGACCCCAACCTGGTCGAGATGGGCGACACGGTGACGGTGCGGGAGGAGCGGTCCTCCGAGACGGAGCGGTACACGATCGTGGATCCCGTGGAAGCCTCGGTGGGCGAGACGTGGATCTCGGCGGAGTCACCCCTGGGGTCGGCTCTGCTGGGACGGCGAGCTGCGGATACGGTGATCGTAGAGGCCCCCGGTGGCACCGTGCGCTACACGGTGATCTCCATCGACCGATCATGACGAGAACCAGAAGGTGCCTCGGCGAGCAGGCAGCAGAACGAAAGACCTTGCTCTGTCGGGCCGGGGAGATTTGAACTCCCGACCTCTTGACCCCCAGTCAAGCGCGCTAACCAAGCTGCGCCACGGCCCGTGTGCTAGCTACCTGGGATGTTAGCTCATCCCGGTGATGCCAACTGGACCAATTGGACCGTTTCCTAGGCCTGAAATGGTCCACCATGGTCCAGGTCGAATGACAACCGTGTCATTACCCTCTGCTATCGTGTTTTCGCTCGAACCTCGCCCTCCCCCTCAGGAGGTGCGAATTGCCTCGCCCCCGCTGGGGCTCGATGGATCGCCACGGAATCCGTTTCCGCGTGCGCTGGACGGCCGGTGGCCGGCGCCATTACCGAACCTTCGAATCGGAAAACGAGGCCCTCCAGTTCCTCGAAAGACAACGGGCGAGTGGGTCTGGTCGCGTCCCTCAGCGAGTCGCCGGGGCCCTCACCGTCTCGGAGATGGTCCAGAACTGGTATCAGGGACACCGCCGCAACCTTTCTCCCGGCACGCGGCGGGACTACGAAGGCAGGATTCGCCGGGATGTGGGGCGGTTCAGTGATCTCGATGCGAACGAGCTCGTACGGAACCCGCGACTCCTCCGAGCCTTCTACGCTACGCTCACCCCAACGAACGCCAGACGCCTCCACGCCATACTCCGGCAGGCGTTCCAGGATGCCGTGGACCACGGCGAGGTCGAGCGCAACCCTTGTGACCTCGTCAAGCCCCGCAAGCCGCTGACCCTGGAAAAACTCATCCCGACGCCGCCCGAGGTGGAGAAGATCGTCATTGCCGCCGAAGAGGAGAATCATCTCTGGGGACTGTTTCTGAACATAACTGCAACGCTGGGCACGCGGCGCGGGGAGACGTGCGCCCTTCGTTGGGAGGACTTCGATTTCGAGGAATGCCGTGTCCACGTCAAGCGAGCCCTATGCAAGGGAGTGAATGGCCCCACCGAGATCAAGCTGCCCAAGAACGGGCGGGAGCGCAGCCTGCTCGTGGGCGATGGATTCTTTCTTCAGCTCCTCTCTCAGCGACGCGACGCGGGCTGGCTCTTCTCCGCGGGAGCTCGGGCCGCACGAGATCTTCCTTGGCATCCCGACTGGCCCGGGCATCGGTTCCAACGGCTGATGCGACGCTTGGAGCTCCCTTACACCCTCCACTCTCTGAGACACTTCGTGGCCACCCAGCTGCTGGCCCGGGGCCTGCCGGTTACCCAGGTGGCGAAGTTCCTCGGACACAAGGACCCTTCGGTGACCATGAACCTGTACGGCAACCACCTGGTGGACGATATCCAACGAGCCATGGGCACCGCTGCCGCGATGCTCTTCCGCAAGCCACCCGCCGGACCTACGGGATCGTGATCCTGCCGTCCGCGCCCAGGGGGAAATCGGGGTTGTGGGCGACCTCCCACGGGTGGCCGTCCGGATCGGTGAAGTAGCCGGAGAGCCCGCCCCAATCCGTCTTCGTGGCCGGCTTGACGATGGTCCCGCCCGCGGCGGCCGCGGCGTCGAGCGCGGCCGTCACGGCCTCCTCGCTCTCGACGCAGATCGCCAAGGTGATGCCCCCGAACGGCGCCCGAGGTGTCGGAGGAAGGTTCGCGTCTTCGGCCAACGAGTCGTATCCGAACAGCCCGATGTATGAGTCCGCCGTGCGGAACCAGGCGATCTCCCCGCTCGATGAGGAGGTCCGCTCCCACCCCAGCGCTTGGTAGAAGGCCACCGCGCGAGCGAGGTCGCGGACGCCCAGCGTGACGATGCTCAGGCGGGCTGGGAGCGCCAATGCGCTCCCAGCCTACTTCCCTTTCGCCTCTCTATCGAGCGGCCGGCTAGCTGCCCTCGCTCTGGGCCAGCCGCTCCCGAGCCTTCCGCTGCCCCTCGGGAGGCAGGTCCTCGATCTGCTTGCCCTCAGGCTGACAGCACTCCCCATCTTCGGAAGCGTGCTCGGCCCAGGTCATCCCCTCGCAACACCAGCCCTTGCTGGTATCCAGCTCCGTTGCCATGGTCGCCTCCCCTCCTTCTCGCTTCTCCCCTCTTCTACCCCCGATCAGGGGGCTCAAGCCCGGGATCGGGAGCGGTGGGTGCGGCCCAGACGGATGGGGTAAACGTCAGAAGGTGAACCCGATGGAGGAACTGTCCCGGTGGGGAGACGCGGCCAGCCGCGGACTCGAGCGCTCCCGGGCCCTGGACAGGCTGGGGAAGACGCTGACCAATCTCTTCGCCCGGGTCGTTCATGCCGGTCACCTGAAGGACTTCCTCAGCGGAAGGTGGCTCGGCCACCCCCTGCACCCGGTGCTGACAGACCTCCCGATCGGTGCATGGACGGGAGCGATGGCGTTCGATGTCCTGGGCGGCAAGCGGTCCCACGGCTCCGCCGACTCGCTCGTCGGGCTCGGCGTTCTCACTGCCCTCCCCACGGCCGTGACCGGCCTCTCGGAGCTGGCGGACATCGTGGACAGGAAGGAGCGGAGCATCGCTGCCGCCCATGCCGTCGGGAACATCGCCGCCGTCGTCCTGTACGGCGCGTCCTTCCTCGCACGCAAGCGAGGGAACCGAAGAGCCGGCGTGACGCTCTCCACGGCCGGTTGGGCAGCCGTCCTGGGAAGCGGGTTCCTGGGAGGACACCTCGCCTTCCGCAGGGGGGTGGGAGTGGATCGCACCATCTTCGACCCGGACATCGCGGACTGGACAGAAGCGATTTCCGAGGATGCCCTGGCCGAAGGGAAACCCACCAGGGTCGAAGTAGGGGGAACCAGCATCCTGCTCTACCGCAACGATGGCGGGATCTACGCGGTGGCCGTTCGGTGCTCGCACCGGGGCGGCCCGCTCCACAAGGGGCGAGTGGAGGATCTCCGGGTGACCTGCCCCTGGCATCTGAGCACGTTCGATCTTCGCGACGGGTCCATCGTGCGGGGCCCCGCTACCGCTCCTCAGCCCGCCTACGAGGTCCGCGTCGCGGACGGCACCATCGAGGTCCGCACGCGTCGCGACTGACTACCGCCGACGTCGCCGTCGGAACGCGATCCGTAGGGGCACCCCGGTGAACCCGAACCGCTGACGCAGGCGGTTCTCCAGGAAGCGGGCGTACCTGGGCGGCATGGGGCCCGAGGCGAAGACGATGAATCGGGGTGGAGCGACTCCCACCTGGGTCGCATACAGGATCCGGCCCGCCGTCCGCGGGGGCGGGTGCTCCTCCTGGGCCCGATGAACCACCTCGTTCACCGCGGCGGTCGGTATCCGGCGAAGCCATTCACCGTGCACCTCGAGCAAGGTGGGGAT
The DNA here is from genome assembly GCA_050693035.1 of Actinomycetota bacterium. Lineage (GTDB taxonomy): Bacteria > Actinomycetota > UBA4738 > UBA4738 > CALAEC01 > DASYVD01. Next base: position 34,353 of record JBOGWB010000094.1, read on the forward strand.
GACGCGACCCGTCCCCAGGCCCGTGAGCGCCGAGGTTCGCAGGACGGGTGTCGACGGGAACACCGCGAGTCGTTCCCGGAGCAGCTCGAACCGTCCGGGCCGCTCCTCGGACGGGACCAGGTCCCACTTGTTGGCCACCACCACGAGACCTCGGCCGGCTTCCGCCACTCTGGCCGCGATCTTCCGGTCCTCTGTGGTGACCCCCTCTTCCGCGTCCACGACCAGCGCGGCCACGTGGGCTCGGTCGATGGCCCGGACCGCCCGGACGTAGCCGTAGTACTCGACTCCTCTGGCCCGGGAAGGCTTCCGGAACCCGGCGGTGTCCACGAACCGAAGCACCCGGCGGTTCCATTGGACCAGCGAGTCCACCGCGTCCCGGGTGGTCCCCGCTTCGGGGAACACCACCGCCCGCTCCTCCCCCACCAGCCGGTTGAACAGCGAGGACTTGCCCACGTTGGGGCGACCGACGACGGCGAAGACGGCCTCACCCTCGGTCTCGGGCCCGGCTTCCTCCGGTTCGTCACCAGAGCTGGATTCCTCCGCGGCCCCGCCTTCGGCCTCCTCCAGGATGGCCACGACCCGATCGAGGAGCTCTCCGGCGTTCCTGCCGTGAAGTGCCGAAACCGGCACCGGTTCACCCAACCCCAGCTTGTAGAACTCGGCCGCCGCGCCCTCCCGGTGCTCCGAGTCGACCTTGTTCGCCACGAGCACGACCGGAACGGGGGCACCTCTCAGGCGGCGGGCCAGCGCGGCGTCCTCCTCCTGGATGCCGGTCTCCGCATCCACGACCAAGAGCACGAGGTCGGCGGCGTCCGCCGCCCGCTCCGCCTGACGGGCCACCAGGGCCTCGATCCCGCTGGCCCGCCGGACGAATCCTCCCGTGTCCACGGCCAGGAACGTCCGTCCCCTCCACTGGACCGGGATCTCGAGGCGGTCACGGGTCACTCCGGGTTCTTCGTCCGAGATGGCCTCGCGGGCGCCGAGGAGGCGGTTCAGCAGGGTGGACTTCCCGACGTTCTGCCGGCCCACGATGGCCACCCGGGGCGGCTCGCCCGAATGAGGGCGGGGTTCTCCCGCGTCCACGCTACCGTCCCTCCCCGGTCTCCGGTTCTCGTTCGACTCGGTCAAGGCTCCCTCGGACCAGCGCCAGCACTTCGCCGAACACCTCATCGGCCTCCCGGCGGGTCGTGTCCACCACGGTGGCATCCGCGGCGGGGACGAACGGGTTCACCCGCGAGTCGAGGGCGTCCCGGCGGGCCAGAGCCTCCGCGAGCGCCGGGTCGGCCTCACCACGCTCCGCTTGGCGGCGCGCGGCGCGCTCGACGGGATCGGCGTGGAGGAACACTTTCACTTCGGCGTCGGGAAACACCACCGTGCCAATGTCGCGGCCTTCGACCACCGCGGCGCCGGAACCCAGCCGTCGCTGCTCCTCCCGGAGGACCGACCGGACCTCGGGATGCCGCGCCACGGCCGACACGACCGCCTCCACGCCGGCTCTCGCCAGCTCCTCCTCCGGACTCCGGCCGTCGACGAGCAGGCTCGGGGGTGAGGCCGACCGGTCGATGTCAAAGGTCATGGTCCTGGCGAGCTCGGCGAGGCCCACGCCGTCGTCCACGTCGACGCCGTGGTCGAGCGCCGCTCGAGCCACGGCTCGGTACATCGTTCCGGTGTTCAGGTAGCTGAGTCCCAGCTCTACCGCCAGACGACGCGCGAGCGTGCTCTTGCCGGACCCCGCGGGCCCGTCGATGGCCACCACGACGCGCTTGGGTTCCACGCCCTCCATCATCGCCGAGGCTCGCGAGGAGCGCGCCGCTTCCTCTCGCGTCGCCCGGATGCGGCCCGCCACAGCGCTCTCACCTCATCCGCCGAGAGCTCCCGGACCCGACCGGGCGCCAAACGACCGAGACGCACCGGCCCCACCCGAACCCGGACCAGGCGCCGCACCGGCAGTCCCACGGCCTCGAGCATCCTGCGGACCTCCCGTTTGCGCCCCTCCGCCATCACGACACGGACCGCTCCCCGCCCCCGGGACGCGCCGGCGGTGCGCGCCGACACCGCCCTGGCCACCCCGTCTTCCAGCTCAACCCCCCGCACCAGTCTGCCCAGCGTCCGCTCGTCCGGCCGGCCGGTTACCTCGGCGAGGTATTCCTTCTCGACTCCATACCGCGGGTGCATCAGCCGGTTCGCCAGCTCGCCGTCGTTCGTTAGGAGGAGCAGTCCTTCGGTGTGGAGGTCGAGACGACCCACCGGATAGACCCGTGGGCCCGGGGGGAGGTAGCTCGAAACGTCCGGACGGTGCTGGGGGTCGCGAGCCGTCGTCACCACCCCGGCCGGCTTGTTCAGGGCGAAGTACCGAAGCTCGGGGTCGAGGGGAACGCGTGCCCCGTCGACCTCCACCACGTCGCGGGAGGGGTCGATCTTGTCCCCGATCTCGGCCACCCGGCCCCCCACGGTGACCCGGCCGGCCCGGATGAGCTCCTCGGACGCCCGGCGAGACCCGACCCCCGCGCGGGCCAGGGCCTTCTGGAGTCGTTCCTCCAGGTCAGCCTCCGGATCGGTCCGGATCCGGCGAGCTCTCTTCCCCGCTTCCCCGGTCGGGATCGGGTGAGCCCGGCGACTCGGGCGCCCCCGGATCCTCCTCGGGCTCGGGCTCCGCGGGAACTCCCTCCGTCTCGGTCTCCGCCGGCTCCGGTGGGGCGTCTGGTCCCGGCTCGCCTGGCTCCTCGCGCTCGGGCTCTCCGCTCTCGTCGCCGACCACAGCGGGATCCTGCTCCCCCACCGGGCCGCGGCGGACCTGGTTCCCCGGGACCGCCTCGTCGAGGAATGGCCCCAGCGACGGCAGGTCGGCCACCGACTTCAGCCCGGTCCGCTCGAGGAAGTCCGGCGTGGTCCCGTACAGCACCGGATGGCCGGGTCCCTCTTCCCGCCCCACTTCGCCCACGAGCCCCCGATCGGCCAGCGCCCGGAGCACGCTGTCGGAGTTCACGCCCCGGATCGCCGAGATCTGGTGTCGCGTGACCGGCTGCTTGTAGGCCACGATGGCCAGGGTCTCGAGAGACGCCTTGGTCAGCCGGGAGTGCTTGGAGGACAGCACGAACCGCTCCACCATCCCCGCGGCAGCGGGATGGGTCGACAGACGCCATCCTCCGGCCACTTCCCGGAGTGCCAGACCCGACCGTCGTTGTTCGTACGACGCGCTGAGTCCCGTCAGCAGGCGCTCCCCTGTCTGCAAGTCGACCTCGAGGAGCCGCGACAGCAGCACGGTCGGCAGCGGCTCGGTGGCCACGAACAGCACGGCCTCGAGAACGCGGGTTCGTTCCTCGTCCGTCTTCGGCACGCCGTCTTCGACGACGGCGGCCTCGGTCCGGATGACTGCCGCTCTCTCCTCCGCGGTCAGGTCGATGATCTCGTGGGGCTCACCGGCACGGTCGTCGTTCATCCTTCCCCCACCACCTCGATGTCGCCGAACATCTCCGCCTGCCGGAGAGCCACTCGACCCTCGCGGTACAGCTCGAGCAGGGCCAGGAATCTCATCACGACCTGGATCGGCTCCCGGCAGTCCGCCACCAGGTCGCGGAACCGGGTCTCCCGCTGCCCGGCCAGTTGTCCGGTCACCGCTTCCATCGCCTCCTCCACCGTCGCCCGGATCGGAGTCACGTGTGACAGATCCACGTCGGGTGGTTTGCGCAGCAATCGCGCGGCGGTCTCGGCAAGCGCGGTCGCCGTGACCTTCTCCATCACGTCGGGGTAAAGGTGCGCGAACTCCTCGGCCGGCCCGACCTCGCGGGAGTGGTAGCGCGAGCCTTCGTCCATCCGGTCGGCCAGCATCACGGCGGCTTTGCGGAACGCCACGAGCTCCAGGCTCCGGGCGTACGCGAGATCGGGCGAGCCGCCCCGGAGGTCTTCGTCGTCCGGGTCCTGCGGCCGGGGCATGAGCCGCCCCACCTTCAGCTCCAGGAGCACCGCGCAGATGGCTAGGAACCACGTGGCCTCCTCCAGGGTCCACCCCTCGGCTTCCTCGGCGAGGGCCAGGAACCGCTCGGTCACACGGGCCACCGGCACGTCGCACACGTCCACCTTCCGGTCCATGACCAGCTCGGCCAGAACCCGGAAGGGTCCGGTGAAGACGGGGAGCTCGACGGGAAACTCGCCGGCGCGGGCCAGCACGCGATCCTCTTCCATGTAGGAGCCCATGCTAGACGGGCTCCGAGGGTGCCTCAAACACCCCGAGGGGTTAGGAGATAAGCCGGCCCGGAGCGGCGCAAACCCGGATGCCCCCTCGAAGGCAGGATGGACGGGGCGCCCGGGGGTTCGGAAACCCGGACAGGCGCGGCCTAGGCGAGCCGTGTGAGGGCGAAGCCACGCATCGCATAAGTCCGAGGGTTAGCGTGCACCCTGAGAGGGGGCAACCGGCTCCCCAGGCCTAGTTCTCGGGAGAGTGCTTGGGGAGTTCTTCGGATCATCGACCGAGCCCTATTTCGGGGTCCCTTCCGCTTGCCGGAAATCCGGGTCGAACTCCGCAGTGATTCCGGTGATACAAGCCTGAATGATGTCCAGCAGCGGGATCAGCGGCACGTCCTCGCCAATCGTTATCTCGGGCAGTACATAGAGTTTCACGTCCAGTTCGGGGTTCGGACCAATCGCCCGAGTGCGAATGTGGACCACTTCTGCGCCCTTTTTGAGTTCGACCCCGATGTGGGGACGGCCTTCCTCGATAACACAGTCTCGGGTGGTGGGGTCAACGTAGCAATCCCCGAGAAGAGACAGGATGGCCAGGACTCGATGTTTGTCCTGGTTCGAGAGCTCTCGGAGGATGGCAAGGGGGTGAACGTCCTTCAAATCCCCAGCATTGTAGGGCTGGTATCCCGCGACCAATGTCCGGTGCGGCTCAGTCAGTTGGTTCATGGTGACACTGGCGGGCCAGCCCGTCAGATGGGCGGGGTCGTCAACGATTGGGAACTGCGTCCGGTCTTCGGGCACGCCGCCCCCCCGGTCGAGGATGGCCACTTGCCACATGAGATGGTCGAGCGCACCTCGCAGGTTGTGGACCGCATCGCCGGCGACCAGGCTCCAGTAGATCGTAGGCGGGTCGGGCATCCACTCGATCCAGCCGACGCCCTCGCCCGAATCAGGGTCGAAATGGAACCCGTAGGGCTGCGGGTCTTCGTCCTCAACCCGGAGCAGGTCCCTCACGTTCTCCTTGAGGGTGTCTATGTGGTCTCCCGCCCGGTCCAACTTGGCCCAGGTCCCTAGGAGGCGGAAGAGTTGGCTCACGTCGCATCTCTTCTCTCTCGAGCAGCTCGTGCTTCGACCGGAAGATGCCCCTCACCGGGGAAAACCACCGTAGGGGTTAATGGACCCTCGTTCTGAGGCTCGGGAATGAGTTCTCCGATATTCAGGTGTCTTCTTTGTGGACCTTCAAGGAACGGATGCGGACTCAATCACTCACCACGTTCTACTAACCATGAGACCGCAATATCCATCATGTTATTTGGTCCGTTCGGTCCCAGGAAATCCGATGTTTCCAGGAGATCGAGGCCGTGTGATGCCCTCTTCTTCCTCTTCGGCGACGGATTCGTTCAGAGCCAGCAGCCTGTCTACGCTGCAGCCCGCACCCACCCATGATCGACTCTCGCTGAATGAGGCACCTATGTCACGTCCTTCAGTCGGCCGTGGCCGTTGCGTACTGCGGGCGCCCGGTGGGCCGGTAGACCTGGATCGTTACCCCCTTCGGGGTGACTCGCGAGTCGACCAGGTCAAGCGCGGTGTCCGGGCCGGTGTCGGGGAATAGCCGCGTGCCCTGGCCAACGACCACGGGATAGGTGAGCAGGGTGATCTCGTCGACCAGGTGGTTGTCGAACAGCCAGCGGACCAGGTTGCCGCTGCCGTGCACCTGCAGCTCACCCGCCGGCTTGGCTTTCAGCTCGCCGATGGC
>JBOGWB010000095.1:0-1610 GCA_050693035.1 Actinomycetota bacterium
GCCCCTTCGGGTGTGACTCCATCGAGACCGTTCGAGGAGCCGGCTACCGGCTGCGGGAGGAGCCGCAGGGTGCGTCTTCCGATCCGGGCTAGGCTGGCTCTGGTTTCCGCGGGGCTCATGGCCGGGTCCTGGCGGCCGGCGGAGCGCTCCTGTACCTGCGCTTCCAAGCCGACCTCATGGCCACCGTGGACGCCGGCCTCCGGTCCAGGGCTCAAGCGCTCGTGGGAACGGTGGAGCGTTCGACGGAGGCCCTGGGGGAGACCGGCACCCTAACCGAACCGGAGGATGCGTTCGCACAGGTCCTTGGGCCGGGAGAGAAAGTCCTGGAGTCTTCCGTGGGCCTGGGGGCCCGTCCCGTGCTCTCCGGGCTGGCGAACCTCCGCGAGCCGAGATTCTTCGACGCCGTGGTGCCCACGGCCGAGGAGCCGGTATCGGCCCGTCTGCTGGCCGTCCCCGCTTCGAATGAGCGGGTCGTGGTCGTGGGTGCTTCCCTGGACGATCAGCAGGAGGCGCTCGCTCGGTTGGCGGCCCTGCTGGTAGCCGGAGGGCCCCTGGCCCTGGCCCTGCTCGGTGGGGTGGGCTGGGTCGTTGCGGGGGCCGCCCTTCGTCCCGTCGAGGCGATGCGGGCGGAGGCCGCGGCCATCTCTGCATCCGAGCCCGGGCGCCGCCTTCCCGTACCGCGCACCGGCGACGAGGTCGCTCGCCTCGGGGTGACCCTGAACCAGATGCTGGACAGGCTGGAGGAAGCCCTCGAGCGGGAGCGCCGGTTCGTGGACGACGCCAGCCATGAGATCCGGACCCCCCTGGCGAACCTCCGGACCGAGCTGGAGCTGGCTCTGCGTCGTTCCAGGACCACCGGGGAGCTCGAGCAGGCGGTCCGGAGCGCCGCCCAAGAGACCGAGCGTCTGGTCCGGCTGGCCGAGGATCTCCTGGTCCTGGCCCGGTCAGACCGGGGCAGGCTCCCTGTCAGGCGGGAGCTAGTCGAGGTGGCGCAGGTGGCCGGTTCGGTCGTGGAGGCCTTCGGCGCGCGAGCGGCCGAGGCGGGGGTGAACATCGACGTGCAGGTGCCGGAAGGGCTTCGGGCGACCCTGGATCCCCTTCGGATCCGTCAGGCCCTGGGCAATCTCCTGGACAACGCGGTGGGGCACACGCCGGCTGGAGGGTGGGTGAGGATCGAGGCCGCCCTGGTGACCGGCACCGTGTCCTTCGAAGTGAGCGACACGGGCGAGGGATTCTCGGCCGACTTCCTTCCTCTGGCGTTCGAGCCCTTCACCCGCCCCGACGTGTCCCGGTCCCGTTCGGACGGGGGAGCCGGTCTGGGGCTGGCCATCGTCCGGGCCGTGGCGGAGGCGCACGGAGGGGTGGCGGAGGCCCAGAATCGCGCTGAGGGTGGGGCCTCGGTCGTGCTGCGGATCCCCGCGTAGTTCTCTCACCTGGGGTTCACCCTCCTCTCATCCCGGATCGGGCATCGTGGCACCGTCCGAAAGGAGGCAACTCACATGGATCGCAAGACCCTGTGGATTCTCGCCGGAGCCATCGCCCTGGCCCTCATCGGCGGAGGAGCGGCCATCGCGGTGGGTGCAGCGGGCGACAACGACAGGCCTCTCACC
>JBOGWB010000096.1:0-29061 GCA_050693035.1 Actinomycetota bacterium
GGAGTACATCGCCCAGAAGGAGTACATCTTCCCCCCCAGGCCGCACCTTCGGATCATCGGCGACCTGATGGAGTTCTGCGCCCGAGAGGTTCCCAAGTGGCACCCGATCAGCGTTTCCGGCTACCACATCCGGGAGGCCGGCTCGACGGCCGCGCAGGAGCTGGCGTTCACGCTCGCCGACGGTTTCTCCTACGTCGAGCTGGGCAAGGAACGAGGCCTCGACGTCGACGCCTTCGCCCCCACGCTCTCCTTCTTCTTCAACGCTCACATCGACTTCTTCGAGGAGATCGCGAAGTACCGGGCGGCCCGGCGGATCTGGGCCCGGTGGATGCGCGAGCGATACGGGGCAAGGGACCCGGCGTCCTGGCGGTTGCGATTCCACACCCAGACGGCGGGTGTATCGCTCACGGCGCAGCAGCCGGCGAACAACATCATCCGTACGGCCATCGAGGCCCTGGCGGCGGTGATCGGCGGCACCCAGTCCCTGCACACCAACGCGCTCGACGAGGTCCTGGCCCTTCCCACCGAGAGGGCCGCGCAGATGGCGCTGCGCACCCAGCAGATCATCGCCCACGAGACCGGCGTGCCGGACGTCATCGATCCCCTGGGCGGGTCGTACTTCGTCGAGGCCCTCACGAACCGGGTGGAGCAGCAGGCCGAGGAGTACTTCACGCGGATCGAGCAGATGGGGAAGGGGTCGATCCTCGAGGGTGTCCTGGCGGGGATCGAGCGGGGGTTCTTCCAGTCCGAGATCGCCGACGCTGCCTACCGAGAGCAGAAGCGCTACGAGAAGGGTCGGCTGGTGAAGGTGGGCGTCAACGAGTTCGTCGACCCGGAGGAGGGTCCCATCGAGATCCTGAAGATCGGTCCGGAGGTCGAGGCCCGCCAGGTCGATGCGGTCGTGGGACTGCGGAACCGACGAGACGGGGAGAAAACGGAACAGTCGCTGGCCCGCCTCAAGGCCGCGGCACGGACCGCGGACGAGAACCTCATGCCGTTCCTGGTCGACTGCGCCCGGGCCTACTGCACTGAGGGCGAGATCGTGGGGGCTCTCCGGGAAGTGTTCGGCGAATACGTCGAGACCCCGCGGTTCTGAGAGGCGCCCGCCTCAGCGACGGAACCACCGGCCCGCCACGATCTCGACCACCGCGGCGGACGCGCACAACCATACCCCCCGGCCGATCGAGTCCAGGAACGAGTGCTCACCCGACAGGAAGCGCAGCGTCAGCTCGCTCCGGACCACGACCACGATGGGCACGACCAGGGTGAATCCCCCGAGGACCCTCCTCAAGAAACGGAACCCCGGAAGCAGGATGGAGAGGAGGGCGGCGACGGCCCCGAGCGTTCCCAGGCCCAGAAGGATCAGGGCCACGGTGACGTCGCCCGGCCCGGCCTCGGCCCGGGGGTCGGCCAGAAATCTCAACGGGATGTCCGCGGCCGTTCCCCCACCGAGAGCCTCCGCCCGCCACTCGAGGAACCCTGACGCCACCACCGCGACCGCGGCGAGGAGGGCCACGATCGCTCCCACCGGCGTCTCGCGCCGGCGCGCGGGGGGTTCTCCGTACCGAAGCTCCTTCGGCCCTTCCGGTTCGGGCTCGGGAGCCCATGAGCGAGGGGCCAGGTACGGATCGGCCCGGGAGGCCGCTGGTAGGAGCTGCGTGTCGTGGTCCTGATCTCGCGCCGGGGCTGTCCCGGTCGTGTCCCCTCCGATCGGGATGCCCTGTGTCTGGTCCCCGTCGAGCACCGTCCCGCACCGGCGGCAGTGCCGGTCGGCGGCCGACACGGGCGCTCCGCACTTCGGGCAGGACCTCTCGGTGTCCGCCTGGAGGCGGGTGCCGCAGGAGGCGCAGAAGACGTCGGAGTCCAGGGTGGGGGAGCCGCAGGAGGGGCAGACGTTCATCCGATCGAGCATATCCGGGAAGAACGAAGCGGCCGCCGTTCAGCGTGCCTCGGGAAGGGTCGCCACCCGCGCGGCGTTGCAGTTGCATGACCTTGCAATAAGCCGCTAGAATCGGCCACTGCCATGATCGCGCAGCTGGAGACCGGGTTCGAGTTCGGGCTCCTCGTGTCCGCGTTCATCTTCGGCTTCCGGCACGGGATCGACTGGGATCACATCGCCGCCATCACCGACATCACGAGCTCGCAAGGGGATCGGCGTCGGGCCCTCTTCTTCGGGACCCTGTACGTGTTGGGTCATGCCCTGGTGGTGTTCGCCCTGGGCGTCCTGGCCATCGTCGCCGGGGACCGACTCCCGGAGGGCATCGACCGCCTCATGGGCCGGATCGTGGGGGTGACCCTCATCTTCCTCGGCATCTACGTCTTCGTGTCCCTGGTGCGTCACGGGCGGGACTTCCGCCTCCGCAGCCGGTGGATGCTGATCTTCGCTGGGGTCCGGAAAGGGGTTCGGTGGGTCCGCCGGCGTATCTCCGCCGGCCGGGAGGCCCGGCAACGTGCGGGGGAGACGGGAAGGGTCGCGGTCGCCGTGGGGGCGGCGCCCTCGCTCTGGCACCACGGCCACCACGGGCGGCCGGGGCACCATCACCACGACCGACCAGAGGCCGACGAAGACATCCCCACATACGGCCGGGGAACGGCGTTCCTGGTGGGGATGATCCACGGGGTCGGGGCCGAGACGCCCACCCAGGTGGTCATCTTCCTGACCGCCGCGGGGGCCGGCGGTCCCCTCGTGGGGGTCCTGGTGCTGGCCTCCTTCATCGTTGGCCTGGTGATATCGAACTCCGTGATCACGGTGGGCTCGTCGTTCGGCTACCTCCAGGCGTCCGGGAACTTCGCCCTCTACGCGACGGTGGCCGTGGTCACCGCCGTGTTCAGCCTGGTGATCGGGGCCCTGTTCGTCCTGGGCCGGGAGGGAGCGCTCCCGGCGTTCTTCGGCGCTTGAGGCGCGCGTCGGCGAGGCTCACCGGGACACCGCGCGTTGGCAGTCTCGGCACAGGCCGGAGATGGCGAAATGCGTCAGGTCGGGGAGGAAGCCTCGGTGCCTCTGGAGCAGGCGCTTCAGCGACTCCGCTTCCTCCAGCGACAGGTCGTCCTCGGAGCCGCACCGTGAGCAGGTGAGATGGATGTGGTCGCCCTCGCCCGCCCGGTGGTACTCGGCTCCTCGCTCGAGGTGAGCGTGACGAACGACGCCCAGCTCCTCCAGCAGCGTCAGGGTCCGGTAGACGGTCGAGGCGTTGACCGCGGGCAGCCTGCGCTGCACCCGCCGGGCGACGTCCTGCGGAGCCATGTGGCCCTCGGCGAGCATCACTTCCCGGAGGATGGCCTCGCGCTGGGGGGTCACCCGGAACCCCCGTCGACGCAGCAGGGCCACGACCTCCTGGTCCGGCGGCAGCGTCTTCCGGGGCATGGCCCGGAGCGTAGTGCAATCGCATTGCAGGTGCAATTCGAGTCCAGGGGAGCCAGGCCCCAGGAAGGGTCCTCGGTCCCCTCTAGTGCCGGAACGACCCGGAAGGATCCTTCGCGAGACGCCGGATGATCGCCCAGCCCCGCCGACCCGTCGTGTCCGCGTCGTACAGGCTGGCCCCGATGATCCGAGAATTCCGCACCGCCTTGACGAACCCCCGGACCTCGCCGGGGCCGGCGAGGCCGGCCAGCCCCCCGATCATGTGGATGGGCACCTTCGGCCGGCCCGTTCCACGCCGGACCAGCTCCACGCTCCGGGAGATGTAGCGGCGGGCCCCGCGCTCACCCCCGGCCCGGTATGTCCAGTAGGCCATCGGCACGAAGACGTCGAAGTGGCGGGCCAGGCGACCGTAGGGGAATCCCGGCCAGAACGTCGGCGAGAGCTCCATCCCCCGAGGAGACGGCGTGATGGCTCCCAGGGGGTAGGCGCGACCCGCCGCGCGCCGGATCGCCCGGGACAGCCGCAGGAGACGCCGCGTGCGCGGCCCCGGCGGCAGGATGTTGGCCTCGATGTCCAGGCCGAAGGAGTCGAACCGGTGACCTCCGGGTTCCTGGAACCGGATCGCCGCCACGGAGCGGCGAAGATCACGCCGGAAGTGGATGAAGTCCGGGACGTACCATCCCACCACGTGGATCCCACGAGCATGGGCCGCCCGGAGGTACCGGGCGGTGGGTCGGGGGAACTTGATCGGTCCCCGCGACCCGTAGTTCGAGGTCTGGAGGAAGATGGTCCCCACGCCCCGCCGGTCCAGGCGGGCGACCGTTCGTCCCGGATGCCTCCACTTGGCCCGGTCGTAGATGTCGATCCACGCCCCCAGGCCCCGGTAGGCTTCGAGCTTCTTCTTGCTCCCCTTCGGCCGTTTCGGTGTGGCCGGTCGCGGCTGGGCCACTGCCTCCTGGGGCGACCAGCGGAGCGCGTGCACCACCGCCTCCGCCGCCGGTGGAACTGCCAGCAGGGCGACCATGACCGTAACGAGTGTTCGAAGGGATTTGTTCTGCATGAGGGGTCGGCGGGGAATCATACAGCCCGACTTCCGCCGCGACCACGCATCGAGGGAAAAAACTCCGGCTACGATGACCCCGCCCAGTCGAACCGGAGGAGACCATGGGAGAGTTCGTCCGCCTCGAGGTCGAGGAAGGCGTGGGAACCATCCGCCTCGACCGACCCCCCATGAACGCCATCAATGAGCAGGTCGCAGGGGAGCTCGCCGAGGTGACCGGCGAGATCACCGCCCGCCAGGACGTGGGGGCGTGCGTGATCTGGGGAGGGGAGAAGGTCTTCGCCGCCGGAGCCGACGTCAAGATGATGGTGGACATGGGCCCCGCCGAGATCCGCCCGGTCATCCAGCGGCTCCAGGATGTCTTCAACGGGGTGGAGGATCTTCCCGTCGTCACGATCGCCGCGGTGACGGGCTACGCCCTGGGCGGCGGATGTGAGCTGGCGATGTGCGCCGATCTCCGCTTCGCCGCCGAGGACGCCAGGATCGGACAGCCCGAGATCCTTCTGGGGATCATCCCCGGCGCCGGCGGCACCCAGCGGCTACCCCGCCTCGTTGGCCCGGCCCGGGCGAAGGACCTGATCTACTCGGGCCGCCAGGTGGGGGCCCAGGAGGCCCTGGCCATGGGCCTGGTAGACCGAGTGGCGGCGCCGGAAAGCATCTACGAGGAGGCCCTTCAGGCTGCTCGCGGGTTCGCCCGGGGTCCCAGGGTGGCCCTGCGGGCCGCCAAGACCGCCATCAACTGGGGCGGCAGGGTGGACCTCCAGACCGGCGTGGCCATCGAGCGGGAGGTCTTTTCCGGGCTGTTCACCACGGAGGATCAGAAGGAAGGGATGCGGTCCTTCGTCGAGAAGGGCCCGGGAAAGGCCACGTTCACGGGCAGATAGGCTTCCGTTCCCGGGGCCGACCAATCCACCTCCGGACGTGGTTCGTACCTCTCTTTGGCGGGTAGAAACGCGGGACTGGATCCTCGGCGGAGGGGAACCAACCGGCACTCGCTCGGCGTCGAAGGAATAGGTGAGGTGCCGATCCCTGTTTTTTCCGTGTAGAAGGGGTGGCTCTTTTCGGTACCCGGCGCCCGCCCGGTGGGGAGTGACATGAACGAGACCGCAGCGATCAAGGGGTCCCGGCCCCGGGAGCTCCCGCGGCCGAACCGGACATACGCGACGGACAGGGTCTGCGCCCACGAGGGCTGCGAGACCCGGATCTCCATGTACAACAAGGCGACCTACTGCTGGGCCCACACACCCATGAAGTTCCCTCTGGTGCGGGGAGAGCGGAAGAAGAAGGCAGCGGCCTGACGAGGGCCGGGCCGGCCCGGGCTCAGCCAACCAGGGCAAACGGGCCGCAGGACGAGCCAAGGAACACCCGAAGGGCCAGGAAGGTCCGTCCGTCCAGCAGCACCTCGACGCAGGCCCGTTCGCCCACCTGGAGGAGGTCGACCTCTTCGCTCGACAGCTCCTGCCAGGCCTCCCCTTCCAGCCGATAGAAGCCGGTGGCGCCCTCGGCCAGGCGCTCCAAGCGGACCCGGGGCCCCTGCCCCTCGGTACCCTCCCGGATGGCCAGCTGGCCCTGCTCCAGGACCTCGAGGGTCCCCCCGATCCACACGATGGGCGGGTCGCCCTCCCCCGGCTCGTTCTGGGAGATCGGCGGAAGCGTCCGGGCCGGGGTGGCCGGCTCGGGGGATCGGCAGGCCGCCGGGGCGATGGCGAGGATGGCGGCGAGAGAGGCGGGGACGAGGGTGCGCATCCCGCCCATTATCGGGGCGCTATCGTGCCAGGGCCCGGGCCGCGGTGAGGTCCGGCCCGATCCCCAGCCGAACGTCTGCGCCGGAGCACCTGAGCACGGCGTCCTGGGCCCCGCCGTCCAGGGCCAGGGTCTCGCCCGCCCTCGCTCCCCCGTCCTGGCCTCCGAATGCCGCCCCGTACCATCGAGCCACCGCGTCGCACAGCGACCGCTCTTGGGGACGCTGCACGAGTGCCACACCGAGGGCACTGTCTTCCCCTCGTCTCCACAGGTGCATCTCGCCGCCGGCCCAGCCCGCGGCCAGGTCCAGCGGCCCTTCGAGGGCCTCGGCGGGATCCCCGCCCGGCGCCTCGAACAGGAACAGAAGGTCGGCGGCGCCGAAGGCGCTCACCTCGGACCGCCTCCATGGTGCGGGCAGGCCGCCCGGGTCTCGGGGATCCACGGCCTCCTCGCCGGCCTCGTACCGCTCGGGGAAGAGGATCTGCGCCGACGTCGTGGGGGGATCGAGGTAGGCGTCGTTGACAGCCTCCCAGCCGCCCTCCACGTGGAGGTCGCACACGAACAGCAGTCCTTCGAGATAGGGGAACAGCATCGACCGGGCCAGGTAGTGAGGGACCTGGGCGATCTCCGTCAACGATCCCTGGTCGGGAAAGGAGCTGAGGTTGATCGAGAGCTGCTCCTCGTATGAGAGGGATCGCGCGGCGAACATCGCCATGGTCAGGGTGGCGTCTCCCTCCGCCAGGGCCCTGACGGCCAGGGCGGAGTCCTCCGCCCCCGGAGGGGGCGGCTCCTCCAGGGGTATCCCCAGAGCCTGGTCGGTGAGCGCGTGGTCGAGCTCGTGCGCCAGCGTCACCTTCTCCACCGGGTCGAGCCGCCCGGCGCTCCCCAGGACAACCAGGTCACCCGTGTCCGGGTCGTAGAATCCCGCCACCTGCTCGGCGACGAATCCCGACAGCGTCTCCTTGAGGTCGATGTCCGGAGGGATGGCGCCCAGGATCGCGAGCGCCCGTTCGTCGTCCTCGGCCTCCGCGGTCGGGTAGTCCTCGACGAACGCCTCCTCCACCTCCTCGGCGATCTGGGCCGGGGAGAGATATCGAGGTTCGGGAAGCTCCCGGAAAGTCAGCTCGCGGATGCCTTCCAAGGCCCGGGCCACTTCCTCGACGGTCGAGGTGTCGGGGGTCTCGGAAAGAGGGCCCGCCGATCCGCCGCCGGCGAGGCCGATGCACAGGCCGGCGGAGAACGACGCGCCGAACAGATCCGCGGTGGTCGAGAGGTTTCCTCGTGAGTCACGTTTCGAGGTGATCCGGATGGCGGCCGCGCCCGCCACGACGACCACCAGGATCACGGCCACTACGACCTCGACGCTGGGACGGCGCATGGCTGAGCCCATGGTAGTGGCCTCGGCGCCGGGGGCCCTCCTGTTGGACGGGCTCCCTTTGCCCTGCGCGCCGGGTATCTTGTCGCTCCGGCACCTGAACCGCAGACAGGATTCCCGGTGCTACCCTCCTTCTCGATGTCGGCGAATCGCTCGGTGCTGGTCGCGATGAGCGGAGGGGTTGACTCCTCCGTCGCGGCTTGCCTCCTGGCGGAGGCGGGGTACGACGTGCTCGGTTCGCACCTCCGTCTCGTGCACGGAGCCGAGCTCGACCACGGGTGCTGCGGGCCCGGAGCGGAGCGGGATGCGCGCGAGGTCGCGGACGCCGCGGGGTTCCCGTTCGAGTTGGTGGATCTCACCGACGTTTTCGAGGAGCGGGTCGTCGCGGACTATGTGGCCGAGCTCGGGGTGGGACGAACGCCCAACCCGTGCGTCCGTTGCAACGAACGGATCAAGTTCGGGGCGTTCCTCGAGCGCGCTCGCGACCTGAGCGTTGACTTCGTGGCCACCGGGCACTACGTCCAGACCGCTCGGGACGACGGCGGGCGCTGGCGCCTCTACCGCGGCGCCGACCGGTCCAAGGACCAGTCCTACGTCCTGCACATGCTCGGACAGGACGAGCTCGCCCGGTCCCTCTTCCCCGTGGGAACGATGTCGAAGGAGGAAACGCGGCGGCACGCGCGGCGGTTCGACCTGGCGGTCGCGGCGAAGGCGGATTCGCAGGAGCTGTGCTTCGTTCCCCCGAGAGAGGCGCACGTGTTCGCCGCCGACCGGGCGCCGCACCTGGCCCGAGAGGGCGACGTCGTGGACGCTTCCGGACGAGTTCTCGGCACGCACGGGGGGACCTACCGGTACACCATCGGGCAGCGGAGAGGGCTCGGAGTCTCCACGCCGGAACGCGCCTACGTCGTGGACGTCGACGCCCGAGCGAACCGGGTCGTGGTGGGCCCCGCCGAGCTGCTCGCCCGCCGGGGGCTCGAGACGGAGCGGGTGAACTGGATCGCCGGGCGCCCCGGCGGCCCCTTCGAGGCCGACGTCAAGATCCGCTACCGGGGCGATCCCGCGCCGGCCGTGGTCGAGCCGGTGGGCGAGGAGCAGGCTCGCGTCGAGTTCAGGACCCCCCAACGAGCGGTGACACCCGGCCAGAGCGTGGTCTTCTACTCCGGCGACGAGGTCGTCGGCGGCGGCACGATCCGCGCATCGCTCCGCTGAGCAAGGACTCAGGTTCTCGGAACGGGTCGCCCGATTTGACCCTCCGATATCGCCCGGCCTAATTTTGAGGTTCCCGGCGGAGGGAGGAGCGGCCATGACCACGATCGACCGTCGAACCCTGCTTAAGAAGGGCCTCACCGCGGCCGGAGGGCTCGCCTTCGCCGGGCCGTTCCAGGGCCTGCTCGCCCGAGCAGCCCTGGCGCAGACGGGCCGGCCCCCCATGGGCGAAGGATTCGGGCCCCTCGTCCCCATCCCCGACAAGCGCGATGGAGTCGTCAGGCTGTGGCTGCCGGAGGACTTCAACTACCGCTCGTTCAGCTTCACGGGAGAGACGATGTCCGACGGTGTAACGGTGCCCGGACGGCAGGACGGCATGGCCGCGTTTCCCGCGGGCCGGGGCCGGGTCCGTCTCGTCCGCAACCACGAGGTCAACGGCCCGGGAACCGCCTTCGGCAACCCGGCCAAGGCCTACGACCCCATGGCCCAGGGAGGCACGAGCACGCTGGAGATCTCCGCGCACGCCGAAAGTGTTCGCAGCTGGGTGAGCATGAACGGCACCCAGATGAACTGCGCCGGTGGAGGGATGCCGTGGGGTTCCTGGCTCACCTGCGAGGAGACCGTGAACGGGCCCGACGTGGGCCCGGACTTCACGGGGGGTGACAATACGCTGCTCACGCAGCGGCACGGATACGTGTACGAGGTGAAGTCGAGGTGGGGGCCAGGCCAGCACGAAAAGGGTGTGCCGATCCGGAGCGCCGGGCGGTTCGCCCACGAGGCGGTGGACTGGGCCAAGGGGAGGCTCTACCTCACCGAGGACGACTTCAACTTCCCCTCGGGGTTCTATCGCTACACGCCGCCGGCCGACCCGATGGTGGTGGGAGAGCTCCGGGACGGAGGCATGCTGGAGATGCTGGCCATCGACGGCGAGTGGAACGCCGAGCTGCACACGGGCCAGACCGTGGGGGAGCCGCTCCCAGTGACCTGGGTGACCATCGACGAGCCAGACAAGGAGTTCCCGGAGGGAACGACCAACGATCAGGCCATCGTGTTCGTGGCCAACCAGGGACTGGACAAGGGCGCCGCGATCTTCAGTCGCCTGGAGGGCATCCACGCCGTCGGCGACGATGTGTACATCGTCTCCACCCAGGGCGGCGACGCGCCGGGGAACCCCTCCGGATTCGGCGACGGGTTCGGCCAGGTCTTCAAACACGACATCTCCGAGCAGACCTTGACCCTCGTCTACGAGTCTCCCGGGAAGGAGGTCCTCGACCTGCCGGACAATCTCATCGTGACCCCTCGTGGCGGCGTGATGCTGTGCGAGGATGGCACGGTCGATAACTTCCTCCGCGTGGTCACGCCGGAAGGAACGCTCTTCGACTTCGGCAAGAACGCGATCGCCGGGCGCGAGGGAGAGGAGTTCGCCGGGTCCACCTTCAGTCCGAGCGGGAACGTGCTGTACGTGAACATCCAGGCGAGCTCGGGACTGACGTTCGCCATCTGGGGTCCCTTCGCTCGGGGCGGTCTGTAGGGCCCGGGCAGCGGCGAGGGGGCTCGCACGGAGCCCCCTCGCTCACATCCTGCCGAGGCGGATGTCGATCCCGGCCAGGACCAGTGGCCACAGCAGGATCGCCAGGACCAGGGAGATGATCCCCCGGATCCCTCCGAGGTTCTGGAAGTAGCCGTTCGTGGCGGCCACGAGGATCCCCAGCACGATATAGACGAGGAAGAGGATCCCCGGGATGCCCATCGCGCCGACCTCTGCGTGGAGACGCTGGGAGAGCTCTCTGAACCTTCGCCTCACTCAGACCTCCTTCACCAAAGCAACGGCTACCCATGCGCAGGCGCGGCGAAACGTCGTCGGCGATCGGCCGTTATCATCGCCGCCGTGTTCGAGGCGGAAGCGGCGTTCGCTCGCCACATGGCCGACCGGGCCCGCGAGATCAGCGTTCCTGTGTTCAAGCGTGGGGCCAAGGTCCGGTTGAAGGCCGACCGCACCCCGGTGACCGAGGCCGACCTGGCCATCGAGGAACTCTTCCGCAAGGAGGTGGCCGAGACGTTCCCCGCGGACGGTGTCCACGGAGAGGAGGGCGGCATGGTCCCCGGGGGCGACCGGGTCTGGGTGATCGATCCCATCGACGGAACGAAGAACTTCGCCGCCGGGATCCAGGTGTGGGGGACCCTGATCGCGCTGGTCGTGGACGGAGAGACGGTCCTCGGGCTGGTCGACGCGCCCGGTCTCGGCGAGCGGTACGAGGCGACGCGAGGTGGCGGTGCCCGCCTGAACGGCGGCCCGATCCGCGTCTCGACTACCCGAGCGCTCGGCGAGGCGACCCTGGCCCACCCCTCTCTCTCCGAGTGGCCGGAGGTGAGCCGTCCCACCCTCCTGGACATCCTGGGCAGGGCCCGGCGAGCGGTCGGGTTCGGGGACTTCTGGGGTCACTGCCTGGTGGCCCGCGGCGCCGTGGACGCCATGCTCGAAGCCAGGCTGCGGGTGTGGGACTGGGCGGCGGTTCAGGTGGTCGTGGAAGAGGCGGGCGGACGAGTGACGGGGTTCGACGGCACGCCCCCATCGGACCGCGGGTCGGTGCTCACCTCCAACGGCCGGCTTCATGACGACCTGATCGCTCGATTGGCGTGATGGGCTCGCCACGGCGGGCGCCCGCTCCCGCGGGCCGTGCTAGGCTCCGGCAACGCTAGGGAGGGCCGGGCGGACCGCCCGAGGAGGGAGAGTCATCATGCGCAGGTTCGTGGCGGTGGCGGCGTGGGTGGCCGTGCTGCTGGCGGCGTGTGCTCCAGAGGAACCGACCCTTCAGGGCGGAAGCCCGTCACCGCAGGACCAGGCGTGTGCGAAGGCGAACCTGACCCTGCTCCAGTCCGGTCGTCTCACCATCGGCACCGACAATCCCGCCTTCCCTCCGTGGTTCGAGGGGGGGACGCCCGAAGGTTCCGACTGGGAGATCAACGACCCCTCTACCGGCGAGGGTTTCGAGAGCGCCGTCGCATATGCGGTGGCAGCCGAGCTTGGCTTCACCCCGGAGGAGGTCACCTGGATCGAGGTTCCCTTCAACAGGATCTTCAGACCCGGCCCCAAGGACTTCGACTTCGCCATCAATCAGGTGTCCTTCCGGCCGGCCCGAGACCAGGCCGTGGACTTCAGTGACAGCTACTACGACGTGAACCAGGCCCTGGTCGCCTTGCGGGGGACGCCGGTCGAGGAGGCAGCAAGCCTGGAGGATCTCAGGCAGTACGAGCTCGCCGCTCCCATCGGCACCACGAGCTACGACTACATCGTGGAGAACATCCAGCCGGAGCCCGACCCGGCGGTGTTCGATTCGCTGAACGACGCGATCTCCGCCCTGAGGAACGGCCAGGTCGACGGGGTCGTGGTGGACCTCCCGACGGCCTTCTTCATCACCGCCGTTCAGATCCCGAAGGGTGTGATCGTGGGCCAGTTCCCAACCGTCGGCGAGCAGGAGTACTTCGGGATGGTCTTCGAGGACGGGAACGCGCTCCGCGACTGCGTGAACGAAACCCTGGCCAAGCTCAAGGCCGACGGGACGCTGCAGGGCATCCAGCAGGAGTGGCTCTCCGAAAACGTCGACGCGCCCATCCTCCAGTAGGGCGCCCCGCCCGGACGGACGTCCTCTCTGAGGCGGTGAGTTCCGAATGAGCGATGCGCGCGACCCGCGGCCGGTCGTCCCGCAGCCTCCCGAGGCGTTCGCCGCCGGCGACCGGCGTTCCCGCATCCTCGGCGGCGTAGGCTCCGAGGGGTTGAAGGGCGTGGTCATCGCTCTCGTCAGCACGGTGGTCTTCTTCACCCTGTTGGTGGTGGCCATCGTCAACTCGCCCGGGTGGCCGCGGGTCAGACGGTCCTTTCTGAATGCGGAGTTCTTCACCGACTCCTTCCCGGGGATCGCCGAGAAGTTCCTCCAAAACGTGTTCGTGTTCACCGTGGCGGAGGGGTTCATCCTCGTCCTGGCGCTCTTCATCGCCGTCCTGCGCAGCCTTCCGGGTCCCGTGTTCTTCCCGATCCGACTGCTGGCCGTGGGCTATACGGATCTCTTCCGGGGGGTGCCGACGATCCTGGTGATCTACATCCTGGGGTTCGGCGCCCCCGCGCTGGGGCTTCGCGGGGTACCCAAGTCGGAGCTGTTCTGGGGGATCGTGGCCCTGGTGCTCGTGTACTCGGCCTACGTGGCCGAGGTGTATCGGGCGGGGATCGAGTCCGTTCACACGAGCCAGGCCGCCGCGGCTCGGTCCCTCGGCCTGTCTCGGTGGAAGACGCTGCGGTTCGTCGTCCTGCCGCAAGCGGTGCGGCGGGTGATCCCCCCGCTCCTCAATGACTTCATCGGCCTGCAGAAGGACACGGCTCTCCTCGCTCTCCTCGGCGTGCTCGAGACGTTCCGCCAGTCCCAGGTCGACGTGGCGGGCTCTTTCAACTACACCCCGTACCTCGCCACGGCGCTCCTCTTCGTGGCGATCACCATCCCGCTGGCCCGGTTCACGGACTGGCTGATCGCCCGGGAACGGGCGCGGCGACAGGCGGGAGGGCCGGTGTGACCGACGATCTGCGTTCGGAGGGCGTGGCCCTGCGTCTCGACGACGTCCACAAATCCTTCGGGAAGCTCCCGGTGCTGAAGGGAATCACCCTCGACGTTGCAGCGCACGAGGTGATCGCGTTGATCGGTGCATCGGGATCGGGGAAGTCGACCCTGCTGCGGTGCATCAATCTCCTGGAGCCGATCGATCAAGGACGGATCCTGCTCGACGGCGAGGACATCGCCCGTCGAGGCGTGGATGTCAACTCCGTCCGGCGCAGAGTCGGCATCGTGTTCCAGGCCTTCAACCTGTTCCCGCACATGACCGTCATCCGGAACATCACCCTGGCTCCGGTTGAGGCCCAGGGCATCTCGACCCAGCAGGCGGAGGCGGACGCGGTCGATCTCCTCCGCCGGTTCGGACTGATCGACAAGCGGGACGAGTACCCGGACCGCCTCTCCGGCGGTCAGCAGCAGCGGGTGGCCATCGTCCGGGCCCTGGCCATGCGGCCGGACATCATGCTCCTCGACGAGGTCACCAGCGCCCTCGACCCGGAGTTGATCGCCGAGGTCCTCGAAGTCATCCGGGAGCTGGCCGGGGCCGGGATGACCATGCTCCTGGCGACGCACGAGATGGGGTTCGCTCGTGACATCGCCCATCGGGTGTGCTTCCTCGATGACGGGGTGATCCTCGAGCAGGGTCCCCCGGAGCGGATGTTCTCCGAGCCCCAGCACCCCCGGACGCGCCAGTTCCTCCAGCGGATCATCGCCGCAGGCCGTCTCTGAGTCCTTCGGTATCATCGCCACCGTGGTGAAAGCGGAGCGAGAAGAGCGGGCCGAGCGCCGGCTGTCGGAGGCCAAGCGGAGGGTCGAGGAGCTCCGAGACCTCATCAACAACCACAACTACCGGTACCACGTACTGGACGACCCCGAGATCTCGGACGCCGAGTACGACGAGCTCGTGCGGGAGCTCCGGTCCCTCGAGGAGGAGTTCCCCGAGCTCATCACCGCCGACAGCCCGACCCAGCGGGTTGGCGCGAGGCCGTCGGACCTGTTCGCCCCGGTTCGGCATCGGAGCCCGATGCTCTCGCTGGACAACGCCTTCAACTGGGAGGAACTCAGAGCCTGGGGGGACCGTGTGGTCCGGAGTCTCGGGCGGGAGCCCGACTTCTATTGCGAGCTGAAGATCGACGGCGTGGCGGTCGCTCTCACGTACGAGAACGGACGCTATCTGCGGGGTGCTACCCGCGGCGACGGATACGTCGGCGAGGACATCACCGCCAACATCCGAACGATCCGTTCCGTGCCGGTGATCCTTCGCGACGGGGACCATCCGCCGGTGCTGGAGATCCGCGGCGAGGTGTATCTGCCGATCAAGGCGTTCGAGAAGCTCAACGAGGAGCTCACAGAGCAAGGGATCCGGCCCTTTGCCAATCCCCGCAACGCCGCGGCGGGGAGCCTCCGGCAGAAGGATCCCGCCGTGAGTGCGTCGAGACCGCTCCGCCTCTGGTGCCACGGCGTCGGCGTGGCGGAGGGCCGGCGATTCGAGCGGCACTCCGAGGCGCTGGAGGATCTGAAGACAGCCGGGCTGCCGGTGAGTCCGGAGTCAGAGCTGGTCGACACGCTCGAGGAAGTCTTCAAGTACTGCGGCCGCTGGGAAGAGCACCGTCACGACGTCGACTACGAGATCGACGGCGTCGTGGTGAAGGTGGACCAGATACGGCTCCAAGAAGAGCTGGGCGCCACGAGCAAGGCCCCGCGCTGGGCCATCGCCTACAAATTCCCGCCCGAGGAGCGCACCACGCTCCTACGAGGGATCTTCGTCCACACCGGAAGGACCGGGGTCGTTACTCCTTTCGCTCAGCTCGAGCCGGTCTTCGTCGGTGGGGTCACCGTGACCACGGCCACGCTTCACAACGACGACGAGGTGAAGCGGAAGGACGTGCGTCCGGGTGACACCGTCATCGTCCGGCGGGCGGGAGATGTGATCCCTGAGGTGGTCGGTCCGGTCATCTCGAGACGACCGAAAGGCGCCAAGCCGTGGCGGTTCCCGAAGAAGTGTCTGTCCTGCGGGACCGCCCTGGTTCGCGAAGGGGCGTACTGGAGATGTCCGAACCGCCGCGGGTGCCCGTCCCAGAACATCGAATGGCTCTTCGCGTTCGCCTCTCGAGGGGCCATGGACATCGAGGGGCTCGGCTACAAGACAGCCCTCCTCCTCCTGGACATGGGCTGGGTGAAGGATCCTGCCGACCTCTACTCCCTGGAGGCGGAACAGCTGGCGCAGCTCCCCGGCTTCAAGGAGAAGAAGATCCAGAATCTCCTCACGGGGATCGAAGGGTCCAAGGGCCGACCGCTGTGGCGCCTTCTGGTCGCCCTGAACATCCCGCACGTGGGATCGCACACGGCGCAGGTTCTCGCGGAAGCATTTGGATCGATCGACAGGCTGGTGGACGCGTCCGTCGAAGGGCTGGAGGCCGTGGAGGAGATCGGCCCCATCGTTGCGCGGGCCGTCCAGGGCTGGTTCCATGACCGGAGCAATCGAGGGTTGCTGGACAAGCTGCGGAAGGCCGGGGTCCGCATGGCCGACGAGCCCCGGAAGGAGAGGGCGGACGGGCCCCTTTCCGGAAAGACCATCGTGCTGACCGGAGGGCTCGAGTCCATGAGCAGGGAGGAGGCGACGAAGGCGGCAGGCGAGGCCGGGGCCCGGGTGGCCTCGAGCGTGTCGAAGAAGACAGACTTCGTCGTGGCCGGGTCCGACCCGGGTACGAAGTACGACAAGGCCGTGCAGCTCGGCGTGGAGATCATCGACGAACAGGGGTTCCTGAAGAGGCTGGGACGGAGGAAGGGAGCGTAGACATGACCGGAAGGACGTTTGGGAGAAAGTTCGGCGTCAGCGCCATCTTGCTGATCGTCGCGGTCGCGCTGTTCTTGTTGGACGCCTTCGGGGCCTCCCTCGGAGATCTCAACCTGATCCCATTGGGCCTCGCGGCCTTCGCGGCATCGTTCTTCGTCGCCTGAGCCCGTCGGAGGGCGAGACGCGTTCTCCGCTCGGCTAGACTCGGTTCGTGCCTGTCGAGATCGACGTCGATCACGTGGCCAGGCTGGCCCGGCTGGCGCTCACCGACGAGGAGCGGGAGCGCTTCCGGCAGCAGCTGGTGCAGATCCTGGAGCACGCCGAGCGCGTTCGGGAGGTGGCGGCCGAGGACGTTCCTCCCACGTCGCAGCCGGTCCCTCTGCGCAACGTCCTGCGAGACGACACACCTCGCCCGTCGCTCACCCAAGACGAGGCCGTGGCCAACGCTCCCGAAGTGGAGGCAGGCCGGTTCAAGGTTCCCCGGATCATCGAGGGGGAGTAACTCGTGCCCGACCTCTGCGACCTCACCGCTCACGAGCTGGGAGATGCCCTTCGTTCCGGTGAGGCCAGCGCCCTCGACGTCGCGGAGTCCTCCATCCGACGCATCGAAGCCGTCGACGACCGAACGAAGGCATTCCTCACGCTCACGCCGGGCCAGGCACGGGAGCGGGCCCGGGCCATCGACGAGCGGCTCTCCTCCAAGGAGGAGGTATCGGCCACCGCCGGCATCCCCCTGGCGCTGAAGGACGTCCTGTGCACACGGGAGATCACCACGACCTGCGGGTCGAAGATCCTCCAAAACTACGTGCCGCCGTACGACTGCACACCGTGGGCCCGGCTGTCCGCCGCGGGCTCCGTGCTCATCGGCAAGACCAACTGCGACGAGTTCGCCATGGGGTCCTCCACGGAGAACTCGGCGTTCTTCCCCTCGCGCAACCCCTGGGACCTCGACCGAGTCCCGGGGGGCTCCTCCGGTGGGTCGGCCGCAGCGGTGGCGGCGGGGGAGGCGGTGTGGGCGCTGGGGACCGACACCGGGGGCTCGGTCCGGCAGCCCGCTGCCCTCTGTGGGGTCGTCGGGATGAAGCCGACCTACGGACTCGTCTCCCGCTACGGGCTCATCGCCTTCGCCTCCTCGCTCGACACCGTGGGGACGTTCACCCGGGACGTCCGGGACTGCGCCGTTCTGCTGTCGACCATCGGCGGGCACGACGAGATGGACTCCACGTCGATCCCCGAGCCGCCCAGGGACTACGCGACCGGCCTCGACGGGGGAGTGGCCGGGCTGCGGGTGGGGGTGCTCCGCGGCTGGCTCGACCAGGTGCCGGAGGAAGGGGTCCGGGCCCGGGTGGAGGAGGCCATCACGCGCCTCGAGATGCTCGGCGCCGAGATCGGGGAGGCCTCCATCCCGCACGCCGATTACGCGCTCTCCGCCTACTACCTGATCGCCCCGGCGGAGTGCTCCTCGAATCTCGCGCGGTACGACGGTGTGCGGTACGGACACCGGGCCGAAGCCGCTCGCGACGTCGTGGACCTCAACATGCGCACCCGGGGGGAAGGGTTCGGCGAAGAGGTCAAGCGCCGCATCATGATCGGCACGTACGCTCTCTCGGCCGGCTACTACGAGGCCTATTACGGACAGGCCCAGAAGGTTCGCACCCTGGTGATCCGGGACTTCGCCCGGGAGTTCGAGCGGTACGACGTGCTTCTCTCGCCGACCTCACCCACGACGGCCTTCCGGCTGGGGGAGAAGACGCAGGACCCCCTGGCCATGTACCTGAACGACGTCTTCACCATCCCGGCGAACCTGGCGGGGAACCCGGCCATCTCGATCCCCTGCGGCCTCGACGAAGAGGGATTGCCGGTGGGGCTCCAGCTCATGGGGAACCACCTCGACGAGGCCACGGTGCTCCGGGCGGCCCACGCCTTCGAGCAGGATCTCGGGCAGGACTTTCGCCCGCCGCTCGCCAGCGAGGCCGCGGGCATGAGCAGCGGTATCGTGGATCCGTGACCACTGTCGCCACGGACTACGAGACCGTCATCGGGCTCGAGTGCCACGTGGAGCTCTCCACGGAGACGAAGATGTTCTGCGGGTGCCGTAACGAGTTCGGCGCCGAGCCCAACACGCTCGTGTGCCCGGTCTGTCTGGGCCATCCGGGGACGCTGCCGGTGCCGAACCGGCGGGCCATCGACTACACGATGAAGATCGCCCTGGCGCTGGGGTGCGAGATCGCTCCCCGGTCCCTCTTCCACCGGAAGAACTACTTCTATCCCGACATGCCGAAGAACTACCAGATCAGTCAGTACGACCTGCCGATCGGCGTCGGCGGCCACCTCGAGGTCGATGTCGAGGGCGACGTCCGCAGGGTTGGCATCACTCGCGTGCACCTGGAGGAGGACACGGGGAAAACCGTCCACGTCGGGGAGACCGGACGCATCGCCGAGGCGGAGTACGCGCTAGAGGACTACAACCGGGCGGGTGTACCGCTGGTAGAGGTGGTCTCCGAACCCGACATCCGGTCGCCGGAAGAGGCGGTGACCTATCTTCGCGAGCTCCGGGCCCTCCTGGAGGCGCTCGGGGTATCGGACGTCCGGATGGAAGAGGGATCGCTCCGGTGCGATGCGAACATCTCCGTTCGTCCGGCCGGCAGTCCCGAATACGGCGTCAAAGCCGAGATCAAGAACATGAACTCGATCCGCTCGGTGGAGCGTGCTCTACGGTTCGAGGACGATCGGCAACGTCGGGCGCTTACCACGGGGGAGGCCTTGGTCCAGGAGACTCGTCACTGGGACGAGGACAAGGGTGTGACCCTTCCCCTTCGCTCGAAGGAGTACGCGTTCGACTACCGGTACTTCCCCGAGCCAGACCTTGCTCCGCTGGAGCCCGACGGCGCGTGGATCGATCATCTGAGGGATGAGCTCCCCGAGCTGCCGGCGTCTCGCCGCCGCCGATTCGCCGAGCAGCACGGCCTGGATGCCTCCCACGCCCGGCTGGTGGCCTCCTCGAAGGAATGGGCCGACTTCTTCGAGGAGGCGGTTGCCCTGGCAGCGGACCCTCGCGCCGCGGCGAACTGGATGATCGGCGACCTGGCCGGCCTGCTCAACGAGGCCCGGGTGCCGCTGTCGGAGTCCCGAGTCCAGCCCCGACACGTGGCAGACATCGTTCGGCTGATCTCACAGGGGACCATCGGGACCCCCCAGGCCAAGCAGGTCCTGGCGGAGGCGTTCGCCTCCGGCAAGCCCGTGGAGCAGATCGTCGAGGAGAAGGGGCTAGCTCAGATCTCCGACCAGGCCGCGCTGGGGACCGTCATCGACGAGGTCGTGGCGGAGAACCCGGGCCCGGTCGAGCAATTCCGCGCCGGCAAGGAGGGGGTCGTCGGCTTCCTGGTCGGCCAGGTCATGAAGAAGACGGGGGGTGCCGCCAATCCTCAGGAGGCTCAGCGCCTGCTCCGCGAGCGCCTGTCCTGAGGCTGGGATCCCGTGACCTGGCGATGTGTAGGACTCCGGTCACTTTGGAATAATCGGACCTGACGGTCGGGATTTCTCCGCCGGCCGCTCGGGGAGGTGACCGGCATGCACTTCGACGTGATCGCCGCGCTCGTCGCGGGTTTCGTGGCGACCGCCGCGATGACCGTGGTCACGGGGTTCGCCAAGGTCAGAGGACTCACCCGGATGCCTTCGTTCGAGCTGATGACGGGGTCGATGGTGAGCCCGGATCTGGAGCAGGCTCGGAAGGCTGGTCTGCTCATCCACTACGGATTGATGGGAACCCTTGTGTTCGGGACGGGCTATGGGGCCGTCTTCGCCATGCTCGACTCCTCCACCTGGCTCGACGGGCTGATCCTGGGCCTCATTCACGGTTTCGTCGTGGGGATGCTGTTCCTGCCGGCCATGCCTGTCCTCCACCCGCGCATGGAGCCGGCCCTGGCGGGAGCGGGAGGCCCGGTGGTCCGGGCGCGGGACGGCGTGTGGCTGAGGCCGCCGGGCGTCCTCGGCAAGGACTGGGGTGATGGAACCCCCGCCGGCGTGGTCGCCGGTCACGTCGTGTACGGGATCACGGCTGCCCTGGTCTACGGCATTCTCGCCTAGGAACGCCTCACCTCCGGCTCCCCTCGGCCTCGCGCCGCGGCGGCGAACGTCATGGCGACGGCGCTGGGCAGGTAGAACCAGCCGATCGAGGCCAGTCCCACCGCCACGAAGAGCCACAGGAACACCGTGGCCACGATCCGCAGGCCGCGCGATCCCGGCCGGAACCGTTCGCCCACCAGTGGAACGGCCGCCAAGATCACGGGGAACGCCGCCAGGGCCACGACCGCCGGGCCCTCCTCGGCCAGCAGGTTGGTGGAGCCGGTCTCAACGAGGGGCTCCACGCCCGGGGCCACCGCTCTCTCCGTCTCCGACCGGCCGAGCGGAAGGAACAACACGGCCAATGCCGCCGCCACCGCCAGGACCAGGGAGATCCTGGCGGCGAAGGGTCCCCGGTCGGGCATCTGCGTCCTCGCCACCGTGCTTCCTCCGTCCCCATTGTCCCCTAAAGGTGGGACTGGAGCGGGTCGAAGTAGGCCCAGAGGGCTCCTCCAGCGTGCCGAGAGGAAGATCGACATGCGCGATATAGACGCTTTGCTCGGGATCGTGGCCGAGTGGAACGGCTCCGACCTCCACCTGAAGGCCGGGTCCGCGCCGCTGATCCGGGTCGACGGCATCCTTCACAAGGTCGAGCAGGAGCCCGGCCTGGACGGCCGAGACACCGAGGAGATCGCCCTCGGCATCATGCCGCCGGACCGCCGGGAGGACTTCCAGAACCGAAACGAGGCCGACTTCGCCTACGGCGTGGCCGGGGTGGGTCGTTTCCGGGTCAACGTGTTCCGGCAGCGGGGATCGATCAGCTTGGTTCTCCGGATGGTCCGCGTGGGAAGCCCGACGTTCGAGGATCTCGGGCTCCCCGCTGTGGTGCAGACCCTGGCCGACGAGCCTCGAGGGCTGGTCCTCGTGACCGGTCCCACCGGGACCGGCAAGACCACCACGATCGGCTCGATGGTGGACCACATCAACGGGAACCGAGCGTGTCACATCGTGACCATCGAGGACCCGATCGAGGTGGTTCACCCGGACCGGAAGGCGTCCATCAATCAGCGCGAGGTGGGCGTCGACACCGACAGCTTCGTCGGAGCGATGCGGGCGGTCATGCGGCAGGATCCCGACGTGATCTTCATCGGGGAGATGCGAGACGCCGAGACGGTTCAGGCTGCCCTCGCCGCCGCCGAGACCGGCCACCTGGTCCTCTCCACGCTGCACACAATCAACGCGGCCGAGACGGTGAACCGGATCGTCGACTTCTTCCCTCCGTACCAGCAGCAGCAGGTCCGAGTGACGCTGGCGGGCGCCCTGCGGGGCATCATCTGCCAGCGGCTGGTTCCGCGGATCGGCGGCGGCCGGGTGCCCGCCCTCGAGGTCATGGTGAACAACGGCCGGACCGCCGAGCGGATCCTCGATCCCCTGCGGACCGCCGAGATCGAGGACGTCGTCCGGGAGAGCGGCTTCTACGGCATGCAGACGTTCGACCAGTCGCTGCACACCCTGGTGACCCTGGGCCTGGTCTCCGTCGAGGACGCCATGGAGACGGCCTCCAACCGCCACGACTTCGAGCTCATGCTCCAGCAGTCGGGCGTGCCGGTCTCCGTGTCCACTCAGTAGCCGCGGCTTCCAGCGGGCCCTACGCTTTCCTCCACTCGTCGCGGAAGAGGGCCATGACGAGCGCATCCGCATAGTCGCCGTCGAACCAGGCCTGCTGCCGGAGCCGGCCCTCCTCGACGAACCCGACCTTCTTGTAGGCGCCGACGGCTCGCTCGTCGTCGGCCAGGACCTCCAGGCAGACCTTCCTCATGTTGAGGTAGCGGAACGCGTACCCGACCAGCGTGTGGACGGCGTCCTGCCCGTGGCCCTGTCCCCAATACGCTCGTCCGAGGGAGATGCCCAGATCGCACAGCCCCCGGTAGTGATCGAGCTTGTCGAGCTGACACTGACCGATGACCTCCCCGTCCACCTCGATCACGAAGCGGACGGTCGCGTCGTCGGGCTCTTCCGCCCAGGCCTCGACCTCGGCTTCCCAGCGGGCCCTGGACCAGAGGATCGGCGGGGAGTTGCTCACGCGGTGGGCGACCTCCAGGTCCTCGAGCACCTCCCACAGGCGCTCCACGTCTTGGCGCTCGATCGGCCGCAGGACCACCCGCTCGCCGCGCAGCATCCGTCCCCCCTCCAGGAGAGACGGAGTGTACGCCTCGGAAGCGGCCGAGTTGACGCCCCGCTCGCCTCGCTCCCATACTCGGATCCTCCCCGGAAGAAGGAGGCGCGCCATGGCTGGCCCAGCCGAGCCCGTCCAGTTCAACTTGACGACGGACGACCTCCCCACGGCCTGGTTCAACCTCCTGCCGAACATGGCGGCCGCGGGGTTCCCGCCCCTCCCGCCGCTGCATCCCGGCACGCAGCAGCCGGTCACGCCGGACCTGTTGGAGCCGCTGTTTCCCATGGCACTGATCCAGCAGGAGGTCTCCACCGATCAGTGGATCGACATCCCCGGGGAGGTCCTCGACGTCTACCGGCTGTGGAGGCCGACTCCCCTCTATCGCGCCAGTCGCTTGGAGCAGGCGCTCCAGACCCCGGCGCACATCTACTTCAAGTACGAGGGGACGTCCCCCGCGGGGTCGCACAAGCCGAACACGGCCGTGGCCCAGGCCTACTACAACAAGGCGGAGGGCACGCGGCGGATCACCACCGAGACCGGCGCGGGCCAGTGGGGCTCCGCGCTGGCCATGGCCGCGAGCTTCTTCGATCTCGATCTTCTGGTGTTCATGGTGAAGGCCTCGTACGAGCAGAAGCCGTACCGGCGGATCTTCATGGAGACCTTCGGGGCCGAGGTCCGGCCATCGCCGACGTCGACGACCGAGGCGGGCAAGAAGATCCTCGAGGGCGACGCCGAGTCGCCGGGCTCGCTGGGCATCGCCATCAGCGAGGCCATCGAGGTGGCGGCGCAGAATCCCGACACGAAGTACTCGCTGGGGAGCGTGCTCAACCACGTGCTCCTGCACCAGACCGTCGTGGGCCTCGAGGCGAAGAAGCAGATGGAGATGACGGGGGAGGAGCCCGACGTGATCATCGGCTGCGTCGGCGGAGGCTCCAACTACGCCGGGTTCTCCTACCCGTTCATGGCGGACAAGCTGGCGGGGAAGAGCGGGGCGCGGTTCGTGGCCACGGAGCCGGCGGCCTGCCCGACGTTGACGAAGGGGCAGTTCGCCTACGACTTCGGCGACACCGGCCAGATGACCCCGCTGTTGCCCATGTACACGCTCGGGCACACGTTCGTGCCCGCGCCGGTGCACGCGGGAGGTCTCCGGTACCACGGCGACGCGCCTTCCCTCTCGCTGCTGGTCAAGTCGGGGAACATGGAGGCCGTGGCGTACTCGCAGAACGAGGTGTTCTCCGCAGCCCAGCAGTTCGCGCAGGCCCAGGGGATCATCGCGGGACCCGAGCCGGCACACGCCATCAAGGCCGTCATCGACGAGGCCGTGGCAGCGCGTGAAGCGGGGGAGGACCGCGTGATCGTGTTCAACCTCTCCGGCCACGGGTTCTTCGACATGCAGGCGTACGACGACTTCCTGGCCGGACGGCTGCCCGAGGTCGAATACCGTGACGAACAGCTCGAGGCGGGCCTGAAGAGCGTGCCGGAGGTGCCGGTCCCGGGTTAGGGTTCCTGGCCGTTTGGTCCCGCTCCGTCGAGGCCCATCGGCTACCCTGTACGCGCATGTCCACCGACACCCAGAAGCCCGGCGCCAAGGACCGGCGGCCTCAGCTCAAACCGAACGACTTCTTGGACATCGACTCTCTCCTTTCCGAGGAAGAGCGGGACATCCAGACCACCGTTCGGAAGTGGGTGAAGGACCGGGTCCTTCCCGGGATCGCTGACTGGTTCGAGCACTCGGAGTTCCCCGCCGAGGTCTTCAAGGAGCTCGGGGGGATGGGCCTCCTCGGCATGCACCTCACCGGATACGGATGCGCGGGGACGAACGCGGTTTCCTACGGGCTCACCTGCTTGGAGATGGAGGCGGGCGACAGCGGGTTCCGGAGCGCCGTGTCCGTCCAGGGCTCGTTGTGCATGTTCCCCATCTGGAAGTTCGGATCGGAGGAGCAGAAGAACGAGTGGCTGCCGCGGATGGCCCGGGGCGAGGTCGTAGGGTGCTTCGGGCTCACCGAGCCCGACTTCGGGAGCGACCCCGAGCACATGCGAACCTCGGCGAAGCGTGATGGCTCTGACTGGATCCTCAACGGAACCAAGATGTGGATCACCAACGGCTCCATCGCCGACCTGGCGATCGTGTGGGCCCAGACCGACGAAGGTGTCCGGGGGTTCCTCGTTCCCACGGAGGCCGCAGGCTTCTCGGCGAAAGACGTGGAGAAGAAGCTGTCGCTGCGAGCGTCGGTCACGTCCGAGCTCGTGCTCGACGGCGTCCGTCTGCCCGATGACATGGTCCTGCCGGAGGCCGTCGGAATGAAAGGCCCCCTCTCCTGCCTGAACGAAGCGCGGTTCGGGATCATCTGGGGTTCGATGGGCGCCGCTCGAGCCTGCTTCGAGACGGCCGTGGAGTATTCGAAGACCCGGGTGCAGTTCCGCAAGCCCATCGGCTCGTTCCAGATCACGCAGCAGAAGCTGGCCAACATGCTGCTCGAGCTGCAGAAGGGGGTCCTCCTCGCCCTGCACCTGGGACGGCTCAAGGACGACGGACGGCTCCACCCCGAGCAGGTGAGCTTCGGGAAGCTGAACAACGTGCGAGAAGCGCTGGAGATCTGCCGGGAGGCGCGGACGATCCTGGGGGCCAACGGCATCACTCTCGAGTACCCGGTCATCCGGCACATGAACAACCTCGAGTCCGTCCTCACCTACGAGGGGACGAGCGAGATCCACACCCTGATCCTGGGCCGGGCCCTCACCGGCCTCGAGGCGTTCGAGTAGCGCGGATGAGCCCGTTCCGCGCCTCCGCCGGGTTCACCGGCCGCTGGGAGCACTTCCGGTTCGAGCTCGAGGACTCCGTGGCCACGGTGACCCTCGACCGTCCCGACCGGCTGAACGCGCTCACCTTCGAGGTCTACGCGGACCTTCGCGACCTGCTCTCCGAGCTGCCCAGCCGGGATGACGTCCGGGCCCTGGTGATCACCGGGGAGGGGCGTGGGTTCTGCTCGGGGGGCGACGTGCAGGAGATCATCGGGCAGCTTCAAGAGGCCGACACCCGGAGGCTCCTCGACTTCACCAGGATGACCGGTGGCGTCGTCCAGCGGATGCGGGAGAGCCCGGTGCCCATCGTCGCCGCGGTCAACGGAGTGGCAGCCGGAGCCGGAGCAGTGCTCGCGCTGGCGGCTGACTTCCGGGTGCTGGCGCGGTCGGCGTCGTTCCAATTCCTGTTCACGAAGGTTGGCCTGGCCGGCGCGGACATGGGCTCGGCGTATCTCCTGCCCCGCCTGATCGGGCTGGGCCGGGCCACCGAGCTCCTTGTGCTCGGGGAGACGGTGGAGGCCGATCGGGCCGTCGACATCGGATTGGCCAACCGGGTGGTCGAGGACGAGGCGTTGTCGGAGGCCGCGCGGGAGCTCGCCGCGCAGCTGGCGGAAGGGCCCGCGCTGGCGTTCGCCACGACCAAGCTCCTCCTGTCGCGCGAGCAAGACATGGATCTCGCCGGCGCGCTGGAGCTGGAAGCCATGGCTCAGGCGCTCCTCATGACCAGCGGCGACCACCACGAGTTCTACAGGTCCTTCACGGACGGCCGGAAGCCGAAGTGGGAGGGCCGGTGAGCGACCCTCCCCGATCGCCCCACCGGTTGGCGACTCCAGAAGGATGGCCCCGACCCTCCGGCTACTCCGAGGTCGTGGCGGCGGTTCCTGGACGGATGGTCTGCGTGGCCGGGCAGACGGGCCGACGGCCGGACGGCTCTCTGGCCGACGATCTGGTCGGCCAGTTCGAGGGGGCCTGCGCGAACGTGATCGAGGCGCTCCGCGCGGCCAACGCGGGGCCCGAACACGTCGTCTCCTTGCTGATCTTCGCTACCGACGTGGGCGAATACCGACGGCGAGAGAAGGAGATCGGCGAGGCGTACCGGCGGCACTTCGGGAAGCACTACCCGGCCATGGCTCTCCTTGGAACCACGGAGCTGTACGGGCCGGAGGCCATGGTGGAAGTCGTGGCGACGGCCGTGGTTCCGGGGCGCTAGGTGGTTCGTCTTCGCAGTCTCGGCACCACGACGAGAGCGCCCAGCGCGAGGATGTGCACAGACGCGGCGGCGATCCCACTGGCCAGGATTCCGGTGACCAACCGCCTCAGCATTCTCTCCTTTAGAGGACATCCCCGGTCTGTCGGTTCACTCGGGCGCCGCCATCAGCCCGGCGGCGAACCCGCCGTCGCGCCGCCAGTCCCCCGAGGCCGAGGAGCCCGACGACACCCGCGAGCCACGTCCAGGGCGGAGGGCCGCCGTCATCGCCGTCTCCCGGAGGCCCCACCGCTCCGGCTGTCGACGTGGTCGTGCCGGCAGGAGGGACCGCGGGTAGCCCGTGGTCCCTCAGGATCGTCCCCAGCGTCCGCGACCCCCGCCAGCCGTGGGAGGCCTCCATCGTTGGGAATGACACCGCCCCGGTGGCATCCACCTCGCCGAAACGGTCCCAGGATTGCTGTCCCGCCGGCGTGAACGCGAACGGCCGACTTTCCGCATAGGGATAGATCGTCTGGTAGAGGACCCAGCCCCGGTCTCCTTGCCTGAATCGGTAGATCGCCTGGAACTTGGGGCCGAGCTGCTCGGGCGGGAAGTCGGAGACGTTGTACGGCGAGTAATTCACGCCGGTGACGTTCAGCATGGTCCAGACGTCCTTGCCCCGGATGACGATCGACCGCCACGTCGGGTCGTACACGGTGACTTCGAGCCTCACTGGATCGGGACAGGGGAAACCCGTCCCGTGCCCGCACTTCGCGGCGGCTGGTGCCGCCGCCGTGACCACGGCGGCGGCACCGATCGCTCCGGCGACGAACACTCGTACGGCCTTCCTCACCATCGTCCCTTTCGACGCCTTCACGGGCTCAGGGGTACACCCGGGTCACGGCCAGGAGCACCCTGCGTCGCATCGCCGGGGCGGCCAGCGATAGGGCGGCCAGTCCGGCGAGGCCGAAGAGGATCCACGCCCATGCCACCGGCTGGGTCTGCCGTGCCGGCTCGACGGCCGGCTCGCCGCTCGCGGCTGCAGCGACGGGGTTCGTGGCCGGGAAGCCATGTTCCACCAGGAACTGGAAGAAGCCGGAGGTCGTCCGGAACCAACCCGCCGGGATCGGCATGCTCATTCCCATCCCGGTGAGGTCCTCCTCGCCGGTTTGCTCTTGACCCGGCGGCGTGTAGGTGACCGGGCCACCCTTGGCGTAGGGGTACAGCTCCTGCCGGATCACCTGGTCTCGGGCGCCGGGTCCGAATTCGAATCGGTACGTCACCAGGTACCGGGGTCCGAGGTCGGTGCGGGCGAGCCCGAGCGCTGACACGGAATCCTCTTTCCTGTCGTCCAGGACTCCGGACTCCCACATCCCGTCGGCCGCGGGCGGCTCCAAGCGCATGCCACCCCCACCCCCGAGGGAGCCCGACCCTCCGCCAAGTCCGGGCCCGCTGATGTTGGCTTCCGCGATGAATCCCTTGGCCGTAACGGGGCTCGTCGTGGCGAGCGCCACGGCCAACCCGGCGATGAGCGCGAGCAGCCTCCCTGACCTCATGGCGGTTCCTCCCTTCTGTGCCCCTGATACACCGCTCGGGGTGCCGGGGTTCCCGCGTCACCGCATCGACTCGGCGATCCGGATGGCCTCCTCCATCGGAAGGGCCGACTCCAGCCGAAGGGTCACGGCCCCCTGCTGCCATAAGAGGGTGTTGCCCGCCAGCCGGGTCCGTTCCTCGAAGGCGGTGCCCCGGTCGTCGAGGTAAGACACCGTGTGCTGGCCCTCCACCCAGTAGCCAGGGGTGCCGGCCACCTCGACCTCCTGAACCTGATCCTGGCCCACCAGCTTCTCGAGGAAGGGGGACTCGACCCGCCCGCGGAACTCCATCAGCAGCATCCCCACCCCGGCCTCCTCGGTCTGGGGGAGTCCGGGTCCCGCCGGATAGACCAGAGAGACCCTGCCCCCGGGAGGCTCGTCGTCCACGTATGCCACCGGCTCGGGAAGTCCCGCCGCGGTGGGGACGCCCACCTCGAAGTCGACCTCGCGACGTGCCTGGTCCAGGGTGGACTCCTCGCCGAGGAACAGGAGCCGCCCCGGTGGCCCGGAGACCGTCGGTGCTGGAGGAGGCGACGTTCCCTCTGGCGCGATCAGGATCCGCACGCCCCGCACGAGCAGGCCGCCGGCCACGGCGCCGCCGGCCAGGATCAGGACGGCCGCCAGGGCCAGGGCCACCCGCCGACCGGGCCTCCGTACCAGAGAGGGGAGCCCGAGCAGCCGGACGGCCCGTTCCACCACCGGAGGACGGGCCGGTTGCTCCTCGATCCGGCGAGTCACCATCGCGGCCAGGTCCGGAGCCTTGGGGAAGGCGAGGTCCCGGCCCATCGCGGCGAGCGCGGCGCCCAGGTCCCGCTCGGAGAGGCCCGACAGCCGGTCAGCCACCGGTTCCTACCTCGCCTGCCGGGGCTCCCTCCGCGAGCAAGGTTCGTAGCCGCCCGAGCGCCCGGGACAGGCGGGACTTCACCGTCCCCGGTCGGACGCCCAGGGCCTCGGCCGTCTCTCGCTCCGAGAGGTCCAGGAAGAACCGATAGGCGATCACCATCCGGTCGCTCTCTCTCATCCTGTTCACCGCGGCCAGCAGCCGCTCACGCTCGTCGCTCCCGAGGACCGCCTCCTCGGGAGATGGGGCCGCATCCCCC
>JBOGWB010000097.1:0-44953 GCA_050693035.1 Actinomycetota bacterium
GTGCCGTCGCCCTTG
Source organism: Actinomycetota bacterium (assembly GCA_050693035.1). Lineage (GTDB taxonomy): Bacteria > Actinomycetota > UBA4738 > UBA4738 > CALAEC01 > DASYVD01. The sequence goes on from JBOGWB010000097.1 coordinate 16, forward strand.
CCGTGGGGTCGTTCCTGTTGTTCGCGGGGGTTTCGCCGGTCCTCGAAGTCTCGCCGTGGCTGATCGGGGCGGTCGTCCTCTCGAGCGTCCTCTTCTTCGGCTTCGCCATGACCGTGGCCATGCGAGCCCGGCGACGTCAGTCCATCACCGGCCACGAAGGGCTGGTGGGCCTCATGGGCGAGACCCGCGCCGACCTGGACCCCGAGGGACACGTCTGGGTGAAGGGCGCGCTGTGGAAGGCTCGAGCGATGAATGGGCCTATCGTCAAGGGCCGCAAGGTCCGAGTGCGGAGAGTGGATGGTCTGTTGCTTCTGGTGCAGGAGGAGAAGGAGGAGAAATGACCGGTCTCATCGTGATCGCGGTGATCGTGTTCCTGGCGCTGATCCTGCTGGCCGCGGCCATCCGGATCGTGCAGGAGTACGAGCGAGGAGTGATCTTCCGCCTGGGGCGGGTGCTGCCGGGTGCTCGCGGGCCCGGATTGTTCTTCATCATCCCCATCATCGACCGGATGGTGAAGGTCAACCTCCAAACGGTGACCATGAACGTCCCGCCGCAAGACGTGATCACGCGGGACAACGTCACCGTCCGCGTCGACGCCGTCATCTACTTCCACGTCGTCGAACCCATCAAGGCCGTCGTGGAGATCCAGAACTATCTCTTGGGAACCTCGCAGATCGCCCAGACGACCCTGAGGTCGATCCTGGGGAAGGCGGAGCTCGACGAGCTCCTGGCCAAGCGCGAGGACCTCAACGAGACCCTTCAAACGGTGATCGATGAGCTCACCGAGCCCTGGGGAGTGAAGGTCACACTGGTCGAGATCAAGGACGTCGACCTCCCCGAGTCCATGCAGCGGGCCATGGCCCGCCAAGCCGAGGCCGAGCGGGTCCGCCGCGCCAAGGTCATCAACGCTGAGGGCGAGTTCCAGGCTTCGGCGAAGCTGTCCGAAGCCGCCGCGGTCATCGCCCGCCACCCCATCGCCTACCAGCTGCGGCTGCTCCAGACGATGACCGAGGTGGCCGCGGAGAAGAACTCCACGCTCGTCTTCCCCTTCCCCGTGGAGCTGCTTCGGTACTTCGACCGGACCGGGGGAGTGTCGGTCCCGGCTGCTTCAGCCGGTCCGGGCGGGGGCGGCACTCCCGCCCGAAAGATCACCGCTGCGGCGCGTAAGGTCGCCGGCGCGGCCCGGAAGAAGGCCGCATCGACGCGCAAGCGTGGGGGCCGGGGGGAGACGGGCTAGGGCTCGAGCCTACAGCCCGATCTCGAGACGGCAGCCGGGCAGCCGGACCACCTCGGCGTGGCCGTTCACCATGGCCTCGACCAGACCGGAGAGCAGACCTTCCTCGAGCGCGCAGCAGAGGCCGTCGCGCTGGGGGGAAAGGTCGTTGAACAGGCATCGACCCGTGGAGATTCGGACGCCGCCGTTCTCGTTGCGGCTCATCGGCTGCCAGCCCCACTCTGCCAGGAGCCGGGCCAGGAGCTCGGCCCGGCGTTTCCGGCTCCGAGGCACGCCTCCGTTCCCCGCCCGGCGCTGCGTCGCCCAGGTCCTGCCCCAGGCTCGTCCCAGGTCGCGGAGCTGTGCGGGCTCGCCGGGAAGGGTGTCCACCACGTGGGAGAGCATGCTGACGAGCGGCTTCAGCGTGCGCGGAGCGTGCCCGAGCTCGAGGGGACCGCGGCTGGCCTCGTAGAGCCGCCGGGGCCGTCCGGGACCGGTCGAGCGGTCCAGGCTGGACACGACGAGTCCCGCCTGCTCCAGGCGAGCGAGGTGCTGGCGCACCGCGTTGGGGTGAAGGCCGTACGAACGGGCCAGCTCGACCGCCGACTCGGCGTGGCCCGACAGGCTGAGTTGCCGGTAGATGCGGAACCGGGTCTCCTCGCCCAGCGCCCTCGCCGTCTCGTAGAGTGTTTCGAAGCCGTCAGCCACCACTGCCCCACTCCCGCCCGATGATAGCCCCATCGACAGCGATGCGAGCGTGGGATCCGGACTGCCCGGGTCCCTTGGGGCACTTCGGTCGACTCTTGTCAAATCGGATGCCTCAGAGTAGCGTTCTGCTAGCGAGGTTATCACAGGAGAAATTGGAGAAATATCCGGGTTGTGGGAGGGAACGCCGCAATCCCGAGAAGCGTCTTATTACGAAGAACTGAACGGGGGTCCTGAGAGGAGGTTAGGAGCGGCCATCATGGCCGACGCCGCGATGTCCATCGACCTGGAGATGACCTGGCAGTACCACGCGGCCTGCCGCGGAGAGGAGGCTGACCTCTTCTTTGCGCCCAACTACTTCGAGCGCAAGGAAGAGAAGGAGGACCGGGAGACCCGCGCCAAGGCCGTGTGCGCCCGATGCCCGGTCCGTCCCGAGTGCCTCGACTACGCCCTTCGCACCCGTGAGCCCCACGGGATTTGGGGCGGACTGAACGAGTCCGAGCGCAAGGCGCTCCTCCGCGAGCGAGAGCGCGAGGCGGGTTAGCCGCCCGCCCCTTCCTCCGCTCCCGTTTCCCCCCTCGTCCCGCGCCTCTGCGAGAATCGGGCTTCCCCCGGACAGGAGGAAGTCATGACCGTCGACCAGCGCCTGGTGGAGCTCGGCCTGGAGCTTCCGGCGCCGCCGAAGCCGGTTGCCTCCTACGTGCCCGTGGCGCTCCACGGCGACGTGGCGTTCGTGGCCGGCCAGGTTGCCATGCAGGAGGGCAAGCCGCTGGCCACCGGGCGAGTGGGCGAGGAGGTTTCGGTCGAGGAAGCCCAGGGCCTGGCGCGCCGCTGCGCCCTCCAGGCCCTGGCCGCGCTGAAGGAGGCGCTGGGCTCCCTCGATCGGGTCCGGCGGATCGTCAAGGTCACGGTATGGGTGGCGAGCGGGGAGGCCTTCACGGAGCACTCCAACGTGGCCAACGGGGCCAGCGACCTCCTGGTGGAAGTGTTCGGCGAGGCCGGGAAGCATGCGAGGGCCGCCGTGGGAGCGCCCTCGCTTCCGCTCGGGGTGCCGGTCGAAGTGGAGCTGGTGGTGGGCATCGCCGCGGGCGGCTAGCCGGCCGCGCTTCTCCTGCGCCCGCGATCCTCGAGCAGGAGCAACAGGCGAAGCTCGTTCGCCCGGAGCCCGGAGAGGCCCCTTGGCGGCTTGGGCATCTTCCGCTCCCACGACGAGTGCAGTGTGCCGTCGAGGAAGGACTCGATGACCTCGGGGTGCACGTAGGACTTCTTCGCGATTGCCGGGGTGTTCCCGAGTTGATGGCCCACGGCCTCGATGGCCTGGTTGACCGCCCGGGTGGCGCCCCGCTTCGATCGAGGGGGTGCCTGCGCGGCGAGCTCCCGGGCGGCCAGGACGGTCCCGGCCCACGTCCGGAAGTCCTTGGCGGTGAAGTCGCCGCCGATCTCCTGGAGGTACTCGTTGACGTCCCCCGAGTCGACGGTGCGCCGTACCCCATCCTCCAGGCATTGGAAGAGCTCGTAGCCGGGAAGGTCCCGGCATCGCTTGACCACCCTCGCCAACCGCTCGTCCTCCAGGGACAGGGTGTGGAGCTTGCCCCCCTTCCCGCGGAACTCGAAGCGGAGGCTCCGTCCGCGCACCGCCACATGCCGGTTCCGAAGCGTGGTCAAGCCGAAGGATTCGTTGTCGCGGGCGTACTCGGGGTTGCCGACGCGCATGAACGCGACGTCGAGTAGACGCACCACCGTGGCCAGCACTCGCTCCCGTGGGAGGCCTGGCCGCCGGAGGTCCCGGTCCACGCGCCGGCGGATCCGGGTCAGCGCCCTGCCGAAGTCGGCCAGCCGTCCGAACTTCGTCTCGTCTCGAACCCGGCGCCACCGATCGTGGTAGCGGTACTGCTTCCTCCCCCTGACGTCTCGTCCGGTGGCTTGGAGGTGTCCTGAGGAGATCGGGCAGATCCAGACGTCGGTCCAGGCCGGGGGGATCGCCAGCGCCCGGATCCGAGCGAGTGTCTCCGGGTCATCGAGGCGCCCTCCCTCGGGGTCTACGTACGTGAACCCTCGTCCGGCCCGCTTCCGCCGGATGCCGGCCATGCCGTCGCTCACATATCGAAGGCCCGGCACCGGGCTGGGCCCGGGGGAGACCCCGCCGGCCGGAGCCTTCTCGGTCGTCGCCGCGCTCCCTCTCGCCATCGTGGGCTGGTTTTTCCCATCAGCCGTCCGACCTGAACGGGGCGGCTGGAAGAGGTCCCTCAGGATCCGGCCAGGCGGCGGACGTCACCCTGGCGGCGGGTCAGTCCCTGGCGGTCGAAATGCTCCAGGAGGGGCAGCGCGTATCTCCTGGTCGTCCCGAGGGCTTCACGGAACCGGCTCACGGTGATCCCGGCGGCGCCGCCAGCCTCCGCCCGCACCACCTCCTCCGCCCTGGCGAGGAATCCCGGCGTGACCACGAGGTGCTCGGAAACTCGGGCCAGCCGCCCGGTGGCCACGCAAGCCTGCACCAGGTCGCGGGAGAAGCCCTGCTGTCCCAGGTCGCGCACGGTTGGCGGGGTGGGTTCCGCCGAGGCGACCGCCTGAACCAGGCGCAGCGCTTCCTCCTCGCGCTCTCCGAGGGAAACGCGGTGGTCCGCAAGACGCACGGTGGTCCCCTCCCGTACCAGCGCAGACTCGTCCTCCAGGCGGGCCAGCACCGCGGCCCCCAGCCCCTGCTCGAGGGCGGGGACCAGGTCGCCGCCACGCTCGAGCAGTGACCGCCGGAGCTCTCCGGCGTCCATCCCTACGCGGAGCGGGTGGCGTCGGTGGTACTCGGCCAGGATGTCCCGCGCCGATCGATCCACGGCCACGGCCCCTTCCTCGGTCACCCACCACGGCCCTATCAGTACGGCACCATCCACCTCCGACGGCGCGAGACCCGACAGCACTGGCAGGTCGGAGGCGCGAACGGCCCCCCGCTCTGCCACCAGGAGCGGGGCGATCCGTTCCCGAGGAGCGTCGTCTCGGTGACGCAGGCGTTCCGCCGGGTTCCGTCCCGGCCGCGCTGGGGGGTCGGGGTCGAGCACCACGCCGCCGGCCACCGTCTCCCGGCGGCCGGCTTCTCGGAGCACGAACCGGTCTCCGGGCTCGGCCACGATCGGTTGGGACAGGCTGATCCGGACGAAGGCCTCCCCGCCCGGCCGGAGCTCCGATGTTTCGTACAGGCGGAGTCGGGCGTCGCGCTCTGCGGTCCCCACATACAGCTTGTAGGCGCCCCGGGTGGTGAGGGGGTGGTGGAGGCTCCGCACGGGGAGAAGCTTCCCTTCGATCAACGATGTGGGACGCCACTGCCCCGCCCGCCCCAGGACGTCGCCCCGTTCGACATCCTGCTTGGGCGTACCGGCGAGGTTGGCCGCCACCCGGGAGACCGGCCGGGCCACGAGGACCGGCCGCTTGTGGGTCTGGAGCGAGCGGATGCGGGCGGTGGGACCGGACGGGAAGAGGCGGATCTCGTCGCCAACCGCAAGCGTGCCGCCGGTGAGGGTCCCGGTCACCACCGTGCCGGCCCCCCGGATCGTGAACGAACGGTCGACGTGGATCCGGGGCCGTGCCCGGTCCTCGGGGTGGGGCGCCGCGGCGAGCATGTCGTCCAACGACTCGCGAAGCTCGTCGAGTCCCTGGCCGGTGGTGGAGGAACAGATCACGATGGGGCCTCCCTCGAGCGCCGTCCCTTTCAATCTCTCCAGGACCTCGTCGGTACGGAGGGCGATCGTGTCTGGGTCCACCAGGTCCGCCTTCGTGAGCGCCACCACCCCCGCCCGCGCCCCCAGCACGTCCACGATGGCCAGGTGCTCCTCCGACTGTGGTTTCCAGCCCTCGTCCGCGGCCACCACGAAGAGCACCAACCGTACCGGACCGACCCCCGCGAGCATGTTCCTGACGAACCGCTCGTGTCCGGGGACGTCGACGAACCCGATCTCCCTTCCTGAGGGAAGCGACGACCACGCGAACCCGAGGTCGATGGTGAGGCCGCGGCGCTTCTCCTCTTCCCAGCGGTCCGGATCGATACCGGTGAGCCGGGCGATCAGCGACGACTTCCCGTGGTCAACGTGGCCCGCCGTGGCCACGACGTGAAGGGGGAAGCCCTCGGGATCCTGGGCCAGGACCTCCGCCACCGTCTACGCCTCCTGGGAAAGGGCGTACCGCACCGCGCGGAGGAGCTTCTGGTCCTCGGCGGGGTCCACCGTGCGGAAGTCGAATACCAACGCGCCGTCCTCGACCCGGCAGAACACGGGTGGGTTGCCCGTGCGCAAGCGCGCGGCCATTCGCTCGGGTCGGGACACGGGAAGCCTCACGGCGTACGACGGGATGCCGTAGCCCGGAAGGGACCCGCCGCCTGCCACAGATTCCGCACGTTCCACCGCGGCGCCGTCGAGGGCGGCGGCCACCGCCCGGGCCCGCGTTCGCACCGCACCGGCGGGAACCACCAGCGACCGCCACGCCGGCAACTCCTCTCGCCTGCCGTCGGAGTGCATCCGCAGGACGACCTCGAGAGCGGCCGCCGTCATCTTGTCGACCCTGACGGCCCGGGCGATCGGATGTCGGCGCAGTCGCTCCACCAGATCCCGCCGGCCGAGGAGGATCCCCGCCTGGGGGCCGCCCAGGAGCTTGTCGCCGGAGAAGCACACCAGGTCCGCCCCGGCGTCGAGGACAGCGGAGGCCGCCGGCTCCTCCCCGGGCACGGCCCGGGCCGGGCCCAGCAGCCCGCTGCCGATGTCGAACAGGAACGGAACTCCAGCCCGATGGGCCAGCTCAGCCAAAGAGCCGGCGTCAGGGGCCTCGGCGAACCCCACCACGCGGTAGTTGCTGGGGTGGACCTTGAGGATCATCCCAGTGCGATCCGACAGCGCCCGCCGGTAGTCGGCCAGCCGAGTTCGGTTGGTGGTCCCCACCTCCACCAGCCGGGCCCCCGACGCGGCCATGATCTCGGGAAGACGGAACTCCCCCCCGATCTCGATCAGCTCTCCCCGTGAGACCAGGACGTCCTTCCGAGGAGAGAGTGCGGCGAGCGCCAAGAGAAGGGCGGCGGCGTTGTTGTTCACCACGAGGGCGTCCTCGGCTCCGGTGATCGCCGTCAGCAGGAACTCGGCGCGTGTCGTTCGCCGGCCCCGCTTGCCCGTCTCCCGATCGACCTCCAGATCGGAGTAGGAGCGGGCGACCCTGGCGGCCGCTCTGGCCGCGTCGACGGGGAGCGGCGCTCGTCCCAGGTTCGTGTGGAGGACCACACCGGTGGCGTTGATCACAGGGGAGAGCCCGAGCGCCATCCGGGCGGCCAGATTCACCGCTCGCGCCAGGATGATCTCCTCCTCCGGAGGCTCCCGGCCGCGTTCCGCGGCGGCCCGAACCTCCTCGACCACCGCTCGGACGGCCCGTTTGACCACGTTGCGGCCGAACCGGTCCGCGGCCCGCCGACCGGGCGCGGAACGAAGAAGAGCGTCGACGGGCGGCACGCGCCGCCGGGCGTCGGGCATGGCGGCAGCGTACCGCGACTGCGCCTACGCCTGACGTCGCTGTCGCTCGGGGATCGGCTCCGGCCAGGCCAGGTGGAAGCCCTGCCCGTAGATGACGCCGAGCGCTCTGAGGGCCTCCACCTCCGCCCGGCTCTCGATGCCCTCGGCGATGATCGTGGCTCCGATCTCCGAGGCGAACGAGATCAATGCGGACGCCAGGGCCCGGCGCGCCTGGTCGCTGTCGATACCCCGGGTCAAGCTGATGTCCAGCTTGATGAAGTCGGGAGCCAGCCGGAGGATGTGCCGGAGGCTGGCGAAGCCCGCACCGGCGTCGTCGATGGCCAATCGGACGCCCTCCGCCCGTAGTTGCTCGAGCGACCGGGTCAGGGCTTCGTAGTCCTCCACCGGAGCGTGCTCTGTCACCTCGAGCACGACGCGCTCAGTGGGAAGCTCGGGCAGGAGGCGCAAGAACCGAACGCTGCTGAGGGCTTCCGGCGAGACGTTCAGGGCCAGGAACGTGGTTTCCAGGCGGCCCACACCGGCTACCGCCGCCCGCACCGCGGCGATCTCGAGCTCAACCCGAAGGCCCACCGCGGCAGCATCCGCGAACCAGAGGTCTGGAGTGCGCGCCGGGTGGCCGGGGAAGCGGGACAGCGCCTCCCGGCCCACCACGTCGTCGTTGGTGAGGTTGAAGATGGACTGGAACACCACCTCCGGCCCGCCGTCTTGGAGGATCTCGCGGATTCGCTGGACCTGACGGCGCTGGGCCTCTGCGGCCTCCTCCTGCCGCTCGAGCTGGCCGGCGAGCTCGTCGATGACCTCCCCGGTGATCTCCGCTGAGAGCGCCCCTTGCCCCATCGCGGCGCGCTGGATGGCCACGAGGATCTCGTCGGCGGGGCTTCCCTTGACGAGATAGGCCGATGCCCCGGCTCTAAGCATCTCCAGGACGGTGCCTCGGTCCCCGTACGCGGAGAGCGCGATGACCCTGGTACGGGGAGAGCCGCGACGGATGTCGCGGGTGGCCCGGGGCCCCCCTCCGCCCGGCATCTTGACGTCAACGATGGCAACGTCGGGACGGTGGGCCACGGCAAGCTCGGCGGCCTGTCCGGCGTCTTCCGCCATCCCCACCAGCTCGAGCGTGGACTCCGTGCCGATCAGATCGGCCAGCGCCTCCCGGACCGACGGCTCGTCGTCGGCGATCAGGACCCGGATCTTTCCCGCCATCGACTCACCTCCGAGATTCCACGGGTCCACGCCGCGCATCCTCCTCGCTCCGCTTGACGGGGAGAGCGTAGCCTGGGAACAGGGAAGAAAGAACCATTTCGACCTCTCAGGAACCTGGCAGGCTCGGTTGCAACGGCACCCAGACCTCGACCGTCGTTCCCGCCCCCGGAGCGCTCTCGATGCGGAACCATCCACCGAACACTTCGGCCCGCTCCTGCATGGCCACTAGGCCGAGATGCCCCGGCTGGCCCGGCCGTCCCCCCAATGAGAAACCGGCACCATCGTCCCGGATCCGAAGAGCCACGCCGTCCCCGCGTTCCTCGAGGCGAACCTCGACCTTCTCGGCGCGGGCGTGCTTCCGCACGTTCGTCAGCGCTTCCTGCGCGAGGCGGTAGAGAAGAGTCCGGGTCTCGGGTGGAGGCTCCACCCTGAGCCGGACCCCCAGCGTCGTCGAGAGACCCTCGAGCTCCATCGAGTCGAGGTACTGTCGAAGGGCGGCAGCCAGGCCCTCCCGGTCGAGGACCACCGGACGCAGCTCGAACAACAGGGCCCGGAGGCGGCGGATAGCCTGTCCGACCACTTCCTCGAGATCATCGAAATGAGGCGCGAGGTCGGAGTCGTCGGCAACCCTTCGGCGAAACGACTTCAGACGGAGGCCCACCGCCGTCATGACCTGGATCGAGTCGTCGTGGAGATCCCAGGCGAGCCGCTTGCGCTCGGATTCCTGAGCATGAACCAACAGCGCCTCTAGCCGGCGCCGCCGGTCCAGGCTGTCCTGGAGCGCTTGCTCCCGGCGCTTGCGATCGCCGATGTCGCGGATGTACGCCGTGAAGGAAGGGGGGCCGGGAAGGTCGATGCGGGTGACGGCCAGCTCGACGGGAAACTCCGAGCCGTCAGCCCGCATCGCGGTGATCTCTATCGGGCGACCCAGGATCGTGCTCTCCTCGGTAGCCAGGTAGCGAGCGAAGGCTCGGCGATGGCGTTTGCGAATCGACGGAGGCACCAGGAGGTCTGCCATCGGCCGCCCGATGACTTCCGCGCGGCGATAGCCGAAGACCCGCTCGGCGGAGGGATTGAACTCGGTGATGACTCCCTGGTGATCGATGGCCACGACCGCGTCCATGGCCGACTCGAGCATCGCTGCCTTCCGGGCTTCGCTCTGTCGCACCTCCGACTCATCGACGAGCCGACGGGGGGTCTCGCCCGCCAGGTCGATGTAGGAGGGTTGCTGGCGACCCTCGCGCACGGGTTCGTCCCCCCCGGGTGATCGCCGGTTCACCTTCCGCTTCCTCCTCTTCGGCTTGATTCGGAACAGCGCCGGTGCCGGTTGAGCCCAGTTGGCCTCCGCTGTTCTCTTTCGCCGTGGAGAGGGGGATTCCTTGCTTTGTGAGCGAAAGAGTTGCCCGGTCGGAGCCGGTTTTTTAGCGTAGCAAGCTGTCCCCCGAATGGGGGACGGCCAGACTTCCCCCCCGCCCAAGGATGGCCTTGGCAGGCCGCCGTCCAGGCGTTACGGTCCCGGTTCACGGCCCCGACGCCGTCCGGTATGATGCCGGGCCGAATCCCCCTACCAGGAGGACGCCACCATGCAGATGGATACGCCCGGGGCCCGGGCCGACCGCGGCCGGTACCTCACGCTCCCGATCCTCGAGGAGAAGGGGTTCGTCGAGTTGAAGCGCTACGACGGACCGATGCCCGATATCCGGGAGTGGGAATCTCTCGAGTACGTCGACTGGAAGAGCGGCGGGGACACCAACTTCGCCATCCTGGCGTCGGCCAACGGCGAGCACGACCCGCGCGGCTTCTGGGAGTACGGAAAGCCCGACAAGGACGGAGTCTGGACCGACAACATCGAGAAGTCGCCCACGATCAAGAAGTGGGTGGAGAGCGTCGGCGCCAACTATGGCCGGGTACGGATCATCAAGTTGGAGCCGAACACCGAGGAGAGCACCCTGAAGAACCTCCATCCCGACGACAACAACCGGATCACACCCGAGGGGACCGGTTGGGTGGTCCGGACCTGGCTCCAGCTCACCGACAACCCGGACAGCTACATGATCGTTCGGGACGAGCGGCACGACCCGTCGACGGAGTCGCGGATCGCCCTGCCCGCGGGGGCCCAGTTCGTGGTGGACTCCGAGCGCCTGTGGCATGCCGTGTGGCACAGCGATGACAGGTACACGGAGCCGCGCTACGCGCTGATCACGAGCCTCGAGAGCGGACCCGAGCTCCAGAGCTGGATCGAAACCCAGCTGCCCTAGGCGGAGGCGCCTGCAGTGCCGGGCTTGGGCTAGGCTGTTGGTCGATGGCCGATAGTGGCGACACGTCCGCCTACTCGCAGATGGGGGAGCAGTGGCTCCTCCGCGGCGGTGGCCTGGACATCATCACGACCGAGGAGCGAGACCTCTCCACTGAGGAGATGGTCCTCAACATCGGCCCCCAGCACCCGTCCACGCACGGGGTGTTGCGGATCGTCCTCGAGCTCGATGGGGAGAAGATCCTGCACGCCGAGCCGGTGATCGGCTACATGCATCGAGCCGCGGAGAAGCTGGCAGAGGTCCGGGACCATCGCCAGGTCCTGGTGCTCATGAACCGACACGACTGGCTGTCGGCGTTCAACAACGAGCTCGGATGGTGCATCGCGGTCGAGCGGCTCCAGGGGATCGAGGTCCCGGAGAGGGCCCGGTGGATCCGCACCATGATGGCCGAGTGGAACCGGATCCTGAACCACCTCATGTTCATGGGGTCCTATCCGCTCGAGCTCGGAGCGATGACTCCGATGTTCTATGCCTTCCGCGAGAGGGAGATGATCCAGGACCTCATGGAGTCTGCCACCGGGGCGCGCATGCATCACTCCTACGCGCGGGTCGGCGGCCTCAAGGACGACCTGCCCCGCGGCTTCCTCAAGCAGTCGGCCGAGGTGCTGAAGTGGGTCCGCAAGAAGCTCAAGGACTTCGACGACCTGGTAATGGGCAACGAGATCATCCACGCCCGAACCAAGGGGATCGGTATCCTTCCGCCCGAGGTGGCGGTAGCGTACGGAGCGTCGGGTCCGATCGTCCAGGCGTCCGGCGTCCCGATGGACTCCCGGAAGGACGAACCGTACGAGAAGTACGGGGAGGTCGAGTTCGAGGTACCGGTGGGAAGGATCGGCGACTGCTACGACCGGCTGTGGGTGTTGGTCCACCGGATGCACCAGTCGTGCGACATCGTCGAACAGTGCATGGGCCGGCTTCCCCCCGGTCCATACGTCGCTCCAAAGGTGCCGACGAAGATCCCCGAGGGTGAGGTGTACGTACGAACCGAAAACCCGCTCGGGCTGATGGGTTACTACCTCGTCGGGGACGGGAGCGACTTCCCCTATCGGCTGAAGATGCGCACCGCCTCGTTCTCGAACGTCTCGATGCTGCCCTGGATGCTCCGCGGGCAGCTGGTCCCCGACCTCATCGCCATCCTGGGATCGGTGTTCTTCGTGGTCGGCGACATCGACCGGTAGACTCGGTTCACGAGGTCGAGATCCTTGAGTCCGGCGGCCGCACCTAGCAGCCGGCGTCGCGGTCGCCGAGGACGGCGGCCGGGGCGGGCAGTCCCTTCGTCCCCAGAACGAGCAGCCGCAGGCTGCCGAGCTTCCCTTCGTCCACCAGGATCGAGGCCCTGCTTCGCGCGGCGAACAGGCGGTTCGCCTCCCGCCAATCCCCGCGGGCTTCGGCTTTCCGTTGGCGGTTGCGGACGCCCTGGATCCACATCCGGAACCCCAGCCCCAGGAGCGCGTCCCGTTGAGACACCGGCCCCCACGTTTGTAGTCCCGCCTCCTCGGCCTCCGCGACGATGGCGGAGAAGTCGACGGCCGCGGTGACGTCGCGGCTCCCCGGTTCCTCCAGCACGTCGGCGAGCACCTGGTGGTTGCGATACGCGTGGACGGGGCCCGGTCCTTCGCGGCCAACGAACCCATAGTCGAAGAGGAACGCGTATCCGCGGTCGAGGGTCTCGGCGATGCTCCGCGTGGTCTCCAGGGCAGCGATCGACACCTGGCGCTCCTCACCGGGGCGGAGAGGCTCTCCCAGCGCCTCCAGAACCTCCCCCGAAGCCTCCGCTTCGACCTCTATCAACCGGCCGTCTTCGGCGCCCACCATCACCTCGTGGGCTCGACCCGCCCGCTCTCGGAGCCGGTGGAAGGGGAGGTTGTCCAAGAGCTCGTTGGCGATGACGCAGCCGGTGATCCGGCCCACGCCGGGGGCCGCCGGCGCCACCTCGAGCCCGGCAGTCCGGAGGCGCTCGATCGCGGAAGGGGTCCGCTCCACGGCCACGTAGCGAAGGCAGCCGGCGAGCTCGGGCACGGCGCGCACGGCGGCGAGGATCTGCGTGGCGAGCATGCCGCTGCCGGCGCCCAGCTCGATGACAGAGTAAGGCTTCGGCTTGCCCAGGAGCTCCCAGGCCTCCGCCACCTGGCGGGCCAGGAGGTCGCCGAAGGCCGGGGAGACGTGGGGGCTGGTCACGAAGTGACCGGCCTCGCCCACCGGCTCGCGGCCGCTCGTCCGCGAATAGAAGCCGTCCTCCTCGTGGTACAGGGCCGCCTCCATGAACTGCGCGAACGACATCGGGCCCTCCCGGTCGATCCGGTCGATCAGACGGTCTTTCAACGTCTCCCTCACGCCCTCCATTCTCTCCCTGCGAGAATCACCGCGGCATGTGTGCGAAGGAGGCTGGGGCGATGCGTCCGGCGGCGACCGTGGTCGTCGCGCGGCCCGCCCCGAACGGGATCGAGGTCCTGGTGGTCCGCCGAGGCCCGGCGAACAGGTTCGGACCGGGATTCGTGGTGTTCCCAGGCGGCGTCGTGGAACCGGGTGACAGGGCCCTGGCGGCGCGGCTGTTCGGTGATGGCAGCGAGGAGGCCAGAGCGTGCGCCGTCCGGGAGCTCTACGAGGAGACCGGGCTCCTCCTCTCCGCTCATGGCTTCCGGGTGCGATCGGCTCCCCGCCCGGAGCTGCGGGAGGTGCAGTTCACCAACCCGGTGCCTGCGGCGCTCGTGGAGATCGCCCGGTGGATGGCTCCCGAAGATCTTCCGATGCGCTTCGACGCCCGGTTCTTCGCGGTCGCCGCTCCGCGGGGCGTCGAGCCCTCGCCGGACGGGGTGGAAGCCGACCGGGCCTGGTGGGCCACGCCCGCCGAGATCCTCGCGGGACGTGGAGACGAACCGCTCATGTGGCCCACTATGGCCACGATGCAGGCGCTCTCCGAGTGCCGGTCGGTCGAGGATGTCCTGGAGCTCCGGATCCCGCAGGCGCCCCGCCCCAGCTCCATGCCGCCACCCACTGCCCCGGAGCCGGCCGGGGACGTGGGGGCCGGTGAGGCCGTCTCCATCGTCAGGGTGCTGGCGCCGAATCCCGGGCCCTTCACCCTGGAGGGCACGAACACGTGGATCGTCGGCAGGGAGCCATCGGTCGTCATCGACCCCGGACCGGACGACTCGCGTCACATCGACGCCGTGTTGACGGATGCCTCCCCGATCGGCGCGATCCTCCTAACGCACCACCACCCGGACCACGCCCCGGGCGCGTCTCGGCTGCTCACCGGGTCGGGCGCCCCGGTGTACGCATACCGGCCTTCCGCGCGCCAGCGACCGCTCGCCCACGGACAGGCGATCGAGGTGGGAGCGGTGCGCTTCGTCGTCGCCCACACGCCGGGTCACACGCCGGACCACGTGGTGTTCCTCCTACCTGGGGAGAAGTCGCTGTTCACCGGCGACGCGGTGCTCGGGCGGGGGACCAGCGTGATCGATCCTCCCGAAGGAGACATGACCGCGTACCTCCGGTCGCTCCGTGAGATGCGGGCTCTCGCCCCCCGCCGGATCTATCCGGGGCACGGCCCGGTGGTTTTCGATGCCATGGCCAAGCTGGATGAGTATCTGTCCCACCGGGCCCAGCGAGAGGAACAGATCCTTTCGGCCCTGGGTGAGGGGAACCGGGTCCCCGCGGAGATGGTTCCCGCCATCTACGGAGACGACATCCCCGAATCGATGTTTCCCGTCGCTGCCCGGTCTGTCCTCGCGCACCTCATCAAACTGGAGCGCCAGGGTCGGGTGGCGCGGGTCGGCAGGTACAGCGACGAGCGCTTCGTGCTCGTGGAGCCCCGAGACTGCAAACGGTGCGGCCGCCCCGCCGTCCCCGGCTCGAGGCTCTGTCGCCGCTGCGCCCTGGCGGAGCTCCAGGAGCGGCCGGAGCGCTGAGCGGTATCCTCTAGCCCGTCATGATCCGAGCCGAATTCTTCAGGCCCCGAACGCCAGAGACGGTGATCGGGACGGTGGAGTGGGACGGGCGGCGACCGCGAATCGAGGCGAAGAACTCGGCGGTCCGGGACGTGCTGGCACGGATCTTCCGCCCCACGCCCGCTCTCGTGGACGACGTCGCTACCCGGCCGCTCGGCGCCTCGGGCGAGACGGTGCTCGAGCCGGGCGATCTCACCTGGTTCATCGCCGCCGCCCGGGTCAGGAGCAAGGAGGAGCGACTCGGGTTCCGGCTCGTGGCTTCCATGTCCGGGGGCTGGGACCCAGCGGGCTCCTACCGACCCATGCGGGCCTGGGTGGAGGAGCACGCGGTGGATGGGTGAGGAGGAGCCGTGAGCGAGAGGTGGCATGAACAGCTGATCGCGGAGTTCATCGGGACGTTCGCCCTCGTGTTCATCGGGGCGGGCGCGGTGGTGGTGGCGGGGCTGGATACCGGGAGCGGGCTGGTCGGGGTGGCTCTCGCCCACGGTGTGGTGTTGGCAGTCATGGTGTCCGTCCTCGCGCACATCTCGGGAGCCCACTTCAATCCGGCGGTGACCCTCGCCATCTGGGTGGCGCGGAAGATCGACACACCTCGCGCCTTGCTCTACATCGTCACGCAGCTCGTGGCGGGTATCGTTGCGGCCTTCGCATTGAAATGGGTGCTCCCCGAAACTCTCTGGAACCCGGCAGGTGCGGGAGAGAGCCTGGGGAACACGACGGTCAACGTGGGCCTCGGGATGACCGCGGTGCGAGCATTCGCCATTGAGGCCTTCCTCACGTTCTTCCTCGTGATCGCGGTGTTCGGCACGGCTGTCGATGACCGGGGCCCTTTCGCGAAGACGGCCGGTCTCACCATCGGTCTCGTGCTCGTGTTCGACATCCTCATGGGAGGCCCGCTCACCGGGGCCAGCATGAATCCGGCGCGGTCCCTGGGCCCGGCCCTGGCCACCGGTGACCTCACCAACATCTGGGTGTACTTCGCCGGCCCGATCGGCGGAGGCGTGGTCGCCGCCGCGCTCTACTGGCCCGTCTTCCTCTGGTCGCGCGAGGGGGTCGGCCAGCCGCCGAGCAAGTTGCCGGTGGAAGCCACCGACGACAAAGGACTCGATTAGACCGAGGCTCGACCTCTGCAGTTATGCTTGAGCGACGTCTTGGAACAGGTCGTTCCAGGCCTGTTCCTCTTCCTCTGAGAGAACCTTGTACGAGTGCAGGTTGGCCTCGATCTCCGAGGTCGGGAAGACGAGTGGGCTCTCGATCAGGGTGCGAAGGAAGTCGCGGTCTCCCTTCCTCTTCGCTGCGGCCGCCCGCTCCTCCAACACGTCCCGGACCGCGGGAACAGGGGTGATGTAGCCAACCCATTCCGTGAGGTTCGCGGCCACCTCCGGCCGGTAGACGAAGTCGAGGAACAGGTGGGCGTCACGAGGATGCTCCGCCCCCTTGGGGATCTCCATGGGAGTCACCCACAGGATCCCCCCTTCCGCCGGCACCACGAATTCGAGCTCGGGATGCTCACCCTTCAGCCAGAAGATGTCGCCCGACCACGCCATGGTCGCCCACAGGTCTCCACGGGAGAGCCCGTCGATGTAGTCGTTTCCGTAGTAGCCGCGTACGATGCCCGAGTCCCGCTGCTCGAGGAGCTTGCGCTGTGCCAGCTCGGCATCCTCGACCGTCGCGGCCTGCGGGTCGATCCCCAGCATGAGCATGGTCAGGTTCATGGTGTCGACCATCTCAGTGAGCATTCCCACGTGCCCCTCGAAGGCGGGATCCCAGAGGTCCGCGAAGGCGGTGAGCTCCCGGCCGGTGAGCTTCGGGTTATAGCCGATCCCCGTGATGCCCCCTTGCCACGGGACGCTATGGGCGTTGCCACGGTCGTACGGCGGATCCCGGAAGGCGGACCCCAGGTTCGCCGAGACGTTCGGGAGGAGGGAGTGGTCCAGAGGTTCCAGCCAGCCCAGTCTGTTCATCTTGGCGACCACCCAGTCCGAGAGGGCGATGAGGTCCCATCCGGTGTCGTGCCCCCCAGAGAGGGCCTGACTGATGATGGCGAAGAATTCCTGGTTGTCGCTGATGACTTCCTTGTAGGTGACCTGTATCTCCGTCTCCTTCTGGAAGGCTGGAACGGTCGCCTCGTCGATGTACAGGGGCCACTGTGCGATGAGGAGCTCGTGGGCCAGAGGCGGGAGGGGGCTGGGCGAGGCGGCTGGGCGCCGACGAGTCGGCCCGACGCCGCAGGCGGCCAGGACGGCAAGGGAGAGCGCCCCCATCCCCGCACGACCTCCTCGACGGAGGAGATCCCGACGTGAAAGGCGTCGGGACGGGAAGAGGTCGTCCAGTTCCCTGCTGTCCAGTTCCCTGCCGTCCAGGTCCATCACGCTGCCCCTTTGCACGCGGTCGGGGGCGGCTTCTGCGGAGGCTAGTGTAGAACTGACCAAGCGCTTGGTCAAGAGGGCCGGCTCTGGTAACGTCCCTGCCATGAGCCGGACCCTGACGGTCTTCGCCGCGCAGGTGCGGTCGGTGGCCTTCGATCCGGCCGCCACGTTGGAGAAGTTCGAGGAAGAGGTTTGGACGGCCACGCGGGACTTTCCCGAGGTGAATGTGCTGCTGTTCCCGGAGCTCTACCTCACGGGCGACGACCCTTTCGCCCGGGTGGACGCGGCGGAGCTAGTGGAGAAGACGGCTGAGGCGATCCCTGGGCCGATCACGGATCGGGTGGGGAAGATCGCGGCCCGCGCCGAGAGGTGGATCGTCGCCGGATCCATCCTGGAGCGATCAGAGGACGGGCTGCACAACACGGCCATCGTGTTCTCGCCCCAGGGTGAGCTGGTGGCCCGCCACCGGAAGGTGTTTCCGTGGCGCCCGTGGGAACAGGCCGTGCCGGGCGACGGGCCCACGGTGTTCGAGGTTCCTGGCGTGGGAACCGTCGGTCTGATGATCTGCTACGAGCTCTGGTTCCCCGAGACCGCCCGGGGCCTGGCACTCTCCGGCGCGGAGGTAATCCTGCAGCCCTCGCTCACCACCACCCCCGACCGCGCGGAGGAGCTGGTCCTCGCCCGGGCGGCCGCCATCGTCAACCAGTGCTTCGTGGTGAGCCTGAACGGCGCCGCGAGCATCGGTGGTGGCAGGAGCATCGGGGTCGATCCCGAGGGTCGAGTGCTGTTCGAGGCAGGGCCTGGTGAGGAGTTCATCGTCGAGGTGCTGGACCTCGATCGTGTCTCGAACGTACGGGAACGCGGCACCCGCGGACTGAACCGGGTTTGGAAACACTTCGTGGAGTCCCCACCTGGGGTCTTCGAGCCCTACCGGCGCTTCCTCGAAGGACGCTGAACGGTGACTTCCGCCCGAGGCCGGCCCCGGGCCTCGTCACGCGCGGAGTCGGTCAGTCTTCGGAAGAGACTTGCCAGGATCCGTTCGGTGGGAAGGTCTGGCTGGAGCGATTGCTGCTGGACCAGGCCGTCGGCTGCGGACGCGAACGCCTGGCCCACCCTGCGGGCATCGAGCCCGGTGAGCCCGAGCTCGTCGGCCACTTCCCGGAACAGCTTCACGAAGGGCCGCCTCCACCGAGCGTACTCGTCGGCTAGTCGGGCTCGGATGACCTCGTCCCCGAGGGCGAACCAGAACAGAGCGAGGTGCACTCGCATGACTTCAACGGTCGCCGGCTCGGCCATCCACGAGATCACCTTTCGGGCCTTTGTCTCGGCCGGCCCTGTCCCGTTCACGATCCGCTCGAGCGGCTCCACCCAATCGCGTCGGGCGTGCTCAACGAGAGCCAGAATGAGGTCACGCTTGTTCTCGAAATGGTAGTGGCACATGCCGTGTGAAACTCCGGCGATCTGCGCGACGCGTCGCGTCGTGAAACGAGCGATGCCTTCCTCGGCCAGGACCAGCCGGGCGGCCTCGAGGATCCGCGTTCTGGTCTCTTCACCTTTCCCCGGCCGCTGAGAATCCGCCGTCCGAGACACCATGGCTCAGACATGATGACGGAATCGGGCTCCCGGAGCCCGGCCCAGGCGCTGCTCAGATCCGATTCATGTGGGCCATGTGGGCCATGAGACCGAGCTGCCACTTGGTGCGGCGGCGACGACCGCCACGATCGAGAGGAACCGGATAGTCAGGCGGTAGGATGGCCGTGGGGATGAGCGGGAAGACCCGGACGGAGACCGATTCGATGGGATCCATCGAAGTGCCCGCCGATCGCTACTGGGGGGCACAGACCCAGCGCTCCCTCCACCATTTCTCGATCGGAGACGACCGGATGCCGGTCGAGATCGTCCGCGCGTTCGGGATCCTCAAGAAGGCCTGCGCCCTGGTGAACAGGGACCTCGAACGCCTGCCGAAGGACAAGGCCGATCTCATCGTGTCCGCGGCCGACGAGGTCATCGCGGGCAAGCTCGACGAGCATTTTCCGCTGTTCGTGTGGCAGACCGGATCCGGGACCCAGTCGAACATGAACGCCAACGAGGTTATCGCGAACCGCGCCATCGAGATGGCCGGAGGGAAGACCGGTTCGAAGGATCCGATCCATCCGAACGACCACGTCAACATGTCGCAGTCCTCGAACGACACGTTCCCGACGGCCATGCACATCGCTGCGGCAAGGATCCTCACCGAGCGGCTGGAACCAGCGGTCCGCGAGCTCCGCGAGGCCATGGCGCTCAAAGCCGAGGAGTTCGCCGACATCGTGAAGATCGGCCGGACCCACCTTCAGGACGCGGTCCCACTTACGCTCGGGCAGGAGTTCTCCGGCTACGTGGCTCAGCTCGACGACGACCTCCGCCATCTCGGGGAGGCGTTGCCGGCCCTCTACGAGCTCGCCATCGGCGGTACTGCGGTGGGCACGGGGCTCAACGCTCCGGCGGGTTTCGGGGAGAAGGTGGCGGAGAGGATCGCCGAGATCACCCGTCTCCCGTTCACGAGCGCGGGGAACAAGTTCGCCGCCCTCGCGTCGCACGACGCGATGGTGCACGCTCACGGTTCCGTTCGTACGCTCGCGGTCTCACTCATGAAGATCGCGAACGACATCCGGTGGTTGGGGTCGGGGCCCCGATCAGGCCTCGGCGAACTGGAGCTTCCTGAGAACGAGCCCGGATCCTCGATCATGCCCGGCAAGGTCAATCCGACCCAGTCGGAGGCGCTGACCATGGTGTGCACTCAGGTGTTCGGGAACGACGTGGCCGTCATGTTCGCCGGCTCCCAGGGAAACTTCGAGCTGAACGTATTCAAACCGGTGATCGCCCGGAACTTCCTGCACTCCGCCCGGATCCTGGCCGACGCGTCCGTGAACTTCCGAGCGTTCTGTGTGGTGGGCTTGAAGGCGAACCGCGAGCGGATCGCCGAGCTCGTCGACCGTTCGCTGATGCTCGTCACCGCACTCGGCCCACACATCGGCTACGACAAGGCCGCGGAGATCGCCAAGAAGGCGCACCACGAGGGGGTCACGTTGAAGGAGGCCGCCCTTCAGCTCGGCCACGTGACGGAGGAGCAGTTCGACGAATGGGTCCGCCCCGAGAAGATGGTCGGCCCGGAGGAATAGCCGCACCCGACGTGCAACCCACCGACGACCCCGGGGTCCAGCTCGTTCAGCACTACGCGTCCGAAGCCGAGGCCTATCGGGAGCTGTGGGCGCCGGTGCTCGAACCGCTCGGCCGGATGCTCCTTCGGTCGATGCCTCTGGAGGGCGCTCGGAGGGTGCTCGATCTGGGCTGCGGGGTGGGCGCGCTGCTCCCGCACCTGCGCGCAGCCGCCCCCGGGGCGCTCGTCGTTGGCCTCGACCGGACGGAGGCCATGGTGGCGCTGGCACCCACTGCCTTCGCACGGGCGGTGGGCGATGCTGCCTTGCTTCCCTTCGAGGACGGGTGCTTCGATGCCGTGACCATGGCGTTCATGCTCTTCCACCTTCCTGAACCTTCCGCCGGACTCGCTGAGGTCGGCCGGGTGCTCCGTCCGGGCGGAGCGCTGGGTGTCCTCACGTGGGGAGGGGAGAACACGTCGCGGGCTTTCCTGGAGTGGGATGCCGAGCTGGAGGCGCACGGGGCCCCGTCCACCGGGCCCAAGCTGGCCTGGCACGAACGAGTGGATACTCCCCACAAGATCTCCCGGTTGCTGAAGCGAGCCGGGTTCGCCGACGTCACGTCACGGATCGAGATGCTCGTGGAGCGGCCGACTCGCGATGAGTTCGTCGCGCGGCGTCTGAAGCTCGGCTGCTGCCGACACAGGCTCGAGGGCCTGGGCGAAGGGGCCCGCGGCGACTTCACCGAGGCGGCCATCCGGCGGATAGACGCCCTGGCTCCTGAGGACTTCGAGGAAGAGTCCGAGGTGATCGTGACGCTGGCCCGGCGGCCCCTGTAGACGGGATCGAGCGCCGGACCTTCCCGCCGTGGACGTGTCGGTGGGGCGGGCTACCATGCGGCCGTGGCCCCTGAATCACTCCCTCTCGTCCCCGACCCAGAGCAGGGCCGGGTCCTCGACCACGGCCGAGGAACGCTGCTGGTCACCGGCCCACCCGGCTCGGGGAAGACCACCCTGCTCCGGGAGCGGTTCGCCCGGCTCGTCGAAGGGGGCGTCCCGCCGGAGCGGCTCGTACTCCTCACTCTGAACCGGCGGGCCGCCCGGGAAGCCCGGGACTGGTTGCTGTCCCGGCTGCGCCGATCGGTGCCCGACCTCCCCGTGTACACGGCCCACGGGTTGGCCTTCCGCGTGCTGGGCCGGCGATTCGGCGACCTCGGCTACACTCACCCGCCCCAGGTTCTGTCCGCACCCGAGCAATACGCCGTCGTCCGCCGGATGCTTCGCGAAGACCCGCCGGACCGGTGGCACCGGTTCGCGGAGCTCCTCGCAGTTCGGGGGTTCGCCCGGGAGGTCGCCGATTTCTGCCTCCGTTCTCAGGAACGGCTCCTCGAGCCCGACGACCTCGACGCGCTAGTTTCGCGATCGGATCGAGGTGAGTATCGGGAGATCGCGGGATTCTATCGGCGGTACCTTGGCGCGCTCGCGGAAGCGGGCCAGTGCGATTTCGCAGGACTACTCCTCCAGGCGGTCCGACTGCTCGGGCGCGGGACCCCGGAGGAAGATCGCTTCCAGCACGTCCTGGTGGATGACTACCAGGACGCCACGCTTGCCAGCGAGGGCATCGTGCGCGCCCTCGGCGCCTCCGCCGACAGCGTAGTGGTGGCGGCCGATCCCAACGGGCACGTGTTCGCGTACCGTGGCGGAACGCTCGAGCCACTCGTCCAGGCCCGCGAGGTGCTCGGGGCGACGGAGCAGGTGACCCTGGGCCGTAGCCACCGTCTCGGATCGGGAGCCGGCGCCCTCGTCGCGCTGGAGGACCCCGCCGCGCCGCCGGCGGCTGAACCCCCACCGGCGCTCGAGGCTCGTGTGTTCGCCCATCCGGGGGAGGAGGTCGAGGCGGTTGCGCACGAGCTCCTCCGGTTCCGCGTCGAGGACGACGTAGCCTGGGAAGCGATGGCGGTGATCGTCCGACGGTACGGCGAGTACCTGACGGCGCTTCGCCACGCGCTCGGTCGTCATGGGATCCCGTTCGTGATCGTTTCGGAAGCCTCCGCGGTGGCCACCGAGCCGGCCAACCGACCGGTGATCGACCTTTTCCGGCTCGCCTTTCGCCAGGAAGATCGAGGAGACCTCCTGGAACGCGTGCTGACCTCTCCGTTGGTGGGGCTCGACCCTCACGGCCTTCGGCGGCTGCGCCGCGAGGCCCGGGTCCGCGACGTGCCACTGGTCGAACTGGTCGGCGCCGGCGACCTCACGACGCTTCCCGGGGATCTTCGCGCGGCGGTGGAAGGTCTTCGTGACCTGGTGCGACAGATGCCCAAGGTCGCCGAGGAGCGGGGGCCCGACGGGCTCTTCTTCTGGCTATGGTCGCAATCCGACGCCCTGCCGCATTTCCGCAGCTTGGTGGGAGCGGAGGAGCGGGCCCGGGAGCTGGATGCTCTGGCCGCTCTCGGCGACGTCCTGTCGAACTTCGTCGAGCGCCGGCCGGGCGCCACCATCCAGGACTACCTCGACACGCTGGAGGCGGCTGAGTTCGGTCCCGACCCTTGGGTTCTCCCCGAAGAGCGCCACCCTCACGCCGTCCGGATCGTGTCGGCCCATCGTGCGCACGGCATCGAGGTGGACGCAGCCCTGGTCGTCGGATGCCTGGAGGGCGAGTTCCCCAGCCTGTCGCACGGCTATCCGATGGTGGACGTCGAAGCGATCGTGGCGCCGCGGAGCGCCCGCCAGCGCCTGGCCGAGCGCCTGGCGGAGGAACGAGCCCTGTTCCGCCTGGCCGTCTCGCGGGCCCGTCGGCGCACCATCCTCCTTGCGAGCCGGTCCACCAGCGCGCGCAACCCCCGGACGCCGTCGCGCTTCGCGTCCCGGTTGCGACTCGAGTGGACCCAGCCGGAGGAGGTTCCTCCCGCTGCCTCCCTCCGGTCGCTGGAAGCCGGACTCAGGCGGCGCCTCGCCGACCGCGGAAGGGGGCCCGGCGAACGTATCGCCGCGCTGGCGCTGTTGAGCCGGGTCGGGGCCCATCCCGCCGAGTGGTGGGGCGGGCGCGGCTGGACCGTCGGCGCGCCGCTGTACTCCGAGGACGAGGAGCTACGGACGAGCTACTCGCGGCTCTCGTCGCTCGAGAACTGCGCCCTCCAGTACCTGTACGCGACCGAGATGGGCCTCGATCCCGACGAGACATATCAGATGTGGATGGGGTCGTTGGTCCACCGGATCATCGACCGCTGCCAGCAGGGTGAGATCCCTCGCACGGTGGAAGCACTCCACGCCGCGTTGGAGGAGTCCTGGAACCCTTCGGTGTTTCCGAACCGCGCTATCGAGCATCGCCGGTTCATCGATGCCAAGGACATTCTCAAGCGGTGGATCGACCACGAGTCTCCGGACATCGAGCGCTCCGAGGTGAGGTTCAAGTTCCCCATCGACGGGGCCCTGCTGCGTGGCCGGATCGACGCGGTGTTCCGCATGCAGAACGGGCACCTGCGTGTGGTCGACTACAAGACCAGCCGGTACGCGCCCACCAAGGAGGAGGCCCAGAACGATCTTCAGCTCGCGGCGTACTACCTCGCGCTCAAGCGCGATCCGAACCTGGCCGGGCTCGGCGAACCCGGGTACCTGGAGCTCGCGTACTTGGGGAAGGCCCACTTCCGCTCCGGGTTCGTCAAGCGAGAAGTGGCCCCCCGCAAGGTCGAGGGCTACGAGCAGTGGGCAGAGGGCCGGCTGAAGGAGCTTCTGAACCGAGTGCGTTCCGAGTACTTCGCCCCCAGCCCCGAGGCGGACTGCACGTTCTGTCGATTCAGGACGATCTGCCCCGTGTGGCCCGAGGGCGGAGAGGTGCAGCTGTGACCCCGGGACAGGCGAGCTGGTGAGGCAGCGCGACTCCACGCCGCTCTCGGATGAGCACCCCCACGCCGACACGCCGCCGGAGATCATCCGGGCCATGGGCGGGAGGGGTGGGCGTGTCCCCACCCTTCAGCAGTGGCGAGCCATCAGCCACCCGCTCGAGCCGTGCGCGGTGGTGGCCGGGGCGGGCTCGGGGAAGACGGCGGTCATGGCGGCACGGGTGGTGTACCTGGCCCTCGTGGCCACGGGGAGCCTGCCCGCGGATCACCGGGGAGCGTTGCCCTCGCAGGCGCTGTGCCTCACCTTCACCAACAAGGCCGCGGAGGAGCTGGCCCGACGGGTTCGTGAAGCGACAGCGGATCTGGGGCTGCCGGAGGGAGAGGAAGCGACGGTCCTCACCTACCACGCCTTCGCTGCGCGTCTCCTTGACGACTACGGCTTGCGGATGGGACTCGAGCCAGGACAACGCCTGCTGTCCGAGGCTCAGAAATGGCAGCTCGTAGTGTCCCTCCTGGAGGACCGGCAGTTCGAGCACCTGGAGGTTCGAACCCTTCGGAGCGTGGTCGGCGACGCGCTCGAACTTTCCGACCAGTGCGCCAACCACCTCGTCGATCCCGAGGTCGTCCGCGAGGACAGCCTGGCGTTCGCGGAGCGAGTCGAGATCAGCAGGGCCGACGATCGAACCGCTCGCACGCGAGCCCTCCAGCGCGCTGAGCTCGCGGAGGTCGTGGCTGCCTACCGTGAGCGGAAGCGGACGCTCGGGGTCATCGACTACGGCGACCAGATCGCGCTGGCCCATCGCCTGGTCCAGGAGCATCCCGAGGTCGTCGAGGAATTCCGGGCCCGGTTCCCGGTGGTCCTGCTGGATGAGTATCAGGACACCAACGTCGCTCAGGCCCGCCTGCTGCGAGCGCTGTGTGGGCCGGGCTACCCGGTGATGGCCGTTGGCGACCCCGACCAGAACATCTACGCATGGCGCGGCGCGAGCCTGGCCAACCTGCTCCGATTCCCGACCGAGTTCGGTAACGGCGGTGCAGCGGACCAGCGGCCGCTCTACGTGAACTTCAGGTCGGGGTCCCGGATCCTCGCCGTCGCGGACGAGGTCATCGGGCGGGTCCCGGAGGAGCGGCGGGCCCCAGACAAGACCCTACGGCCGCACCCCGACCGCGGCGCGGGACGGGTCCGAGCCTTCGCGGCCTCGGACGAACGAAGCGAGGCAGGCCGGATCGCCGCTCTCATCAACGAGATGGCAGCCAGGCGTGATCGGACGCCCGAGGGTGAGGAGCCGTGGGGCGACTTCGCCGTCCTGTGCCGCAAGAAGCGCCTCTTCGGTCCGATCGCCGAGGTGCTGCGGGAGGAGGGCATACCCGTGGAGGTGGTGGACCTCGGCGGGTTGCTCCGTCTCCCCGAGGTGGTCGAAGTGGTGGCCTGGCTGAGGCTACTCGCCGACCCGTCGCGGAACGTGAGCTTGGCCCGCATCCTCCAGAGCCCCCGGTGGCGTATCGGCCATCGGGACCTCGTCGCCCTGGCGCGATGGTCGGCGGAGAGGAACCGTCACTTGTCGATAGCCCTTCCCGGAGAGGACGTCAGTCCGGGCGATGTCTCCTTCTCCCTGATGGAAGCGGTGACGAATGTCCACCCTCAGGAGCTGCCCGGTCTCTCCGAAGAGGCGCGGGAGCGGCTTGCCGAGTTCCACACCGCGTTCGAGGGGCTGGAGCGGGCCGCCCAGGGCGGGCTCGCCGACCTCGTCGCCGACGTGGTGGAGGAGACCGGGCTGATGAGAGAGCTCGAAGCGTCCACGAGCAAGGCGGCCCGTGGGGCGAAGCGGAACATCCTCAACCTGGTGCAACACGTCTCGGCGTTCTCTCCTGTAGAAGGGGAGGCCTCCCTCTCGACGCTGGTCGACTACCTCGACGCCGCCGAGGAGACCGAGGACGAGCTCGAGCCGGTGCAGGTATCTGAGGCCAACACGGTAAAGCTGCTCACCATCCACAAGGCCAAGGGACTGGAGTGGCCGGTCGTGTTCGTGCCCGGTCTCGCCACGGGACCGAGGTCGAGCATCTTCCCCGATACCAGCCGACAGGCGAACCCGGTAACCCAGGCTGCTCGTCTCCCGTTCGAGCTTCGTGGTGACGCGGAGGTCCTGCCCCGATACGAAGGGAACCTCGATGCCTTCAGGGACGAACTCCGTTCCCGAGGGGAGGAGGAAGAACGGCGCCTGTGCTACGTGGCGCTAACGCGGGCCCGTGACGAGCTCGTGCTGTCGGGGGCGTACTGGTACGAGGGCCCGGCCCAGCCGTTCGAGCCCAGCTCCTTCTACGAGGAGATCGCCGCTCATGCTGAGAGTGAGGTGGTGGCGGTGGAGGAGCGCCCCGATGAGAACCCGCTCATCGCCCTGCGGGGGGAGCGCGCCGCCCGGTGGCCGGGGCCCGGGCACCGCGACGACACCGACGACCTCTTTCCAGAGGGATGGATGGCCGCAGCAGAGGCGGCAGTGCGCGATGCTTCGTCCGTGGACGAGCGAGTCGGGCGACTGGGGCCGGGAGAGCAGACGGCCTTTCGCTCGCGAGTGGAGGCCGACCTCGAGCGAGCCACGCTCATCGAGGAGCGCACGGGGCAGGGCGGCTCCGTCCCTCCTCCGACGTCCCTATCGGTCTCCGGAGTCCTCGACTACCTGCGGTGCCCGAAGCTCTTCTACTGGTCCCAGGTTCGGCCACTGCCCCGGCGGCCAAGCCCAGCGGCCCGCCTCGGGAGCGAAGTCCACCGGTGGATCGAGCTCGAGAGCCGAGGGCAGGCCACGCTGATCGACGTCGACGATCTTCCCGATCTGTCCACCGAGGAGCGCCTCACCGACCCGGGTCAGGAGGCCACCCTCAAGACAGCCTTCAAGAAGAGCCGGTTCGCGGAGCGCGTGCCGCTGTACGTTGAGCGGCCGTTCCTTCTGTGGATCGACGGGACGGTGGTCGGCGGGCGCATCGACGCGGTCTTCGGCGAGCCCGACGGGCCGTGGGAGGTGGTCGACTACAAGACCGGACGGGTCCCCTCCGAGGAGGACCCGATGTTCGGCTTCCAGCTCGACCTGTACGGCCTGGCATGCGTCGAGATATGGGGAAAGCTACC
Source organism: Actinomycetota bacterium (assembly GCA_050693035.1). Taxonomy (GTDB): domain Bacteria; phylum Actinomycetota; class UBA4738; order UBA4738; family CALAEC01; genus DASYVD01. The sequence continues at coordinate 27,362 of JBOGWB010000097.1, forward strand.
GGAGGAGCTCACGCTCACCTACTTCTATCTGGCGGAAGAGAAGGAGGTGAGCCGGGCGGCCGGTGATCCGAAGGAAACGCGAGCCAGGATCGGGGAGGCCCTGGCGGGGATCGTGGGGGGCCGGTACGACCCGACGCCGAGCGCGCGGTGCCGCTGGTGCGACTTCCTCTCTTTCTGTGACGCCGGTCGAGCGTTCGTGGAGCAGCGTCGGGTCACAGGCGAGGCCGGCGGGTCCTGATCGTTCGGCATTCCTGCCGGCTCGGGCCATGCCGTCTCAATTGCGGGGCAGCGCTTCTCCCCGGAGAGTCCGCCACCGTTGGAGCCACCTAGCCACGTCGGTGGGTGTGATGATCCCGATCACATCGCCGTTCTCGACGACGAGCACGCGATTCGTTTCACCATCCTGGAGTTTCGCCAATACCTGATCCATGCGCATGTCTGGGGGAACGATCACCTGATCGTTGAGATCGTCCATAGAGTCCCGGACCGTTCGACGGCTCCATTCATCGCGAGGCACTTTCCGGACGCCGCGCATGGAGATGAAGCCCACCGTGTCGCCCTCGTGTTCGACAGGGAATCCGCCGTGGTCATACCGCATGAAGTGGCGTTCGACGGCCTCAGCCAGGGGGATGTCGGCAGGAATGGCCACGAGGTCGCGGGCCATCACATCCTCCGCATCGACTCCCTCGAGGATCCGCCGAACCCGGAGCTCCTCGTAGGAGCTGCGAGCGGCCTGGGCGAGGAACCACCCGATGAACGCGAGCCAGATCGCATTCCCGACCCTACCTTGGAGGAGGAACATCAGCCCCACTCCTACGAGCAGGAACCCCACGATCTGCCCGGTGATGCTGGCCACTCTAGTGGCCTTGGAGAGGCTGTTGCTGATCTTCCAGACGGCCGATCGGAGAACGCGCCCACCGTCGAGGGGAAACCCGGGCAGCAGGTTGAAGACGGCAAGGGCGATGTTGACGAATCCCAAATAGCCGAGCGCACCGACAACGGGGTCCGGAAGCAGCGACCCGCCGGCGAAGGCGACAACCGCGAAGAGGGCGCCGAGAGCGAGACTGGTCAGTGGCCCGACCACGCTGATCAGGAACTCGTCCGCGGGGCCGCGGGACTCGACCTTGGCGTGGGTGGCTCCCCCGAAGATGAAGAGCGTGATCCCCCGGACCGGGATCTTCCGGCGGCGGGCCATGAGCGCGTGTGCCATCTCGTGGGTGAGAACCGACCCGAAGAAGAGGAATGCCGCGACTATCGCCAGCGCGACGCCGGCCCCCGTCGTGAGCTCTCGGTAGTCATAGGAGAACTGGACGTAGAGGCTGTAGGTGACGAGCAGGGCGATGAGGGTCCAGGACTGGTCGATCCGGATCTCCACGCCCGCGATCCTGCCTACCCGCCAGCCTTCGCCCATCATGCCCTTAGGCTACCCGCTGTCAGGCGAACCGGCCCTTCCGGGAGCACCGCTCCAGAGGGGCCAGTCCGTTTTGGCTAGGGAGGTGTCCCCCGACTGGGGATGGGGACGGCCTCTGCCCAGCGTATTGACGTTTGGAAGGCACCTCGTCACGATGCACGCAACGCGGGCCCATGACTGCTTCCAGTCTCTCGGTCTTTCAGCAATCCCGACCCGCCCGCTCGCCCGACCGCGACCCCCTGAGCGCCCACCTGTTCACCGCCGGCGTGGTGGCCATCCTGGCCTTCCTGCTGGTACAGGACAGGGAATCCATTCTCCAGACGATCCAGACTCGATGGCCAGCACTCGTCTTCTGGACAGTGCTCGTTTTCGTCGTTGACCTGTTCCCGATCCGAGCTGGAGAACGTTGGCTAACCCTGGACGTGCCCATCCTTCTCGCGGTGGCCTTCTTGTACACAGGCGAGGCTGGTGCGGCGGTTGCCCTATTGGGAGCCATCGATGTCCGAGAGATTCGGCGAGAGGTCTCTTTGTTGCGAGCCATCTTCAATCGGGGACAGATTGCCCTCAGCATATTGATGGCCGGGAAGGCCTTTCACTTGATTGCTGGTGGCCTAGAGCCATGGACAACGGCAATGGCAGCCGCAGCGCTGGCTCTCGCGCTGGAGTATGCGGTCAACGTGCTTCTGGTTACTTCGTTTGGGTTGCTCCTTCCATCCCCCCCGGGCGCTCCACGCCAGGGTTCCCGCGTTCTCAGCGTCGGGAAGCCCGGTCCGTTCTTGGCGACGTACCTTGGTTACGGGGCGCTCGCCCTGGTTCTTGCTTATCTCTTCGCGCGAGTCGGAGCCTGGTCGGTTGTTTCCTTCTTGATCCCAATACTCGTGGCGAGGCAAATGCTTATCCGAGGCCAGTCGCTAGAATTGATGGCCCAGGAGCTAAGAGATAGTGAGCGCCTTCTCAAGCGCTTGGTCGATCGAGCGGTGGATGAGCGTCACGACGAGCGGTTGAGAATCGCGTCCGACCTTCACGATGATGTCCTCCAAGCGCTTACACGGCTATGGCTTCTTGCCAAGATTCTTGAAGGCCAGGGGCTTCCCGATTCCCCGGAACTCCACGAACTCGTGGATGGCTCAGAGATGTCCATCGAATCCCTTCGCAAGGTGATTCATGATCTGAACAAGTCGCCTCTAGGCAGAGGTGGTTTGCTCCCCACGCTCAGGCAGTTGGCAAGGGATTTGCAGCTCGAGTGGAAGACTCGGGTCAGGCTGGAAGCTCCCTCCAAATTGAATCTGGACGCCCGGCGCCAGGTTCTCGCCTACCAGGTAACCCGCGAAGCGATTCTGAATGCCCTCAAGCATTCTGGCGGGACGGAAGTACGGGTTCTGGTCGCTCAGGATCCAGACGCAGTCGTGCTGACCGTGGAGGACGACGGCATTGGTTTTGAGATTGAGAGAGTCAATCAAGGTTCTCATTTCGGGCTCGACCTGATGAAGCGGCGTGTTCAGAGAGCAGGAGGAGAGATCCGCATCCAGAGCGAACCGCGCGTGGGAACGAGGCTCACGGCGACGATTCCGCTTGAGCCTCGTTCCGGCGAGTCTACGCCAAGCTCAGATTAGGCTTTCCAAGGGGCTCCGCCCGCCAGTAGCAAAGCAACCAGCGAGCTAACCGCCGCGGCAATACGCGTCCAAAGACGCATCCGCCCACCTCCTCCTCTCCGCGTCAGCACCTTGACGCTGACGCCTGCCCAACTTCTGACCGAGAGGGGGGCTTCACAACCCCCTTCCCATGGCCAGGTCCGCCCTCAATATGGGGGTCGGCCATCTGGCCCACAAGGAGAAGCGTCGCCTACAGCATTTTGCGTAGGGCTATGGAGCACCCCTCAAGATTCCAGAAAGACTACCGAGTTCAGTTTGGGCAGCCTATCCTTGGTGGACCACTATGGCAGGGACAACTGTTGCCGCTCTAGCTCAGGACACGGCCCGGATAGGCCGAGCGCACCTAGTGCGCCTCTTTGAGTTGTTGGTGATTCTGCCGACCCTCGGCCTCATCGTTGCGAACCTAGCCCTCGGCGGTTTCGCTGTATTTGCGGATCCGAAAATCGTGCTCGGATTTGTCTTCTGGATTGTGGTCATCGCCGTAGTAGAGCTACTGCCCGTCCCGACTTGGAAATCCCTCCAGCTGAGCCTCGCATTCCCACTGTTTACCGCTGCTGCTTTCCTCCCCATCTTTCCGGCCGAGGTCGCTGGCCTGGTGGCCTTTCTAGGATCCTCCGACCCGCGCGAGCCCAAACGGCAAATACGTCCCCTCCGAGCGCTCTTTAATCGAAGCCAGGTTGCGCTTTCCGTGTTCGCTGCGTCGCTCATATATCATGCTCTCCAAAGCTCGGAGACAGGTTGGCCCGGCATCCTCGCCGCTGCGATAGTCGCGGTTCTCCTGTTCCACGTGGTCAACTCCACTCTGGTGAGCATAGCTGTAGGGCTTACATACGACGTCCCAGTACGTGAGGTGTTCCGGAAGTTGCGGATTGGAAACCCTCTCGAGTTTCTGGCCTCATACCTGGGTTTGGGGTTCCTCGGCGTCTTGCTAGCTCAGCTGTATATCGAGATGGGTGAGTGGGCTGTCGCGGCCTTCGCCGGGCCTCTCTTGTTGGCGAGACAGATGTTCTTCCGGACCCGGGCGCTCGAGGAAGCGACGAAGGAACTCCGTGATCGCGAAGTGCTTCTCAGGGCCCTATCGAACCGGATGGCCGAAGAGCGCCACGACGAGCGGATGCAGATCGCAGGGTATCTCCACGACGATCTGGCCCAGGTGCTCTTCCGTATGTCGCTCCATATCGACATCGGTCAGAAGCACCTCGACAAAGGCAACCTCGGGGACCTTCAGCGTGAGCTCTCCGCGGTTCGGTCGTCGCGGGATCGCACCATGGAGTTGATCCGTAGCCTCATCAAGGACCTCCGTCAGTCGCCGCTCGGGCGGGCTGGACTTGCGGAGGCGATCGCGTCCTTCTGCTCTGACGCGGAGAAGACAGCAGGCGCCAGGTTCGTCACACGCCTTCAGGACGTCGACATGCCTCCGCCCGTCCAGCTCCTGTGCTACCAGGTCGCGCGGGAGGCGGTCATGAATGCGGTCAAGCACTCAAGCGCGAGCGAGATCCGGGTGAGCCTCGAGAGAAGCATGGATGGAGCTCGGGTTACCGTCGCGGATGACGGGACCGGTTTCGACGTGGAGCGAGGGTCACCGGAAGGACACTTCGGCCTGACCCTGATGCGTGAGCGCGCTCAGGTCGCCGGTGGCGCCTTCAGGATCGAGAGCGAGCCCGGAAAGGGAACCACCATCCTCGCGGAGTTCCCTACGTCGTGGCTTTCCCAGGCGACGGACGGTCAAGAGACCGCGACCGAGGCTCAGCAAGGCCAAGCATAGACGACGTCAGGAAGAGGGCCGCGCCAACATACGCGATGACGTCGCCGATGCTCACCACGATGTTGAACGGTGAGCCCACCGGGATCACATCTGCCAACGGAAGGAGCACATCCCGTTCGTCGGCCAGGTGGTGCTTCGGTGCGTCGCTGGAGGCAAGCTTCCCGATCGCTTCACCTTGTCCGGACTGCCGTACCGCATCCGCCGACACCGGCATCCCCTCGTTCGCCGTGATCACCACCGCGTTCAGGAGCAATCCGATGGCGATGACCAGGAAGCCTCGCAGCCGCCAGTTGACTGCCACGAAGAGCAAGAGCAGGGCGAATGAGAGGAGCAATACACCAAGGGGAAGCACCTCCTGCAGGGGACCTTCTGGACGGGGGATGGGGGCCACCTGGAGGACGAGCCCGACCAACGCGAGTGGCCACAGATGGATGCGAACCGTCCCCAGGTTCCGCAACCTACCCCCGAACCCCCACCCCAAGAGGAGACCGATCCCGAGGATCGCCGCCAGGAGGAGCACGCGGCCATCATAGGTGACCGGCCACGATGCCCTGACCAGCCTTTCCATTGCTCCCCGGCTGCCTTTGGCATAGGTTCTCGGCGGCGATGAGGGTGGAGGAGAAGGCTCAACGAGGCCAGAAGGGCGTCGGGCGCTCTGGCACCGACCGCGCGATGTCGGTGTTGGCCGTGGTGGTTTCTCTTCTGTCGCTGGGCGCCGTGGGTCTGGGAGCCCGTGTGTTCGCGGAGTATCAGTGGAACAGCTTCGTCGGCTACGACTCCCCGTATCTCTTCCCGGTGCCTCCCGGCCCGGAGACGCAACCGCTCACCGACGAGGTCGTGATCATCGTCGTCGACGGACTCCGTGCCGATGTGGCCAGAACGCTTCCCACCTTCCAGCAGGTCGCCGAGGATGGCTCGTTCCTCACTGGCCGCACTTCCCAGCCCTCGTTGTCGCTTCCGGGCTGGACCCTGCTCACCACCGGCGCTCCGCCGGAGATCAGCGGGGTGACGACCAACTGGTACGAAGGCCCGGTGCGGGTGGACAGCCTGTTCACATCAGGAGAGCGAGCAGGGATCACCACGTCGATCGCCGGCCACTCGGCCTGGGAACAGTTGTATGGGGATGTGATCACCGAGGGTTGGTTCGGAGCCCGGGACGACGCGGCGAGCGACGAGGAGGTCGGCCGTCAGGCGATCCGGATCCTTCGCCGGCTGCATCCGGAGCTCCTTCTCGTTCATCTTCCCGACGTGGACAACACGGGGCACACGCTTGGGGTAGGGCCCGAGTACTTGCAGGCAGCGGAGCGGGCAGACGCGATCATTGCCCGCATCCTCGAAGAAGCCGGTACGGATGCCACCGTCATCCTCACTTCGGATCACGGTCACATCGACGCGGGGGGCCACGGAGGGGCAGAGGACGTCGTGACCACTACGCCACTCGTCGTGGCCGGGCCGGGGACCGTGATCGGTGCCACCGGGGAGGTGTCACAGGCCGACGTGGCTCCAACGGTCGCCGCGCTGCTCGGGTTGTCGCGACCGACGCATGCGGTCGGAACGGTCCTGGAGGGACTTCTCGACACCAGCCAGCAGCAGCGCGACGACATCCGCGAGGCTCACGCCCAGGTCGAGGAAATGTTCTTCGGGCGGGCCGGCGCCGTGCTCGGTGGTGAGGCGCACGATACCGCGTCGTTGGAGCGCCTCCAGGAAGCGAAGGCTCGGCGCTCGGCGCTCATCCGATTTCCCCTGATCGTGCTGATGCTCGCTGCCGCGGCGATCATCGTGGTGTTCGCCACCAGGCGGCTTCACGGTGGAGCTCTGCTCACGGGCGTCCTGATCTTCGTGGGTGTCTGGGTGGGTCTCTTCTTCGCCCGGGGCCTTACGCTCTCGTTCTCGGAGTTCAACACGGAAGCCCAGATCGCGAGATTCCTGCTCGCGCGGACCGTCGACTCGGTCATCGCCGCCGCGGCCGCTGGCTTGGTGACTGGGCTGATCGCCGGGCGGCGAGGAGCGCAGGGGTGGTTCCGCCACGGCGTTGGTCTTGCCGCATGGATCCTCCTCACCCTGGGCGCCATCGTGGGGGCCTTCGTGGTCGTGTATGGGTGGGACTTCGAGTTTGGGCTCCCCAACCTCACCGCGGCTTTCGCCGAGTACCTGGCCCTCCTGGCCATGCTGGGCGTAGGAGCCGGGGCCATGCTGATCGCCCTGTCGTCCACGGCCGGTGCGTGGGTGGCCAGGCCCCGCGAGTGACGGGATCCGTCCGACGCCTCCCCCGCCCCCGGATATGCTGGCAATGAGCGCTCTTCAGGGAGGCATCGTGATTGAGTCAGAGGGACAGACACAGGAACCTGTGGTGGTGCCCCCTCAGGGCTGGCCCGTGGACCCGCCCCCCCACCAGCCACAGGCAGAGGAGGAGGCGGGCACCCAGGGGGACGCCATCGAGCACCCTGCCAAGCTCCTTCGGATCGCCTCGATGATCCGCGAGTTGCTCGAGGAGGTCCGCCAAGCGCACCTCGATGAGGCAGGGAGGCGACGACTCCAGACCGTATACGAACGGTCGCTCCAGGAGCTCAAGGAGGTCCTGTCCGAGAATCTGCAGAAAGAGTTGGACGCCCTTGCCATCCCATTCAACGAGACCCCATCCGAGTCGGAACTGCGAGTGGCCCAGGCTCAATTGGTGGGCTGGCTAGAGGGACTCTTTCACGGGATCCAGGCTGCTCTGTGGGCCCAGCAGGCGATGGCTCGGGCGCAGTTCGAGGAGATCCGAAGGCGGGGGCTGCCGAGCCATGCCATGCCGCCACATCGTCCGGACTCCTCGGGGGGGCCGCCGGGGCAGTACCTGTAGCGCCGCCGATGAAGGGGGCGTCGCTCCGCGCCTATCACGACCGAACCAAGCACACTCCTCGGAGCGTCCGCGAGAGCGGTCACTTCCTGGACTGGCGCAACGAGCCGTCGAGGTTCAAACGGTACGTTGGGCTCGATCCCGCTCCGTTGCCGCGATTCGATCCCACCGGTGTGCCGGCGTTCGAAGCCCTCGCCAGGTCCGCCGACCCCGTCGGGGAAGCGCCGGTTGCCATCGAAGGACTCTCTCACCTGCTGTTTCATTCCGCGGGAGTCTCGCGAACGTTCCGCTCCGACTTCGGGGAGTTCCATTTCCGCACCTATGCCTCCGCGGGAGCCCTGTACCCGATCGAGGTCTATGTCGTGGCGGGGGAGGTCCAAGGGCTGGAGCCGGGCGTCTACCATTACGCGCCGCTCGAGCATGGTCTGATCCTTCTGCGTCGGGGAGACTTCCGAGGAAGCACCGGACTCGCGGGCGCGCTTTCCGGCGCCGCGACCGTGATCCTCACGGGGATCCCGCGACGGACAGCGTGGAAGTACGGGACGCGAGGCTTCCGCCATCTCTACTGGGACGCCGGGATGATCCTGGCCAACATGCTCGCTTCGGCTGCTGCACTTGACGTGCGAGCACGGATCCATCTCGGCTTCCTCGACAGGGCCGCCAACGACACTGTCGGAGTCGATGGCCGCACCGAGTTCGCGTTGTGTGCGATGGCGATGGGCATCGGAGGGACTCCGGCCCCGATCGATGTCCCTCCCCTCGAACAGGAGGCGGAGCCTGCGTCCGCCCCGGCGCAGGGTGACCCCGCGATCGAGGAAGCTCACGAAGCGATGGAGCTGGGCTCAAGGAACGAGGTCGGAGTGTTCCAGGGCGGTGCGCCCGAAGTGTCGCCGCACCAGGACGAGCACCTCTTCCCCTCGGTGACCCCGCTTGCTCAGGAGATGCTCTCCACCGACCCCATTGAGAAGGTGATCCGAAGGCGTGGATCCAGCCGGCTTTTCGCGCGGGAGTCAACGCCCGCTTCGGAGTTCGCGGCGATCCTCGACCACGCCCTCGTCGGCGTACCTGGTGACTGGCTGCGGGACGCCAGATCGGTTCATCCCGTGGTCATGGCGGCTGCTCTGGACGGCCTTCCGTCCGGCATCCACGACTATTCGCCTGGCGGGCGATTCTTGCTGCGCCGAGCGGGGACGTTCCGAAGCGAGGCCGGGTACCTGTGCCTGGAGCAGCGGCTCGGAGCCGACGCGGCCGCGGTGACCCTCCTTCTTTGTGACCTCGACCGAACCCTCGAAGGGTTGGGAAGCCGCGGGTACGCGGCTGCCCAGCTCGAGGCGGCCATCGTGGCCGGCCGGATCTATCTGGGAGCGTACGCTCAGTGTCTGGGTACCAGCGGCATCACCTTCTATGACGACGACGTCCGCCGGTTCCTGGGCACCGAGCTCGAGCCCATGCTCGTGGTGGTCAGCGGCACGGAGGGTCGCCGGGCCGCGATCCGGCGATGCCGAAGGACCCTCCAGCCGTCATGATGTTCGCCGTGGGAGGAGGGAAGGGGCGCGTGGCATGAGGGGCGCCCATCTCGTCGTCGGGTGGTTCATCGTTGGATCCTTTGGGCTTCTCTCGCTCTGGGGGCTGGTGACCTGGATCATCAGACGTGGCCCGGGACGGGCGTTCTGGTGGCTGGTGGCCGCCGTGCAGGTTGCCCTGATCTTGCAGCTCGTGGGCGGCGTGATCCTGCTACTGCTGGGAGGCCGACGCCCCATCCTCCACTACGCCTACGGAGTGGTCTTCCCTCTGCTCGTCCTGGTGGGTGCCCATTGGATCGCCCGCGAAGTGCTTCCGGAGCGTCCGTGGGCGGCCTTCGCCGTGGCATCGTTCATCGCCTGCGGCCTGACCCTCCGGGCCCTGACCACCGGCCTAGGGATCGGCTGACCGGACGCCCCGCCGAGCCGGATGCGGGCTGACCTGCGAGACCTGTTATCGTTTCGCTCGCGGCCGGGATGATGAAGGCACCGGCCGCCGCGGAGACGAGATACGGAGGTTCGGTGGCACGTCGAAGAGGAGCACGGCCGCGGGCGCGTCCCTCGCGTCCTCCCCAGACGGCGGAGGAGCGGGCGAAGCGCGTCGAGCGGGCCGGCCCGCAGAAGGAGGCCGCTCTCCAGGTTGAGGGCACGGTCGCGGAGTCCCTTCCCAACACCATGTTTCGAATCGACCTCGACAACGGCCACCGCATCCTGGGCCACATCTCGGGACGGATGCGCAAGCACTACATCCGGATCCTCCCGGGCGACCGGGTCACCGTGGAACTCTCGCCCTACGACCTGACCCGCGGGCGGATCGTGTACCGCCACCGCTGAGGCGGGCATGATCACTCGCCGTCTGATCCTCCCGGCGCTGGTGGTCGCCATCGTGGCGGTGTGGTGGGCCTCGGGATTCGGACGGCTTCCCACCGAACCACGCCGGTTCTTCACCGAGCAGGAGATCGCGAGAGCGAACGAGTACCAGGGACCCAGGTACGCGGCGTACGCAATCGGCACCGTCCTGGGCCTGGTGGTCCTGGGAGCTTTGGCGTTCACCTCAGCCGGGGATCTCCTGCTTCGACCGGCCAGATCATGGCCCTGGCCGCTGTCCGCCGGGGGCGCGGTGGTTCTCACGACGGTGGCCGTGGCCGTCGTGAGGCTGCCGGTCTCGTTCTGGCGCGGGTACCTGCACGAGCGGGCCTGGGGCTTCTCCACGCAGTCGGTGGCCGGCTGGCTCGGTGACTGGGGAAAGGGTCTCGGCGTCTCCGTCCTGATCAGTGCCCTCATCCTGGTGGGTCTCGTCGCCCTGATCCGGTTGCTGCCCCAGGCGTGGCCCGCGGTCGCTGCCGTCGGCGGCGCCGCGGTGATCGCGCTGCTCACCTACCTCTCGCCGGTGCTGTTCGAGCCCCTGTTCAATCGGTTCGAGCCTCTTCAGGACCGAGAGCTCGCCGCCGAGCTCATGCTGCTTGCGGACAGGGCGGGGGTCCCGGTGCGAGAGGTCCTCGTGTCCGACGCAAGCCGCCGCACGACCAAGGAGAACGCATACGTCTCCGGGTTCGGGACGACCCGTCGCCTGGTCGTCTACGACACGCTGCTGACGAATGCCGATCGGGACGAGATCGAGCTGGTCGTCGCCCACGAGCTGGGACACCGGCGCGATCACCACGTGGAGTGGGGCACCGTCATCGGAGCGGTCGCCGCTGCCGCGGGTGTCCTGGCCCTCTGGTTCCTCCTACGGTCAGATTCCGTCCTCCGGGCGGCCCGAGCATCGGCCCCGGCCGATCCGAGGATCGTGCCGTTCCTGATCTTCTCGGTGGCCCTTCTCAACCTCGTTGTCCTCCCGCCGAGCAACTGGCTCTCGCGGCGATTCGAGCGGACTGCCGACCGCTTCGCGCTGGAGCTGACGGGAGACGTGGACGCCTACGTCCGCACAGAACGCGGTCTGGCCCTGCGCAACCTCTCCGACCTCGATCCCGGCCCCATCACGTATCGGTTCCTCTTCACTCATCCGTCGCCGGCCGAGCGCATCGCCATGGCCGTGGAGGTCGAACGGACGTGACCGGGCCCGACCCCACGATCGAGATCCCCGCCGGCGATGGGCGGTTGGAAGGGTCTCTGGGGCTCGTTGAAGCCCCCGTCGGGGTGGTGGTGTTCGCCCACGGAACGGGGAGCGGCCGAAACAGCCCCCGCAACCAGGCGGTGGCCCGGGCCCTGAGAGGTCGCGGGTTGGCCACGCTCCTGCTGGATCTCCTCACTCCGGAGGAAGAGCTCGACCGGACCAACGTCTTCGACGTGCCGCTCCTGGCGGTCAGGCTGCTCGAGGCCACCTCCGAGCTCGGCCGTCTCCAGGAGACCGCGGGACTCCCGGTCGCCTACTTCGGCGCCAGCACCGGCGCCGCCGCGGCCCTGGTCGCAGCGGCGGAACGCCCGGAGACGGCCGCGGTGGTCTCCAGAGGGGGCCGTCCCGACCTGGCCGCCGACCGGTTGGCGGAGGTGCGGGCGCCCACACTGCTCATCGTGGGTGGGGCAGACCCCGTGGTCCTGGAGATGAATCGGGAGGCTGCGGCCCTGATGAGCTCCGAGAGGGACCTGGTGGTGATCCCGGGAGCGGGTCACCTGTTCGAGGAGCCCCGGGCCCTCGAAGAGGTCGCGCGGCTGGCGGGAGACTGGTTCACGCGACACATGGAAGCGAGCACCGCGGGAGGGGAAAGGTCCTAAAACGGAACCGCCGGAGTCCGAAGACTCCAGCGGTTCCACGGCGATTTATAGACCACACCTCCTCGACCACGCAAGCGTTCGCTCCGCTTTTGTCACTCTTTTTGCCCCGACGCAGGTCACCTGGTCGCGGCGGACTGTATCGACCTGCGTGCTACAGTTGCCGCGGTCCCCGCAATCACCCCTGGAGGTCGTATGGATGAGCAGTCTGCACGCACAGTCTGGGAAGGGAGCATCGGAAAGACGCCAATGCGCGTCGATGTGCTCCCGTCGGGACGCATCGCCGCTACGTGGCGGATCGGCGGGTCGGAGCGCCGATCGGTGGTGGAGACGATCGAGCAGTTCGAGCGAACGGTGCTCTTCCAGCTGATGATCTCGGCCCCCCCCGAGGACGACTCCGTGGCCTCCGAAGTCATCGCGGCGGTCGAGAAGGCCCGGGTCGACCTGCCGGATCCCGCCACTCTCCCTCGTGCCCGGCGGTCCCGTAGCCGGCCCCAGCGTCGGAATCGCCCCCAGCGCCGGCGCCGCTGACCCAGACCCACTGGCTCCCGGGCGCCGTCGGCACACCCCGCACCCCTCGCTCAGGAGCGTCTATCCGTAGTAGAAAGGTGGCTCGATGAACGTTCAAAGCCTGCGCGAGAGCAACGCCATCCTGGCTGCTGCGGCGGCCCGGTGGCAGCCGGGGGAGAGGATCGAGGCCACGCCGGCGGAACTGGCCGAAGAGGCCGGACTGGACAGCCGGCTCGGAGCCGCCCGCGCGATACGAGCCCTCATCTCCCGAGGTCGCATCGAACAGGACGGCCGCGGGTACCGGCTGCTCGACGCCCGGCCTCTCGCCGAGGGTGAACCCACCTCGGTCCATCGCCCCGTTCGTCGGCGCAAGCGAGGTCGCCCGAGGACCGGGGAGGAGGACGCGCTTCCCACGTACGAGCAGGTGGGAAAGGTGGTGATCGAGCGTCTCATCGAACTCTCCGCCGAGGCCGCGGAGATGAGGGCCGCCCTGGAGCGAGCCCGAGCCGAAGCCGAAGCCGCTCGCCGGGAGGCGGTGGAAGTCAACCGGGCGGCCGCTGAGGATCGACGCCGGGCCCAGTCGCTGGAGGACGAGGTCAGCGCCCTCAGGCGCCGGCTGGAGATGACCGAGGGCAACCTCCGCTCGCTGGTGCAAGCGGCCCGTCAGCGACCAGCCGCGCCGCTCGAGGACACCGACGCCAAGGCCATCCTGGACATCCTCTCGAGGACGGGGGCCGGGGCGGACCGCGGAGGGGATTGAGCGGCTCGATCAGGCGCAGTCCGTTCCCTGCGGGATGTCGGAATCGCTAAAGTCTCGAGCAGGTCGGTTCGAATCTCTCCGTGAGGGGCAATTCCACGTGGATGATCAGCGCCTGACTCCCGAGGCTAATCCTGCGCCTGGGGCCAACCGGCCTTCCGGGCCTTCTGCTCGTTCGGGCGGTCCCCCCTCCGGCGGACGCCTGCCAGGGGCCCGCCGCCTCTCCGACGAACCGGACCCCGACCCCACGCCCCGTCGTCCCGTGTCGATCGACCCCCATCAAGACGAGGCCATCGGCGGCGTCCTCCGCTGGCTGCGCGAGGAGTTGGCCACCGAGGCCCTCGCCTACCTCCATGTGACCCACGACGGAGACGAACGGATCATGGTCGAGCCCCGGGGGCTCGACGCTCAGTCTGTCCTCGACCTGGCCCGGCGGGCCCGGGACGCGCTGGCCGACTGGGACCCGGAGGACGGGCCCCAGGTTGACGAGACCGGGACGCGCTGGACCGGCCGGGGCGGTTCCAGCGTGATCGTGTTCGACGAAGCTGCCACGGAGAATCCCGCTGACTCCCTCCGCTCCGCGCAAGGTCTGATCGAGGGCATCCGTGCTCTGCAAGAGGCTCCCGACGGACGCGAGCTCGAGAACCGGATCCGGTCCATCCCCGGGGTCGCCTGGGTGGAGTACACGCCCGACGAGCCACCCATATTGCGAGTACTCGTGGCCGAGGACGCCGATTCCGCGGAGGTCCGAGCTGCCGTCGAGGGGGCCCTGGCCGGAGCGGCGGTCGCCCTTCACTGGGTGGAGCCCGAGCCCCTGGGCAAGGAGGAACCGCGGCCGCGGCTGGTGAAGGTGAGGGTCGAGGTGGACACGGAGAGCATGGCCGAGGTCCACCTCCGGTGGAACGGTCACAGGCTCGAGGGGCACGGCAGCGCCTCCGCCTCTGCGGCGGGACGGTTCCACGCCGTCGCCTACGCGACGGCCGACGCGCTCGGTCCCCTCCTCGACGGCGACATCGAGGTCGAGGGGCTGTATTCGGCGCTCACGCACGACCAATCCGAGCTCCTGATGGCCGTGGTCCAGGCCCGTGGGGAGCGGCTCGTCGGCGCTGTGCTCAGCCGGCCGGGCGAGGAGGACCTCAGCGCGGCCAAAGCGATCCTCGACGCGGTGAACCGCCGTCTGCCCCACCTCGTCAATGGCAACGGGCAACACCCCGTGCACGAGGTCCGGGAGCTCCGCGAACCACCCGGCGGCGGTTCCGGCAAGCGCTCCTAACGGGATCTCAGCCGCGCCCCCAGCAGCAACCCTCCACCCAGAAGCGACAGCGCCACCAAGCCCAGGGCTATCCAGAGAAGCGGCGAGGCCGACCCGGACGCCGGCTGGACCCCCGGCTGGTCCGGAGAGCCGGCGGGAATGACATCCGGACTCACGCTGACGTCCACCGCGCCCCGACCCACCGTGCGCTCGCGGCCGTTCGTGAGGTTGCGAACGACCACCCTTCCGCCCGCCGTCGCATATACGAGCGTGGTGCCAGCAACGTCGAAGGCTCGAACGTTGTCCACCACCATTTCGCCTCCGAGGGTCTCGATCGTGCCCGGCGGACCGGGCCGCCCCGCCCGCAACAGGAGCACACCTTCGGGCCCGTACCCGGCATCCATGATCATCCCGTTGAGGTCGCCCTCCGCGAGGGCCTCCGGTTCCCCACCGCTCGCGGGATACTCGACCAGCTCGGTGAATCCCTCCGCCCCCTGGATCACCAGGACGGCCTGATCCTCCGAGTTCCAGGACACGGGTTGGAAGCCACATTCGCAGAAGCCCTCCACGGACTCGAGGATCTGCTCCGAGCCGTCGCCCCGCAGCGTTACGAGTTGGGGCGCCTGGACCTCGCCACCGAAGCGCCACTCGGTGCCGGCGACCTCCTCGATCTGCAGGAGGGATTCTGCGAAGGCTGCAGCTTCCTCGGAGGCGCCGAACTCGCCGACCGAATACGTGGCTCCGTTCTCTTCCCACGAGAGGAAACACGTCGATGCACCGCAGAAGAATGAACCGGTGGTTCCCCGGACCTCGACCTCCGTCGAATCGGACGGAGGCTCCTGCGAGCCTCCGCGGCCGCCGACGAAGATGTTGAATTGCTCGGCATGGGACATCTGGCGTCCGGGGTCGTTCGTGAACATGAGCTGGTATGAACGCCGATCGCTCTCCGCGACGGTGGAGAGCTCGACGGGACCGGTGGGTTCCTCGGGAGGCGTCAGGACGGGGACCTGGGTCGAGGCGAGGATCGGGATGGCGTCCCGAAGGAACCCTGGCACGTCCTTTCCCTGAGTGACGAAACGCAGGAGCGCCACCCCTCCTTTCGCCCCTGCCGCGAGCGAGAGATACAGCGTTCCGTCGGAGGGAAGCAACTCGCGAGAGCGCCCTTGGCGAGAGATGCGGACCACGGAGACAGTGGTGAAGTCCTGCCCTTCTTGACGGACGGCGAAGATGGAGCCGCGCGGGCCCAGGTCGGCGGTCAGGACGGCCTCCGACAGCCGTCGCGATCCGGTTCCATCCGACTGCACGACGTGGAGCGTCCCGGGGGAGAACGGTTGGTCTGCCCGAACGTACGCCACCCACCGGACGTCCACCGCAGAAGCGGTCTGGGGAAGGAGGGTCGCGAGAGCTGTGACGAGGACGAGGAGCAGAGTGATTCTGCCTCGGCGCATCGGATGCAGGGTAACAGGCGTGCCTGCCCCGGGGGCCTCCTCCGGCAGGTTCGGGTAGAGAGGGGATCCCCCCGAGGGAGGCAGGTCTCGTGGCTCAAGGGGCCACCACCTGCCGGAGGAGTCACCCCGTGGGGTCTTGGCGTCACCAGCATGCCCTTTCGGCGCGTCGAACGAGTGACAGCCGTGTGACGATTCGGTGACAAGTCGCGCCGGGTCGGTCGTTCGACCGATACTTCGCCCGCTTCCGTATCCGCCGTGTGGCGGACGCTTCAGTCCGAGCCATCTCCCGGAGACGGCGACGCCTCCGACCCGGGCCGCTTCGGCGGCGACGGTGCGAAGCGCGCGTAGTCCTCCCTCGTCACCGGGCGCTCGACCACGACGCCGTTTCCAGTAAGCACCCCGACGGGCTCTCCCTCGATGGAGAACAGAACGTTCAGGATCTCTGTCTCCTTCTGAGTGAGGGTGTACACGACCTGAGCGAGGCGAAGGGCCAGAGGCTCGCCGGTCGCTCCGCTCTCGAACTCTCCGGACAGGTTGACCGTGGCCACGTTCTGATCGACCTCGATCGAGAGGAGGCGGGTGTTCCGGGGCACGGCGGAGTAGAGGTCGGTGTTCCCGACTGGATTCTCCACCTCCAGGAGGGCCTCCACGAGGGCCTGCGGTAGGGAAACGGCAGGTGGTAGCTCCCGCCGCACCTCTGTAAGGAGTCCCTTGTCGACCAAGAACACCGTGCCCGCTTCGGGGATCTCCTGCCCTTCGATCGGAACGGGGTCCGCGGGGCGGCCGTAGACATCCTCGGGTAACTCGGAGGTGGGGATGAGATGGACGCCCTGTGCTTGGCACGATGCCAGCAGCAGCGTGGCGGTGCCGAGCACCGCGAACCTCCTCACGACGCGACTCCCTTGGCCGTCTCCTCAGCCGATGCGTCGGCGCGTCGGGGAAGGCGGAGCGTGAACCGGGCGCCTCGTCCCGGGGCGCTGTGGACGGCGATCTCTCCGCCGTGAAGGTGGGCGTTGTCGCGGGCGATGGCGAGCCCCAACCCCGCCCCTCGCCCGTCCCCACGATGACGGGCGGGGTCGGCCTTGAAGAATCGCTCGAAGATGCGGGAAACGACCCCGTCCGGTATCCCCGGGCCTTGATCCTCCACCGAGAGGAGGAGGTGACCGTCCTCCGCACCCACACGGACGGTGACGTCGCGGCCCTTTCCGTGGATCACCGCGTTGTCCACCAAGTTCACCACCACGCGCTCGAGGCGTTGTTTGTCCGCCATCGTGGAGAGCGCTTCGGGCTCGCCCTCGACCACGACGGCGATGTCGTCCCCCCCGGCGCGTCGCCGTCGAGCGGCCACTTCTCGGGCGAGGTCGGCGAGGTTGAGTCGCTCCCAGGACATCTCGACCCTTCCGGCCTCGACGCGAGAGATCTCGAGCAGATCGTCCACGAGATGGCGGAGATACTCGACATCGGCAGAGAGGAGCTCCAGGGCTCGGCGCAGCGAGGGAGGGAGGTCGCGCTCACCCTGAAGGAGATAGTCCGTCGACGCCCGCAGGGTCGTGAGTGGAGTGCGCAGCTCGTGGGAGACGTCACCCACGAAGCGCCGCTCCCGTGCGATCCGTTCCTCGAGGGCCGCGGCCATCTCGTTGAACGACCGGGCCAGCGCGGCCAGCTCGTCTCGTCCCTCGACGGTGAGCCTCGTTTCGAGCAACCCGTCGGCGACTCGCCGGGCCGC
>JBOGWB010000098.1:0-3271 GCA_050693035.1 Actinomycetota bacterium
ATCTCGCGCAGGAGGTCCGGGCCGCCGGCGGCGAGCGCTCCGGCCGACCCGACGAGGGCCGCCACCGCGTTGTAGACGCCGAACGCGCGGGCCGTCCCGGCCGACCCGCCGACGGCTCTGGGCAGCATGGCCTGCTCGAGCGAGGTGAACGGTCCCGACTCGACGACGTCGACAGACACCGTACCCGTGAGCGCCGCGAGGATCAGGAGCGGGAGCGAGTCGGTGATGGCGAAGGTCATCCCGGCGACGCCCATGGCGATCAGGAGCCCCCGATAGACGACCCGCCGGCCGAGGCGGTCGGCGCGAGAGCCGACCAGGAGGGAGGCCAGGGCCGACCCGGCGAGGAGCGCCGAGAACACCAGCCCCACCTCGGCGCCGGAGAGGCCCGCCCGGGCCAGCGATGCGCCCAGGAGCACGCTGCCGAATCCGTAGACGAACGCCCGGACCCCCTGGACGGCATAGATCCGGCGGCGGTCGGCCGAGGAAGGCGCCTCCTGGTCCATCGGCCGGGCCAGCATAATGCCGGTGTGAACGAGGGTAGCCAAGCCGCGGGCATGTGGCTCGTCATGGCCGGCGCAGCGCTGGGCTTGGCGGCCTCCTTCTGGTTGCGCACCCGGGTGCCGGCGCCCTTCGTGGCCGCCGCGTTGGGGACGGCCGGGGCCGGGATCGGGTGGGGAGGCATGTTGCTCCAACCGGATCCCACCGTGTCGCAGACCGTGCTGGCGGTTGTGGCACTGGCCGTGCTGGTCCCGTTCCACGTCCGGGTGGTCGTTGGTCCATTCGGACCGCGACCGGAGGAACGGGGGAGGCGTCCCTCCGGGCCGTGACCGAGAGGTTCGAGATCCTCGAGCACACCGCCGACATCGGCCTCCGTGCCCGTGCCCCAACGCGCGAGGAGCTCTTCGACGCGCTGGGGGAAGGGCTGGCCACCCTCCAGGGCGCGTGGTTCCCCGACACCGGGGAAGAGCGCCGGGTGGAGGTCGAGGCACCGGATCCGGCGGCGCTGCTGGTGTCGTGGCTCGACGAGCTCCTGTACCTGCAGGAGGTCGAGGACGCCGTCTTCGCCGGGCTGGCCGTGGACCGGGTCGATGACACGAGCCTCTCGGCTCGCGTCCGGGTGGCTCCTCGGGGCGAGCGCGAGCTGGAGGGCGTGGGGGTGAAAGCGGCCACCTACCACCAGGTCCAGGTTCGCCGCGAACCCGATGGAGGGTGGTCCGGGCAGGTTTACCTGGACGTCTGAACGAGCGGGAACCGCCCACCGATCTCCTCACTGCCGGGTGATGGGCCGGGTACACTCGGCCGGAGGAGGTTCTCGGTGAAGCTCGAGAAGCTCGAGCCGTTCGTGTGGCGGATCCCCCAAGACGCGGCGCGGGGCATGCGCGTGCCCGGGATCGTGTTCGCCACCGACGAGTTGGCAGAGAAGGCTGTCGAGGACCGCGCCGTGGAGCAGGTGGCGAACGTGGCGACGTTGCCCGGGATCGTCCGAGCCTCCTACGCGATGCCCGACATCCACTGGGGGTACGGGTTCCCCATCGGCGGGGTGGCCGCCACCGACGCCGACGCGGGCGGGGTCGTCTCTCCCGGCGGCGTCGGGTTCGACATCTCCTGCGGGGTCCGCCTGATCCGATCCGAGCTCGAGTGGGATCGGGACGTCCGGGAGCGGATCTCCGACCTCGTCCATACCCTCGGCCAGCGGGTGCCGCGAGGCGTTGGATCGAAGGGGCGGATGCGGCTCTCCCGCGAAGAGATGGAGAAGGTCCTCCGCGACGGGGTGAGGTTCCCGTTGGGGCGCGGCGTCGGGTGGGAGGAGGATGCCGAGTTCTGTGAGGACCATGGGGTGCTGGAGGACGCCCGGCCCGAGGCCGTGTCGGACCGGGCCGTCGATCGCGGCGCCTCCCAGCTGGGAAGCCTGGGGGCGGGGAACCACTTCCTCGAGGTGCAGGTGCTCGAGGAGGTCTTCGACCAGCACGCCGCGAATGCCATGGGCCTGTTCGCCGGTCAGGTGTGCGTGATGATGCATTCGGGATCCCGGGGGGTCGGACACCAGACGTGCACGGACTTCATCAAGGTCATCGACGGGGTGATGTCGAAACTGGGGATCGAGGTGCCCGATCGGCAGTTGGCCTGCGCCCCCCTAGAACACGATGCGGCCCAGGACTACCTCGGAGCCATGTACGCCGCGGCGAACTTCGCCCGAGCCAATCGACACGTCCTCACGGACGGGGTGCGGGAGTCCTTCGAGCAGGTGTTCCGGCGGTCGTCCCGTGAGATGGGCATGTACCTCGTCTACGACGTGGCCCATAACCTGGCCAAGCTGGAGGAATACGAGGTGGACGGGAGGCGCCTGAGGTTGTGCGTGCATCGCAAGGGAGCCACCCGGGCCTTCGGTCCTCATCACCCGGAGCTTCCCTCGAGGTACGCACCCATCGGGCAACCGGTGATCATCCCGGGGAGCATGGGCACGGCCTCGTACGTGCTGGTGGGAACGGAGCAGGCCACGGAGCGGTCGTTCTCGTCGACGTGTCACGGCGCCGGCCGGGCGATGAGCCGAACGAAGGCGAAGAAGATGATGACCGGGCCCGAGCTCCGTACGCAGTTGGAGGACCAGGGCATCACTCTCGCGGCCTCCCAGTGGAAGCTGCTTGCCGAGGAGGCTCCGTACGCGTACAAAGACGTATCCCAGGTGGTCGAGGCGTGTGAAGGTGCGGGCCTCTCGAAGAGGGTGGCTCGGCTGCGACCTGTCGGAGTAGTGAAGGGATAGCGGATGGAGACGATGCAGGCCCCCAGCCGAAGCACGGTGCGGCGCGGTGCCCCCCGGCGGATCCGGGTCCAGGTCCGCCGGATCAGCCCGTGGTCCGTGCTGAAGCTGTCGCTGCTCTTCTACTTCTGCCTGATGCTGGTGGTCCTGCTGGGCCTGGGGATCCTGTACGCGGTGGTGGATGCCCTGGGGATCCTGGACTCCATCTCGGATCTGCTGAACAGCGTGGGCTTCGGGCCGAGGTTCCAGTTCAACGGGGGGGCCATCTTCCGGACCCTCTTCACCATTGGCCTCATCTCGGTGGTGGTGTGGTCGGCACTGACGGTCTTCGTCGTCTTCCTCTACAACCTCATCTCGGACCTGGTGGGGGGCATCGAACTGACCCTGACGGAGCGGAGGTAGTACGCTGAGAACGGTCCCACCCCAGGGCCTGTAGCTCAGGCGGTTAGAGCGCACCCCTGATAAGGGTGAGGTCGGTGGTTCAAGTCCACCCAGGCCCACCGGATTCGAGAG
>JBOGWB010000099.1:0-9045 GCA_050693035.1 Actinomycetota bacterium
CCGCAAGGGCGAGGCTCACCCCGCCCACCGAGGCGGCGGGGCGGGAGAGTCCCTCGTTGCGGAGGAACGCGTACATCCCCAGCCCTCCGATCAGCGGTTGAGCGATCACGAACCACCGGATGGCCACGTGGCAGGGCAGACCCGCGTAGAGGGCCATGGCCGGCAGGTACAGCCAGCCCGATTGGGGGTCGGCGGCGAACGGTGTTCCGGCCAGCGCGTAGGGGTTCCAGGTGGGGATCCGTCCGGCGGCCAGGCTGTTCCCCAGGAAGCAGTGATTGGGGAGCCAGAACGCCAGGAGATCCGGATGCTGGTTGGAGGCCATTCCCCGGAACGCCACGTCGTGGAGGACCAACAGGACGGCTCCCACGATCAGGGCGGGGCCGCCCAGCCGGATGGCCTTCACCGGCCAGGGGTCTGAACGGGACGGCGCCGCAGGGCGAACGCCGCGGCGGCCAGGGCCCCCAGCGCCAGAGCCGAACCGAGCACCCCGAAGCCCACCCATGGGTCGTCGTAGCGGAGCTCGACCGTATGGCGTCCCGCCGGTACCGGGATCCCCTGGAGCAGGTAGTCGGCGACCAGAACGGGGGCTGGGCGCCCGTCAATGGTCGCCCGCCAGCCGGGGTCCCATACGTTGCGGACGACGAGCAGGGCGGGGGACCGCCCATCCACGATCACCTCGGCCGCCTGAGGGCCCTCCTGCCG
Source organism: Actinomycetota bacterium (assembly GCA_050693035.1). GTDB lineage: Bacteria > Actinomycetota > UBA4738 > UBA4738 > CALAEC01 > DASYVD01. The sequence continues at coordinate 703 of JBOGWB010000099.1, forward strand.
ATAGGTGGCGTGTCCCGGCGCTTCACCGGGGGGCTCCATCCCCGGGCTCTCCTCGAGGACGGCGCGGGTGGACGGGTCGAAGCCCGGCCCGGTGACGATCCCGAGGGCCTCGCCTGGCCGCACCACCTCCCACGCGGTAATCAGGGAGGCTCGTGGCGCCGGGCCGCCGATCTCGATGTCCGCCCCGCCCGCCGAGCTCTCGAGGATGTGGCGAGGGAACCGGTACAGCGTCCACTCCCCCTCGTTCGTCACCGGCTCCAGGCCGGGCAGCGGAGGATACGCCGACGGCCCGACCACCAGGCCCACCTGGAGCAGATCCAGCACCGCCCCGGTCGGATGGATGAACACCGCCGCGTTGTACCGGAGCCGCTTCGGCTCGGCCGCCCGCACGAACAGCCAGTACCGGATGGACTGCACGGGGTTGTAGCCCTGGGCCTCCTCCGCCCGGAACAACACCGAGCGGTGGTTGGCCATGAGCCCCCAGTCCGACTCGGTCTGGCTCAGGAGGTGGCCGCGGGTGCCCGAGCGGCTGGGATCCAGGCTCAGGTACCTGACGGCCCCGGCGGCCTGGAGCTCGCGGACCAGGGGACCGGCGCGGACGTACGCGTCCGCCTCGATGTTCGGGCGCAGGAGGGGCGTGAACGGCACCCGTTCCTTCGCCGGCACGATCCCGTTCTCGACGAACTCCGTGCTGTGGGCCTGTCCGAGGAGCCCGTTGGCGACGAGCTCGAGGGCGAGGACACCGGGCAGCGCCCACGCCACCGCCGGGCGCCTGCTCATCGCCAGCAGCGCGAGCCCCCCCAGCACCGCCCCCACGCCGAGCAGCAGCAGCCGGCTCGCGTAGGCACCCACGAGGACCGGGCCCAGCCACCACAGCGCCACTCCCGGCATCAGCATGAATGCTCGCTCCCGGGGGGTTCGCCTCTCCCGCCACGCTTCGACCCCCAGGGGGATCGCCACCACCAGCGCCAGGAGGACCCCGTACCGGAACCGGGACGGCTCGTGGAGGTAGAAGTCGCCGAAAGGCACGGCCCGGACGGCCGGGGCCACGAACTCCGCGAATCCCTTCAGCGAGAGCACGTAGCAGAGCCCCGCATAGACGCCCAGGGCGACCGTCAGCCGGCGGAACCGCCGCGCCCATGCCCCGGCGAAGGACAAGGCCAAGGCGGCGGCTCCCAGGTACACGCCCGTCGAGGTGGAGAGGGTGAACGGCCACGGCCACGTGGCGGAGAAGCCCGGGCGCAGCAGCCCCGCGGGCCGTCCGGCGAGCAGAGCGGAGAGATCCGCCAGTCGCTGGTAGCCCTGGGCCAGGCTGGTTCGGGGCAGGTACATCAGACGGGGCAGGAAGAACGCCAGGTTGACCAGAGGCAATGCCACCACCAGCAGCCCCGCCTGAACGAGCGCGTCGCCTGCGGTTCGCCGCCCCGCCCGGATCTCTCCGGTCACCCGCGCCACGCCGTAGGCCAGGAGGATCCCCGTGCCGATGATCAGGCCGTGGCTCATGTGCGCCGCCGCCAACTGCCCCCAGGCCAGAGCGGTCGCCGCCGCCCACCCCATCCGATTCGGCCACGCCGCGGCTGACAGGTACCTCGAGCCGCACGCCAGCAGAACGGCCGACCAGGCAAGGGTCCCCGCGAACGGAAGGGCCAGGGCGGTCCGGGACGTGGCAACGGCCATCGCCAGGAGGAGCCCTCCCACGGTGGCCCCGATCTGCGACACACCCTCTTCCCTGAGGAACCAGTAGATGGCCAGGCCGCCGATCATCGGTTGAAGCACGACGAACCACCGGATCGCCACGTCGCAGGGGAGAGCCGAATACAGCGCCATGACCGGCAGGGACATCCAGCCGGACTGGGGGTCCGCGGCGAACGGGACCCCGCCCATCGTGTAGGGGTTCCACGCCGGCACGTGTCCGGCGGCGAGGCTCGTGCCGAGGAAGCAATGCAGTGGCAGCCAGATGGCCAGCGGATCGACGTGTTGCGCGGACACCATCCCGCCGAACGCGAAGTCCCGCAGCATGAAGAGAACCGACGCCAGGATGAGGAGCGGCCCCGCGACCGGAGCGAGGGCGCGCCACGCGCGGGAAGCTCGATCCGGGGGTGTGGAGGCTTCGCCCGCGGCTCGTTCGCGGGTGACGCTCATCCGCTCTAGTGGGCGGGTGGGACGGCCACCGGGCGGCGCTTGCGCTCCCTCTTGGGGCGGGCCTTCGTCGGAACCCGGGCCTTGAAGATCATCTCCGACCGCCCCACGTAGTCCACGTCGAGCACCTCCAGGGCGTGCTCCTCCTCGAGTTCTCGCCGCAGGCCGTCATAGGTGTAGCGGTTGATGTGCTCCTTGACGTAGCCGCCGGGGAACACCTTCCCGTAGATCCATTCCAGCGTGCGCCACAGGCGCTTCCCGTAGTCCGGGGTCCCGAGGATCAGGAGCCCACCGGGGCGGATCACGCGGACCAGCTCGCTCAGGCGGACGTCCTCTCTCGGGATGTGCTCGATGACCTCCGAGTTGATGACCGCGTCGAACGCCCCGTCCTTGAACGGAAGCTGGTTCATGTCACCCTGGAGCAGCGTCCGGCCGGGCGCCCGCAGCCAGCGGAGCTTCCGCATCGCCAGGTCCATGCCGACGACCCGGGGAAGCGTCTGCACGATCCGACTGGACCCGCATCCGATGTCGAGGACCCACCCGGAGTCCGAGGCGAAGCTCTGGATGATCTTGAAGCGCTTCCGTTGCCAGTAGCGCTGCAGGGGGATCCACGAGTCGAAGGCCCGGTGATCGTAGTCGGCAGCCCGCACGGAGTTCCGGAGGGCGAATAGGCGCCCGAGCGCTTTCAGGTATCCCAGTCCCAGGTGGACCATGCGGGTTCGGGTCCACGGTTTCGATCCCTGGTACCAGAACGGCACCTCGGCGATCCGCCATCCCTGGCAGTACGCCTTCACCACGAGCTCGGGGAGCGCGTCGAGCCCCTGCCCGGATGGGGAACCGATGTCCTCGAGCACCGCGCGACGGTACATGCGGAAGCCGCTGGAGAGGTCTCGGTAAGGAAGCGCCAGCATCTTCCGGTAGACGAAGTTGAGGAGACGGCTCGCGAATCGACGGGTTCCCTTCATCTCCGCGTACGCGCCTCGCACGTAGCGGGAGCCCAGCAGCAGCTCGGCTCGATGGCGATGGTGCCACATGGTCCTGACGTAGCCGGGGCGGTGGGAGAAGTCGGCGTCCATGGTGACGACGTACTCTCCCTGAGCTCGCTCCAGGCCGGCCCGGAGGATCTGCCCGTACCCAGAGCCCCTTCCCGACACGAAGTCGGCTCCGAGCCGGCGGGCCACCTGGCCCACTCGCGAGCGGGGGCCCGCGGCGACGACGATCTCGCGATCGGGCACCAGCGAGCCGAGTGCGTCTCCCAGTGAGGGGATCAGCTGGGGAAGGTTGTGCTCCCCGGCCCACACCGGGATGACGATGGAAAGCAGCGGTCGCGTCATGGGAGCGAGAGGATTGTACCCGGTGGGCGGGCGGGCCAGGCGCCGCCGCCGCTTCGGGGGGATCGTTCGGGACCCCCCGGCGGCCCATTGATAGAGTGGGTTCATGGACTCCCAGCAGGCTCCGACGACGGCGGAACGGCAGGAGCTCGTCGAGCAGCTCGAGGGGATCGCCCGGGAGCTCCGGATCACCGATCTGGAGATGATCATCGAGGCGGGTTCGGGCCATCCCGGGGGCACGCTCTCCGCCGCCGACATGATGGCCGCGCTGTACTTCTATAAGCTCCGGCTCCGTCCGGAGGAGCCGCTCTGGCCGGACCGGGACCGGTTCGTGCTCTCCAAGGGCCACTGCATCCCCATCGTGTACGCGGCCATGGCCAAGCGAGGGTTCTTCGACGAGTCTCAGCTGAAGACGCTGCGGAAGCTGGGATCGCCGCTCCAGGGGCATCCCGACCGGGTCCGCCTTCCCGGCATCGAGGCGTCCACCGGTTCCCTGGGCCAGGGGCTCTCTATCGCCGTGGGGATGGCGATCGCCGGAAAGCTCGACGGGGCTTCGTGGCGGGTGTACTGCATGATGGGCGACGGAGAGAGCCAGGCCGGCCAGATCTGGGAGGCCGCCATGTTCGCCCCCCGCCACGGTCTGGACAACCTCTGCGCGATCCTCGACTACAACCAGGTCCAGCAGACCGGCAAGGTGGCCGAGCGGCTCGACATCGAGCCGGTCGTGGCGAAGTGGCGGGCCTTCAACTGGCACGTTCGGGAGATCGACGGCCACGACATGGAGCAGATCGTGGACGCTCTCGACGAGGCGGAGGTGGTCACGGGGCGCCCCGCGCTCGTCGTCTCCCACACGGTGAAGGGCAAGGGCGTGTCGTTCATGGAGCTGAACTCGGAGTGGCACGGCAAGGCACCGGACGGGGAGAAAGCCGAACAGGCACTGGCCGAGCTGCGGGGTGGATCGTAATGCCCGCCGCCACGCGCGACGCCTTCGGCGAGGCGCTCGTCCGACTGGGGGACGACGAGCGGATCGTCGTGCTCACCGGCGACCTCCGCGACTCCACCCGGACGGAGGACTTCGCCGAGAAGTACCCCGACCGCTTCCTCGAATGCGGGATCGCCGAGAGCAACATGCTGGGGATCGCTTCCGGACTGGCGATGTCGGGGAAGATCCCGTGGGCCTGCTCCTTCTCGTGCTTCGTCACCGGCCGGTTCGAGACCATCCGCCTGTCGGTGGCGTACCAGGAGGCGAACGTCCGCATCGTCGGAACCCACGCGGGGATCGGCGTGGGCGAGGACGGCTACTCGCAGATGTCCCTGGAGGACATGGCGATGATCCGGGCACTCCCCAACGTCGCCGTGGTCAACCCGGCCGACGCCGTCGAGACCGACCGAGCGGTGGAGTACCTCGTGGAGCATGACGGCCCGGTCTTCCTCCGTCTCACCCGACAGAAGGTCGACGACGTGAACCGCCCCGACTACCGGTTCGAGTTCGGGAGGGCCGTGCACCTGCGCGACGGCGACGACGTGGCCATCGTGGCCACCGGGGCCACGACGGCCGAAGCGATGAAAGCAGCCGAGGACCTGGAGGCGGATGGCATCTCGGTCCGGGTCCTGAACGTCCACACCATCCACCCACTGGACGAGGACGCGATCCTGGCTGCTGCCTCGGACTGCCGGGCCGTGGTGACCGTGGAAGACCACGGCGTCAGGGGCGGGCTGGGCAGCGGAGTGGCCGAGGTGCTGGCTCAGCGAGACGGACAGGCTCGTTTGCACATCATCGGACTCAGGACCTTCGGCGAGTCGGGGACCTCGGAGGAGCTGTACGACAAGTACGGCCTGGCCGGGGCCAGGGTGGCGGAGGCGACCCGCTCGCTCCTGGCGAACTTGGGCTGAGCAGGCCATTCGCGTGCAACCGGTGAGTTTCGAGCCACATGTTGCAGGCGGCGCCTCAAGTGGCTCCTGACACCTGCCGATGGTTCCATACGGGGCTGGGGTCTGATAGCATCACGCACCGGCCTTCCCCAACCTTTCCACCGTCATGATCAAGACTGAGCGTGTAGCCAAGATCTACAAGGACTCCGTTGTCGCCCTGGACGAGGTAAGCGTTGAGGTCGGCAAGGGCGAGTTCGTGTTCATCGTCGGCCCCTCCGGATCGGGCAAATCCACCTTCATCCGACTGCTGTTGAAGGAGGAAGAACCCACTCGAGGGAACATCTTCGTGGCCGGCAAGAACATCGCCAAGCTGTCTCCCTGGAAGGTGCCCTACCTGCGGCGCAACGTGGGCACGGTGTTCCAGGACTTCAAGCTACTGTCGGAGCGAACCGTGTTCGAGAACGTGGCCTTCGCCCTGGAGGTCATCGGCAGGCCCCGGCACGTCATCGACAAGCGGGTGCCGGAGATCCTCAACCTCGTCGGGCTGGGCGGCAAGCTCCGCAACTACCCGGACGAGCTCTCGGGAGGAGAGCAGCAGCGCGTGTCGGTGGCTCGAGCGTTCGTGAACCGTCCGCTCATCCTCCTCGCCGACGAGCCGACCGGGAACCTCGACCCCACGACCTCCGTGGAGATCATGAAGCTCCTCGACCGGATCAACCGCACCGGCACCACGGTGATCATGGCGACGCACGACAACGCCATCGTGGACGCCATGCGCCGGCGGGTCATCGAGCTCGACGGCGGAAAGGTGATCCGCGATCAGGCCCGAGGGGTTTACGGCTATGGGGCGTAGGTTCGGCTACTTCTTCCGAGAGACGTTCACCGCGGTCAGGCGGAACGCTCTCGTCACCTTCGCTGCCATCTCGACCGTGTTCATCTCGCTCTTTTTGCTCGGAGGGTCCCTCCTCGTGGAGCGGCAGGTCCGGCTGATGGCAGGGGAGTGGGCGTCCAAGGTCGAGGTGTCGGTATTCATCCGCGACGCCGCCTCGACGGACCAGATCAAGGCGTTGGGCGAGAAGATCGCGGTGATGCCGGAGGTTCAGGAGGTGTTCTTCGAGTCGCGTGAGGAGGCCTACGGACGATTCAGGAACCTGTTCCGGGACTCGACCGCGCTCATCGAGAACGTGGGCGCCGACGCCATGCCCCAGTCGTACCGGGTCAAGCTGAAGGACCCCGAGAAGTTCGCCGTGATCCGGGCCCGGCTGGCCGGCGACCCCACCGTTGAGGAGGTCCGCGACGAGCAGCGGCTGCTGAAGAACCTGTTCGCGGTGACACGGGTGTTGCGGACGGGTGTGCAGGCGGTGGCGATCATCATGCTGGTCGCCGCGGCCGGTTTGATCGGCAATACCGTGCGGATGGCTGTGTTCGCCCGCCGCAAAGAGATCGCCATCATGAAGCTCGTGGGCGCGACGAACTGGTTCATCCGCATCCCCTTCCTCATCGAGGGGGTCGTCGAAGGCTTCCTCGGCGCTGTCATGGCCGTGCTGGGCATCTTCGCCATGAAGGTGTTGTTCATCGACCCGCTGAGGGGAGAGGTCTCGTTCGTTCCCACGTGGGTGGGAACCGGCGAGATCCTGTCCACGATCCCGTGGATCCTCGGCGCCGGGATCCTCATCGCCGCGGCGGCCAGCCTGGTGGCGATGCGGCGGTTCCTCGACGTCTGACGCGTCCCAGGCCTGGGCGGGCGGTTGATTCCCGCGGGCCGCCAACGTAGGATTCGGGTTCCCCCGATCGGACGAGGCAAACGGCATGCGTTGGAGAGCCCCCTTAACGATCGTGTGCGTGCTCGCGATGTTGGCTCCAGCGGGGCCGGCGGTCCGCGCGAACGACGCCGAAGACATGGCGCGCCTCAAGCGGATCCGCGCCCGCCTCGAACGCACGCGCGACGCGCTCTCCGAAACGAACCAGGAGCGCCAGGGCGTACTCTCGGATCTGGCGGCATCGGATGCCCGAAGGGACCACCTCACCGGGAGCATCGCCGACCTCGGGACGCAGCTCGCGAGCGCCCGCCGCCGTCTCGGCATGCTGCGCACGAAGCTCGACCGCACCCGGCTCGAGCTGTTCCGGTGGACCAGGCGCCTCGAGGACACGCGGCGGGACCTGAAGATTCAGGAAAACAGGCTCGATAACCGTGCCGCGACCGCGTACAAGCTCGGGCCGGGTGGGTACCTGGACCTGATCCTGGGCTCCCAGGACCTCCGTTCGTTGATCGATCGAGCGGAGTTCCTCGAGAAGGTTCTCGGTGCCGACACCAACCTCGTGCTCGACATCCGCACCTCCAAGGGGATGCTCGCAGAGCACGAGACCCGCGTTCGGGAGTACGAGCGGAGCGTCACGGGTCAGTGGGACGAGGTCAAGGCGGAGACCGATCGGATCGAGGAGCTTCGAGCGCAGCAACTCGCGCTCCGGGCGCAGGTCGACGAAGAGATCGCCATCCGCGAGGGCCTCCTCGGCGATATCGAGCAGCAGCGGAAGAAGTACATCGCTGCGGTCCGCGAGCTGGAGGCGCAATCCGCAGCGATCGAGGGCAGGCTCCGCTCGGGTGGCTCGAGGGGCTCCGGGCGGGGCCACGGTCAGCTCTTCTGGCCCGCCGACGGCCCGATCACCTCGGGGTTCGGGTGGCGGGTCCACCCCATCTTCGGGTACCGGCGGTTCCACTCCGGCGTGGATATCGACGCGGGGTGCGGATCGCCCATCTGGGCCGCGGATTCGGGACGGGTCATCTCCGCCGGGTGGATGGGCGGATACGGCCTGGCAAGCGTGATCGACCACGGCAACGGGCTCGCCACGCTGTACGCGCATCAATCGTCGATCGGAGTTTCCGGAGGGCAGTCGGTCCGGCGCGGCGGGCGCATCGGCAGCGTCGGAACCACGGGGTGGTCGACCGGCTGCCATCTCCACTTCGAGGTCCGCATCAACGGGGAGCCGGTCGACCCCGTTC
>JBOGWB010000100.1:0-20129 GCA_050693035.1 Actinomycetota bacterium
CGGGCCACCGCGCCGCAGCCCCAGGCGGCCGTGGAGGCGCCGCCCAAGGAGCGGCCGGCCGCGGAGCCCGCGCCCGCAGAGAAGGCGGAGGGTACGAAGGCCGCCGGAGAGGAAGGCACGCCGACCCGTGCGACCCCGCCACCGGCTGAGGTTCAGCCGGACCAGGAGACCTACGATCGGGTGCTCCAGGAGCAGCTCGACAAGGGCGCGTCTCCGAAGGTTGCCGAGGGCCGGGCCAAGGCCGCAGCGATCCGAGCGGCCCGGAAGAAAGCCTCGGAGGGAGGGGAGTGACCCTCCAGGAGGTGATCTTCTCGCTCCTCGGTCTGGCGGGGATCGGAGCAGCGCTGCGACTGGTGACGGCGAGGAACGTGGTTCACGCCGCCCTCTACCTGGTCGCGGCCCTGGCGACCGTGGCGGCGGTGTACATCCTCCTGGGCGCGGAGTTCGTGGCGTGGGTCCAGGTCCTCATCTACGTCGGCGCGATCGTCGTGCTGCTTCTGTTCAGCCTGATGCTGACCCGGGCGCCCATCGGCCGGGAAGCCCTCGACAACCAGCAACGGGGGGTGTCAGCGGTCGTGGCGGTGATCGTCCTCGCCGGCCTGGCCTTCCTGATCCAGGACGCCTTCGGTGGCGCTCGCCTGAACCTCCGGCCCACGGATACCGCCGGCATCGGGGACGAACTGTTCAGCACGTTCGTCCTGCCGTTCGAGGTGGTCTCGTTCCTCCTCCTGGCCGCGCTGGTGGGAGCCATCGTGCTCGCCCGCAAGGACGAAGCATGATCAGGCTTCCGTTCGTCCTGTTCTTCTCGGCGGCGCTCTTCGCCATCGGTGTTTACGGAGTTCTGGCGAGACGGAACGCCGTCCTGGTGCTCATGTCGATCGAGCTGATGCTCAACGCGGTAAACGTGAACCTGGTGGCGTTCTCACAGCTCTTCGATGACGTGCAGGTGGTGCTGGCGGGCCAGGTGTTCACGCTGTTCGTGATCACCGTCGCGGCGGCGGAAGTGGGGATCGGGTTGGCGATCGTGATCCTGATCTTCCGCAACCGCGAGACCATCAACGTCGACGAGATCAATCTCCTGAAATGGTGAGCTGCCGTGGCTGAGCTCGCGTGGCTGGTTCCGGTCCTTCCGCTCGCAGCCTTCTTCCTGGTGATCTTCTTCGGGCGACGGACGCCGCTCCGAGGAGCGAGCCTCGCGATCGCCGCCGTGGCCGTGTCCCTGGTCATCTCGGTGGGAGCGTTCTTCCAGGTGATCGGGGCGGGCGAACCGGTGGAGCGCTCCTGGGAGTGGTTCCGGGCCGGAGAGTCCTTGCGGTTCGAGGTGGGGATCTTCATCGACGGCCTGGCCGCGATGATGCTGATCGTGGTGTGCGCGGTGTCCCTCCTCGTGCAGATCTACTCCCTCGAGTACATGCGCAAGGAGCCCCGGTTCACCTGGTACTACGCCGCCCTGTCCCTGTTCACCGGGTCGATGCTGAACCTGGTGGTGGCCAACAACCTGATCCAGCTGCTCGTGGGGTGGGAGCTCGTGGGGATCTGTTCCTACCTGCTGATCGGGCACTGGTGGGAGGACAAGGTCAACTCGGACGCCGGCATCAAGGCGTTCATCACCACGAAGACCGGGGACGTGCCCTTCCTGTTCGGGATCTTCACCCTGATCTTCGCCGCGGGCACCGCCAACATCTCCCAGATCAACGAAGCGGCCGAACAGGGGGAGATCTCGGTGCTGCTTCTCACCGTCGGGGCCCTGCTCCTGTTCGGCGGAGCGATCGGGAAGTCGGCGCAGTTCCCGTTGCACGTGTGGCTGCCCGACGCCATGGCCGGCCCCACACCGGTGTCCGCCCTCATCCACGCGGCGACGATGGTGGCCGCCGGCGTCTATCTGGTCGGGAGGATGTTCGCCGTGTTCGTGCACGCCGGACCGGTGGCGCTCCAGACCGTGGCCACGATCGCCTCGATCACCATGCTGATCGCCGCGCTCTTGGCCGTGATCCAGGACGACATCAAGCGGGTGCTGGCGTACTCCACCATCTCGCAGCTCGCCTACATGGTGGCCGGGCTGTCACTGGGCGAGGAAGGGTACACGCCAGGCCTGTTCCACTTGTTCACGCACGCGTGGTTCAAGGCGCTGCTGTTCCTTGGTGCCGGGGCGGTGATCCACGCCGTGCACACCAACAACATGAGCCAGATGGGCGGGCTCCGGAAGCCGATGCCCGTAACCTTCTGGACCTTCCTGATCGGAGCCGCCGCCCTGTCGGGGATCCCTCCGCTGGCGGGGTTCTGGTCGAAGGACGAGATCATCTCGACGGCCTTCCGTACCGGGCACTACTGGGTGTGGGGTGTGGCCCTCTTCACGGCGATCCTCACCGCCTTCTACATGACCCGGGCCGTGTTGCTCACGTTCTTCGGCGACTACCGAGGCCACGGGCATCCCCGCGAGATGCCCCGGGTGATGACGGGCCCCCTGGCGATCCTGGCCGGGCTCTCGGTGGTGGCCGGATTCTTCGGGGCCCCGGTCCTCGGCGCACCCTTCGCGGAGTGGGTGCACTTCGGGGAGGAGGCTCACCATGCGCCCTTCTCCTACGGGTTCGCCGCCGTGTCGATCCTGGGAGCGCTGGCGGGGCTGGCCGTCGGGTACCGGCTCTACGCGCGGTGGCGCGAACGGGATCCCCTCCGGCGGTTGGGCCCTGCCTACACGGTGCTCGAACGGAACTACTTCCTCGACGACCTCTATCTGGGGGGGATCGTCCGCCCGGTCCAGTACCGGCTGTCCGCCGCGGTGGACTGGTCGAACCGGACCATCCTGGACGGGCTGGTCCACTCGTTCGCCTGGTTCACCCGGCTGTCCTCACGGATCACCGACGCCGCCGATCGGCGGTTGGTCGACGGCGCCGTGAACCGGGTGGCCATCGGGACGGGGTGGACGGGAGGGCTCCTCCGCTACGTCCAGTCGGGCAACGTCCAGCGGTATGCGGTGCTGCTGTTCGCCGGAGTGGCCATCCTGGCCGTGATCTACACGAGGGTCTGACAAGGAGAGGCTGATGGAGTGGTTCGAGTCCTGGGCGATCACCCTGGCGGTGTTCCTGCCGGTTCTGGGCGCCGTCGTCGTGACCGTGGTCCCCCGAGGAAGGGACCGGCTGATCCGGGCGCTGGGCCTGGTGTTCACCGCGGCGGCGCTGCTGGTGGGCATCGTGATGCTGTTCGGCTACGACTTCTCCGCTCCCGGCGCGTTCGGAGACGGCGGAGCGGCGGAGGCGCTCCAGTACGAGGTGAACCTGTCCTGGATCTCGGTGATCGACGTCAACTATCACATCGGCATCGACGGGGTGAGCCTCCCGCTGCTCGAGCTGACGCTGCTGCTCGGCTTCCTGTGCATGGTGTACACGTGGCGGTGGCTCCCGGAGCCCGGCCGCCCCAAGGCGTTCGTGGCCCTGCTCCTCCTTCTTCAGACCGGGATGTCGGGGACGTTCATCGCCTTCGACCTGGTGCTGTTCTTCGTGTTCTGGGAGCTGGTCCTGGTGCCCATGTACTTCCTCATCGGGTACTGGGGCTATCCGGGGCGGCGCGAGTACGCGGCCATCAAGTTCTTCCTGTACACGCTGTTCGGGAGCGTGTTCATGCTCCTGGCCTTCCTGGCCATGTACTTCCGGTCGGAGCCGCACACCTTCGACATCGTCGCCCTCCAGCAGGCGGGCTTCGACACGACCTTCCAGAACATCGCGTTCATCGGGCTGTTCCTGGGGTTCGCCATCAAGGTCCCCATGTGGCCGTTCCACACGTGGCTCCCCGACGCGCATACCGAGGCGCCCACGGTGGGCTCGGTGCACCTCGCCGGGGTCCTGCTGAAGATGGGGACCTACGGCTTCGTCCGGATCGCCCTTCCGCTCCTGCCAGACGCCGCCCGGGTGTGGGCTCCGTGGATCGGCATCCTCGCCGTGATCGCCATCGTCTACGCCTCCCTCGCTTGCCTGGCGCAGCGTGACCTGAAGCGGCTCATCGCGTTCTCCTCGGTCGGGCACATGGGGTTCGTGATGCTCGGCATCGCCACGCTCACCGATGTAGGGATCAACGCCGCCATCTTCGGCATGGTGGCCCACGGCGTCATCACGGGGATGTTGTTCTTCCTGGCCGGTTCTGTCCACGAGCGGTACCACACCCGGGAGATCTCCGAGATCGGCGGGGGGATGCTCCAGAAGGTCCCCCTCATGGCCAGCATCCTGGCGTTCACGGCCATCGCGTCGCTGGGGCTTCCGGGACTGGCGGGATTCTGGGGAGAGGTCATGGCCCTGCTGTCTTCCTACAACCCGGCCGAGGGCCTCTCGGTCACCCTGTTCCGTGTGCTGATGGTGTTCGGCGGCATCGGCACCATCCTCACGGCCGGTTACTTCTTGTGGATGCTCCAGCGGGTCAATCTCGGAACGGTTCCCGATCGGTGGGAGCCGAAGCGGCTCGCCGACGTGAACGCGGTGGAGTGGGTGGCGTGGGCCCCGCTGCTGGTGGGGATCCTCTTGCTCGGCCTGGCTCCCGGCCTGATCCTCGGGGTCACCAGCGACGCGGTGGCCAGCCTCATCGGCCTGCTCTGAGATGCCGTTCGAGGTCGACTACGTAGCCCTCGCACCGGAGCTGACGCTCGGCGTCACCATCCTGACGGTGCTCGTCCTGGACCTGTTCCTCCGTCCGGAGCGGAAGTGGTGGGCGGGGGTCGTGTCGTTCCTGGGACTCGGCTGGGCGCTCATGGTCACGATCGCCCTCGTCGGCGACGAACGCGCCGTGATGTTCGGGGGCACCTACGTCGTCGATGAGTTCGCGGTGCTGTTCAAGGTGTTCTTCTTGGCGGTCGGCATCGTGGTGGTGGCGTTGTCGCTGCGGTACTTCCGTGAGGGTCGCTACTACCAGGGCGAGTACTACTTCCTCATCCTGTCCTCGTTCCTGGGGATGCTCACCATCTCCTCCTCGCGGGACCTCCTGATGCTGTTCATCTCCCTCGAGCTCGTGTCGGCGCCGGGATTCCTGATGGCCGGGTTCCGCAAGCGCGATCCCCGGTCGAACGAGGCCGCCCTGAAGTTCTTCCTCATCGGGATCCTGTCGACGGCGGTGATGCTCTATGGGATGAGCCTGATCTACGGGGTCACCGGGTCGCTGCGGCTGGACGAGATCGCGCAGCGCCTGGGGAACGGCGTCCTGCCGAGTTCGCTGGAAGACGTTCCGGTTTCCGCGACCGGCGTTGGTATCGCGGCCGTGCTCTTCGTGGTGGCCGGGTTCGCCTTCAAGGTGTCGTCGGTGCCGTTCCACTTCTGGGCCCCGGACACCTACGAGGGTTCGCCGGTGCCGGTGGCGGCGTTCCTCTCGGTCGCCTCAAAGGCCGCCGGTTTCGCCGGCCTGATCCAGCTGATGTTCTTCGGCTTCGCCCCGCTCGCCCCGTTCTGGGCGCCCGTGTTCGCGGTGCTGTCGATCCTCACCATGACCATCGGGAACCTGGTGGCGCTCCAGCAGCGACAGGTGGTCCGGCTGCTCGCGTACTCGAGCATCGCCCAGGCCGGGTACATGCTGTTGCCGTTCGCCCTGGCGGGGGTGTCCCCGGGGGTGAACGAGCTCGCGGTGGAGGCGGCGGTCCTCTACATCCTCGTGTACGCGGTGATGAACCTGGGGGCCTTCGCCGTGGTGGTCGCGGTGGCCCGGGAGTCGCCGGGCGTGCTGATCTCCGACTTCCGGGGCCTGGGGCGGCGCTCCGCAGCCATGGCCGTGGCCATGCTCATGTTCCTGCTGTCGCTGGCCGGGCTACCGCCGCTGGCGGGGTTCTGGGCCAAGTTCTTCATCTTCCGGGCGGCCATCGAAGCCGAGCAGGCGTGGCTCGCCGTGGTGATGGTGGTGAACTCGGTGATCAGCCTGTACTACTACATCCTCATCGCCCGGGAGATGTTCTTCGCCGAGCCCGCCGAGGTCCGCCCGTTCCGGGCCCCCGCCTTGGTGACGGCGGTGGTGGCCGTGGCCGGCGCGGCGGTGCTGGTCGTGGGGGTGTTCCCCGACCTGTTCGCCAGGCTCCCGTCGGGAGTCAGCCCTCCCTAGCCCCGCCCCCCGCCGTTTCCGGCCCCACTCGATACAATCGAGAGGAAGTCGAGGAGGCGAGATGATCGGCATCAATCGGGTGAAGTCCTGGCTCCTGATCGCGGCCATGGCCGCGCTGTTCGTGGCGGTGGGGGCCGCCTTCGGCGGCCGCCAGGGCGCCACGTTCGCTCTGGTCATCGCCCTCGTCTTCAACTTCGCCATGTACTGGTTCAGCGACCGCATCGCCCTGGCGACCACCCGATCCCACCCCGTGGGCGAGCACGAGGCCCCGGAGATCTACGCCATGGTCCGCGAGCTGGCGGTGGAGGCGAAGGCCCCGATGCCCCGGATCTACGTGAGCGAGATGGCCCAGCCGAACGCCTTCGCCACCGGCCGCAGTCCCGAGCGCGCCGTCGTGGCGGTGACCCAGGGGATCCTCCAGATCCTCGATCGCCGGGAGCTCCGTGCCGTGCTTGCCCACGAGCTCTCCCACGTGCTCAACCGGGACGTCCTGGTGTCCACCATCGCCGCGGCCATCGGCTCGGCGTTCACCTACCTGGCGTACATGGCGTTCTGGTTCGGCGGCGACGACGACGACAGCCCCCTGGGAGGCCTGGGCTTCCTGCTCCTGTGGCTGGTCGGGCCGCTGGCGGCGGGACTGATCCAGATGGCGGTGTCCAGGTCCCGGGAGTACCAGGCGGACGAATCGGGGGCGTTCATCTCTCGCGACCCCGACGCCCTCGCCAGCGCCCTCACCAAGCTGGAGGAGTACTCGAAGCGGGTGCCGGCGCAGGTCAACCCGGCCCAGGCCCACCTGTTCATCGTGAATCCTCTGCGCGGGGGAGTCGGCAGGGGGATGGCCACGCTGTTCCGGACCCACCCGCCCACGGAGGAACGGATCCGCCGGCTCCGGGAGATCGCTCCCAAGATCCGATAGGAACCTCCCCACTCGGACAAAATCCACGATTCGGTTTCGGCCCACGACCCGCGGGATAGAAGGATTCTGCGAGGTCGCGGGCGAATCCTTACAGGTGAGCCCACCTCGCGCGGGCCTTTTGTCATGAGGCGAGCGGCACTCATCGCGGTGTTCGTGGCGGCGCAACTCCTCGCGCCCCTTCCGGGGACGGCCCAGCAGGTCGATCCGTGCGAGCCGGTCCCCCTCCCCGAGCTCTGCGAGGAGGAGCCTCTTCCCGATCCGGCCGGTCCTCCGCCTCCTGAGCCGCTGCCGGGTGAGGACGACGGGGGGACCGGGAAGCTCGCCGAGCCCGGAGGCGGTGGGCGGGACGACGACGGGCAGAAGAAAAAGAGGAAGGACCGAGACCGGCGGGAGCGAGAGCCCAGGCCCCGGTTCGTCCTGGGAGGCCCGAAGAACACCCTTCGCCTGATGACCATCCTTTCGGTGCTCCCTCGCTACGGGATGTCCCTGGACCGGGCGGTGCTCCGCGTGGTCGGACCGTTCCCGGTAGCGGGGCTGGCCTGGTGGACCGATGACTGGCACGCCTGCCGTGACGGGTGCCGGCGCCTGCACAAGGGTCTGGACATCTTCGCCCGGCACGGAACACCCCTGGTGGCGGTGGCCGACGGTGTCGTTTCCCAGAAGGTGAACGGCAGTCTCTCGGGGCTCGGGGTGGAGATCACCGACGCTCGCCGAACCGAGTACTTCTACGCGCACCTGTCCCGGTGGGCGGACGGGCTGCGCGTGGGCATGCGGGTCCGCCGGGGAGAGGTGATCGGTTTCGTCGGCAACACCGGGAACGCTGTCAATACGCCGCCGCACGTGCACTTCGAGCTGCAGCCAAGGGGCGTCCCGGTTCCGCCCAAGCCCTCCGTCGACCGGTGGCTCCGGATGACGGAGCAGCGAGCCATCGACCTCGTCGAGCGGATCACCGGGAAGCCGATCTCCAAGCTCGTCAAGACGGAGAGCGACTTCCGGGTGACCCGTCTCTTCGACCTCGCGGGAGATCTCGGCAGCGGGGACCTTGCCTCAGAACAGATGTTCCTGCTCGCCGGGCTTCAGGCGGTGGTGCCCTCGCTCCCCGTGGCCAGCCGGACGGTGGGACAGATGGCGTGGGAGATCGACTGGGGAGAGCGGGCCGAGGCTCAGCTGGCCGCCCTGGCCGCGGAGTACGAACGGCTCCAGGCCGAGCAGCGGCTCGCCGGGGGGCTGCCGCTGGGATTCGGAGTCCCGGCTCCGCCAGCCACGGCCCAAGCGGCCGGCGGCTTCGACTAGTCTGGCAGTCCCCGCTCCCCCAGGCCTAGCGGTAGTTCGTGAACTCGAGGGGGATCCCGAAGTCCTTCTCTTTCAGGGCCCCGATCACCGCCTGGAGGTCGTCCTTCTTGTTGGCGGTCACCCGGAGCTGATCCCCCTGGATGGCCACCTGGACCTTGATGCGGAGGTCCTTCACGAACTTGTTGATCTCGCGGGCCTTGTCCTGAGAGATGCCCCGGTTCACGTTCAGGGCCTGCTTGTACGTGGCCTTCGCTGCGGGCAGGATCGGCCCTTCGTGGATGGCCTTGAGCGACACCTTCCGCCGCACCAGCTTGTCCTTGAACACCTCCACCGCCGCCTTGAGCCGGTACTCGGTGGAGGAACGGAACTCCACCAGGTCCTCGTCCTGGGCCAGGCTGGTGCCCGTGTCCTTGAAGTCGAACCGGGTGAGGATCTCCCGGGAGGCCTGGTCGGCTGCGTTGCTGACCTCCACCATGTTCACCTGGGAGACCACGTCGAAGGAGAATCCCTTGGCCATGGGCCGAGTCTACCCGGCAGAGCGGATCGAGCGATGCGCTAATCTGAGAGGGCGGTCGGGGGGGTGCCCGAGCGGCCAAAGGGAGCGGTCTGTAAAATCGCCGGCGTAGCCTACGCAGGTTCGAATCCTGCCCCCCCCACCTCCGGTTTCGTCCCTCGAACGAGAATCACCGCTCGCGCGGTCGCTGGTGGCGCTTTCTCTCCGCTCTTGCCGCGCGGGCCACGTACCAGCCAACCGCGACCGCGAAGGTCAGGGTCAACACCGCTGCAACCAGCATCAGGGCAGCATTCCCCGAACGGAGTGCGAAACGGATCAACAGGCTGCCGGCCACCACGAGACCGACGCTCAGCACAAGGGTGCTGAGCACCCACCGAGGAAAGGCGTTCCCTCCCCCGGCTCCGTGGCCGAGCCGCTTGGCGATCGCGATGCCCAGCCACAACAAGGCGATTATCGCTATGAGTTTCAGGCCCATCGCCTCATCTTCTCTCATGCCCCCGATGGCCGCCGCCGGGAGATCGGGGTCCTCAGCGGAGAGTACGACGGTCACGCTCGCAGGCTTCGGCTCTCCAGACGGGGGTAAAGAAAACTTGGGACCTGTTCAAACCGGAAGGGGGACGGAGCCATGGCCTTGGTCGCACAGGTGGACTTCGCAGAAGGCTGGGAGGGAGCGTGGGCGCGCATCGCGGCCTTCCTCCCGAAGTTCGTGGCGTTCCTTGCAATCCTGATCATCGGCTGGTTCGTGGCGAAGGGGATCGAGAAGATCCTCGACCGCGTCCTCGAACGAGTGGGATTTGACCGGGTGGTCGAGCGAGGAGGCCTCCGCCGGGCCCTCGAGGGGACCAGGTACGACGCCAGCTCGATCCTGGCCAAGATCGCCTTTTACGCAGCGTTCCTGTTCGTGCTCCAGCTGGCGTTCGGGCTGTTCGGTCCCAACCCGGTGAGCGACCTCGTCGAGGGGCTGATCGCCTTCCTGCCCCGGATCTTCGTCGCCATCCTGATCGTTGTCATCACCGCGTTCGTGGCCACCGGATTGAGGGACATCGTCCAGGCGAGCCTCGGCGGGCTCGACTACGGGCGGATCTTGGCTACCGCGGCGATGGCGCTGGTCTGGGTGGTGGGCTTGGCTGCCGCCCTGAACCAGATCGAGGTCGCGCCGGAGGTCGTCAACGGCCTGCTGTACGCGATGCTGGCGCTCGTCGTGGGTGTGGGCATCGTGGCCATCGGGGGCGGCGGGATCCAGCCCATGCGGGACCGTTGGGAACGAGTCCTCGGCCGGATCGAGCGGGAGGCGCCTCGCGTTCGACGGGAGGCGCAGGGCGCGACCGAGCGTATCGACCTGACCGAGGAGGAGATCCGCCCCGAAACCGCCGGCGGGACGCCGCGGCGCGGCGGATCATCGGCGACCAGTCGGGGGGGCCGCCGGCGCACCACTCGTCGGACCGAGTCGGGAAGCTAGGCAACCGGGTCGGAAGACGTTTGAGCGTCACGATCGCCGGTCCCCTCGGAAGACTTCGGGGAGCGGCGCATAGACCACGGCAGGCGCAGAGCGGCCTCCAAGGGGCCGCGTGAGAAGAACCTGCGCCAGAGCACCGAGGCGAAGGCCACTACGAGAGAGAAACGGATCACGCTCATCATGGCGGGGGAGAAATCGCCCCGGATGAACGCCCCCGGCCACAGGGCGAGCGCAACCAGGTGGGCCACATAGATGGAGAGGGCGAGTTGTCCCATGGCAACCAGTGGCCAGGTGATCCGTGGCCAGCGATCGACCGCAACAAGGGCCAGGCCGAGTACCGCAGCCGCCGATCCCATCGAGCCGATAAGCCACAGCGGCATCTGGCTGTGGGGGTCATCAAGGACGAGCTGCAGCCAGGCCGGTCTGGTCTCGGGCACCCCGAGCCAGGCGACGAGACCACGAGAAGCGCCCCAGGCGGTGACGGCCACGACCGCCCCGAGGATGACGATGCGCCACCGGACGATCGGGAGCCGTAGGTCCTGGCGACCGAGCCACATGCCGAACAGCAGCGGCGCAGTCCACGTCAGTACCGGATAGGCTCCCGTCAGCAACAGGTCGTTGGCGATCATCAGCGGCGGGTCGGTGATCACTGCCGTCTGCGCGGTGAACCACTGCGGCTGCCACTGCCATGCACCCAGATAGAGCAACGGGGCGAGCATCGCGATAGCGAGGCCGCCGCCCAGCAGCGCTCGGTCGCTGAGCGCGACAGCGCTGGCGGCCACCAAGAAAAGGAGGGCGTACTGTTGCAGGATCACCAGAGCACCATGGTCCAGTAGCTGGAGCGCAAGACCAGCCGGGAGGAGGAGCGCCGCCCGGAACCCGAGCCGTGACCAGACGATGCGTCGGCGAGCAGGTGACCGCTGACTCGCGAGGAGGGTAACTCCCAGTCCAGCAAGAAGGACGAAAAGAATGGATGCGCGCCCGTCAGGCAAGCCGTACAGGCGGACCAGCGGAGCAGGTCCCGAAACACCTTGACCGAAATGGGACATGGCCATGCCAATGATGGCGAGGGCCCGCGCCGCGTCCACCCCCTTGATCCGGCTCAGTGGGACGATCCAACCCCGCTGGGTGTCGGCGTGTCGGTCTTTGGTCGTCTGCATCCCGTCACCTGGCGGCCGTGCCACCGTGAAGAATGGTCGTCGATGGGTCGCTGCGCGCGAACCTAGTCCCCTCCTTCCGGGCTGTCCAGATGCGGAAACAGGAGAGAATACCGCGCTACGAGTGCAGTGAGGTCGGCAAGCGGGCGGGGGAGAGCTAGTCGCGGGGAGGTCGTTCGTGGCGCCGCCATCCGACGATCGTCCGGCCCACCGACCAGGCGAGCGTGACGGCTAGGGTCAGGCTGGCGAACAGGGCGATCAGGATCAGGGCGGCGTTTCCCGAGCGGAAGGCGAACCGCGCCAACAGGACCGCGGCGGCCACGGCAACCACGCTCAAGAGGAGACCGTCAACATGCGCCGGAGGAACGGGTCTCGTTCCTCGACGGGCGGCCCAGCCGCCTGATGAACCCGACTCCCAGCCACAGGAGGGCGACGATGGCGATGAGCCTCAGCACCATGACCTCATCCGAAGGAGATCGCCTCGGGGGCCGGGCCCCAAGGTCAGCGCTCCAACCGGACGGAGTCGCCCAGTTGGACGCCGTGCCGCTCGAAGAATCCCCGGTTGACCTCGACCGCGCCGACCCACGACACGCCGGGGTCGTAGTGAGGACAGGGATCCTCCGGGCACGGTTCCATGTCCAGGATGGCTCCGATCCGGCCGTCCTCCCCCCACACCGCCAGGGACAGCGGGATCAGGGTGTCCTTCATCCAGAACGTGCCGGGACGAGGCTCCTGGTGGAGGAACACCATCCCCGCCTCCGGGGGCAGTTCCTCTCGAAACATCAGGCCCCGGGTCTGTTCCTCTGGTTCGTCGGCAAGCTCGACGCGCACCCGGACCTCGCCGGGCCCGGTCTGGATGACCAGGCTGGCCTCTCCGTAGGAGGGCTCGGGGATGCCGTCGGCGGGGGAGGGCCGCGGCGAGCAGGCCCCCAGCGCGAACATGCCCGCGAGAACGGCGATCGCTGGTCGACCCATCGGATCAGCCTCTATCATGTCGTCTGCCGCTGGAGTAGCTCAGTCGGCAGAGCACCGCCATGGTAAGGCGGGGGTCGTGGGTTCGATTCCCACCTCCAGCTCCCGGCGTGCCGCGCCCCGCTGACGGGCGATAGACTTTCGGTCGACAGGCGGGGTAGCTCAGTGGCAGAGCAAGCGGCTCATAATCGCTGTGTCGGCGGTTCGAATCCGCCCCCCGCTACGGGCAGAGGGTGAGAGGAGAGGAAGGATGGGCAAGCAGAAGTTCGAGCGGACCAAGCCTCACATCAACATCGGGACCATCGGGCATATCGACCACGGCAAGACCACCCTGACCGCGGCCATCACCAAGTGCCTCGCGGAGAAGGGCCTGGCCGACTTCACCCCCTTCGAGCAGATCGACAAGGCTCCGGAGGAGAAGGAGCGGGGGATTACGATCAACATCGCCCACGTGGAGTACCAGACCGACAAGCGACACTACGCCCACGTGGACTGCCCCGGGCACCACGACTACATCAAGAACATGATCACCGGGGCGGCGCAGATGGACGGGGCCATCCTGGTGGTCTCGGCGGCCGACGGGCCCATGCCCCAGACCAAGGAGCACGTCCTCCTGGCCCGCCAGGTGAACGTGCCCTACATCGTGGTGGCTCTGAACAAGGTGGACATGGTGGACGACCCCGAGCTCCTCGACCTGGTGGAGCTGGAGGTCCGAGAGCTGCTCACCAACTACGAGTTCCCCGGCGACGAGGCACCGGTGGTGCGGGTGTCGGCGCTCAAGGCGCTCGAGGGCGACGAGCAGGCGAAAGAGCAGATCTTCGAGCTCCTCAATGCGTGTGACACCTATGTCCCCGAGCCGGTCAGAGACGTGGACAAGCCCTTCCTCATGCCGATCGAGGACGTGTTCACCATCACCGGACGGGGCACCGTGGTCACCGGGAGGGTGGAGCGAGGGACCCTCAAGAAGATGGAGGAGGTCGAGATCGTCGGACTCCGGGAAACCCGGAAGACCGTGGCCACCGACCTCGAGATGTTCCGCAAGCTCCTGGACGATGTCCAGGCCGGAGACAACGTGGGAGTGCTGCTCCGGGGCATCGACCACGACGACGTGGAGCGAGGGATGGTCCTGGCCAAGCCGGGCTCGATCACTCCCCACACCAAGTTCGAGGCCCAGGTCTACGTCTTGGCGAAGGATGAGGGGGGCCGGCACACCCCCTTCTTCCAGGGCTACCAGCCTCAGTTCTACTTCCGGACCACCGACGTCACCGGCAAGACCCAGCTCCCGGATGGAGTGGAGATGGTGATGCCGGGGGACAACACCACCATGACGGTGGAGCTGCAGAAGCCCATCGCAATGGAAGAGGGGCTTCGGTTCGCCATCCGGGAGGGTGGCCGAACGGTCGGGGCCGGCCAGGTCACGAAGGTAGTCGAGTAGACCAGTCACGGGGCGGGCGGCCAGCCCCGCCCGCCCCAGGGAAGGAACCGCGTTGCCCAAGTCGGATAATCGACCGAAGATCACCATGGCTTGCACCGAGTGCAAGCGGCGGAACTATACGAGCGTGAAGAGCCGGCTCAACGATCGGGACCGGATCGAGCTCCGCAAGTACTGCCGCTGGTGCCGGCAGCACACTCTGCACCGGGAGACGCGGTAGGGGGGCGCTGATGGGCGGCTCGACCCACGAGGTCACCAACCAGCCGCCACCCCTCGAGAACATCAACCTGTTCGAGCAGGACCCGGCGCTGGTGGAGGCGGTCCGTCGGGAGGGAGCCGCCTGGGCCGAACCCGACCTCATCGCCCTGGGGAAACTGGCCGGCACCACGGAGGTTCTGGGGTGGGGTGAGGAAGCGAACCGCCACGCTCCGTCCCTTCGCAGCCACGACCGGTTCGGCCACCGGATCGACGAGGTCGAGTTCCACCCCGCGTGGCACCGCCTGATGGCCCTCTCCGTTGAGCACGGGGTCCACGCGATGCCCTGGCGGGACCCTCGCGACGGCGCTCATGCCGTCCGGGCCGCGATGATGATCCTGGTCAGCGAGGTCGAGGCGGGGCACGGCTGTCCGATCTCCATGACCTACGCAGCGGTGCCTGCGCTTCGCGTCGAGCCCACCCTGGCCGGGGAGTGGGAGCCCCGCCTCACCTCCCTCACCTACGATCCGCGTCTGGTCTCGCCGGCACGGAAGGCGGGGGCGTTGTGCGGGATGGCCATGACCGAGAAGCAGGGCGGGTCCGACGTCCGGGCCAACACCACCCACGCCGAGCGGGTGGCCGATGGTGAGTACGTCCTCACGGGGCACAAGTGGTTCTGCTCCGCGCCCACGTCCGACGCCTTCCTCGTGCTGTCCCAGTCCCTCGCCGGCCTCTCGTGCTTCCTCCTGCCCCGCGTGATGCCCGACGGGACGCGCAACGCGTTCCACATCCAGCGGCTCAAGGACAAGCTCGGCAACCGCTCCAACGCCTCCGCGGAGATCGAGCTCGACGGCGCGTGGGCCCGCCTGGTGGGGGAGGAGGGCCGGGGTGTGCAGACCATCATCGAGATGGTCAACCACACCCGGCTCGACTGCGTCCTCGGCTCGACCGCGCTGGTCCGACGGGCAGTGGCCGAGGCCACCCACCATGCCGCCCACCGGACCGCGTTCGGGAGGTTGCTGATCGACCAGCCGCTGATGCGGAACGTCCTGGCCGACCTGTGCGTCGAGTCCGAAGCCGCCACGCTCACCGCGATGCGTCTGGCCCGGGCGGTGGACGAAGCCTCCTCCTCCGAGGAAGCTTCCGCCCTGAAGCGGCTCGGCGTGGCGGTGGGCAAGTACTACGTGTGCAAGGCCGCCGTGGGGGTGGTGGCCGAGGCGCTGGAGTGCCTGGGAGGGAACGGTTTCGTCGAGGAGTCGGGGATGCCCCGCCTCTATCGAGAGACTCCGCTGAACTCCATCTGGGAGGGTTCGGGGAACGTGAACGCCCTCGACGTGTTGCGGATCCTGACCAAGTTCCCCCAGGCGCTGGAGGCTTTCTTCGGCGAGGTCGACGGTGCCGCCGGAGGAGATCACCGACTCGACGCCCACGTCGCCGGGCTGAAGCGGAAGCTCCGGGACCCCAGTGGCCTCGAGGCCGAGGCGCGGCGGATCGCCGAGGACCTCGCTCTGGCGCTCCAGGGATCGTTGGTCGTCCGGTACTCACCGCCGGAGGTCGCCGACGCGTTCTGCGCGTCCCGCCTGGGAAGCGAGGGCGGCAGGGCCTACGGAACCCTGCCGGCCGGCACGCGCTTCGAGGCGATCGTCGATCGCCACCGTCCGCGGCTCGGCTAGCGGGCGGGTCCGGCGGGACGCTGGTCCTCCGCCTCCAACCGGACCTTCCCGTAGCGCACCGCCTCGGCCAGCGCCTCGAGCCGCGACCGCACCCGAAGCTTGGTGAGGATGTTCTGGACGTGAGTCCGGAGGGTGTGCCTGCTGATCCCCAGGATCGCCGCGATCTCTTCCTGAGAGAGTCCGTCGGCCATCCGCTGAAGGATCTCCGTCTCCCGAGGGGTCAGCCGCTCGACCCGTGCCCGGGCCACCTTCGCGGCCTCCCGTCGCTGGTGGAACCGTTGGAGCAACCGGTCAGCCTCCTCCGGTTCCACGAGGGGACGGCCCTCGAAGGCGGCCCGGATCGCCCGAGCCACCTCTTTCATGGGGCGGTCCTTCAACAGGTATCCTGCCGCACCGGCTTCCAGGGCTCGCCCCATGAGAGCGTCGCTCTCGTGCGCGCTGAGCATGATCACCCTGACCTCGGGCCGGGCCATGAGGATCTCCCTGGTAGCGGCGATACCGTCCTTGTGTGGCATCTCCAGATCCATCAGCACCACGTCCGCCCCGCTGCCAGAGGCCATCTCGACGGCTGCGTTCCCGTCCGTGGCGATCCCCACCACTTTCATCCCGTCTTCGAGATCGATGGCGGTCCGGATGGCCTCGGCGAAGGTCCGGTGATCGTCGGCGATGAGCACCCGGATGGTGCGCTTCCGCGGCATGACCCGTCGATGCTACGCAGCGTGGGGGGCCGGTTCCAGCACACTCCGCTGAAGGCTGGGCACCGAGGAGAACGCTTGGCCGATCCTCGGGTTCTCGGGGTACGCTTTCGTCATGCCGTTGAATCTCGACCTGGTCGGGAAGGAGTACGAGCCGGTCCCTTACGAGGTCGGCCGGGAGAAGCTCAGGGAGTTCGCCCGGGCCGTGGGGGAGACCGACCCCATCTACCACCAACCCGAGGCCGCCCGGGAACGAGGTTTCACAGAACAGGTGGCACCCCTCACGTTCCCCACCGTCATCCACATCCGCTCGGGCCCCCAAGTGATCATGGATCCGGAGCTGGGGCTCGACTACGCGTTGGTGGTGCACGGTACCCAGGAGTTCGAGTATCGCCGGCCGATCGTGGCCGGGGACGTGCTGACGGCACGGCCCCGAATCGCGGACATCTCCGCGAAGGGGCCGCACGAGTTCCTCACCATCGAAACGCCCATGACCGATGCCAATGGGGACCTCGTGTGCGTGGCCCGGGCCACGCTGATCAGCCGGGGGACCGCCGCGCGGTGAGCCGATGAGCACACGGGTCAGCTTCGACGACGTGAAGGTGGGGGAGGAGGTCCCGGAGCGGTCGAACCTGCTCGACCGGGCCCAGCTCGTCCAGTACGCGGGCGCCTCCGGCGACTTCAATCCGATCCACTGGGACGAGGAGTTCGCCCAACGGGTCGGCCTTCCGGGGGTCATCTCCCACGGGATGTTCACCATGGCTCTGGTGGCTCGGATGGTCGGGGAGTGGGCCGGGGACCCCGGCGCCGTGGAACGCATCTCCGTCCAGTTCCGCAAGGAGGTCCGCCCCGGTGAGAAGGTCGTCGCCCGGGGGCGGATCGCCGAGAAGGATGACGACACTCGGACCGTGCGCCTCGAGCTCCGGGCGGAGGTCGAACGGGACGGCCAGGTGATCCAGCCCATCAAGAACGGCGAGGCCATCGTCCGCCTGGACTGACTGCGGCCGGCAACCCAAGCGGCCTCGAAGCCCCCTGCCTCGGCGTAACCTGACCGGACATGAACGGGTCTAAGGGGAGACCGCGATGGTGAGTCGCGAACTCCTCGACCGGTGCCGGGGCGGCGAGCCGGGAGCGTTCGAGGAATTGGTGGAGCGGACCCAGCGGCAGGTGTACACGCTGGCGTACCGGATCGTCGGAGATCGCCACGAGGCCGAGGATGTGGCCCAGGAGGCGTACCTTCGGGTGTTCCGGTCGATGGGTGGATTCCGCGAGGACGCCAGGTTCGAGACGTGGCTGTACCGCATCGTCACCAACGCGGCCATGACGCAGTTGCGTCGGAAGGGTCGGTTCGGGGTGCTGCTGACCGAGGAACGCGAGCAGCAAGCCCCGGAGCCGGAGGTGCGGCCGGTGGACGAAGTGATCGAGCGCGACGAGCTGAGGCGGGCCCTGGCGGAACTGCCCCCGGTCACGCGAGCGATCGTCGTTCTCAAGGATGTGTACGGCCTGTCGGTTCAGGAGATCGCCGTGGAGGCCGGCCTGACGGAGGGAGCCGTGAAGCTCCGTCTGCATCGGGCCCGTAAGCGCCTCAAGGAGACGCTATACGGGACGCACCCGGGCCACGAGGAGATCCGGGAGCGACTCCCCGAGTACGTGGGAGAGTGACGTGAAGAGACACCAAGAAGACCTCGAGGTCCATCTGGCGACATGTCCCGAGTGCGCGGCCGACCTGGCCCGGTACCGGGAGCTGATCTCGGCCATGTCTTCCCTCCGCGACGACGTCGTGGAGCCCCCGGTGGGGTTCTCCGACCGGCTGGCGCTCCGCCTGGCCCGTCGCGACCTCCGCGTGAGGGCGGGAGTTAGGCGGCTTGCCCACGACCGACGCGCCCATGTGGCGGCGGCCTCGGTCGGCGGCGCCCTCCTCGGCGCCGGAGCGATCGGCCTGCTCTGGTGGCGGGCGGTCCGCCGGCCGGTCCGGGTGGCCTGAGAGGCGAATCTTTGCCGCCCCGGCCGGCCAGCCCGTATACTGGCCGGGAGGTCGCCGATCCGTGCTCTCCCTCAGAGGGCCGTAGCTCAATTTGGTAGAGCACCGGTCTCCAAAACCGGCGGTTGGGGGTTCGAGTCCCTCCGGCCCTGCCGTGGAAGGAAGAAGATGAACAGGCAGGTCAAGCGAGCGATGCAGAAGCGCCAGCAGTCGGCCGATCGGCTGCAGGTGGAGCGGCGGCAGCAGCTCGAGGCAAAGAAGAGGAAGCGGGTCGGGCCACGTCAGTTCCTCCGGGAAGTCCGTCAGGAGCTGAGGAAGGTGGCCTGGCCGGGCCGGCGTGAGATGGTCGCCTACACGTTGGTCGTGCTGTTCACGGTGGTGGTGCTGACCGCCTTCGTGTTCGGCGTCGACTTCCTCGTTGGCAGGGCCGTGCTCTTCGTGTTCGGGCGCGGTAGCTGACCCACAGGAATCCACTCATGCTCGAGGAAAACCCCGAAAAAACCAACACGACCGAAGACGTCCCGGAGGCCCAACCCTCCGCGGAGCCCGACGTCCCCGCGGAGCAGGAGGTCCCAGAAGGGGTGGCCGAGTCCGCCGCCGGCACCGAGGAGGCGGGGGACGCGAGCGGGGAGCCGCAAGCCGAGCCCGACCGGGAGGAGTTGATTCCCGGATCGAACGGGGACTCCCCGACGAGTGCCGCGGCGGCCCCGCCCGAAGAGGTGGCCGCAGAGGAACAGCCCGAGCCCGAGGCTGCGCCCGAGCCTGCGCCCGAGCCCGAGGCTGCCCCCGAGCCCGCGGCAGCGGCCGCTCCTGCGACGGAGGAGGCTCCGGCCGCCCCCGAGGGAGCGGCCGCACCGGAAGCCGCACCGGAAGAGGAAGAGGAGGAAGGCGCCGGGGATCCCTACGGCGGCCCGGGCGACTGGTACGTGATCCACACGTACGCCGGATACGAGAACAAGGTCAAGACCAACCTGGGGTCCCGGATCCAGACCATGCAGATGCAGGACAAGATCTTCGACGTCGTCATCCCGATGGAGGACGTCATGGAGATCAAGGGCGGCCGCAAGCAGGTCGTCCAGAAGAAGGTCTTCCCCGGGTACCTCCTGGTGAAGATGATCTACGACGACGAGTCCTGGTTCGTGGTCCGGAACACGCCGGGGGTGACCGGGTTCGTCTCTTCGGGGACCGGCCAGAAGCCCACTCCGCTGTCGCGGCGCGAGGTCGAGCGGATCCTGGGGAGGAAGAAAGAGGAGGCCAAGCCGGCGTTCCGGCTGGACTTCGAGGTGGACGACGTGGTCCGGATCATTTCCGGCCCCTTCGCCGACTTCAACGGCACCATCGCCGAGATCAACCTGGACCAGTCGAAGGTGAAGGTGATGGTGAACATCTTCGACCGGGAGACCCCGGTCGAGCTCGGGTTCGATCAGGTAGCGAGGGTGTGACGATGGCTGCACCAGCGAGAGGTAGACGGAAGAAGGTGCTCGCCGCGGTGAAGCTCCAGATCCGGGCCGGACAGGCGACGCCGGCCCCGCCCGTGGGGACGGCACTGGGGCAGCACGGCGTCAACATCATGGAGTTCTGCAAGCAGTACAACGAGGCCACCCAGCACCAGATGGGACAGGTCATCCCGGTGGAGCTCACGATCTACGAGGACCGGTCGTTCACCTTCATCACCAAGCAGCCCCCAGCCGCGGAGCTCCTCAAGCAGGCCGCGGGGATCGAGAAGGGCTCGGGAGAGCCGAACCGCGAAAAGGTGGGGGCGGTCACAGAGGACCAGGT
>JBOGWB010000101.1:0-12298 GCA_050693035.1 Actinomycetota bacterium
GGTCGGGGCGGACCCCGTCCGGGCCCCGAACGATTCGCAGCAGCTCGGCCTTGTGACCTTTCGCGCGGCAACCGAGGCACGTGCGCTCCGGTGTCGAGGCCACGCCCCCCTGGACCCCCTCATCTGCTTTCCTCAGTCCGCTGCCTTCGGCAGCGTCCTTCGGCCAGGGGGAACGCAGCACCCTGATTCCGCTCGTCTTCGCCTCGCGGGTCTGCTACCCCCCTGGACCCCCTGTTACGCCCGGTTGGCCTCCCGCTCCTCCGAGGTCGCCGCCTCCGAAGGCGCTTCCCCCGGGTCGGCGGCAGGCTCCTGACCGGGCTCCGGGGCGGCGGGTTCCATCCCCCGGTCCTGGGCCGGCGACGTGACCTCTGGGGTCTCGCCGGCCTCGGGCTCGGCCTCGGGCTCGGACGACGGCTCGGCTGGCTGCTCGGCCTGGGCCTGGCGGGAACGGGACTCCTCCTCGGCGGTCTGGCTCTCGCTCTTGATGTCGATCCGCCAGCCCGTGAGCCGGGCGGCCAGGCGGGCGTTCTGCCCCTCCTTGCCGATGGCCAGCGACAGCTGGTAGTCGGGCACGGTCACCAGCGCGGTCTGGTTGTCCGGGTCGATGCGCACCCGGCTGACCTTTGCCGGTTGAAGCGCGTTGGCCACGAATCGAGCGGGGTCTGGCGACCATTCGACCACGTCGATCTTCTCGCCCTTGAGCTCGTTGACCACCATCCGGACCCGGGAGCCCTTGGCGCCCACGCACGCCCCGACCGGGTCGACGCCCGGCTCGTTGGACGACACGGCCATCTTGGAGCGGTGGCCCGGCTCCCGCGCCACGCTCTTGATCTCGACGATCCCCTCGGCGATCTCCGGGACCTCCATCTCGAACAGCTTTCTGAGCAAGTTCGGATGGGTCCGCGACACGATGATCTGCGGCCCCTTGCTGGTCTTCCGGACCTCGACGATGTAGGCCTTGAGACGCTCCCCGTGCCGGTACGGCTCCGATGGGACCTGTTCCTGAACCGGCAGCAGGGCCTCGACCTTCCCCAGGTCGAGCAGGGTGTACCGGTGAGAGTCCTGCTGGACGATCCCGGTCACCACGTCGCCCTCGCGCCCCGCGAACTCCTCGTACGTCATCTCCCGCTCGGCGTCGCGCAGCTTCTGCAAGATCACCTGCTTGGCGGTCTGCGCGGCGATCCGGCCCTTGAAGTCGTCGGACACCTCCACCGGCTCCTCGGAAACAACCGCGCCCTCCTCGTCGAGGTGCTGGAGGAAGGCTTCCATCTCTCCGCTGTCGGGGTCGAGGTAGACCCGGACGTCGCGGGTCTCGTCCTCTTCTTCGTCGGGACCGCGCATCGAGGACTTGTACGCCGAAGCCAGCGCCTCTTCCAGGCCGTGCAGGATCGTCTCGAACGCGATCCCCTTCTCGCGCTCGAGCTCCTTCAGTGCCTGGATGAGCTCCGCGTTCATCTCTCGCTCCGCTTCTTCCTCTTCAACTCCGATTCCCAATCGAACACCGTCCGGGCCGAGGCGATGTCCTCGTACACGATGGTCCGCTCGCCGCCCGCCGTGGCGATCGTGACCCCGCGGGCGCCCGCGGCCACGATGGTCCCCGTGTGGGTGCGGGATCCCTCCACGGGCCCGGCGGTCCGCACTCGAACCTGCTCGCCGACGCTGCGGGCGAAGTCCGGCGCCGCCCTGAGCGGTCGTTCCACCCCCGGCGAGGTGACCTCGAGCTGGTACGGCCCCGGATCGAAGTCCTCCACGTCGAGCCGGCGGGAGATCCGCTCGCTGGCCTCGGCGATCGAGTCGAGGTCGACGCCTCCCTCGCGGTCTACGGTGACCCGCAGCACACGGCGTCCTCCCCCCCGGCCGAGCGACACCTCCACGAGCTTGAGGCCCGCGGCCTCGACCACCGGCCGTACCACTTCCTCCAGGTCCATCGCCCAAAAAAAGGAGTGGGCGCCCCGCCCACTCGTCCCAGCTCTACGTAACAGTATAGACCCTGGGTGGGAACAGCGCCGGGGCGCTAGAGAGCGCGGCGCTGGCCCCCCGGCTCTCCCCAGTGATCCCGCCGGTTCATCCGCCGGGCCAGCCTGGGATCGTCCCACCGATCGTGGAACCGGATCCCGAGCTCGCGGCAGGCCTCTTCCGCATGCTCCTTCGAGGGAAATACTGCCCGGGTCCAATTGCCTTCCACGTCGATGAGCACGCAGTCCCAGGTGTCCCGACCGCAGCGCTGGATCACGGCCTCGGGGTCGTTGCCCACCATGGCCAACCGCCGAAAGTCACCCGGGATCTGCACCCTTGCCACATGGACGACGGTACGAGCAGCGGGCGACGGGCGCAAGCGCACGATAGGCGGGTACCTGCACGGATGCGGCTGCTTCTCGGCTATCCTGCTCCGATATGGCCCTCCCCAAGCAGAGTGAGGATTTCCCCGGCTGGTACCAGGATGTCGTCCGGATTGCCGAGCTCGCAGAGCCGTCCCTGGCCCGCGGAACGATGGTCATCCGGCCCTACGGGTTCGCCATCTGGGAGGGGATCCAGCGGGCCGTGGACGACCGCATCAAGGCCACCGGACACCAGAACATGTACTTCCCGCTTCTGTTCCCGTACCGCCTGCTGGAGAAGGAGGCCGAGCACGTCGAGGGATTCGCCCCCCAGGTGGCGGTGGTCACGCACGCCGGGGGAGAGGAGCTCGACGAGCCGCTGGTGATCCGGCCCACCTCCGAGACGATCATCTGGGCCACCTACGCGAAGTGGGTTCAGTCCTATCGGGACCTGCCGCTTCTCTACAATCAGTGGGCGAACGTCCTCCGGTGGGAGCTTCGACCCCGGGTGTTCCTTCGCACCACGGAGTTCCTGTGGCAGGAAGGGCACACCGCCCACGAGACCGAGATGGAAGCGCGAGAGGAGAGCCTTCGGATCCTCCACGAGGTCTACCTCGACGCGTACGAGAAGGTCATGGCGGTCCCGGCGCCAGCGGGTCGCAAGAGCGCCTCCGAGCGGTTCCCGGGGGCCGTGGAGACCTACACGCTCGAGGCGCTCGTCCGCGACCGCAAGGCCCTCCAAGCGTGCACCTCGCACTATCTGGGGACCAATTTCGCTGAGGCCTACGGGGTGCGCTTCCTCAATCGGGCGGGCAAGCAGGAGTTCGCATACGCGACGTCGTGGGGGCTCAGCACGCGGGCCGTGGGCGCGGTGATCATGACCCACGGCGACGACAAGGGCCTGCGCCTGCCGCCCGCCCTCGCTCCGATCCAGGTGGTCATGGTGCCGATCTACCGAAGCGACGACGAGCGGGCCCGGGTGCTGGAGGCGTGCGGCCGGCTGGCCGACGAGCTCGGTGACCATCGGATCCATGTCGACGACCGCGAGGACCTCCGCCCGGGGTTCAAGTTCAACGACTGGGAGCTCCGCGGCGTGCCCGTTCGGATCGAAGTGGGTCCGCGTGACCTCGATGCGGACCAGGTCACGGTGGTCCCCCGGTTGACTGGGGCGAAGGCCGCAGTCCCGCTGGCCGGGCTGACCCACCACGTGGCAGAGTCATTGGACCAGGCCCAGCAAGGGTTGCTGGAGGAAGCCGGGGCCTTCCGAGACGAGCACACGTTCCGACCGAAGGACATGAGCGAGATGGCCGCTCTGCTCGAGGATCCCGGAGGGTTCATGCTCGCCCCCTGGTGCGGCAAGGAGGAGTGCGAGTCGAAGGTCAAGGCCGAGACCAAGGCCACGATCCGGTTCTTGCCGCTCGATCAGCAGGACCCGGGTGGCCCGTGCATCGTGTGCGGGGACGCCGGAGTCGAGGAAGCTGCCTGGGCCCAGGCCTACTGAGGCGGGAGTGGACAAGACCCGACTCGAAGCGTTCAGCGATGGGGTCATGGCCATCGCCATCACCCTCCTGATCATCGAGATCCACGTGCCCGAGGTGGAGGACGGGGGGCTGGCCAGGTCTCTGGCCGAGCAGTGGCCGAGCTATGCCGCGTACCTGGTGAGCTTCACCGTGATCGGGATCATCTGGGTCAACCACCACCGAATCCTGGCGTACGTGGCTCAGGTGGATCGACCACTCCTCTTCCTCAACCTGCTGCTGCTGTTGTTCGTTGCGGCCATCCCCTTTCCCACGGCGCTCCTGGCCCGGTACATCGAGGCGGGCTGGCCCGACGCGAACGTGGCCGCGGCCGTCTACAGCGGGGGCGCCATCGGCGTTGCGGTCAGCTTCAACCTCCTGTGGCGGTGGATCGTCCGGGACGCCAGACTGCTCCATGCTCATTTCGATGTGCAGGTCCTTCGGGGCTTCACTCGGCGATTCAGCCTGGGGCTGATCGTGTATCCGATCGCCCTCGCGCTGTCCTTTTGGAGCGCTCCCCTGACGCTGGCGCTGCACGGCCTGGTCGCAGTGTTCTACGTGTTCGACCAGGTGTCACAGCGCGGCGGCGTGGACGAAGCGGCGCCGTAGGCGGGAGCCTCGAGCTCCCGCAGGCGGCTCGTCCTGGAGGCAGAAGAGCTCCTGGGCCAGGTTTGGGTAGAGCTAGGCTTCAGCGAGCTCCTGCTTGGCGGCCATCTTCCTGGCCTCTTCGACCAAGACCTCCACGAACCGGTCCTCGGGGATCCGGTTGGCCTGAACTTCGCCCCGGACGATCAGCTGTCCGTACCCCTTCCCCGCGGCGATGCCCAGGTCGGCTTCGCGAGCCTCGCCCGGCCCGTTGACCACGCAGCCCATCACCGCGACGCGGATCGGCGCCTTGATCCCCTCGCGCTCGAGCGCCTCGTTCACCTGCTTGGTGAGCCCGAGCACGTCGACCTCGGCTCGCCCACACGACGGACATGCCACCAGGTCGAGTCCCCGCTTCCGAAGGCCGAGCGACTGGAGGATCCAGATGCCCACCTTGACCTCCTCGACGGGGTCATCCGTCAGGGAGACGCGGATGGTGTCACCGATGCCCTCCGCCAGAAGCGTCCCGATACCCACAGCCGACTTCACCGCGCCGTGTGGGATGGGACCCGCCTCAGTGACACCGAGGTGCAGTGGGTAGTCGCACTTCTCCGCGAGCATCCGGTACGCCCGGATCATCTCCCCGGGCTTGGAGTGCTTCACGGAGATCTTGATGTCGGTGAAGTCCTGGTCCTCGAGGATCCTGGCCTCGTCGAGGGCCGATTCCACCAGCGCTTCCGCCGACGGGCGTCCGTGCTTCTCGAGGAGAGACTTCTCGAGCGAACCGGCGTTGACCCCGATGCGGATGGGGACATCACGGGCCTTGGCCTCCTGGGCGATGAGGCGCACCTTGTCCTGGTACTTGATGTTGCCGGGGTTGATCCGCAGGCCGTGGATGCCCGCCTCGAGGGCCATCATGGCGTAGCGCCACTGAAAATGGATGTCCGCGATCACCGGGATGGTGGCGTGCTCGGCGATCGTCTTCAGCGCCTCCGCGTCTTCCTTGTGGGGGACGGCGACCCGAACGATCTCGCACCCCGCCGCGACAAGGGCGGCCATCTGCTGAAGCGTGGCGTTGACGTCGGCCGTCTTCGTGGTGGTCATCGACTGCACGCTGATGGGCGAGTCCCCGCCGATGTCCACCCACCCCACCCTGATCTTCTTCGACTTCCGCCGCTCCCCGATCACGAACCCAGTGTATCCGGTCGCCTTGGAGGCCCGGCGACGGACCTACTGGAACGGGTTCGGGAGAGGCCGGACGACGTCGAGGTACAGCGTGGTCAGCATCAGGAGGATGAGGACGCCGGCCACGGCCGCAGAGACGGGCACCAGCCGGCGGACGTCTACCTTCGTCCCCGTGACCTTCTCGATGGCCACCACGGCGAGGTGACCGCCGTCGAGCGGCGGGAGCGGAAGGAGGTTGAGGATGCCGACGAAGACGTTGAAGCCGGCGAACATGAGGAGCAGGAAGTCCATCTGGCCGGCCGCGGCGGCCTGGCCAGATAGTCTCGCCGCCCCGACGACACTGGTCACGTCGTCGACCTGGCGAGGACTTTCCCCGGTGAGGACATCCGCGAAGCGCCTCAGCCCGTCGGGGCTGAACGTGCGCCCCAGTGCCTCGAACGACCGGAACACCATCTCTCCCGTGAACCGCGCCCCCTGGACCACCGCTTCGAGTGGGCCCGCCCGGAGTCGACTTCCGGGCTCGAGGACGACTCCCAATCGCCCGACCCGCTGGCCGCCGACGGGAGCGAACACCGGGGCGGCGGTGAGGGTGACCCTTCTTCCGTCGCGGGCTGCGACGATCTCGATCTCCTCTCCCACATGATCCCGCGTGTACACGAGGAATTCCTCGTACGTGACCTCCCGGCCGTCGACCGCCAAGACTTCGTCCCCGGGGCGGATGCCCGCTTCCGCCGCCGGGGACCGCACACCTTCGAGGAAGGGCTCCACGCGCGCCACCCTGGCCCTGGGGATCCCGAGGGCCCCGAAGAACAGGGCAAGGGCCAAGAAGGCCAGGACGAAATGGGTGGCCGAACCGGCTACCAGCACCACGGCCCGCTGCCATGGGGGCTTGACCCCGAACGTCCGTAGTCGGTCCTCGGGTGCCGGCTCCTGGAACGGGTTCATGCCGGCGATGCGCACGTAGCCGCCGGCGGGGATGGCCTTGACCCCATACTCGGTCTCGCCGCGGCGGATCGACCACAACCGGGGCCCGAATCCCAGGAAGAACTCCTCGACCTTGATGCCGAAAGCGCGAGCGGTGACGTAGTGACCGGCCTCGTGCGCCAGGATCATCACGAACACGCCGATCACGAACAGGAAGACGCCCATTCCGGCCTGAAGCAGAAGGGCCACCGCCGCCAAGAAGAACAGGAGGGAAACCCACCCGGGCGTCCCGGCCCTCTCCGGACCCTCCGGCGTGGACGCGCCTTCCCGGCGCTCGGGCATCAGCGCGCCTCGATCAGCTCTGCAGCCCGGCGGCGGGCCCACCTGTCGGCACGGTCCAGCGTGACCAACGAGACGACCGACGCCGGCTCGTGCTCGTCGAGAACCTGGGCCACGACGTTGGCGATACCCGTCAGAGGGATCTTGCCCCCGAGGAAGGCCATCACCCCCACCTCGTTGGCCGCATTGAGCGCCGACGGGAAGGTGGCGCCCATCCTGCCGGCGCGGTAGGCGAGGTCGAGTGCGGGGAACGCCTCCACGTCAACCGGCTCGAAGCTGAGCTTCCTCAGCGACGGCAGGTCGAGCGATCGAACGCCCTTGCCGAGACGATCCGGATACGCCAGGGCCAGCTGGATGGGCAGGCGCATGAGGGGCTCCGCCAGCTGGGCGATCATGCTCCCGTCGGTAAACTCGGCGAGCCCGTGGATGATGCTCTCGGGGTGAACCACCACGTCGATCTGGGAGTACTCCAGCCGGAACAGGTAGTGGGCCTCGATGACCTCCAGGCCCTTGTTCATGAGGGTGGCCGAGTCGATGGTGATCTTCGGTCCCATCTTCCACGTCGGGTGAGCCAAGGCTTCCTTGACGGACGCCTTGGCCAGCTCGTCTCGGGTCCACCCTCGGAACGGCCCCCCCGAGGCGGTCAGGATCACTCGCCGGAGGTCCTCCCGTCTCTCACCCCGAAGGCACTGGGCCAGCGCGGCGTGCTCGGAGTCCACGGGGATCAAGCGCTCCGGCTCCCCCTTCACCAGGTCGAGGACCAACTCACCCCCGACCACCAGGCTCTCCTTGTTTGCCAGGGCCAGCAGCTTCCCGGATTGAAGCGCGGCCAGCGTGGGAGGAAGCCCCACCGCACCGACCATGGCGTTCACCACCATGTCCGCGTCGACGTCGCGGGCCAGGCGCTCCGCGGCATCCGGGCCGGTCACGATGTCGGGGCTCCGAAGGCCTTCCAGACCCGCGCGGAGCTCCTCCGCGGCGGCCTCTTCGGTCACTCCCACCACCGGGGGCATGAACTCCCGGACCTGTCCGACCAGCAGTTCATGTTTGGTCGCGGCGGCCAGAGCCACGATCTCGAACAGATCGGGGTGCCGCCGGACGACGTCGAGAGCCTGGGTCCCGATGGACCCGGTGGACCCGAGGATGATCAGCCTGCGCACGAACCCCAGGTTACCTGCTCGTCCCGTGAAATTCAGAGGAAACGCTCGGGAGGGGGTCCAGGGGGGCAGCAGCCCCGCGAGGCGAAGCCGAGCCGGATCCCAGGAGGCAGCGGGCAGCGGTAGAAAAGGTGGGGACTAGAAGAACACGAGACGGAAGAAGTACCAGGCCGCCGGAGCGGTGAAGAGGATGGAGTCGATGCGGTCGAGGATCCCCCCGTGTCCCGGAAGGATGCTACTCATGTCCTTCACCCCGAGGTCGCGCTTGAACGCGGACTCCACGAGGTCCCCCAGGGGCGCGAACACCGCGACGATCAGCGCCAGGCCCACCGCACGCGTGGGTGTGAACGGCACGATGGACGGCACCAGGGCGATCGCCACCAGCAACAAGCCGAGGGTGGCTCCGATGGCACCCTCCCACGACTTCGACGGGCTGACCGTGGGCGCCAGGGCCCGGCTCCCCCACAGCGACCCCACCGCGTACGCCAGGATGTCGTACAGGATGGTCAGGCCCACGACCACCAGGATGAGGTTCCGCCCCACGCTCCCCGGCAGTCGCAACATCACCAGGGCAAACGAAGCGAGGAAGGGTACGTACACCACGCCGAGGAGCGTCGCTCCCACGTCGACGGTGGTTCCCCTGCGCCCCGCCGGGCTGGCAGCCATGTACCACAGGACGCTCGTGACCATGGCCAGGACCAGACCGAGCAGCACTCCCGGCTCCCCGGCCGCGTACCCGCCGGCCACCGTGAAGAGCCCGGCCACGAGCCCGAGGGCGGTGGCGGGCTGGCGGCCGCGCATCCGCATCACCGCGTAGAACTCGCCCTGTCCCAGAAGGATCACCGCTCCCGCCAAGAAGGCGAAGGGTGCCTTCCCCCAGGCCAAGAGGGCCAGAGCCAGCGCGGCCAGGATGACCCCGGTGGCGAAGGCGGCGATCAGATTGCGACCGGGCATCGTCGGCGGATGAGGAGCGATCTCCTCGGTCTCCGCGACACCCATCCCCGGCTCCTGCCACGAAGGCGCGCCGCTCCCCCCCGGGATCGCCGCCGCCCCTGCGGTGGGGGGCTCGATGGATACCGTTCCGGGATCTTGGCGAGGAGCTTCCAGGTCGGCCAGCAAGTCTGCTTCCACCTGCTCGGGCGAGGCCCGGAGGCCCTCCGCGAAGTGCTCCGCCGCGGCCTCGACGGCCTCGAGATCGGGCTTTTCCTCCTCCACCTCGGGACCGGGTCCGTCGGGCTCCCATACCGGTGCCTCCGTCCCCTCCTCAAGGACCTCGATGGGCTCCTCCGGAGGAACGGGTTCCTCGAACATCCCGAACTCGGCAGCCAACGTCTCCTCGTCCCCCGCCGCCACGTCGGGTTCGGGGGATGCCTCCTCCGGTTCGCTGGCCTTCCGCCGGGACGCCCGGCCTCCGGCCCCGCGCTTGGCCGCGCCTCGCTTCCTGGTCTTCGCCCCTCCCTCCTCGGGCTCATCTTTGGCGGCCGCCTCGACCGGGCCAGCCTGCTCCGGGGCTTCGGCGGGCGCATCGCCCTCAGGTGGGGGCAAGTCGACGTACTGGGGCGGGGCCTTCTTCAGATCGTCCAGGGTCAGCTCCCGCCGCTCGCCCTCTTCGCCGAGGAGCTCCGCCTCGTCCGGCACGGTGATCTCGGGCCAGTCCGAGTCAGCTGGAACCTCTCCTTCGGGCCCCTGTGGCCCGGGCTGGAGTGGCTCACTCGGCCCGCCCTGGGGCCAGTCGGGCTCACGGATTGGTTCGAAGAACTTGTCGAGGTCGTCGAACAGGTCCTCGACGCTCTCCTCGGGGCGGTCCTCTCCGCGTTTGGGCATCAGCAGCGCTCCATACCGGCCATCAGACCTCCATCAGCTCCTTCTCCTTGCCCGAGAGGAGCTCGTCGATCTCGGAGACGTGGCGATCGGTGTGCTTCTGCAGCTCCTTCTCGGCCCTCGCAAGCTCATCTTCCGAGATCGCGTGCTCTCGCTCAAGCCTTTCGAGCTCTTCCTTGGCGTGGCGACGCACGTTGCGCACGGCCACCCTGCCTTCCTCCGCTCGCTGGTGCACCAGTCGGATGAGCTCCTTCCGCCGCTCCTCGGTGAGCTGCGGGAAGGGAAGGCGGATCAGCTGCCCGTCGTTTGAGGGGGTGAGCCCGAGGTCCGACTGCATGATGGCCTTCTCGATCTGCGAGATGGAGTTCCGGTCGTATGGCTGAATGACCAGCAGCCGCGGCTCGGGGACCGAGAACGAGGCCAGCTGGTTCAGAGCCGTGGGGGTGCCGTAGTAGTCCACGGTGATCCGGCTGAGGATCGCCGGCGTGGCCCGGCCGGTGCGCACCGAGGCGAGCTCTTCGCGGCTGACCGACACCGCTCCCTTCATCTTCTGGTCGGCCTCCTTGAGCGTGTCGTCGGAGCTCAACGGTCGCTCCCCGAGTGCACCAGTGTTCCGATCTGCTCCCCGGTCACGGCTCGCTTGATGTTCCCTTCCTTCCGGAAGTCGAACACGATGATGGGCAACTCGTTCTCCATGCACAAGGAGATGGCGGTGGCGTCCATCACCTGGAGGCCCCTCTTCAGAACCTCGATGTACTCGAGGTCCTCGAACCTCGTGGCCCCGGGGTTGAGGTTGGGGTCGGAGTCGTAGACACCGTCTACACGGGTTCCCTTGAGGATGGCCTCCGCGTGGATCTCCAGGGCGATCTGGGCTGCGGTTGTATCCGTGGAGAAGAACGGTCGGCCCAGGCCGGCAGCGAAGATCACCACCCGCCCCTTCTCCAGATGCCGGATGGCCCGGCGAGGGATGTAGGGCTCGGCCACCTGGGCCATGGCGATGGCGGTCTGAACTCGGGTCTCCGCGCCGATGCGCTCCAGGCCGTCCTGGAGGGCCAGGGCGTTCATCACCGTGGCCAGCATGCCGATGTAGTCGGCCCGGGCCCGGTCCATCTCCGGGGCGTCCCGGCCACGCCAGATGTTCCCTCCGCCGACCACGACGGCGGTGTGCACGCCCAGCGCCGCCACTTCCTTCAGCTGACGTGCCAGGAGGTTGACCGAGTCGGAGGAGATGCCGAACTCCCGATCGGGCGGGCTGAAGGCGTCGCCGGAGAGCTTGAGGAGGACCCGACGGTAGAGCGGTCTCGAGCCCAGGCTTGCCACCGGCTCCCCTGCCGGCTCTCTCGCCACGGCGCCTCCTTAGGGGATCTCCTCCCCGAGCTTGAACCGGGCGAACCGGCGGACCTCGACCTTCTCGCCCACCTTGCCGCTGGTCTCGCCGATGAGCTCGCCCACGGTCTTGGTGTCGTCCCTGACGAACGGCTGGTCCAGCAGGCAGTTGTCCTTGTAGAACGCCTCGAGTTTGCCCTGCACGATGCGGTCGATGACGTTGTCGGGCTTCCCTTGCTCCCGGGCTTGCTCCCCGTACAGCTTCCGTTCGCCCTCGATCACGTCCTCGGGAACATCCTCCCTGGAGATCCACCTCGGGTCCGACGCCGCGATGTGCATGGCGACGTCTCGGGCCGTCCGACGGAAGTCCTCGGTGTTGGCGACGAAGTCAGTCTCGCAGTTGACCTCGACGAGCACGCCGAGGCGGCCGTTCATATGGATGTAGGCCTCCACGAGGCCCTCCCGGGCCGTCCGGCCGGCGCGCTTCTTTGCATCGGCCTTGCCCTTCTTGCGCAAGATCTCCACCGCACGGTCGAGATCCCCGCCGGTTTCCTCGAGGGCTCGCTTGCAGTCCATCATCCCGGCTCCGGTGATCTCCCGGAGCTTCTTCACTTGTTCTGCCGATATGGCCACGTTTTCCTCCAGGGACGGATTCTCCCACACGCTCACTCGGGCTCGCCCGGGTCGCCGGCGTCTTCCCCCAGCGAGGGCGTAGCCTCGGCCGACCCCTCGGCTGCGGTCTCTGAGGCATCGGACTTCGGCTCGGCCGTGATCTCCTCCTCTGGAGCCACCGATACCTCGGTCGATGCCGGTGCCGCGGGGGCCTCCGCGGCGGCATCCGTCTCGACCGCGCCGGTCCCTTCGGACGGCGCGGGCTTGGCCGCCCGCTCAACCCGATCGGTGACGTCCTTGCCCCGCAAGCGGCGCCCTTCCTCGATGGCGTCGGCGATGATCGTCGTCACCAGGGTCACCGCCCTGATGGCGTCGTCGTTGCCCGGGATCACGTAATCCACCTCGTCGGGGTCGCAGTTCGTGTCGACGATGGCCACGACGGGGATTCCGAGCTTGTTCTCCTCGGTCACCGCGATGTGCTCCTTCATCGTGTCGATCACGTAGATCGCCGCGG
>JBOGWB010000102.1:0-6020 GCA_050693035.1 Actinomycetota bacterium
CGGTCCCGGCGACAACCCCATCTTCCCCAGGATGCACGACGCATCGGCCCGGGTTGCCGGAGCCACGCTGGTGGCCGCGGATGCGGTGCTCACCGGGACCGCCGAGCACGCCTTCAGCCCCGCGGGAGGACTCCATCACGCCATGCCCGAGCGGGCCTCGGGGTTCTGCGTGTACGACGATCCTGCCATCGCCATCGCCTGGATGCTGGAGCACGGCGTCGAGCGAGTCGCCTACGTGGACGTGGACGTCCATCACGGCGACGGTCCCCAGGAGATCTTCTTTCGCGACCCGCGGGTCCTCACGGTGTCGATCCACGAGTCGGGTCGTTACCTCTTCCCGGGAACCGGGTTCGTCGACGAGCGAGGAGCCGGAGAAGGTGAGGGCACCGCGGTGAACATCCCGCTCCCGCCGTCGACGTCCGATCGCGGGTGGCTGGAGGCGTTCCGCCAAGTCGTGCCGCCACTGGTCCGCTCCTGGGCCCCCGACGTGCTCGTCACCCAGCTCGGGTGCGACACCCATCACACCGATCCGCTGGCCCATCTGGCCCTGTCCACGGCGGCGTATGTCGAGGTGGCCAAGATCGTCCACGAGCTCGCTCACGAGGCGGCCGGTGGGCGATGGGTGGCCACCGGCGGAGGGGGCTACCAGTGGGCCCGGGTGGTGCCCAGGGCCTGGACGATCGCCTTCGCGGAGATGGCCGAGCACACCTTGTCCGACGAGATCCCGCCTTCGTGGCTGGCCATGGCCGCAGAGAAGGTCGGGACCTCGCTCCCGGACCGTCTCTCCGAGGATCCCCCGCCCGGACAGGATGACCTCGAGGCGATCCAGGGGGTCATCACCGAGGTCCGGGGAAGAGCGTTCCCTTCACCGAAGAACCCCGTGTCCTGAGGTAATGCGAGCCACCAAGCTCGTCTGCACGCTGGGCCCGGCCAGCGAGGCCAAGGTCCCGGAGCTCGTCGCGGCGGGGATGGACGTGGCCCGGATCAACCTCTCGCACGGAACCGTGGAAGGACGAGCTCGGATGCTCGAGGCGGTCCGCGAGGCGTCCCGGACGGCAGGCCGAGACGTGGGGGTCATGGCCGACCTCTCGGGCCCCAAGATCCGGCTCGGCGAGCTGGCGGGCGGCGAGGCCACCCTGGTGGCTGGATCCCGGTTCGTGCTCCGCGCGGGCGGTGGACTGGGCGACGCGGCCGGGGCGGCCACCAACTACGAGGAGCTGGCCCAGGACCTCGAGTCTGGCGACAGCATCCTGCTCGCCGATGGCGCGGCCGAGCTGAGGGTGCTCGAGCGGGCGGGGGACGAACTGGTCACCGAAGTCGTTCGGGGCGGCCCCATCCGCTCCCGGGTTGGGGTCAACGTGCCGTCCGAGCGTCTTCGCCTGCCGGCCATCACCTCCAAGGACGAGGAGGACCTGGCCTGGGCCCTGGGCGTGGAGGTCGACATGATCGCTCAGTCGTTCGTCCGCCGGGCCGGGGACGTTCGGGCGCTGGAGGCGTTGTGCGGCGAGCCTCGCCCCCTCCTCATTGCCAAGATCGAGACCCGCGGGGCGGTCGAGGACGTCGACGCCATCCTGGACGGAGCCGACGCCGTGATGGTCGCTCGTGGCGACCTGGGCGTGGAGATGGCTCTGGAGGAGATCCCGGTGATCCAGAAGCGTCTGGTGGCCGCGGCGAACCAGGTGGCCAAGCCGGTCATCATCGCCACTCAGATGCTGGAGTCCATGACCCGGGCGCTTCGCCCCACTCGCGCCGAAGTAGGAGACGTGGCCGGTGCGGTGTTCGATGCCGCCGATGCCATCCTGCTGTCCGCGGAGACGGCGATCGGGAGCTACGTCACCGAGTCGGCGGCCACGGCGGCCAGGATCCTGGAGGTCGCGGAGACGGAAGGAGCTCGCTTCCTGCCACCGGCCCGTGAGTCCGCCGGCCTCGACCTCGAGGAGCTCCCGCTGGCCCGGGCCGCAGCGGTGCTGGCCCGGCGCAGCCGCGCCGCGGGGGTGGCCTGCTTCACCAGGACCGGGCTCACAGCCCGGCTCCTGTCCGCCGCACGGCCCGGTGTGCCGATCCACGCGTTCTCTCCGGATCCCGGAGCGGTGGGGCGCATGACGCTGTTCCACGGTGTGGCACCCCGGCCCATCGATCCACCCTCGGATACCGACCAGCTGATCGACGGTATGGACACCAGCCTCCGCGATGCCGGCGCGGTCAAGGAGGGAGATGTGGTGGTCATGGTGGCCTCCTCCCCGGCGGGCCGAACCCATGCGAATCTCCTCAAGGTTCACCAAGTGGGCCGGGAAGGGTAACGTGTGCACCACATTGAGGGTCATACGGACATGAGCACCGACGGAACGTTCACCTGGAAGGGCCGAACCGGGCCCTTCGACCTCAAGCTCGCGCCGACCGTGTTCCCCCCCACCACCACCAGCAGAGCGTTGGCCGAAGCCCTGGACGTCAAGGAGGGCGAGACCGTGATCGATGTGGGGTCGGGAAGCGGCGTGCTCAGCTTCGTGGCCGCGCGTCTCGGCGCGGCCCGCGTGTACGGGGTGGAGATCCTCAAGGAGGCCGTCCAGGTGGCCCGGGAGAACGCCCGCCTCCTCGGCGTGGCCGACCGGGTGGAGTTCCGGACGGGCAGCCTGTTCGAACCGGTCCGAAATGTGACCGCCTCCGTAGCCATCGGGGACGTATCCGGCATCCCCGACGAGCTTGCCGAGGTGGCGGGATGGTTCCCCGGCGGCCACGCAGGAGGACCCACGGGTGCCGAGGTTCCCGTTGCCATGCTGGAGTCGGTGGGCGACTGCCTGGAGCCGGGTGGGAGGCTGTACCTGCCCACCGCGTCGATCCAGGACGAGGGACGGGTGATCGCGGCCGCCCGCCGGATCTTCGGCGACTCCAACATGGTGTCCGTGTCGGAGCGAGAGTTCCCTCTGCCGGGACTGGTGGCCCGCTCCCGAGAGGTTGCCAGGCTCATGGCCCAGGGGTTCGTCAACCTCAGGACCCGGGGCTCCCGCCTGCTGTGGCGCCTGGCGATCTGGCGCTGCGTTCGCACATAGGGACCGCTACTCCTCGGGCGGAGACACGGATCGCGCCCGGCCGCCGATCAGCCTGGTGACCGCGGCTCGGTAGAGCGGCGGGGTCAGGACCCGGAAGGCTTGGGGGACCGCCAGCCACCGAGGCACCGAGACTTCTGGCCCACGACGGTGGCGGACGGCGTCCACGATCGCTCCGGCGACTCGCTCCGGCCGCATGGCGAACGTCCGGTACATACGGTCGCGTTCCAGCTCGGGGTGGGTGAAGCCTTCCGTGGGCACGATCCCTGGGTTGATGGCGGTCACCATGACGCCCTCCGGCTTGAGGTCGTAGTAGAGGGACTCCGAGAACGGTCACCAGCACTCATATGATATGATCCTTTGGACTGGGCCGCAGCGGTCCAGGCGGAAAGGAGCGGTGATGGCCGGCACGAAGGAACGTCCCAGGGCGGCGGTCTATCTGCGGATCAGCCGCGACTCCGAGCAGGACGGGGCGGGGATCGAGCGGCAGAGGAAGGACTGCACGGCGCTCGCGCGCCGCGCGGGACTCGATGTCGTGGAGGTCTACGCCGAGAACTCCCGGAGCGCCTTCTCCGGGCGGCGGCGGCCGCAGTGGGACAGGATGCTCGAAGCGGTCAAGGACGGGCGCGTGTCCGTCGTCCTCGCGTGGGCGAACGACCGCCTGTACAGGCGCGTTCAGGACCAGATCGCCCTGATGGAGGCGCTTCGGTCGCACGGCGGGAAGATCGTCACCGTCAAGGACGGGGAAGCGGATCCCACGTCGGACTCGGGCCGGATGACGATGACCATCCTCGCGTCCGTCGCCGCGTTCGAGTCGGAG
Source organism: Actinomycetota bacterium (assembly GCA_050693035.1). Classification (GTDB taxonomy): domain Bacteria; phylum Actinomycetota; class UBA4738; order UBA4738; family CALAEC01; genus DASYVD01. Next base: position 3,865 of record JBOGWB010000102.1, read on the forward strand.
CGGAAGGGCGAGCGCCAGAAGCGGAAGCACGAGGAGATCGCCGCAGCCGGGCTGTGGAACGGTGGTCCCCGTCCGTTCGGTTACCGGCCCGTGAAGGTCAAGGGCGGTACGTCGCTGAAGCCCGTCCCGGAGGAAGCCGTAGCCATCCGCGAGGCTGCTGCGGCGATCCTCTCCGGGGAAGGACTCCGCACCGTGGCGCGCCGGTGGAACGAGGCGGGGCTGCGGACTCCCCTCGCGGGGCGGAAGCCGAGCGACCCGCGTCCGCCGTACGGCGGCAACCTGTGGCAGGCGAAGGCGGTTAAGGGCGTGCTCACGTCGCCCATGATCACCGGACAGCGCGAGCACCGGGGCAGCTTGACGAAGGCGAAGTGGTCTCCGATCGTGGACCGCCGGACGTGGAAGAGGCTCGTCGCCGAGTTCGCGCGCCGGGCGGACGACGCCGAGGCCATGTTCGGCCGCCCGGACCGCCCTCGGTACCTGCTGACGGGCATCCTCCGCTGCACCTGCGGAGCTCCCCTGAACGGCAACCCGAACAACGGAACGGCCGCGTACGCCTGCCTCAGCGAGGAGCACAAGACGAAGCACGGCCCCAGGGTCCGCGTCACCGCCCGTGCCATCGAGGAGCACATCCTGACGATGGCCGCGGGGATGGAGCGCGACCGCACCGAGGTACGGGACCCGGGCGAGGCGCCGGAGCTGCAGCGGGCGCTGGACGAGATCGACGAGAAGAGGTCAGCGTTTCTCAGGAAGGCCGCTCGGCTGGACATGGACGAGGCCGACATCAGCGACGGCCTGGCCGACCTGAACGGGGAGCGCCAGCGGCTGGAAGACCGGCTCGCGGAGGAGGTGACCTCGCACGAGCCGCTCACCTGGACGGAGCTCGCCGACCAGATCGACGCCTACGTGGCGGACGAAGCGGCCGACGAGGAGTTCTTCCGCGACCCCGAGACGCGGGCGTGGGTCGAATCGCTCGTCGAGCGCGTGGAGGTCAGGCCGGCGGTCCGGGGCCGGAACCGCTTCGACCCGTCGCGGTTTAAGTTCGTCTGGCGGGACGGCGTGCGGGACCGCTCTCGCGGCGATCCGCGCAGCGTCACAGTCCACAGCAGCCGGGGACGCAGGGTTGTCGTAAAGTAAGACTCGGATCGACGAACAACTCCTCGAACAACTCCTCGGAACGGGCCTCGCTCGCGCGGGGCCTGTTCTATTTGCAAAAGTTGGTCCGCGAGGGCGGGGTACGATTGGACGGTCAAGAAAGGAGTTGTTCATGAACCACCAGCATCCCGCTACGCTGCTCGAAGCGCCTCAGGTTCCGCCCGAGGCCACCTCCATCCTCCCCCTGCTCGAAGCCGCGCCGATCGAGAGCCTGCTCGGCTACCGCGTCAGGGTCCCCGACGTCAACCAGCCCGAAGCCCGCGGCGTTGACGGAATCTTCGTCCAGAACATGGACGACCGCGCCTGCCGCGAGTGCGGCTGCCATCCGGGTCAGCTCCACCGGGGGGACTGGGACCCGGACCCTCCCGACAACGGTCTCAAGAACGACCTGTGCTGGACCGCCATGCGCATCCTCGAGGAATGGGACAGCCGCCGGATCAAGGCCAAGCGTGCCGCCGAGGAGGCCGAGGAGGAGGCCCGGCGGATCAAGACCTCGGACGACGTGCTGCTCCGCTTCTCGGAGCTGTACGAGGCCGTCGCCAGCGGCGGCCACGATTCTCGGCTCGGCCCGGGGGGCAGCCCCACCCGCCGCGTGTACGGGGCCATCCTCGACCGAGCGATCGAGCTCGAGGACAAGGTGGTGATCGCCGGGCGCCAGTGGCTCGCTGGCGAAGCGGAGGTCACGGAGAAGGCAGCCCGGTACGCCCTGAAGCGGCTCGTGGACTTCGGGTACCTGATCCGCATCAAAGACTGGCGGCGGTCACCTTCGAAGCGCGCCAACGTCTACATGCGGAACCGCAACCACGAGCAGCAGGGCCGACCTCCCGCGATGTTCCGCGTCCGGCTGGACTTCCCCGCCTGGGACGACGTCAAGGACTACCAGGCGGCGTCAGGGGCCAAAACCCGGGCCAAAACAGGGGCCAAAACACGGGCCATATAGGACCGTACGACCGTAGGTCCGTTGCGCGCTCGCTCCGCCCCGCTCCGTTGTCACGGGCTCCGCT
>JBOGWB010000103.1:0-33526 GCA_050693035.1 Actinomycetota bacterium
GCCTGTGGAGCAGCCTGGAGTGCTCGCGACCCTGTCAAGGTCGAGGTCGGGGGTTCAAATCCCCTCAGGCCCGCAAGAAGCGAAACGGGCGAGGTAGCTCAGTTGGCAGAGCACGCGGCTGAAAACCGCGGTGTCGGCGGTTCGACTCCGTCCCTCGCCACACAAGAAGATGGAGAAACGAGAAGACCCCGGGCCGGTGGCCCGGGGTCTTTGGCCTTCGAGCCGGTCCCGACGCTAGGCCTCGCCGTTCTGATCCAACAGGTGCCTGACCTCCGCCTCCCAGTACCGGCGGTGGCCGCCGAGGGTGCGGATCGAGGACAGCTTGCCGGCCTTTGCCCACCGGGTGACCGTCTTCGGGTCCACCCGGAACATCGCAGCAACCTCCGCCGGGGTGAGCAGTTTCTGGTCGTTCTGGGTGCGTACCGCCATGCTCCTATCCACCTCCGTGCGTCACATTCTGGTCAGCCTCTCCATTATCGGTACAAGTGAACGAAAGGTACATAGGTAATCGGTGCCAGACGAGGTAACAGGATGTAACTAGCCCGAACGAGCCATGGTTGCCGGGGCTCTCAGTTCAGCGATCCGCGCGTGCGAGCCTCGGCCCATCGCGCCGCTACCTGCTGGTATAGGTCTACCGCCCGCGAGATGTCGCCCTCCCCGAGCGCGTCAAGAGCCTCCCGGATATCCCGGGCGGAATGGTCGTCGTCGAGCTCGTTCCAGCCGAACAGGCCGGAAAGGTCGGCGTAGTCGAGCTCGAGGGCCGATCGGGGGTCGAACACCCCCAGCCAGGCGGCCAGGTCCCGCACCAGGTCCGCCAGGCTGTCGAGGTCGCTGCGGCGGAGGATCTCCAGGGCCCGGTCGGCTCGCCGCCGGGCCTCCCCTACCCCGGACCAGTAGTGCAGCCGCCATCCACCCTCAGGCCCCTCCGTCACCCGGCGTTCGGTCTCGTCCACCAGGACGAACCATCTCAGGGGCACATGCCAGGCGCTCTGGAGCATGGTGGGAACGGCGGAGGGATCCCGCCTCCTGATCCGGGCCAGCTCGCGAGCAGCCCGTCGAGCCTCGCCTTCGGGGACGAGCTCCTCGGCCATCTCGGAGGGCACGCTCTCTCGAAGGGACAGGAGGCCGGCGAGCACTCGCAGCCGGGTCCGCCAGGGACAGACGTACCAGAGCCCGTCCACCATCCGGACGTCGGCGCCTTCCCCTTCCGAGACGAGGACGCCCAGGCGCCCCGAGGCCGCCGTGTAGCGCTGGCGGTACCGCCGGCGAGGCGCGCGGAGGTGCTCGCCCTCGAGGATGTAGCGCTCCCAGCGGGCCCGTTCATCTTCGGGGAAGACGTCGAGCGGCTGGAGGACCCGAAGGTAGGCGCTGGCGATCAAGTTCCGGCCATCATAGCGCGTGCTATATTCGGTCCCCGGCCCCCAGGGCTGGGGACCATGGGGGTATTCCGCGCGCTCCAGGACGAGTACGAGGAGGTCGTGTTCTTCCACGATCCTCCGACCGGCCTCCGAGCCATCGTCGCCATTCACTCCACCGCTCTGGGTCCCGCCCTCGGGGGGACCCGTTTCTATCCCTTCGCCTCCGAGGAGGAGGCTCTTCGCGACGTCCTCCGCCTGTCCAGGGGCATGACCTACAAGGCCGCCGCCGCCGGGCTCGACCTCGGCGGGGGCAAGGCGGTCATCATCGGCGATCCCCAACGTGACAAGACAGAAGAGCTCCTCCGGGCCTACGGGCGGTTCATCGACTCCTTGGGTGGTCGCTACATCACCGCTGAGGACGTTGGCACGGCCCGGGAAGACATGGACGTCCTCCGCCGGGAGACCGGGTGGGTCACCGGTGTCTCCAAACGCCTTGGCGGATCCGGTGATCCCTCTCCCGTGACGGCATGGGGGGTGTTCCAGGGATTTCGGGCCTGCATCGAAGAAGGGCTGCAGACGCAGTCGTTCGACGGTCTCCGCGTCGTGGTCCAGGGCGTCGGAAAGGTCGGCTTCCACCTGGCCAAACATCTAGTCGAAGCCGGGGCCAAGGTCACGGTGGCCGACGTCGACGTGGACGCGGTGGGGCGGGCGGTGCGAGACCTCGGCGTGGAGACCACCGAGCCCGAGAAGTGTCACGCGATCGAATGCGACGTGTTCGCCCCCTGCGCGATGGGCGGGATGATCCGGGACGACACCATCCCCAACCTCAAGTGCCGGATCGTGGCGGGCTCCGCGAACAACCAGCTCGAGCGGCCCGAGCACGGGGACATCCTCGGCAACCAGGGCATCCTCTACGCTCCGGACTTCGTGATCAACGCGGGAGGGTTGATCAATGTCTCGGACGAGCTTCAGGGGTACGACCGGGAGAGAGCCATGGCCAGGGTGGAGGGCATCTATCGAACACTCCGGGAGGTGTTCCGCCTGGCCCGGACGGAGGGGATCTCCACGCGCCAAGCAGCCGAGCGGATGGCCGAGGCGCGCATGGAACGGGTGAGCCGGGTCCGTCTGCTCTGGGTGCCAGCCCGAGGTGGCAGCGACCGGCGTCGGTAGCGCCTACCTCGCCATCCCTGAAAGAGAACAAGAAGGTGGCCCGGAGCGTGGTGCTCCGGGCCACCCAGTTCTTGCCGTCGTCGGCTAGGACGCCGACTTGCGCGTCACCAGGACGACCGTTCCACCGGCGATCATGAGGCCGAGAGCCAGGGCGAGTAGCGCCTGAAGCTCCAGACCGGTCACGGCCAGTTGGGCCTGGCCGGCGACCCCGGCGCCTCTGGTCGCGGTGATTCCCAGGACCGCGACTTCTCCTCCAGTCACGGCCTCGCCGCCAACGTCGCCGCCGCCAACGTCGCCGCCACCAACGTCGCCGCCGCCTTCTTCACCTTGCTGGCCGCGACGGAGGCAGTTGCCGTTGTTGTCGTCCTCGAAGTCGTCGTCGTTGCCGCAACCGTTGTTTCCGTCCTGGTCGTCGGTGTCGCCACCAGCGGTCGCGGACCCACCGGGCTTGTCGACTCCGCCGTTCTCGTCACCGTCTGGGTCCGATTCGCTCTTCCCCTGGTTACCGGACCCGCCGGCCTCGTAGCTCTTGTCCTTGCCCGAGGGGTGGTGGTTGTCGCCGGCGTCCGCCGTATGCGGATCCTCCATGCTCGTGGCCGAGCTGGAGTCGGCATCGCCGTCGTTATCGGAACCTCCCGACCGGGCCGCGGACCCTTTTCCGTTCGCATGGTCCGGCTTGTGATGGGCCAATGCGGGGAGGGCAAACGCGAAGACCAGGGCAAGGAACGCCCCTACCGCGATCATTCGCTTCATCGAATCCTCCTTCCGAACTCCGGCGTTCCGGAGTCCTGTACTCCTCGTTCGCTCCGTGCCCTCCGCTATCCTGCCTTCCCTTGTCTGCTCGGTCTGAAACGTCCCGAATACCTGCTCTGCTAGGTCTTCGAGCCCGGACAGTCCGATTTGACAGGATTTCCGTGCGTGCAGGATGCCTACCTTGTTGGGGTATGCTGTGCCCCGCCTCCGCCGACGGAACCCATGATCGAGACCAGACCCGACGACGCTCAGCAGATCCTCGCTCCCGACGGCACCGTGGTGGACCGGGATGCCCGCGCGGGCCTCGACCTCCGCGACGAGGACCTCCGGGCCATGTACCGGGCCATGCTGGTCACGCGGATGGTGGACCTGGAGGCCACAGCCCTCCAACGGCAGGGGGAGCTGGCCGTGTACCCACCGCTCCTCGGCCAGGAGGCCGCCCAAATCGGGAGCGCGTACGCCCTCGGCGAGGAGGACTTCGTGTTCCCCTCCTACCGAGAGGTCGGAGTGGCCGTGGTCCGAGGCATCGACCTCGTCGAGTACATGCACTTCCACCGGGGCACCCGCCACGGCGGGATCAGCGACCCGGTGGGCTCCCGGTTCGCCGAGATCTCGGTGCCGGTGTCGAGCCAGGTGCTCCACGCTGTCGGATGGGCCCTGGGGGCTCGCCTGGACCGCCGGAAGGCCTGCGCCGTCGTGTACTTCGGCGACGGGGCCACCTCCCAGGGGGATTTCCACGAGGGCTGTAACTTCGCGGGGGTGTTCGGCTGCCCGGTGGTGTTCTTCTGCCAGAACAACCAGTGGGCCATCTCCGTCCCCGTCCAGAGGCAGACCGCCGCCCCCATCTGGAAGAAGGCGGAGGCGTACGGGTTCCCCGGGGTTCGGGTGGATGGGAACGATGTGCTCGCGGTGTACAAGGTCTCACGCGAGGCGGTCGCTCGGGCTCGGGAGGAGGGCGTGCCCACCCTGATCGAGGCGGTGACCTACCGGATGGGACCCCACTCCACGGCGGACGACGCCACGCGGTACCGGGGAAGGGAAGAGGTCGACGCCTGGAACGTCTTCGATCCGCTGGAGCGGTTCCGCAGGCTGCTGGAATCCGAGGGGCTGCTCGACCGGAGCTTCCTGGACCAGGCCGAGGCCGATGCCAGGGCGGAGGCGGCCAGGGTTCGGGCGGGGATCCAAGGCGCGCCGCCGCGGCCCCTGGAGGGCTTCATCGACCACACCTTCAGCGACCTCCCGGAGTTCCTGGCCCGGCAGCGTGACGAGGTCGTCCGTCTGACCAGGGAAGAGGAACGCCCGGATGCCTGAGGTCACCATGGTCCAGGCCCTCAACGAGGCCCTCCGGTTCTCCTTGCAGGAGGACGACCGGGTGCTCGTCCTCGGCGAAGACGTGGGGAAGCTCGGCGGTGTGTTCCGGGTGACCGACCGGATCCAGGCCGAGTTCGGCGAGGACCGGGTCTTCGACACCCCCCTGGCGGAGTCGGCCATCGCGGGAGTGTCCCTGGGGCTGGCCATGGCGGGGTGGCGTCCGGTGGCCGAGATGCAGTTCGACGCGTTCTCCTACCCCGCCCTCGACCAGGTGATCTCCCACGTCGGCAAGTACCGGTTCCGGTCGATGGGCGCGGTGGATCCATCCCTGGTCATCCGGATCCCGTGCGGGGGCGGGATCGGCGCGGCCGAGCATCACTCTGAGAGCCCGGAGACGTACTTCGCTCATACCTCCGGACTGAAAGTGGCCATCCCGTCCTCGCCGCTCGACGCATTCAACCTGCTCGTCAGGTCGATCCGGAACCCCGACCCGGTGATCTTCTTCGAGCCGAAGAGCCGGTACTGGTCCAAGGAGTCGGGCGACCTCTCACCCGAAGGGCTTCCCTTCGGTACTCTCCGCATCGTTCGCGAGGGGAGCCACGCCACCCTCATCGCGTGGGGCGGGATGGTCGCTCGGTGCCTCCAGGCCGCTGAGGCCGCCGCGGAGGACGGCGTGGACGTCGAGGTCGTCGACCTGAGGACGCTCGTGCCCCTCGACATCGAGGGTCTGGCCGACGCGGCCCGCAAGACGGGCCGCGTGGTCGTGGTGCACGAGGCCCCCATGACCGCCGGCTTCGGGGCCGAGGTGGTGGCCCGGATCGTCGAGGAGGCGTTCGAATATCTGGAAGCGCCGGTGCTGCGAGTGACCGGATACGACATCCCGTACCCGCCGGCAAAGGTGGAGGAGCACTACCTGCCCAGCGTGGATCGCATCCTGATCGCCCTGGAGAAGGTGCTCTCCTTCTAAGGGCATGGCGGAGCGCGTCTTCAACCTTCCGGACCTGGGCGAGGGCCTCGAGGAGGCCGAGATCCTCGAGTGGAAGGTGGCGGAGAGCGACACGGTCGAGCTCAACCAGCCTCTCCTCGAGGTGAACACGGCCAAGGCCGTCGTGGAGATCCCCTCGCCCTTCGCCGGGAAGGTCCTCACCCTGCACGGCGTGGCGGGAGACGTCGTCAAGGTCGGCCGGCCACTCGTGACCATCGAGGTGGAAGCCGGAGTGGAGCATGCGGAGCCTTCGGGCAGCGCCAGTCCGCAGGAGGCTGCCTCGGAGGGAGTTCAGGCCGCCGCGGAGCGAACCGAGGCCCGTGCCGAGGAGGCGGCCGAGCGCCCCAAGCGCGAGGCGGTCCTGGTCGGCTACGGGGTGGACGCTGAGGAGGGGCGGACCGCCCGCCGCCCGCGGCTGAAGCCGCCCCAGGCTCGGCGCGATGGCTCGGCGGCGGCCTCGCCGGTGGTCCGTCGACGGGCACGAGAGCTCGGAGTCGACCTGCGCACCGTGGAAGGATCGGGGCCCGCCGGGCGGGTGACTCGGGAGGACGTGGAACGGGCCGCGTCGGGACGGCAGGAGGCGACCGACGCCGCCGCGGCGCATCCCCGCCCTACGGGTGCCGAGGAGCGGATCCCCGTGCGCGGGATCCGTCGGCTCGTCGCCCAGAAGATGGCCCGAGCGTGGGCCGAGGTACCCATGGTCACCACGTTCCGGACGGTGGACGCCACGCACATCGACGCCCTCCGGATCGAGCTCGCCGAGGGGGCAGGACGAAAGATCTCTCCGCTGGCCATCGTGGTCCGGGCCCTGGCAGAGGTGTGCCAGGAGCACCCCAAGCTGAACTCGTGGTACGACGCAGACGCCCACGAGATCGTTCTGGTGGGCTCGCGCCACGTCGGCATCGCCACCGATACAGAACGAGGCCTGATGGTCCCGGTGGTTCGCGACGCGGACCAGAAGGGAGTCCTCACTCTCGCCGAGGAGATCGCCGAGGTCGTCTCGGCCGCCCGGCAGGGCCGGGCCACCCCCGAGCAGCTCACCGGCAGCACGATCACCGTCACGAACGTTGGGTCGTTCGGTTCGGAGTTCGGAACGCCGATCGTAAACTTCCCGGAGGCGGCCATCCTGGCGCTGGGCGTGGTCGAGCCGAGGCCACTGATCGTCGAGGGGCAGGTTGAGGCACGTCCGGCGGTCACGCTGTCGCTGACCTTCGACCACCGGGTGCTCGATGGTGCGGAAGCCGGCCGGGCCCTGACCACCCTCCAAGAGCTCCTGGAGAGCCCCTTCCGCCTGGGCGCGCTCCCGCGGCGCTAGGCGCCACGTGAACATCGTCTCCCTCCTGCCGTCCGCGACGGAGATCGTGTACGCCCTCGGGCTCGGGGACGATCTCGCGGCAGTGACCTACGAGTGCGACCACCCGCCGGAAGCGCAGTCGAAGCCGGTGGTCGTCGACACCGTCCTCCCGGACCAGCCTCTTCCTCCCGGGGAGATCGACCGGTTGGTCAGGGAGCGGATGGACCGCCGGGAGCCCATCTACCAGCTCGACCGGGACTTGATCCGTCAGATCCAGCCGGACCTGATCCTCGCCCAGGATCTGTGCCGGGTCTGCGCGGTGCCGTCCGGGCACGTGCAGGAGGCCCTCGACGACCTGGGGACCACGGCCACGGTGCTCTCCCTCGACCCCAAGGACCTCGGGGGCATCCTCGAGGGAGTCGAGGAGGTCGGACGGGCCACCGGCACGGAGGACCGGGCCCGAGAGCTCACCGGCATCCTCCGCGGGCGCATCGAGGACGTGCAACGGAGGGCCGCCCGGCTGCCCACCATCCGCACGTTCTGCATGGAATGGCTCGACCCGCCCTTCGCCGGGGGTCACTGGGTCCCCGAGATGGTCGCTCTGGCCGGAGGGGAGAACCTCCTGAACGAGACGGGAACCCGCTCGCGGGTCGTCACCTGGCGAGAGATCGCCGATTCCCAGCCCGAGGTGGTGGTGTTCATGCCCTGCGGCTACTACCTCCCCGAAGCGGATGAGGAGGCTGCTCGCATCTACCGCGTGCCGGAGTTCAGGGAGACGTCCGCATACGCCTCAGGCAACGTGCTCGCCGTCGACGCGTCCTCGTACTTCTCGCGGCCCGGGCCTCGCATCGTGGACGGCCTGGAGACCCTGGCCTGGGCGATCCACCCGGACGCCTTCCCCCAGCCCGCCGACGGGACCATCGCGCGAGTCGCCGCGTCCTAGCGGCGGGGGAGATTGTGCCGACCGACCCTCGCCCGCTACGGTGAGGTCGTGGCGATGCAGACACCCAGGCGAGGGGTAACCCCGGCGCACGTCGGACGACGCGTCTCCTTCCAGTACGAGCTGCCGAACGGCTGGATCGGGGAGGCGGTGGGGACCTTGGAGTGGTTCGACGAGGCCGCCGACACGTTCGTGGTCAAGGATCGCCACGGCCGCCTCCACCGGGTCCCCGCGCGAGGGGTTCGGTACAGCAAGGTCGTGCCCTAGGAGGTCGAAGGGAGAGAGGAGCCCTCGGTCCCCCGCGGGAGGACGCTTACTCGGAGCGCGACCGCCGTAGCGGGAGGCTGAAGCTGATCCGGGCGCCCCGGCCCGGTACGTTGGCGGCGTCCACCTCGCCCCCCTGGGCCTGCGTGAGGCTCCGCACGATGAACAGCCCCAGGCCCACGCTCGAGCCCGCCCCAACCTCGGCCCGGCGGTAGCGCTCGAACACGTGTGGGAGCGCGCTCTCCGGGATCCCCGGGCCGTCGTCGGTGACGCTGACCATGATCTCCTCGCCCGTCACCTCGACGTCGACATCGATGCCCGCGCCCTCCGGCGAGTACTTCACCGCGTTGTCGAGGAGATTGGCCAGGATGTGCTCCACGGCCGAACGGTCCCCGTACACCGTGGGGAAGTCCTCGGGGACGATGACGTCGATGGTCCGGTTCCCGGGGACCCCGCGGAAGGCTTCCACGGCGTCCTCGACGATGGCTCGGAGATCGAGGGCCTCACGGGTGAGGGTGGGGGCTCCCTCCTCCAACCGCGTGGCCATGATGAGCTGCTCCACCATCTCCAGGATGCGCTGGCCCTGGCGCTCGATCACCTCGGTGAACTCACGGGCCTCGTCGGAGCTGAGACGGTCGCTGGCTCGCTGCAGGAGCTTCACGTAGCCCAGGATCGACGTGAGAGGTGTCTTGAGGTCGTGCGTAACCGTGGCCAGGAACTCCCGGCGCCGCTCGTCGAGGTCGGCGAGCTTCGCCGATGCCTTCTTCTCCCGCTCGTAGAGGCGGGCGTTGGCGATGGCCACCGCGGCGTGCTCCGCGAACACCGTGAGCGCCCGAAGGTCGTGATCCCGGTACTCGCGGCCGTCCGTGGAAACGCTCACGTTCAGCACGCCCACCGGCTCGGCCCGAGCGTAGAGAGGAGCGGACATGGCGGAGCGCACCTGGCGTCCCTTGGGGACGAAGTGCCGGAACCGGGGGTCGGAGACGTCGCCCCGGAGGATGACGGGCTCCCGGAACTCGGCGACCCACCCGGCCACGCCTTCCCCGAGCTGGATGACCGCTCCCCGGGCATCCAGGGGCAACCCGACTGAGGCGGCGACCCGGAGCGATCGCTTCTCCTCGTCGAGGAGCATGATCGACCCTTCCGTCGCCCCGAGGAGCTCCTGAGCGCTCTCGAGGATGACTTTGAGGACGTCGTCCAGCGACAGGACGGAGGCCACCGCCTTGCCGGCCTGCGACAGCGCGGAGAGCTCACGCAACCGGTTGGACAGTGCTGTGGAGAGGATCCGCTCCTCAATGAGCTCCCCCTCCACCCTGGAGAGACGTCGTTCCTTGTCGTAGACGTACAGGGAAAACGCAATGGCCAAGGCCACGAAGGACACCCGCAGCACGGAGAAATTGAGGATCTCGACGGTCCGGTCGAAGAACGTCTCCGAGGCGTAGGACAGCAGGACGGCGCCGCTGGCCACGAGGACGAAGACCATGAGGGCCAGGCCGAGCAACTGGCGCCGGCGGGCCTGAACCTCCTGGAGGCTGCGCCCGCCCCGGGCCGTGACCTCCGAAAGCGTGGTGACCGTCCCGTCCTCACCGACGGGGGGCTTCCTCTCCTGGACCGGCGACTCGACAGCCTCTCCGTCCCCGTTCGGGTTCAGACCATCCTCACGCCGTCGCCTGCTTCCACGCCCCCGACCACGAACACCGACGCGCCGATCTTCGCCGCGCACGTCTCGGCCGCTTCCGGCCGGACGACCAGAAGCATGCCCAGTCCCATGTTCAACGTCAGCCATATGTCTTGTTCATCGGCATCAGCGAGCCTCTGGATGAATCGGAAAATCGGGGGAATCTCCCATCCCCCGGGGTCGAGGCGGGCCCCCAGGCCGGGAGGCAGGATCCGGCGGAGGTTCCCGGAGATCCCCCCTCCCGTCACGTGGGCAGCGGCCTGGATCAGGCCATCCCGGGCGCCCTGGAGCACGGGGCGGACGTAGATGCGGGTGGGCCGGAGAAGCTCCTCTCTCAGGGGCCGACCGAGCTCCGCAGGAGCCGTCTCGAGGTCGAGGCCGGCCTGGTCCAAGACCCTCCGGACCAGGCTGAAGCCGTTGCTGTGGAGCCCGGAGGATCCCAGCCCCAGCAGCACGTCCCCCTCCCGGACCCGGTGGGGCCCCAGGAGCCGTTCCTCCTCGACGATCCCCACGCAGAACCCCGCCAGGTCGAACCGGCCCTCTTCCATCACGCCGGGGTGCTCTGCCGTCTCCCCGCCCAGGAGGGCGCACCCGGCCTCCCGGCACCCCTCGGCCACCCCCCGGACCAGGACAGCCACCTCATCGGGGATCAGTCGGCCGCACGCCACATAGTCCAGGAAGAACAGGGGCTCGGCCCCGGTGCACACCACGTCGTTGGCGCACATGGCCACGAGGTCGATGCCCACGGTGTCCAGCCAGCCGGCCCGGCGGGCGATCTCCACCTTCGTGCCCACCCCGTCCGCGGCCGCCGCCAGGAGGCGGCCGTCGCCGATGCGGAAGAGTCCCGCGAAACCGCCCACCCCGGCGACCACCTCTGGCCGGGTGGCCTTCGCGGCGATCTCGCCGATCAGCTCGACGACCCGCTCCGCGGCGTCCAGATCGACCCCCGCCCGCCGATAGGCGCCCCTCACGGGCTCACTCCTCCAGGAGGTGCTTGGACGGTGCCCGGTGCGGAACCGGGATCGGGTACTCCCCGTCGAAGCAGGCCCGGCAGAAGGCGTCGGCGGGAGCACCAGTCGCCCGGACCAGCGCGTCGAGCGAAAGGTAGGACAGCGAGTCGGCGCCCACGAACCTCCGAACCCCCTCGACGTCCTGGTCCGAGGCCACCAGCTCTTCCCGGGTCGACATGTCGATGCCGTAGAAGCACGGCCACCGGATCGGAGGGCTGGTGATCCTGAGGTGCACCTGGGCCGCTCCGGCATCCCGGAGCGTCTGGACGATCTGGCGGGTCGTGGTGCCCCGAACGATCGAGTCGTCCACCACCACCAGCCGCTTTCCCCGGATCGCGTCGGACAGCGGGTTGAGCTTCAGGCGGACGCCGAGCTGCCGCAGGGACGGGCTGGGCTGGATGAACGTTCGGTGGACGTACCGGTTCTTGATGACCCCTTCACCGTAGGGGATCCCCGAGGCCTCCGCGTATCCCTGCGCGGCAGAGTCCGCCGTGTCGGGGATCGGCACCACCAGGTCGGCCTGCACCGCAGCCTCTCGGGCCAGGAGGCGGCCCATCTCCCGGCGGGCGTCGTGGACGGTCTTTCCGTACAGCCGGGAGTCCGCCCGGGCCAGGTACACGAACTCGAACAGGCACAGGGCCGAGCGGGGCGTCTCCGCGAATCGCAGAGACCGCAGACCTCGCTGGTCGATCGTGACGAGCTCCCCGGGCGCCACGTCCCGCACGTACTGCGCGCCCACGATGTCCAGGGCCGCGGTCTCCGAAGCCACGCACCACCCCGCGGAGCCCAGCCGCCCGATCGAGAGCGGCCTCACCCCCCACGGGTCACGGGCCGCGTACAGGGTTCGCTCGTCCATGAGGACGAAGCAGAACGCCCCACGAAGGGAAGGGAGCACGCGCAGGGCGGCGGCCTCGAGGTCTCCTGCCCCCGCCAGCTCCCGGGCCAAGAGCGTTGCCACGAGGTCGGAGTCGGTGGTGGCGCCGGAGCCGCTCGGCGCCCCGACCCGCTCGGCCAGCTCCCCCGTGTTCACGAGGTTGCCGTTGTGGCCGAGGGCCAGGCTGCGCCGACCGTCGCTCTTGAACGAAGGCTGGGCATTCTCCCAGGTCGTGGAGCCTGTCGTGGAGTACCGGGTATGTCCCACCCCGAAGTGGCCCTGAAGCGTCGCCAGGGTGCTCTCGTCGAACACCTGAGCCACCAGTCCGAGCTCCCGGTAGACCAGGATGTTGCGTCCTTCGGACACGGCCATGCCCGCGGATTCCTGGCCGCGGTGTTGGAGCGCGTAGAGGCCGAAGAAGAGGAGCCTGGCGACCTCCTCGCCGGGCGCCCATACCCCGAAGAGGCCACACGCTTCCTTCGGCCCTTCCCCCACGGGACCCGAGACGGTCACCTGGCTCATCGTATCAGCGGAGTCCAACGGTTCTCGGGAAGCCTCCGCGGCGGGAGACGGTTATCTTCGAAGACACACAAACGAGAGGAGACGTGATGAGCGAGGCCGCCGCGGTGCTCTTCCTGATCGGACGGATCCTGTTGCCGCTACCACTGCTCAGCTCGGGGATCCCCTTCCACGTGGCCAAGAGCTCCATGGCCGAGGGGTATTCCCGGCAGATGGGATTCCCCATCCCAGTCATCGCCGGGTGGCCTACCGGTCTGTGGATGATGGCCGGGAGCCTCTCCGTCATCCTGGGGCTGTGGGGCGACGTCGGCGCCCTGATGATCGCGGCCTTCGTGGTCCCCGCCGCGGCGTGGTTCCACCGGTTCTGGGAGATGCCCGAGGAGCAGAGGATGATGCAGCAGGGATTCTTCTTCCGGAACGCTGCCATCCTCGGCGGGTCGTTGATCCTGTTCGCGGTGTTCACCACCGTCGGTCACGATCTGAGCTTCACCCTCACCGACCCACTCTTCGACCTGCGGTAGAGAGGGCTTGGCCGGGTCAGCCGGCGGCCCACTCCCCCCTGAGGAGCCCGGGGAGGGCGCCCTCGTGGACCCGCCGGGCTTCGGCGACCGTGACTTCGAACACGTCGCCGAACACCATCCGGGGTCCCCCCGTCTCTCCCAGCCGAGCGAACGGCACCCTTCGGTCGACGGCCAGGGCTTCGAAAGGCTCGGACTTCTCGGGGCTGACCGAGATCACCGCTCGCGAGGCGGACTCGGAGAACAGGGCCAGGTGCGGGGGCAGATCCCCGGGGAGCCCGACGGCGAATCCGGTGTCGCCGGAGAGACCCGACTCGGCGAGGGCGACGGCCAGACCGCCGTCCGAGCAGTCGTGAGCGGATGCCATCAGGTCCTCCCGGGCCGCCTCGAGGAGGAAGGAGATCAGCCCTGCCTCGCGTTCGAGGTCGAGGCCGGGCGGACGCCCGCTCACCTTCCCCAGCACCGCTTCCGCATACTCGGACCCCCCGAACTCGGCGAACGTCTCCCCAAGGAGGTAGACGAGGCGTCCGGGGGAGAACCCTGGACGGACCATGAGCCGGTAGTCTTCGAGCAGCCCCAGCATCCCGACCACCGGCGTCGGCCAGATCGCGGAGTCCTCCGACTCGTTGTAGAAGGAGACGTTGCCGCCGGTGACCGGGGTGCCGAGGTGCCGACACGCGTGGGCCATCCCTCGGACCGACTCGGCGAACGCCCACATGACGTCGGGTCGCTCGGGGTTCCCGAAGTTCAGGCAGTTCGTGATGGCGAGCGGGCGGGCCCCCACGCACGCGACGTTGCGGGCGGCCTCGGCCACCGCGTGAGCCGCCCCGAGGAAGGGATCCAGCCGACCGTACCGGCCGTTCCCGTCGGTGGACAGGGCGACAGCCTTGAGGCTCCCCTCGACGCGGATCACCGCGGCGTCGCCTCCGGGCCCCGCGAGGGTGTTCCCCTGGACGAGGGAGTCATACTGCTCCCAGACCCATCGCTTGGAGGCCACGTTCGGCGAGCCGAGCACCCGGAGGAGCGCCTCTCCGGGACTCACCTGCGGATCGGAGAAGGCCGGATCGTCGTCTGTCAGACCGCCGAGCCAGGCCGGCGGCTCCATGGGACGGTGGTACTCGGGGCCCTCGTCGGCGAGGGAGCGCGCCGGGACCTCGGCAACCACCCGCCCGCCGATCCTCGCCCGCACCTTCCCGTCGCCGGTCACATTCCCGATGACCACCGCGGAGAGGCCCCACTTCGCGCACACGGCCCGAACGGGATCCACGTCGGCGGGCCTGACCACCGCCAGCATCCGCTCCTGTGACTCGGAGGTGAGGATCTCGAAGTCCTCCATGCTCGGGTCCCGGAGCGGCACCACGCCGAGGTCGATCTCCGCACCCATACCTGCCCTGGCGGCCGACTCCGACACCGCGCAGGTGAGCCCGGCGCCGCCGAGGTCTTGGAGGCCGACCAGGAGCCCGCCCTCGACGAGCTCCAGGCACGCCTCGATCAGGAGCTTCTCGAGGAACGGGTCTCCGATCTGGACGCTCGGCCGGGCGTCGTCGGACCCGGCCCCGAGGGTCCGAGACGCCAGCACCGAGACCCCCCCGATCCCGTCGCGTCCGGTAGCCGCGCCCACCAGGACGAGGACGTTGCCCTCCCCCTCCGCCCGGGCTCGCACCAGCCGGTCGGAGGGTGCGAACCCCACGCACATGACGTTCACCGTCGGGTTGGGACCGTGCGCGGAAGCGAACTTCACCTCTCCGCCCACGGTGGGGACACCGATGGAGTTCCCGTACTGACCGATCCCGGAAACCACGCCCGACATGAGCCACCTGTTGCGAGGCTCGTCGAGCGGCCCGAAGCGTAGGGGGTCCAGCAGGGCCACCGGCCGGGCTCCCATCGACAGGACGTCTCGCACGATCCCTCCGACGCCGGTGGCGGCTCCCTGTCCTGGCTCGATGGCGGAAGGATGCGAGTGGGATTCCATCTTGAACACGCACGCCCGTCCCTCGCCGAGGTCCACCACACCGGCGTCCTCGCCCGGGCCCACCAGGATGTGGGGACCATCGCTCGGCAGCGTCCGCAGGTGAACCTTGCTCGACTTGTAAGAACAGTGCTCCGACCACATGGCCGCGTACATCGCCAACTCCGCGTGGTTGGGGCGACGGCCCAGCGTCGCCTCGATCCGCTCTTCCTCGTCGTCGGTGAGCCCAAGCGCGCGGTGCAGCGGCTCCTTGGCGAGGGTCACCGGACGCCGGCCAGAAGGGAGGACAGCAGCGAGTCGAAGAGTGGCTGTCCGCCGAGCGGTCCGATGTCGGGATCCACCGCGTGCTCCGGATGGGGCATCATCCCGACGACGTTCCCCCCTTCGTTTCGGACCCCTGCGATGTGATCGACGCTGCCGTTCGGGTTGTGCTCGTCGTCGGGGTCGCCCCCGGGTGAGCAGTATCGGAACACCACCAGTCCTTGGTCCTCGATCCGTGCCAGGGCGGCGGGTTCCGCCACGAACTGGCCCTCCCCATGCTTGATCGGGACCTCCAAGACGTCGCCGGCCACCAGCCCGGCGGTCACCGGGGTGAGGGCCGTCTCCACGCGAATGTGTACCCGGCGGCAGACGAAGGCAAGGCCGCGGTTCCGGATCAGAGCACCGGGCAGCAGGCCCGCCTCGCAGAGGATCTGGAAGCCGTTGCAGATCCCGAGCACGGGACTACCCCTCTCGGCGTGCTCGCGGACGGCCTCCATCACCGGCGCGAACTGCGCGATGGCGCCGGTCCGGAGGTAGTCGCCGTAGGAGAATCCGCCAGGGAGGATGACCGCGTCGGCGTCCCGGAGATCGTGGTCCGCGTGCCACGCGGCGATCGGCTCGCCGCCCATCACCCGCACCGCGCGGAGCGCGTCGCGGTCGTCGTTCGATCCGGGGAAGGTCACGACAGCGATCCGCGGCTTGCGGGTCATTCCGGCGAGGTTCCTTCTCTCACCCAATAGAGCTCGATCACGGGGTTCGACAGCAAGCGGCGGGCCACGTCGTCCACGACCTCGCGTGCCTTCGCTGCGTCCTCCTCGTCCACGGTGAGGGTGATGTGCTTGCCCACCCGGACCTCCGATACCTCGTTCCATCCCATGGTGGGAAGGGCGTCCTCCAGGGCCTTCCCCTGGGGATCGAGGAGATCCTCCTTGAGCTTGACGATGACCTCGAACCGCCGCTTCACAACAGGCCGAAACCTCGCAGGTAGTCGTCGAAGGGCTTCCCCGTGATCCGCTCGTACGCCTCACGGTACCGGACCGCCGTCTGCCCCACGACGTCCGGTGGAAGCTCGGGGGCGGGCGGCTCGTGATTCCATCCCGAGGCGTCCAGCCAGTCCCGGACGTACTGCTTGTCGAAGGAAGGCTGGGGCCCGCCCGGCTCATATCGGTCCGCCGGCCAGAACCGGGAGGAGTCCGGAGTCAGCACCTCGTCCACCAGGAGCAGCTCGCCGTCGGCGAACCCGAACTCGAACTTCGTGTCGGCCACAATGATGCCGCGCTCCAACGCCACCTCAGCGGCGAACCCGTAGAGGGCCAGCGTGAGCTCCTTGAGTCGCTGCGCCAGTCCCTCCCCCACGAGCTCCGCGGCCTGTTCGATCGCGATGTTCTCGTCGTGGCCCTCGGCGGCCTTGGTGGCGGGGGTGAAGATCGGCTCGGGGAGCCGGTCAGACTCCACCAGGCCGGGAGGCAGCTCGATCCCGCACACCCGGTCGGTGGCCCGGTACTCCTTCCAGCCCGAGCCGGAGAGGTACCCGCGGGCCACGCACTCGATCGGGACCACGTCGGCTCGCCGCACCAGCATGGCTCGTCCGGCGAGCTCGTCGCGATGCTCCCGGAATCCCGCGGGGAAGCGGTCGACGTCGGCCGTCAGCACGTGGTTCGGCACGATGTCGCCGCTGCGCTCGAACCAGAACATCGACAACGCGGTGAGCACCCGCCCCTTGTCCGTGATGGGCGTGGGGAGCACTACGTCGAAGGCGGAGATGCGATCGCTCGCCACCATCAGCAGGTCGGCTCCGGCCTCATAGATGTCCCGGACCTTCCCGCGCGCGTGGAGCTCGGCGAGGAGGCTCACCCGGTCCCGTCCGTCCCGAGAAGATCCACCTTCTCCAGCCGGGCGAACACCGCGTCGAGGTGCTCGAGCCGCGGCCGGAACACCGATGCCAGGACGTCCTCGGAGAGAACCTGTCGCACTCGCCGGTCCGCGGCCAGTTCGCCGCGGAAATCGGCCCCTCGGTCCCAGGCGGCGGCCGCGGCGGACTGGACGATCTCGTACGCCTCGTCCCGAGACAGGCCCCCGTCGATCAGGGCCAGCAGCACGTGCTGTGAGTAGACCAGCCCTCCGGAGGCCTCCAGGTTCTCTCGCATCCGCTCCGGGAACACCCGGAGGCCGTGAAGCACCCGGGTGGCCATGTGAAGCAGGTAGTCCAGGAGGATGGCGGAGTCGGGAAGGATCACCCTCTCCACCGACGAATGGGAGATGTCCCGTTCGTGCCACAGGGCCACGTTCTCCAGCCCCGCCTGCAGGTTGGAGCGGAGCAGCCGGGCGAGCCCGCAGATCCGTTCGGACAGGATCGGGTTGCGCTTGTGGGGCATGGCCGAGGAACCCCGCTGGCCCTCCTCGAATGGCTCCTGGACCTCGCGGACCTCGGTGCGCTGGAGGTGCCGGATCTCCAGGGCCATCTTCTCCAGCGTGGCACCGGCGATGGCCAGCGCGCTCAGGAACTCGGCATGGCGGTCCCGTTGGAGGATCTGCGTCGAGGCCTCCGCCGGCCGCAGCCCGAGCTGCCCGCACACGTACTCCTCGACCAACGGGTCCACCGCCGCGTACGTGCCCACGGCGCCGCTGGCCTTCCCGACCGAGACCACCTCGCGAGCCCGGCGCAGGCGCTCGGCGTCGCGGGCGAGCTCGAACGCCCACACCGCCAGCTTGTGGCCGAACGTGGTCGGCTCGGCGATGACACCGTGGGTGCGTCCAACGCACACCGTGTCCCGATGCGCCAGGGCCGTGGACTTGACCGCGGCGAACAGCCCCCCGAGCCTCCGTATGAGCTGGTCCGCTGCATCGCGGAGCTGGAGGGCCAAACCCGTGTCGAGCAGGTCGCTCGACGTGAGCCCGAAGTGGATCCAGCGTCCGGCCGGGCCGACCGATTCCGCGGCGGCCTGCACGAACGCGGCAACATCGTGGTGCGTGGCACGTTCCAGCTCCCGCACCCGGTCGACCGTGACCGAGGCCCGCTCCCGGATCTGGTCCATGTCCGCTTGGGGGAACCTTCCGAGCCGGGCCCATGCCTCGCAGGCGAGGACCTCGAACCGCAGCCAGTGACCGAGTCGGGCCTCCTCGGACCAGATGGCGGCCATCTCTGGAAGGGTGTAGCGGGAAATCATCGGGGAACCCTCGGGCGGGCGGGCGCGAGCGGGTTGCTCACGGACGATAGCCCTCGTCCAGGGACTCCTTGAACTCGTGCAGGCGCTTACGGATCTCCGGGTCGCGTACCGCGAGGATCTGGGCGGCCAGGAGAGCGGCGTTGACCGCGGCATCGATCCCCACGGTCGCCACCGGCACCCCCCTGGGCATCTGGACCGTGGAGTACAGGGCATCCGCGCCCCCCAGGTGATCGGTACCCACGGGGACGCCGATCACGGGGAGGACCGTGCGTGCCGAGACCGCCCCCGCCAGGTGGGCCGCCCGGCCCGCCCCGCAGATGATGACCACCAGCCCGCGCTCCTCCGCCGTGCGCGCGTACTCGTCCACGGCGTCGGGGTTGCGGTGGGCAGACATGACGTGCAGCTCGTGCGGGATGCCGAAGCGCTCCAGGATCGCCGCGGCCTGCTGGAGAACGGGCAGGTCCGAGGCCGAGCCGACCAGGATGCCCACCAACGGAACCTGGTTAGCCACCCGCGGCCTCCAGGGCGATGTCGGTCCGGTAGTGCATCCCCTCGAAGGAGATGCGCGAGCACGCCTCGTACGCGCGCGACCTCGCCTCGGCCAGATCCTTCCCCAGAGCCGTCACCGAGAGGACTCTCCCTCCTGCGGTGACCACTTTACCGTCTCGACGGGCGGTCCCCCCGTGAAAGATCAGGACGTCCTCCATCTCACGGACGTCGTCCAGCCCTCCGACCTCGAGTTCGGTCGGGTACGGAGCGGGATATCCCTTCGAGGCCAGGACGACGGTCACGCACGTCTGTGCGGTCCACCGAAGCCGGTACACGCCGAGGTTCCCCTCCATGCAGGCCAGCATGGATTCCCCGAGGTCGGAGAGCAGGCGGGGCAGGACCGCCTGGGCCTCCGGGTCGCCGAACCGGCAGTTGAACTCGAGGACCTTCGGTCCCTCTCCGGTGAGCATGAGGCCGGCGTACAGAACCCCGCGATACCTGACCCCCTCCTCCTCGAGGGCCCGGACCGTGGCCATGAGGACCTCCTCCACGATGCGGGACTGGGTCTCCGCGTCGACCCACGGAACCGGGGAGTAGGCGCCCATGCCCCCGGTGTTCGGACCCCGGTCGCCGTCGAGAGCGCGCTTGAAGTCCTGGGCCAGCATGAGGGGGATGACGGCCCGGCCGTCGGTGAGCGCCAGAGCGGAGATCTCCCGTCCCTCGACGTGTTCCTCGACCAGTACCGTGGCACCGGCCTCACCGAACACTCCGTCCACGAGGGCCTCCTTCAGGGCTCTGCGAGCCTCCTCTCGGGTCTCCGCGACGGTGACCCCCTTCCCCCCGGCGAGACCGTCCACCTTCACCACGTAAGGAGGATCGAGCTCCTCCAGATAGGCGGCGGCTTCCTTCGGGTCCTGGAAGGACCGGGCCCGCGGCCCCGGGATCCCGTGCTTCTCGCACAACCGCCGGGCCCACACCTTGGAGCCCTCGACGCGGGCGCCATCTCGAGTCGGGCCGAACGCCCAGTAGCCGCGCGACTCCAGCTCATCGACCAGCCCCGCCACGAGCGGAGCCTCCGGTCCGACCACGGTGAAGTCGACCGCCTCTCGCTCCACGAGCTCCACGAGCCCGGGGATGTCGCTCGGAACGATCCGCAGACACGTGGCGAGCTCCTCGACCCCCGCGTTCCCCGGCGCGGCCAGCAACCGCTCCACGGACGGGTTCTGTGAGAGCTTCCATGCCAGGACATGCTCCCGGGCCCCCTGTCCCACCACCAGGATCCTCATCCCGAGCCCGCCGCCACGGTTTGCTCTCGCGACGGGCCCACGGAGATCGTCCCCACCGGCACGGCGCCGAGATCCTCGATGAGGCCGATGTACTTCCGAGCCGCTCCGGGGAGGTCCTCCACGGAGCGCGCACCGGCCAGGTCGTCCTCCCAGCCGTCGAGTTCCTCGTAGACCGGGGCGGCTCGATGGAAGATGCTCTGGTGCGGTGGGAAGTCCTCGTACCGGTCGTCGCCGTCGCGGTACGCAACGCACACCTTCAGTCGGTCCAGTCCCGAGAGAACGTCGAGCTTGGTGAGGAAGATCTCCGTGAGGCCGTTGATTCGCGCCGCGTACCTCAGGAGCACCGCGTCGAACCATCCGCACCGCCTGGGCCGTCCCGTGGTGGTGCCGAACTCCTGGCCGCGCTGACGGATCCGTTCACCCACCTCGCCCCCGTCCTCGGTGGGGAACGGTCCGGACCCGACCCGGGTCACGTAGGCCTTGGTCACCCCGGTCACCCTGTCGACTTCCTTGGGACCAAGCCCCGCTCCGACCAGGGCGCCGCCCGCCACCGGGTTCGATGAGGTGACGAAGGGATACGTCCCGTGGTCCAGGTCCAGCAGAGTCCCCTGGGCCCCCTCGAGCAGCACGCGCTTCCCCTCCCTGAGCGCCCGAAAGAGAAGCTGGGAGGTGTCGGCGACGTGAGGACCGAGCCGCTCTCCGTACCGCAGGTAGTCCCCCACGACCTGCTCCAACTCGAGCGGCAGCCGATTGTAGACCCTGGTCAGGACGGCGTTCTTCTCCTTGAGCGCCACCTCGAGCTTCTGTCGGAAGATCTTCTCGTCCGTGAGGTCCTGGACGCGAAGCCCGATCCGGGCGGCCTTGTCCGCGTACGCCGGGCCGATACCCCGCCTGGTCGTACCCAGCTGGAGTCGCCCGAGGTACCGTTCGGTGACCCTGTCGAGCTCCTGGTGGTAGGGCATCACCAGGTGAGCGTTGGCGGAGACCAGGAGCCGGGAGCAGTCGACCCCTCGTTCGCTCAGGGCGTCCATCTCCTCGAGCAGGGTCCGGGGATCCACGACCACGCCGTCGGCGATCATCGGCGTGACGTGCGGGAACAGGATGCCCGAGGGGATCAGGTGGAGCTTGAAGGTCTCGTCCCCGACCCGGACTGTGTGGCCGGCGTTGCTGCCGCCCTGGTAGCGGACCACGAAGTCGGTCCGGTCGGCCAGGAGGTCGGTGGCCTTACCCTTGCCCTCGTCTCCCCACTGCGTCCCAACGAGGATGGTGACCGGCACGGCCCGATTCTAGCCATGGCCGCGGGTGAGTAGCCGCGCCGGGCTCCGGGCGACCCCCCGGAGCTATCGCTCGATCCGGAACTTGATCCGGACGTGCGTCTGGTACTCCTTGATCTCGCTGCCCTCGACGACGGCGGAGGTCTCCAGGACCTCCATCCCCTCGATCCCTCGCAGCGTCTTGGACGCCTCAGCGAGCGCCTGGACAGCAGCGTCGCGCCACGACTCGCCGGATACCCCAACGAGGTCGATGGTCTTGATGACCGCCATGTAATCCTCCTCCTTGCCGGTCGTATCGCGGGCGCGATTCTACGCAGGACACGGCTCGACGCGTCAAACGCGCTCGAGACGGCGAACCGGCGGGGACGGCAACGGGTCCTCTCAGCCCGCCCGGTACACCTCGATGAACCGCCGGTACTTCTGGGAGATGCGGCCGGCGGCGGCGTCCCTCGACACGGATCCGTCGAGATATCCCTTCAGGGGGTCCCACCAGATCGTCCTGCCGATGGCGAAGCCCACGTAGCCGGGCACACCGGCGCCCTGCTTCAGCCAGTGGTCCACGGCGCTCTCGTCGGCGCCCCGCCCCAATACGACGCAGGCGATTCGGTCACGGCTGTTCGAGCGGACCAAGGCCGAGATCCGCAGGCAGTCCTCCCGAGCGTCGAGCCCCTCGATCTTCCACACGTCCGGCTCGACCCCGCCCGCCTGCAGGCTCTCGATGGCCTCGAGCATCAGCGCGGGGCGCACCTCCCGGTCGTAGCGTTCCTCGTCCCCCCCAACCTTCTCGAGCTGCTCCGGCTCGGCCGGCACCAGGAGCTCGAACAGGAACTTTCGGTCGCGCTCGTGCAACCACTCGGACAGCTCCCGAAGGCGGATGAGCTGGCGGGCGTTCATCTCGGTATCTCCGTGGGCGTTGAAGCGGACGAGCACCTTCGTGAAACCCGGATCGAATTCCTCGATGTGCTTCCCGAACTCCTCCCCGTACTCGAAGTCGAACTCGTCCTGCCCGCTCTTCTCCACCGGCATGGCGAGGATCAGCCCCTCGTTCCGGGCCCGGCGCGCTACCCCTTCGCCGTACTGCTCGTCGACGAGGATCCCGGCGGCGTCGCGCGGAGCGCCCTCCTCGAGGGCCCGGAGGAACCCCTCGAAGATCACCTGTTTGGCGTCCGTGATCCGCTCCGCCTCCGCGGCGCTGGGGCTCCCCTCGATCCCCATCAGCTTCTTCTGGAACGAACCACGGTGGTCGAACGCCAGGATGTAGAGCTCCCCCTCGTAACCGAGCGGCATGCCTCCTCCTCCCGCTACCAGGGCTCGCCCCAGACCGAGGCGGCCTCCTCCGGCCCTTCGCGTCGTTCCTCGTCGTCGAGCATCATCTTCATGAGTCCGGCTACCAGGACGAACATCAGCACGGCCATCGCCCCGGCCACGAGCCCGACCCGGACCGCGAGCGTTCGCACCAGAGCGTGGCACGCCCCCACGGTGTCGAATCGGCACATCAGCACGCCCGTGGCGGCCGACGTGGCGCCCACGACGCCTCCCACCAAGAGGCCGGCGCCTACCAGATAGGCGGCGCTCCTTCGATTCCAGGCCCGCTTCGTCGCTCCGCTCCTTGCTAGGTCTTGTCGAAAGGAACCACGGGAGACAGGATCTCCACTTTGACCGGCTCGGCCTGTCGCTGGAACTCCTCGGCGTTGGCCGGAGTCCCGACGGCCCAGCCGTAGTGGTTGGGTACGGCGAGCTGGGGTTCCATCGCCTTCACCAGCCCGGCGGCCTCGCCGGGCTCCATGACGAAGGGGTCCCCACCCACGCACACGAAGGCCACGTCCGTCCGGACGTCTTCCAGCTCCGGCAGCGCGTCGGTATCTCCGGAGAAGTAATACGTGCTTCCTCCGAGCTCCAGGACGTATCCCACCCACCCGTTCGCCTGGGGATGGTTGTCGACCCGGTGCTCCGCGATGTTGTAGGCGGGAACCGCCTGTCCCTTGATCCCCTTCACGTCGATGCTGTCTCCAGGCGCGATGGCCGTCACCTCACCGGTCAGCTCTCGGGCCACATCCCTCGGCGCCATGAAGACGGTGTCCTTCGTTCGGATCGTTGCGATGTCGTCCGGATCGAAGTGGTCGTAGTGGGCGTGGGTGATGAACACGACATCGGCGGGTTGCGCGTCCCGGCCGGCCCCCCATGAGTCGACGTAGACGGTGAGGCCATCGCCCGCCCACCGGTAGGTCGACTGCTTGATCCAGGTGAGTCGCTCGAGCACGGCGGTCCCCCTTTCGCTGTCTTCCTAGCCTACCCGGAGGGCCACGGACGGATGCAATCCTCCGTGGCTCGCCCCGGAGGCTCCATCGGGCCTGCTACCCTCGGCAGCCGTGGACGAAGGCCGGGGGGCGCAGGGGGGCTTCCGGCTCGCCCTGTCGCTGCTGGGACGGAACCGAGACTTCCGACGGCTCTACTTCGCCCAGCTCGTCTCCTTTGGAGGCGATTGGTTCGCCACCGTTGCCCTGGTCGGCCTGGTGTTCGACCTGACCGGGTCGGCAGCCATCACGGCGCTCGCCCTGTCCATCCAGCTCCTGGGGTTCGCCCTGTTCACTCCACTGGGGGGCTATCTCGCCGACCGCGCCAACCGCCAGCGGTTGATGGTGATCGCCGACGTGACCCGGGCCGTCCTGGCCCTCGGCCTGCTGTTCGTCGACAGCCCCGGTGAAGTCTGGCTGGCGCTTGCACTCGTCGGCGGGATCTCCGCCCTGGGGGCAGTGTTCGAGCCCGCCTCGTCGGCTTCTGTTCCGAACCTGGTCGACCGGAAGGACCTTCCCGTCGCCAACGCCCTGGTGGGGTCGGCGTGGGGAATGATGCTCGCCGTCGGAGGGGCCCTCGGCGGGTTGGTCGCAGCCACGCTCGGACGGGACGCGGCGTTCGTCGGCGATGCCATGTCATTCGGGCTCTCGGCGGGCCTCCTGGTGGGCATCCGCCGACCCTTCGCCGAGGCTCGCGTCGACCGCGAGCACGCCGGGATGCTCGATGCGTTGGCCGAGACGTTCCGCTACGCACGACGGGATCACCGCGTGCTGGCCCTTCTCACGGTCAAGGGCGGGTTCGGCCTGGGGGCGGGGGTGATTGGGCTCCTGCCGGTGTTCGCTCTGGAGGTCTTCCGCGCCGGCGACCGAGGGACCGGCATCCTATTCGCGTTCCGTGGGATCGGGGCCTTGATCGGCCCGTTCATCGCCCGGCGGTTCACCCGGGACCTCCCGGGGGTGCTGCTCGGATGCAGCCTGGCCATGGTGACCTACGGGGTGTTCTACGGCCTCTTCCCCCTGTCCGGAAGCCTGCTGGTGGCCGCCACCCTCGCCATGCTGGCCCACCTGGGCGGTGGTGCGCAGTGGACGCTCTCCACGTACGGCCTGCAGACCGTGGTGCCCGACTTCATTCGCGGCCGCGTGTTCTCCTTCGACTACGGGCTCGTGACCCTCACCCTGGCGGTGTCGATCTTCATCTCGGGCTGGGCTGCCGACCACGTGGGGCCGCGAGCGGTCATGTACGGTCTCGCCGGGGTGTCGATCCTCTACGCGCTGGTGTGGACGGTCCTCACGAGGCGGATCCGCCAGTCGGCGGAGGTGTGAAGTCCACCCGGGGAGCCTCCTCCACCTGTTCCCGCATCGCCGGCTCGACCTCGAAGAACTCCTCTTCCTCGAAGTTGAAGACCGAGGCGACGAGGTTCGACGGGACCGACTGGACCCGGTTGTTGTAGTCCCGCACGTTCGCGTTGTAGAACCGCCGGGAAGCCTGGATCCGGTCCTCCGTGTTGCCCAGCTCCTGCTGGAGCGACAAGAAGTTCTCGTTCGCCCGCAGCTGTGGGTAGTTCTCGGCCACGGCGAACAGCTGACGAAGGGCGGCCACCAGCGGCCCTTCGGCAGCGGCCTGCTCGGCGGGGGAGCCGGTGGCCGCGGCGGCGGCGGCCCGGGCCCGAGTGACGTTCTCGAACGTCTCTCGCTCGTGCGAGGCGTAGCCCCTCACGGTCTCGACCAGGTTCGGGATCAGGTCGTAACGTCGGCGGAGCTCCGTGTCGATGTTGGCGAAGGCGTCGCGGATCAGGTTTCGCTGCGAGACGAACCGGTTGTACGAGACCATCACCCACAACGCCACGAGGACGAGGAGGGCCAAGAATGCGATCAGGATCACCAGTTCAGGACTCACGCTCCTCCTTCCCACCGATCCCGTAGAGGCTGAGGGCCACCCGCGGGAGGCGCTCCCGGAACCCCGCCACGGAGCCTATCAAAGGTAGCAGGCGCCTCGGTCGAACTCGCTCATGGTAGGCCAGGATCCACTTTCCGACGACCTCGAACGAGACCGGGCGCTCCAGCGCCAGGAACCAGCGGACCATCCTGGCGTCGATCAGCTCGTAGGCGAACCTGCGCTCGGAGGCAAGCACCTGGTAGCGCCGGTTGAACTCTTCCGACTCCATCTCGATATCCGAGAAGCCGACGTGGTCGGCGAGGCGGCTCAAGAACCCTTCGGGGAAGACTCGCAGCCGCGGGAAGGCGGCGTCGGCGACCTCCACCATCGCACAGCTGAACCGGCGGGAGACGCGGTGCTTCCACCACCAATTCGTGGGGTTCCTGACCTCCTCGTAGTAGGCGAAGTCGAACACCGTGATGGGGGTGCCCTGCCAGGATCCCCAGGCCACGTTGTCCGCACGACGCCCGACCCCCCTCGTGAACAGCCTGAAAGGAAGGCTCGGCAACCCGAAGGGATCCGACCGCGAGTATCGGAATCCGAGATTCGCGGCGAACGTCACGAAGTCGAGCCGCCGCTGGGCCCGCAGGTACAGCGACAAGCCCGCCCCGATAAGCAGTCCCACGAAGACGACAGCCTGGAAGAGCAATTCCACGCTGGGACTATCGGCGGCCTCGTGGTCGACCTCAAGGCTCGCACCGTGAGGTGGCCGAGAGCCGTCGACCTACCTCGCCGGCACGGCCTCCCCGGGCCGGAACACCAGCCCCTCCCCGTCGCGGTCGATCTCGATCACGCTTCCCGCGACGAGGTCCCCGGCCAGAAGGCTCTGGGCCAGCACGTCGGCGACTTCCCGCTGGATGAGACGCTTGAGGGGACGGGCCCCGAAGCTCGGGTCATAGCCCTTCTCGGCGAGGTATTCCCGAGCGGCGGCGCTGAGGCGCAGCCCGAGCCGTTTGGCCGCCAGCCGATCCTGGAGCTCACGGACCTGGATATCCACGATGGACGCGATCTCGTCCTTGCCCAGCGGGTCGAAGATGATGGTCTCGTCCACGCGGTTCAAGAACTCAGGCCGGAACGTCTGGTAGACCTCCTCGACCACGCGCTGTCGCCGTTCCTCGGGAGACAAGCGTTCCTCGAAGAACCACCGGCTCCCCAAGTTCGAGGTCATGATGACCACCGCGTTCTTGAAGTCCACGGTCCTTCCTTGACCGTCGGTTAGTCGTCCCTCGTCCAGGACCTGAAGGAGGATGTTGAAGGCGTCCTGATGTGCCTTCTCGATCTCGTCGAGGAGGATCACGGAGTACGGTCGGCGGCGGATGGCCTCGGTCAGCTGACCGCCTTCCTCGTAGCCCACGTATCCTGGGGGTGCTCCGATGAGCCGGGCCACGGCGTGGCGCTCCTGATACTCGCTCATATCGATGCGGACCATGGCCCGCTCGTCGTCGAACAGGAACTCGGCGAGGGCCCGAGCCAGTTCGGTCTTCCCGACTCCCGTGGGCCCGAGGAAGATGAACGACCCGATGGGACGGTCGGGGTCGGAGAGGCCGGCGCGGGCCCGGCGGATGGCGCTGGCCACCGCGGCGACCGCCTCGTCCTGGCCCACGACCCGCTCGTGGATCGCCTCCTCCATCCGCATCAGCTTGCCCGTCTCCCCTTCCATCAGGCGGGATACCGGGATCCCCGTCCAGGTCGAGACGACCTCGGCCACGTCTTCCTCGTCGACCTCCTCCTTGAGCATCTTGCGCTGGGACTGGGCCTCCTCGAGATTCTTGTTCTCCGCCTCGAGCTCCCGCTCCAGCTCGACCAAGCGCCCATAGCGGAGCTCGGCGGCACGCTCGAGGTTGCCGTCGCGCTCGGCCCGCTCGGCTTCCTGCCGGGCCTCCTCGATCTCCGACTTGAGCGCTCTGATCCGCGTGATGTGGGCCTTCTCTTCCTCCCAGTGCGCCTTCATCCCCGAGAGCAGCTCGTTCAGGTCCGCGAGCTCCCGCTCCAGCTTCTCCAACCGCTCCAGCGAGGAGGGATCCGTCTCCTTCTTCAGCGCGGCGCGCTCGATCTCGAGCTGCTTGACTCGCCGGTCGATCTCGTCGATCTCCGTGGGCATCGAGTCGATCTCGATCCGCAGCCTGCTCCCCGACTCGTCGATCAGATCGATGGCCTTGTCCGGAAGGAACCGGCCGCTGATGTACCTGTCCGACAGGAGCGCCGCGGCCACCAGCGCGTCGTCCTTGATCCGGACACCGTGGTGGACTTCGTAGCGCTCCTTGAGGCCCCGCAGGATGGCGATCGTGTGCTCGACCGACGGAGGGGCCACGAACACCGGCTGGAACCGGCGCTCCAGCGCCGGATCTTTCTCGACGTGCTGGCGGTACTCGTCCAGAGTGGTGGCGCCGATGGCGCGCAGCTCCCCCCTGGCCAGCATGGGCTTGATGAGGTCGCCGCCGCCCACTGCCCCTTCGGCCGCTCCCGCGCCCACCACGGTGTGCAGCTCGTCGATGAACGTCACGATCTCCCCATCCGACTCGGAGATCTCCTTGAGGACCGCCTTGAACCGTTCCTCGAACTCTCCGCGGTACTTCGATCCCGCCACGAGGGCCCCGATGTCGAGGGCCACGATGCGCTTGCCTTTCAGCCCCTCGGGGATGTCGCCAGCGACGATCCTCTGCGCCAGCCCTTCGACGATTGCCGTCTTGCCCACGCCCGGCTCCCCGATCAACACGGGGTTGTTCTTCGTCCTGCGGGACAGCACCTGGATGACCCGGCGGATCTCGTGGTCCCTGCCGATCACCGGGTCGAGCCGACCCTTTCGGGCCAGGTCGGTGAGGTCACGCCCGTATCGTTCCAGGGCCTGGTACTTGTCCTCCGGAGTCTCGTCCGTGACCCGCTGGCGGCCTCGGACGTCGGCCAGCGATGACAACACGCGGTCTCGCGTGAGGCCGGCGTCCTGGAGCATCCGCGGGATATCCGCTCCGCCCTCCAGCATCGCCAGGAGGAGGTGCTCGGTGGAGATGTACTCGTCCGTCAGCGACTCGGCCTCGCTGGCGGCCCGCTCCAGGACATGCTTGGCAGCGGGAGCGAGGAAGACATCCTCACTCCCTCCGAACACTTTGGGGATCCGCTCCAGTCGTTCCTCCAGCTGGTCCCGCAGACTCCGGGGGGAGACTCCCAGCGAATGCAGGAGCGGGAAGACCACGCCGTCGGGGTCGGAGAGGAGCGCGTGGAGGAGATGCTCCGGCTCGACCTGCTGGTGGCTCCGGGCCCGGGCCTGCCGTTCCGCCTCGGCGAGGGCTTCTCTCGATTTGAGGGTCAGTCTGTTGATGTCCATGCTCACCTCGTCAGCGGGCCGGCGCCGGGACCGCCGGCGGTTCCCTCCCACGGCAGCGGCCTGATGCTGGAGAGCGGGACGAGGTCGCCACGATACCGCTGTCGCATCCGCTCGGCCTCCTCGCGCAACCGGCGGCGGGCTCGCTCGGCCTCCCGTTCCACATCGTCCATCTGCCGGCGAACCCGCTCCAGCTCGGCCTGGAGCTCGATGACCAACTTCACGCCTGCCAGGTTGACCCCGCGCTGCGTCAAGCGCTGGATGGTTCGCAGCCGCTGGATGTCTCGCTCCGAGTACCGGCGCGTGTTCCCAGCCGTCCGGGCGGGGTGCAGCAGTCCCTTCCGCTCGTAGATGCGGAGCGTCTGAGGATGGACGCCGGCGAGCTCGGCCGCAACGCTGATGATGTACACCCCCCGGTCATCCCTTCTCTTTCTCGGGCTCGCCATTCCTCTCTCCTCGCTAGGTGTCGTTTCCCCATGCGGGCCGAGGGCTCTCGGTGTGAGCCTCCCGGAACTGCTCGAGGAGCTCTCGCTCCTGCTTCGACAACCGCTTTGGCACTTCGACCGTCACCGTCACCAGGAGGTCGCCTCGGTCGCCGCCCGGCTTCGAGACGCCGTGGCTCCGAAGACGGAACGTCTTGCCGCTGTCGGTTCCCGGAGGGACCCGCAGCGTCACCGTTCCGTTCAACGTGGGCACCTTGACGTCCGTCCCCAGAGCCGCCTCGGGGAAGGTGAGCGGCACGCTCAGCGTGAGGTTCGAGCCCTGCCGGCCGAAGAATCGGTGCGGTGCCACGTGCACCACGACGAAGAGGTCCCCCGGCTCGCCCCCGGGCGGGCCGGGCTCACCGCGAGCCGACACGCGGATGCGAGCGCCGTCCTCGATCCCGGGAGGGATCTTCACCTTGAGAGAGCGGCTCGACCGGGTCCGGCCGCTGCCGCCACAGGTCTGGCACGGAGCCTCGATCAGGCGCCCCGACCCGCCGCAGATGCCACACGTGCGGGTCAGCGAGAACGGGCCCTGGTCCACTGCGACGGCCCCGGTCCCGGAACACTCAGGACAGGTGGTGACGGGGGTGCCCGGCGAAGCCCCGGTGCCGCCGCAGGTCTCGCACCGGGCCGCTCCCGCCACCCGCACGGAGACGGTGGCGCCCTTCGCGGCCTCTTCGAAGGTGATGCGGACGTTGGTCTCGAGGTCGGCTCCCCTTCGGCGAGCCGTCCGGCTGCGGGCCCGGGCTCCGGCCGGGCCGCCGGCCCCCCCGCCGAACAGGTTGAACAGGTCCCCGAAGGATTCCTCGAACCCGAAGTCCTCGAACCGGACCCGGGCGCCGCCCGGTCCGCCGAAACCCGGCCCGAATCCCGCACCGGCCATCTCGCGGACCCGGTCGTATTCCGTTCGCTTCTTCTCGTCGCCGAGGACGTCGTAGGCAGCAGAGACCTCCTTGAATCGTTCCTCGGCAGACCGGTCGCCGGGGCTCGCGTCGGGATGGAACCTCTGGGCCAGGCGACGGTACGCCTTCCGGATCTCCTGCTGGGAGGCGTTCTTCGGAATCCCCAGAACGGCGTAGTAGTCCTTCTCCAACCAGTCACGATTGACGCTCATGGGCTCAGGCGCCCTCCGCTGTCGGTGGGGAAGACCTCACCGCCGGGCCACTTTCACGCCGGCGGGCCGGATGACCCGGCCCTTCAGTCGGTAGCCCGACCGCAACACGTCAGAGACGTAGGGCTCTCCCTCCCCTCCTTCGGCCTCGAACAACGCCTCGTGCTCGGTGGGGTCGAAGGGCCGGCCGGTCGCGTCGATCCGTTCGAGGCCTTCGGCCCGGAGGATGTCGAGCAGCTTCGCGTAGACGATCTCCACGCCGCGGAGGAACTTGTCGAAGTCTGGCCGTTGCTCCGCTGCCACCAGGGCCAGCTCGAACTCATCCAGCACCTCGAGGAGCCGCGACATGATGGGCTCGGAGGCGAACTCCACCGCCCGGGTCTGCTCCCGGAGCATCCGCTTGCGATAGTTCTCGAACTCCGCCTGGAGCCTCTGGAGGTGCTGGAGGTACTCGGCCGCTTCCGCCCTTGCCGCGGCCAGTTCATCGCCCGCTCCGGCGGTCGGGTCCCCCTGGTTCGCACCCGGGGCGTCGTCTGGGTCGTGCGGGATGGCCTCCTCCGGCGGCTCAGCCGTCGGCGGATCTCCGTTCCGATGCTCGCCCCGGGTGGGGCGCGTCTTGTCGCCAGGGCTCACGACTGCCCTTCCTCCTCCACGACCTCGCCCTCAACCACGTCCTCATCGGCGGCCGGGCCGGATCCGGATCCGTCGCCGCCCGCCGCAGCCTGCTGCTGCTGCTGGGCCTGCTCGTACACGGCCTGGCCCACTCGCTGAAGCGCCTGGAGCAGCTCCTCCGTCTTGGCCCGGATCGCGTCGACGTCCTCACCCTTGAGGGCTTCCCTGACCTCGGCCACCGCCTTCTCCACGGCCTCCCGGTCGCCCGCCGCGACCTTGTCACCAAGCTCCTTCAAGGTCTTGTCGGCCTGATAGGCCAGGTTGTCGGCGTCATTGCGAGCCTCTGCTGCCTCGCGGCGACGCCGGTCCTCCTCTGCCGACTGCTCGGCCTCCTTCACCATCCGGTCGATTTCGGCCCTCCGGAGCGCCGTCCCACCGGTGATGGTCATGGCCTGTTCCTTGCCGGTTGCGGTGTCCTTCGCGGAGACGTTCACGATGCCGTTGGCGTCGATGTCGAAGGTCACTTCGATCTGCGGCATCCCTCGGGGCGCCGGGGGGATCCCCATGAGCAGGAACCGGCCGAGGCTCCGCACGCCGGGAGAGGACACCATCTCGCCCTCGCCCTGCATCACGTGCACCTCGACCTGCGTCTGGCTGTCTTCGGCCGTGGTGAACACCTCGCTCTTTCGGGTCGGGATGGTGGTGTTTCTCTCGATGAGCTTCGTGAAGATCCGGCCCTTGGTCTCGATGCCGAGCGAGAGCGGGGTGACGTCGAGCAGGAGGATGTCCTTGACCTCGCCCTTGAGCACACCCGCCTGGATGGCCGCCCCCACTGCCACCACCTCGTCGGGGTTCACTCCCTTGTGCGGCTCCTTGCCCCCGGTGAGCTCCCGGATGAGGTTCTGAATCATCGGCATGCGGGTGGCCCCGCCGACCAGGATCACGTGATCGATGTCCTTGAGCTCCTTGCCCCAGTCCTTGACCGCTTGCTGGAAGGGGCCCTTGCACGCGTCCACCAGGTCCTCGGTCAT
Organism: Actinomycetota bacterium; assembly: GCA_050693035.1. Taxonomy (GTDB): domain Bacteria; phylum Actinomycetota; class UBA4738; order UBA4738; family CALAEC01; genus DASYVD01. The sequence continues at coordinate 31,909 of JBOGWB010000103.1, forward strand.
CCGCTCGAACTCGGCCCGGGTGAGCTTCATCTCGAGGTGCAGAGGCCCTTCGCTCGTCGCCGTGACGAAGGGGAGGTTGATGCTGGTCTCGCTCACGGAGGAGAGCTCGATCTTGGCCTTCTCGGCCGCTTCCTTCAGCCGCTGGAGGGCCATGCGATCCTTCGACAGGTCCACGCCGTGGGCGTTCTTGAACTCCTTCACCATCCAGTCGATCACTCGCTGGTCCCAGTCGTCGCCGCCGAGCTGTGTGTTGCCGGCCGTGGACTTGACCTCGAACACGCCCTCCCCGATCTCGAGCAGGGACACGTCGAAGGTGCCGCCTCCCAGGTCGAAGACCAGGATGGTCTGGTCGTTCTCCTTGTCCAGGCCGTAGGCCAGGGCGGCCGACGTGGGCTCGTTGATGATCCGCAGGACATCGAGCCCGGCGATCTTCCCCGCCTCCTTGGTCGCCTGCCGCTGGGCGTCGTCGAAGTAGGCGGGAACCGTGACCACGGCTTGCGTGACCGAGTCGCCGAGATAGGCCTCGGCATCCCGCTTGAGCTTCATGAGGATCTGGGCGGAGATCTCCTGGGGGGTCCAGTTCTTCCCGTCCACCTCGATGGCGGCTTCCTTCCGCCCCATGAGGCGCTTCACTGACCGAACCGTCCGGTCCGGGTTCGTGATCGCCTGCCGCTTGGCCACCTCGCCGACGAGGATCTCCCCCGTCTTCGAGAAGGCCACGATGGATGGGGTGATGCGTGAGCCCTCGGCGTTCGGGACGACGATGGGCTCCCCAGCCTCGAGGACCCCAACCACAGAGTTGGTGGTCCCCAGGTCGATTCCGACCGCTCGAGCCATTCAAAACCTCCTGGTAGATGTGGAGCGCGTCTCAGACGCATCTGAGAGCGACAAGTTCCTTATACGCTCTCAAAGATAAACCCTGACTATCCTATTGTCAACGTTTGGTGAAACAGAGCCCCCGTCGGGGGAGCCGATGAGGGCACAAAAGCAGAGCGCCCCCGAGGGGGCGCTCTGTGAAGCGAACGTTCCGGAGCTAGTGGCCCGGGCCCGCCCAGGGGGGTGGACCTCCGCCGTGACCTCCGCCGTGACCTCCGCCGTGGCCCCGCGCGGCCTTGGCCGCGGCTCTGGCGGCCTTCCGCTCGGCCTTGGCGGCGTCGCGGGCGGCCTTCCGCTCGGCCTTGGCGGCGTCGCGCTCGGCGCGCATCTCGGCCCTGGCTTCCCACCGCTCCAGGTTTCTCTGGTGGACCTCCAAGGCCCTCAGGAGACCTGGAGCCTGGGGGTTCTTCATGCAGTTCGCCAGGAGGACCTCCATGGAGTGCGTCTGTCCGTAGGGGGCATCGAGGTCGCCGTAGACGTCCTCGACGGTCTGGCCGTTGCCCTCCTCGTCCACCAGGCCGGCAGCCTCGCTGCACTCGGCCTCACGGGACTCGGGGTCGAGCACGGTGCCCTCGGGGGCCTCCTCGTCCTCGCCCTCGGGGGCCTCCTCGTCCTCGCCCTCGCCGGGCTCGCACTCCTCGGGGTCCTCACCCTCGGGGTCCTCACCCTCGGGGTCCTCACCCTCGGGGTCCTCACCCTCGGGGTCCTCACCCTCGGGGTCCTCACCCTCGGGGTCCTCACC
>JBOGWB010000104.1:0-2396 GCA_050693035.1 Actinomycetota bacterium
TCCCCGATCATGCACTCGGACGGGAGATCGACGCCGTCGCCGAGCCGATGTCTGACGATACGGATGCGCTGGTCCACAGCCTCCAGATTGCTTGCGCGGCCCTGCGAGAAATCATCGATGACCGTGACGCGAGCGCCATACGTGACCAGGCGTTCACACAAGTGACTGCCGATGAAGCCGGCGCCGCCCGTGACGACGACCTGCTTGTCGCGCCACGCCCGTTCTTCCGTCATGCCCTGATTCCTGCGGTCTGTGCAATCGCATCCTTGAGATGGATTATGACGTAATCCAGGTCACGATCCGTCATCTCCGGATAGATCGGCAGATTCAGTATTCGTGAGCTGACCGCTTCGGTCACCGGATAGTGAAGATGGCCATGCGTCGGGGCATAGACGGGCTGCTTGTTCACGGGCAGCGGCCAGGCGATTCGGGTGTCGATCCCCTTCGATTTCAGGTAGTGAACGACCTCGTCCCGGTTGTTGACCAGGATCGGATAGAAAAACCAGGCGTGCGTAATCTCTGGTTCGACATGCGGAATCGTCACCGCACCACGAAGCTCGTTCAATTGCCTGGTGTAGTAATCGGCCACCTCTTTCCTCTTCTTCAACAGATCCGACAGCCTGGCGAACTGCCTCAGCCCGATCGCAGCATGGAGATCGGTCATCCGGTAGTTATGGCCGAGCAGCACGTGATGGTACTTCTTCGCAGGGTCTTCACCCTGATTGCGGATGATTCTTGCGGCGCTGGCAAAGTCGTCATCGTCTGTGATGATCATGCCTCCCTCTATAGAGGTGACGACTTTGGCGGCGTGGAAGCTAATCGTGTTGATGGCTCCAAGCGTACAGAGCTTTTGTCCCTTGTAATCGGCGCCGATGGAGTGCGCGCCGTCCTGCAGGAGATATATGCCGTGCTCTTCAGTGATCCGGCGGAGCGCGTCGTAATCGGCCGAGTGGCCTCCATAATCGATCGAGATGAGGCACTTCGTCTTTGCCGTGATTCGTTCGACCACCTCGTTGGGGTCGATGTTGAATGTGCGCGGATCGATATCGGCAAAAACGGGAACCGCATGCTGGTACAACACCGCATTCGCCGTAGCGATGTAGGTGAATGCCGGAATGATGACTTCATCGCCGGGACGGATTCCCAGGACTTTCAGGGCGACGTCGAGGGCCGCGGTGCCGCTGTTGACCGCAATGGCGTGTTTCGTGCCGAGGTACGATGCGACCTGCTCTTCGAAGGCCCTTACACGGGGTCCCATCGACAGCCAGGTCGACCGAAACGCGTCAACCACTTCGCATTCCTCTTCTTCGCCGAGGTTGGGAACCGCGAACGGAATGTTCCTGGACAGCTCGTTGAAGCAGACGAGATCGCAGACTCTCCTCGATTCGTCCAGCACAGGTATGTGCCGGATGACGTAGTCCATCATGGCCAGAACGTTCTGGCGCGACGTTCCTGCCCTGGCGGTGACGGGATCCGTATTCATGATGGTATGGACAGGCGTATCCAGGGCCCTGCCCTCCAGAATGGCTCTCCGCAAATCGCCGTCCGTAACCAGGCCCATCAATTGCCTGTGATCATTGGCGACGAGGGCGACTCCCAGGCCGCTCCGGTCGATGACCGCCAGGACTTCTTTCAAGATCGCCTGCGCCGGCACGAGAACACTTTCGAATTCTGCCTTCAAGACTTCCTCCCTGCAGATGTCTCGGCATGGTGCGAAATTCATCGATGGGCCGCGGGTTCACAGCGGCGAGCCGTTCGCAGCCAGCCATTGGATGTCTTACATCGTTTCGATCAACGTCCCTACGTCGTCCAGGGTAAATGGCGTGGGGTTCTGTTGAAACGCGGGCAGCAGCGGCTGCGAAGCCACGATGTCCTGGAATCTCCGGGCCGCGTCGCAATCGAGCCCGAGCGCGCGTAGGGTCAGCGGGCCGCCAACCTCCTCGAACAGCGCACGGACGCGGCGTCCGAAGTCGACCGACTTGTCGGCCCTCGACAACCGGTCGTTGGCTCCAGGTAAGGCATCGCAGAGGTCCGCGTAGACATCGCAGCCTCTGGCGGCGTTCCACTGGATGACAGCGGGCGTGAAGACCGCGTGAGCCAGACCGTGCGGGATGTTGAAATGCGTGCCGAGCGGGTACGACAATGCCCCGGCAATACCGCCACCGCCGTTCATCAATCCGACCCCCGAGAAGAACGCGCCGAGCTGCATCTGCCCGCGCCGGTCGACATCGTCGGGGTGACGAATGACGTGAGGCAGCGCGTCAGCGACCATGGCAACCCCCTGGCGTGCGAAGCCCCTCGATGCGGGCGTCGCCTTCGTGGACGAGAAGTTCTCGATTGCCTGGACCATCGCGTCGAGTCCCGATGCGAGCGTAACGCCGCGGGGGCATGAGACG